>JBGAKY010000115.1:0-7809 GCA_044224175.1 Rubrivivax sp. | reverse complement strand
CCCGACCAGTGGGTCAACACCTACAACCACTGGATGAACAACATCCAGGACTGGTGCATCAGCCGCCAGCTCTGGTGGGGCCACCAGATCCCGGCCTGGTACGGCACGAAGGGCGAACTCTTCGTTGGCCGCGACGAGGCCGAGGCGCGTGACCGCGCTGCCAAGGCCGGCTACACGGGCCCGCTGACGCGCGACGAGGACGTGCTCGACACCTGGTATTCGTCGGCGCTGGTGCCCTTCTCCACGCTGGGCTGGCCCGGGAAGACGCTGGAACAGGACCTGTTCCTGCCCAGCACCGTGCTCGTGACCGGCTTCGACATCATCTTCTTCTGGGTCGCCCGGATGATCATGATGACGACCCACTTCACCGGCAAGGTGCCGTTCCGCGACGTCTACATCCACGGTCTGGTGCGCGACGCCCAGGGCCGCAAGATGAGCAAGAGCGAAGGCAACGTGCTCGACCCGGTCGACCTGATCGACGGCATCGAGCTGGCGCCACTGCTGGAAAAGCGCACCACCGGCCTGCGACGCCCGGAAACGGCGCCACGCGTGCGCAAGGACACCGAGAAGGAGTTCCCCGCAGGGATCCCCGGCTTCGGCGCCGACGCGCTGCGCTTCACGATGGCAAGCTACGCGAGCCTGGGCCGCAACGTCAACTTCGACAGCAAGCGCTGCGAGGGCTACCGCAACTTCTGCAACAAGCTCTGGAACGCGACCAAGTTCGTGCTGATGAACTGCGAAGGCCAGGACTGCGGGCTGGAGGAGCACACCAAGGAGCAGTGCGCCCCCGGCCAGCCCTTCCACGGCTACCTGCAGTTCAGCGCCGCCGACCGCTGGGTCACCGGCGAGCTGCAGCGCGTGGAGCACGCGGTGGCGCAGGGCTTCGCCGAGTACCGGCTGGACAACGTGGCCAACGCGATCTATTCGTTCGTCTGGGACGAGTACTGCGACTGGTACATCGAGATCGCGAAGGTGCAGATCGCGGGCGGCACGCCGCCGCAGCAGCGTGCCACCCGGCGCACCCTGATCCGCGTGCTGGAAACGGTGCTGCGCCTGCTGCACCCGCTGGCGCCCTTCATCACCGCCGAGCTGTGGGAGACGGTGGCGCCGGTGGCCGGCCGCAAGACCGCCGAGAGCATCGTCACCGCACGCTACCCCGAAGCGCAGCTGGAGAAGGTGGACCCCAAGGCCGATGCCTGGGTCGGCCAGTTGAAGGCCGTGCTCACCGTGTGCCGCAACCTGCGCAGCGAAATGGGCCTGTCACCCGGCGACAAGGTGCCGCTGCTGACGCTGGGCGACGCGGCGTTCGTGGAGTCGGCGGCGCCCGTCATCAAGGCGCTGGCGCGGCTGGCCGAAGTGCGTGTCTTCGCCGACGAAGCTGGCTTCGCCACCGCCACCCAGGCGGCGCCGGTGGCGGTGGCCGGCCACGTGCGGATGGCATTGCACGTGGAGATCGACGTCGAGGCCGAACGCGCGCGCCTGGGCAAGGAGATCGCGCGCCTGGAAGGCGAGATCGCCAAGGCCGAAGGCAAGCTGGGCAACGCCAGCTTCGTGGAACGTGCGCCGGCCGCCGTGGTGGCGCAGGAACGCGAACGGCTCGAAGGCTTCAGGCAGGCGTTGAGCCGTCTTCGAGATCAGCGAGATCGCCTGCCCCCGAAGTCCTGAAGTCGGCCGTCGGTTCGGCCGCATGGCGGCCGCCGAGCAGCTCGTCGATGCGGCGCGCCACGGTCCAGGCGCTGCGCGAGCGCGATTCCAGCGTGGTGCTGCCCACGCGCGGTGTCACCTGAAGCGTGTCCAGGTGGCGCAGCGGGCGGCCGGGGTCCTGCATGCCGGGCTCCATGCTGTCGAACCAGGCGGCGGCCAGGCGGCCGTGGCTCAGTGCGGCGGCCAGCGCGTGTTCGTCGAACAGGCTCGAATGGGCCAGGCAGGCCAGCACCTGGTTGGGCCTGGCGATGCCGAGGAAACGCTCGCCGATGAGGCCGCGGTAGCGCGAGAAGTACGTCAGCAGCACGCAGACGCCGTCGCTCTGCTCGAACAGTTCGCGCAGGCCCACCGGCTGCACCTGCCAGCGCTGCCACAGGCTGTCGCTGGCGTGCAGCGCGGGGTCGTAGCCCAGCACGCGCGCGCCAAAGGCTTCCAGCAGGTGGGCGAGGTGCTGCGCCGCCGGCGCCATGCCGATCAGGCCCACCGTGGAGCCGCCGAGTTCGCGCCCCACCAGCAGGCCTTCGGGGCTGACCACCGGCACCCGGCGCAGCATCTGCAGCAGCGCGCCGATCATGAATTCGGCCTCGGCCGCCGCGCTGGCGCTGAGGGGGCGGATGACTTCGATGCCGGCGCGCGCGCAGGCCTCGACGTCGATGTTCTCGGCCCCCGAGGAAAGGCGCCCCACCGCGCGCAGGCGCGAAGCCAGCAGCAGCGAGTCGACGTCCATCGCCACCGAGGGCGGGATGATCGCCGCACGTGCCTTCGCCAGCGCGCGGCGGAAGGCGCGTGGGTCGAGCGCCAGTTCCGGCTCGTACACGACCGCGTGGCGCGCCTGCAGCCACTGCAGCACCTCGGGGTCGAGCGGTTCGACGATCAACAGATCCATGTGCCTAATTGACGCCCGAAGCGCCTTGTTCCCCGGAGTCTGCATGCCACAATGAATCCGGACCGTGCCACCCAATGTAATCAAATGTTAGTACAGAAGGCAATCTTCCCCGTCGCCGGTCTCGGCACGCGCTTCCTGCCCGCCACCAAGGCGCAGCCCAAGGAAATGCTGCCCGTCGTCGACAAGCCCCTGATCCAGTACGCGGTCGAAGAGGCCTACGCCGCGGGTGTGCGCGAGATGATCTTCGTCACCGGCCGACACAAGCGGCCGATCGAAGACCACTTCGACATGACCTACGAGCTCGAGGTGGCGCTCGAGAACGCGAAGAAGGACGAACTGCTCGCGGTGGTGCGCAGCGTCAAGCCCGACGACATGGAATGCATCTACGTGCGCCAGGCGCAGGCCCTGGGCCTGGGCCATGCCGTGCTGTGCGGCCAGCGCCTGGTGGGCAACCAGCCCTTCGCGGTGCTGCTGGCCGACGACCTGATGGTGGGCAAGCCGCCGGTGCTGGCGCAGATGGTGGAGCAGTTCCAGGAGTGGCGTGCCTCCATCCTGGCGGTGCAGGAGGTGCCGGCCGAACACACCCGGCGCTACGGCATCGTCGCCGGCACGGCGGTGAACGACCGCGTGATGGACGTGACCCGCATCGTCGAGAAGCCGGCGCCCGAAGCGGCACCGTCGCGCCTGGGCGTGGCGGGTCGCTACATCCTGACGCCGGGCGTCTTCCACGAGATCGCCACCCAGCCGCGTGGAGTGGGCGGCGAGATCCAGCTCACCGACGGCATCGCCTCGCTGCTGCGGCGCGAGAAGGTCTTCGCCTACCGCTACGAAGGCAAGCGTTACGACTGCGGCAGCAAGGAAGGCTTCCTGGAGGCCAACGTCGAGCTCGCGCTCGCCCACCCGGACCTGGGGCCGGGGTTCCGCCAGTACCTGAAGAACCTGGAATTCTGAGGGCGGCGCGCCGCCTAGCGGCGCTTCAGCACATGCACGAACTCGCCGTCCGCGCCTTCCTGCGAGACGAGTTCGTTCCCGGTCTGGCGCGCGAAGGCCTGGAAGTCGCGCATCGACCCCGGGTCGGTGCTCACCACCTTCAGCAGGTCACCGCTGGCCAGTTCGGCCAGCGCCTTCTTGGCCTTGAGGATGGGCAGCGGGCAGAGCAGCCCGCGCGTGTCCAGTTCCTTGGTCGCTTCCATCGGCCCCGATTCTAGGGGGTGGCCGTCAGCGCCGGGCCGGCAGTTCCATGAACTTCGGCTCGTGCCCGCGCGATCGCAGCCAGTCGGCCAGCGCGTAGCCGGTGCCGGCGGGCCAGCAGCGCAGGTCGGCGGGCTCGAAGAGCTTGTACTCTGCCAGTTCGGGCGACAGCCGCACCTCGCCACGCGCCAGCGCGTGGTAGGCGACGATCACCTGGTTCATGCGCTGGAAGTCGTAGACGCCGATCAGCGACAGCGTGTCCACCTGGAGCGCGGTCTCCTCGGCCACTTCGCGCCGGATGCCTTCCTCGGGCGACTCGCCGGCTTCCATGAAACCGGTGATGAGCGCGAACATGCGCCCGGGCCAGGCCGCGTTGCGCGCCAGCAGCACCTGGCCGCCGCGGTCGGCGCATTCGATCACCGCCGCGAGCACCGGCACCGGGTTGTTCCAGTGGGTGAAGCCGCAGGCCGGGCAGCGCAGGCGCTGCTTCGGTCCGCCGTCTTCCTCGGCTTCCAGCAGCGCCAGCGGGGTTGCGCAATGGGGACAGAAGCGATGCTCGTACCGCATCGGACTCAGGCGGGAAACACCCCGGTCGAGAGGTAGCGGTCGCCCCGGTCGCAGACGATGAAGACGATGGTGGCGTTCTCCACCTGCTCGGCGATCTGCAGCGCCACCTTGCAGGCGCCGGCGGCCGAGATGCCCGCGAACAGGCCTTCCTCGCGCGCCAGCCGGCGCACCATGTCCTCCGCCTCGGCCTGGCTCACCAGCACCAGTTCGTCGACCGCCTTCGGGTCGTAGATCTTCGGCAGGTAGGCTTCCGGCCACTTGCGGATGCCGGGGATGCGCGAGCCTTCGGCCGGCTGGGCCCCGACCACGCGCACCGCGGGGTTCTTCTCCTTCAGGAATCGCGAGACCCCCGTGATGGTGCCGGTGGTGCCCATCGCGCTGACGAAGTGCGTGACGCGGCCGCCGGTGTCGGCCCAGATCTCGGGGCCGGTGGTCTCGTAGTGGACGCGCGGGTTGTCGGCGTTGGCGAACTGGTCCAGCACGCGGCCCTTGCCTTCGCGCTGCATCTGCTCGGCCAGGTCGCGCGCGTGCTCCATGCCGCCGGAACGAGGCGTGAGCACCAGTTCGGCGCCGAAGGCCTTCATGGTCTGGGCGCGCTCGACCGACAGGTCCTCCGGCATGATCAACAGCATGCGGTAGCCGCGCATCGCGGCGGCCATGGCCAGCGCGATGCCGGTGTTGCCGCTGGTGGCTTCGATCAGCGTGTCGCCGGGCTTGATCTCGCCGCGCTCCTCGGCGCGCCGGATCATGCTGATGGCGGGCCGGTCCTTCACCGAGCCGGCCGGGTTGTTGCCTTCCAGCTTGCCCAGCACGACATTGCCGCGGCGCGCATTGGCCGCGCCCGACACGCGTTGCAGGCGCACCAGAGGGGTCTGGCCGATCGCGTCCTCAAGGGTCTTGTAGGCAGGCTGTGCGGTCATCTCGCGTTCCTTGGCGACGCTTCATTGTGTCAGGCCCGATTCACGCCCGGGCGATCCCGGAGGCGCATGCCATAATTCTTGCCAATCGGTGAGGGCCGCACGACTCATCGACCCGCGCCCGGCCCGCGTGACGAAATCGGTAGACGTAGCGGACTCAAAATCCGCCGCCGAAAGGCGTGCCAGTTCGAGTCTGGCCGCGGGCACCAGACGTAAAGCCCACTCGCCAACCTCCGCCCGAAGATGCCGCCCATCGCACCCATCACGAGAATCCTGATGCTGGTGTGCACGGCCGTCTTCTGCCTGGAGTACCTGAACGTGCTGCCGCTGGTGCAGTGGTTCGCGCTCTGGCCGATCTCCAGCCCGCGCTTCCTGCCCTGGCAGGTGGTCAGCTACGCTTTCCTGCACGGCGACCCGCTGCACCTCATCTTCAACATGCTGGGCCTGTGGATGTTCGGTTCCGAACTGGAACTGCTCTGGGGCCAGCGCCGGTACTGGCAGTTCATGACCGCCGGCGTGCTGGCGGCCGCGCTGACGCAGCTGATCTTCACCGCGGTCACCGGCTCCTACGACCCGACGCTGGGCATCTCGGGCGCCATCTATGCGCTGCTGCTGGCCTACGGCATGCTGTTCCCGAACCGCATCATCATGCCGCTGATCCCGCCCATCCCCATGAAGGCGCGGACCTTCGTCATCGTGTTCGGCGCGCTGGAACTGCTGCTGGGTCTGGGCACGCGCGGGGGCGTGGCCCACTTCGCCCACCTGGGCGGCATGGTGGGCGGTTTCCTGATGATCCGCTTCTGGCGCGGCCAGCCGCCCTTCGGTTCGCGCCGGCGCTGACCGGAAGCGCCGCGCGCGCCACAAATCCCTTACACCGGCACGGTCGGCACCGCGGCATCATGCTGCGGTCACAGGAGGGTGGGGCCATGGAAGTCTGGCGCGGTTTCCTGAAGTGGACAGCCCTGCTGCTGCTGCCGGCCGCGGCGGTGGCGGCCGAAGGCAGCAGCATCGAAGCGCAGTCGCGCGCGCTCGAACGCGCCAGCGGCGCGATGCTGGGCGTGGAAGCCAAGGCCGTCGAAGGCGCGCGCTCGGTGCGCACCCTGGGGCGCGAACGCAGCGGGTCGGGCGTGCTCATCGGCGAAGGGCTGGTCCTCACCATCGGCTACCTGATCCTGGAAGCCGAGCAGGTGGACCTGGTGACCGAAGACCTGCGCCGCATTCCGGCCCGCGTGACCGGCTACGACCAGGCCACCGGCTTCGGTCTCGTGCAGGCGCTGGCCCCCATCGGCGCGGCGCCGGTGCCGCTGGGCCGATCAGCCGAGGTCAGCCGCGAAGAGCCGCTGCTGGTGATGAGCGGCGGCGAGGACGGCGCCGCCAGCCCGGCGCGCCTGGTGTCGCGGCGGGACTTCTCGGGCTACTGGGAGTACCACGTCGACGGCGCGCTCTTCACCTCGCCGCCGCGGCGCGACCACAGCGGCGCCGGCCTGTTCAACCTGGCGGGCGAACTGCTGGGCGTCGGCTCGCTGTTCGTGAACGACGCGCTCGGCGGCGAACAGCCGCGCATGCCGGGCAACATGTTCGTCCCGGTCGACCTGCTCAAGCCGGTGCTGGCCGAACTGCGCACGCGCGGCACCACGCAGGCCAGCGAACGGGCCTGGATCGGCATCAGCTGCACCGAATCCGACGGCGGCGTGCGCGTGATCCGCGTCAGCGACGACAGCCCGGCCGACGTGGCCGGGCTGCAGGCGGGCGACCGCATCCTGCGCATCGACGGCACCGAGGTGGCGCGCCTGGAGACGCTGTGGAAGCGCCTGTGGTCGGGCGGCAGCCCGGAACGCGAGGTGACGCTGGAGATCCTGCGCGAAGGCGAACGGCAGACGCTGAAGGTGCAGAGCGTGGACCGCGCGAAGACGCTGCGCCACGCGCAGGGCGTCTAGGCGATCAGCCCTTCGTTCACCGTCGGGTACTTCAGCACCAGCCGCAGTTCGCGCTTCAGGCGCCGGTTGTCGAGCCGGCGGGATTCACTCATGAAGCTCAGCAGCATGGGCGGCAGCCGGGTCTGCGCCTCCTCGCGCGTGATGCGCGGCGGCCGCGGCAGGCCGCAGAGGTCGGCCGCGAGGTCGAAGTACTCGCCCATCTTCAGCTCGGTGTCGTCGCTGGCGTGCAGCACGCGCTGCGGGCGGCCGCGCAGCAGCGCGGCGATGCAGGCGCGCGCCAGGTCGTCGGCATGGATGTGGTTGGTGTACACGTCGTCGGCGTCGATCAGCGCCGGCAAGCCCTTGTCCAGGCGCTCGACCGGCAGGCGGTCGGCGGCATAGATGCCGGGCACCCGCAGGATCGAGACGACGACGCCGGTTCGCCGCCCCCATGCGCGCAGGCAGGTTTCGGCGTCGACCCGACGACCAGCACGCGGGCTTTCGGCATTGACGCGGCGCGTCTCGTCGATGCGCACCCCGCCGCAATCGCCGTAAACACCGGTGGTGCTAACGTAGATCAGGCGTCGTGGTAGACTTTCGCCCTTGCCCAAGGCGGCCAGAAGATTGC
>JBGAKY010000114.1:0-7549 GCA_044224175.1 Rubrivivax sp. | reverse complement strand
CCACGCAGGCGCACCTGATGGAAGAGTTGAAGAAGATCAAGCGCACCATCGGCAAGGCGCAGGAAGGCGCCCCGCACGAGGTGCTGCTGGTGGTCGATGGCAACACCGGCCAGAACGCGCTGGCGCAGGTGAAGGCCTTCGACGCCGCGATCGGCCTCACCGGGCTGGTGGTCACCAAGCTGGACGGTACCGCCAAGGGCGGCGTGCTGGCCGCCATCGCGCGCTGGGGGCAGGAGGCCGGCCGCGTAGTGCCGGTCTACTTCATCGGCGTGGGCGAGAAACTGGAAGACCTGCAGACCTTCGACGCGCGCGAGTTCGCGCAGGCGCTGCTGGGCTGAACGGCGTTCAGCCGCGCGCCAGTTCGGCGCGCAGAGGTTCCTGCTCGTCTTCGAAGAAGCCCGAAGGCACGGGCTCCATGCCGGCGTCGTAGCTGGCCTGGTCGCCATCGGCCAGCACTTCCTCGATGTCGGCCACCGGGATCAGCGGCATCGGGCGCGACGCGGTGGCCTTGCGCGAGTTGTCGACCGGCATCAGGTCGGCGGCGAGCGAATTGCGAACCTCGGCCAGCGAAGGCATCTGCCCTTCGCGCCAGGTGTAGACGCGGATGCCGGCGGCCTTGAGCACGCGGCCCAGGCGTTCGTGGCGGCGGCGGCTGCGCTCGGTTTCCTGCGGCGAGCGGATGTCCACGCAGGCCAGCACGCGCGAGCCAGTGTCGCAGATCAGCAGGTCGGCCGAAAGCGAGCCCACGCGCTGCATCCAGTCGTTGTACGAATGGCGGGTGGGCACGCGCAGGAAGCGCGACAGCGGCACCTGGGCCAGCACCAGCATGCCCGGCAGCGCGCGGCGAAGCACGTCGTAGGCCTGGCGTTCATGGATAGACAGCACCCGCGACGATTCGGGTTTCCAGTCGGCCACCGTGTCCAGCGCGTCGCGCGCGCTGCTGCGGCGCGAGCCCTGGCGTTGCTGGCGCATGCGCAACGCCAGCAGCGTGAGCAGCAGCAGCACGGCAACGAAGAGGGCCGGCGATTCGGTCGGGTCCAGAAGGTTCATGTTCGGGGCGCACGCCGCTGCGCAGACCAGCGGGCACGATGGAAAAGAGTATCGGCCAGCCGCGCCGGCGCTCGCGGACGAAGAGGTGACGAGTCGTTTCCGACGCCCGGGGCGGGTTCTTCGCGGCGTGAACTCCTCACGCCGTCTCATGCAGCCGATTGCCTATCGCGGCATGCCGGGCAGGCCGCCCATGCGCTTCATCATCTTCATCAGGCCGCCGCCCTTCATCTTCTTCATCATGCCCTGCATCTGGTCGAACTGGTTGAGCAGGCGGTTCACTTCCTGGACCTGCACGCCGGCGCCGGCGGCGATGCGGCGCTTTCGGCTGGCCTTGATGAGCTCGGGCTTGCGGCGCTCGAGCGGTGTCATCGAGCAGATGATGCCTTCCATGCGCTTGACATCGCGCTCGGCGCGCCCCAGGTCGGCGCCCTGCGCCTTGGCAGTGAGCTGGCTCGGCAGCTTGTCCATCAGCCCGGCCAGGCCGCCCATCTTCTTCATCTGCGAGATCTGGGACAGGAAGTCGTCGAGGTCGAAGCCGCCGGACTTGACCTTCTCGGCCAGCTTCTGCGCCTGCGCCAGGTCGACGCCCTTCTGAACTTCCTCGACCAGGGCGACGATGTCGCCCATGCCCAGCACGCGGCCGGCATGGCGCTCGGCGTCGAAGACCTCCAGGCCGTCGAGCTTCTCGGAGGTGCCGGCGAACTTGATCGGCGCACCCGCCACCTGCCGCACCGAGAGCGCGGCGCCGCCGCGCGAGTCGCCGTCCAGCTTGGTGAGCACGATGCCCGTCAGCGGCAGCGCTTCCTTGAAGGCCTTGGCAGTGTTCACCGCGTCCTGGCCCTGCATGGCGTCGACCACGAACAGGGTTTCCACCGGGTTCAGCGTCGCATGCAGTTCGCGGATCTCGGCCATCAGTGCTTCGTCGATGCCCAGGCGGCCGGCGGTGTCGACGAGCAGCACGTCGAAATAGTGCCGCTTCGCGTGGTCGAGTGCAGCGAGCGCGATGTCGCGCGGCTTGCCCGAGGCCTCGCTCGGGAACCACTCGGCGCCGGCCTGTTTCGTGACCGTCTTGAGCTGCTCGATGGCGGCCGGGCGGTAGACGTCGGTGGAGACGGTGAGCACCTTCTTCCTGCGGCGCTCGATCAGGTGCTTGGCCAGCTTGGCGGTGGTCGTGGTCTTGCCGGCGCCCTGCAGGCCGGCCATCAGGATCACCGCCGGCGGCTGGGTGGCCAGGTTGAGGTCGGCGACGCCGTCGCCCATGGTGGCGGCCAGTTCGCGGTGCACGATGCCCACCAGCGCCTGGCCGGGGTTCAGCGAGCCCACCACATCCTGGCCGAGCGACTTGTCCTTCACGCGGGCGATGAAGTCGCGCACCACGGGCAGCGCGACGTCGGCCTCCAGCAGGGCCATGCGCACCTCGCGCAGCATCTCCTGCACATTGGCTTCGGTGATGCGCGCCTGGCCGCGCATGGTCTTGACCAGGCGCGAGAGTCTGTCGGTAAGGGAAGAGGCCATGTCGGCGGGCCCGCGGCACACGCGGCTGGCGCGTGCCGCGTCAGTAAACTACGGGCAATGATTCTATCGACGGCGTCCCCGATGCTCGCTGGCGGCGCGCCGCTCGTGGTCGCCCTGGTCGCCACCGGGGGCTATCTGCTGACCGCGGCGGCTCCGGGCGCCGGGCGCGTGGCGATCGCTTCCTTGCTGCTGGGCTGGGCCATGCACCTGGCCGTGCTGGTGCTGGACATTGGCGGGTGGGGCACCGACGAACCCGGCGCACGTCTGGGATTCGCACCCGTGCTGTCGATGACGGTCTGGCTGGTGGTCGCGGTCTACACGGTGGAAAGCCGTCTCGTGCCGCTGCCTTCGGTGCGGCGCGGGCTGGCGCTGGCGGGTTCGGCAGCGGTGCTGCTGGCGCTGGCGTTTCCGGGCGAGCCTCGCGTCTATGCCTCGGCCCTGGCGCCGCTGCACTTCGCGCTGGGGGTCGGTTCCTACGGCCTCTTCGGTGCCGCGGTGCTGCACGCGGCCATGCTGGACGCGGCCGACCGTCGGCTGCGCCCTGGCAGTGGCGCGCATGGCGGGGCCGCCTTCGGCATGCCGCTTCTGCAGCTGGAGCGCCTGACCTTCCGCTTCGTCGAAGCCGGCTTCGCGGTGCTCACCGCCACGCTGCTGCTGGGCGTGGTCACCGCCACCCAGTGGCGGCAGGACATCCACAAGACGGTGTTCTCGCTGCTCGCCTGGGGCGTGTTCGCGGCCCTGCTGGTGGGGCGCCGCCAGCGCGGCTGGCGCGGCCGCCAGGCGACGCGCTGGCTCTACGTCGGCGCGGTGCTGCTGCTGCTGGCTTACGCCGGCTCGCGCTTCGTCTACGAGGTGCTGCTGGGAAGGACACCGTCGTGAAGTACCTGATGGTGATCGCCGTGGTCGGGGTGCTGCTCTGGCTGATGCTGGGGCGCAACCGACGCGTCGGCGGCAGCCCTTCCAAGGGCGCGCCTGCGCGACCGGCAGCGCCGGTGGAGATGATCGAGTGCGCGCACTGCAAGCTGCACCTGCCCAAGTCCGACGCGCGCTTCGACGCCGCCGGCCGCCCCTACTGCGGCGACGCGCACCGCGTTGCGGGGCCGCGCTGACGCTGATGGACGCGCGCGCGGCATTGCCATGAGCGAAGCCGCGCAGGAACGCCGCCGCGGCGACCGCCGGCGCGGCGACCGCCGCGATCCCGGTCGCCGCGCCGGCGACAGCGGGCTCGGCGGCGAAAGCTTCTTCGACCCTGGCTGGCTGGCCGCCGGCGAGGCCGTGCGATCGGGTGCCGCCGACGATGGCGGGTCGCTCACCCGCGTGTACCGCACCTATGCCGCGGCGCGTGCCATCGTCGGCACCGGCCTGGTGGCGGCCACCGGAGCCAGCAGCATTGCCGGCAGCGGCCAGCCGCTGGCCCTGGCGCTGCTGTGCGTGGTCTACGCGGCGCAGGCCGTGGCCTTGTGGCTGCTGCCGCGCTTCCAGGCGCTCACGGCGCCGCGCCTGCCACCCGCCCAGCGGCGCCGCCAGTGGGCCGCCACCATCGGCATCGACCTGCTGGTGTTCGGCACCCTGCATCTGTTCTCGCCCGCCTCCAACTTCAACTATGCGGCGCTGCTGGTGCTGCCGGTGCTGATGTCGGGCGTGATGGGGCAGCGCTTGCTGGCGCTGGCCACCGCCGCGGCGGTCTCGCTGCTGCTGCTGTGGACCGCCTGGCTCACCGGCAACGCACGCAGCGACTTCGCGGCGCTGATGCTGCAGACCGGACTGGCGGGGCTGGGGCTGTTCGTCATCGCGGTGCTGGCCGGCGAGTTGGCCGCGCGTCTGGCGCGCGAGGAATTGGCTGCGCGTGGCAGCCTGGAGGTGGCGCGCCAGCAGGCCCAGCTGAACCGGCTGGTGATCGAGGAGATGGTCGACGGCGTGCTGGTGGTCGATCGCGAATTGCGCGTGCGGGCCGCCAACCCGGCGGCACGTGCGCTGCTGGTGGACGAAGGGCTGAGCCCGCCGGCGCCCTTCGGCCTGGCCTCGCGCCCGGCCTGGGAGGAACTGGCCGGCGCGGTCGGGCGGGCGCTGACCGAAGGCGCCTGGCCGGAGGCCGGGCGCGAGGTGAACCTGGCCTTCCCCAGCGGCGAGCGGCAGGCCTTGCGCGTGCGCGTGCGCTTCATGCGACGCAGCGCGCCCGACGGGGCGGCCGGCGCCGCCGAAGCCTTCTGCGTGCTGCTGCTGGAAGACGCGCGCAACGCGCTGGCGCGTGTTCAGCAGGAGAAGCTGGCGGCGATGGGCCGTGTCTCGGCCGGCATCGCGCACGAGATCCGCAACCCGCTGGCCGCCATCGCGCAGGCCAACGCGCTGCTGCTGGAAGACGAGCTGGCGCCGCAGCAGCAACGACTGGCGCGCATCGTGGCCGACAACGTGCAGCGCCTGAAGCGCATCGTCGACGACGTGATGGAGCTGGTGCCCGGCGCCGAGCCGCCGCCGCCGCAGGCGGTGGATGCCGACGCCGAAGTCGCGGCCTGCGCCGCCGAGTGGGCCGCGACCGTGGGCCTGCCGCTGGGAGCCGAGAGCCGGCTGCGGGTGGAGCTGCCGGCGCGGCCGCTGGGCGTGGCCTTCGACGCCGAGCACCTGCGCCGCGTGCTGGTGAACCTGCTGGACAACGCGCACCGCCATGCCGGCAACGGCCCTGGCGCCATCGTGCTGCGCCTGGCGGCACGCGACGACGCGCCGGCGCAGCTGTCGGTGGCGAGCGACGGACCGGCGATCGCGCCCGAGGTCGAGCGCTTCCTGTTCGAGCCTTTCTTCTCCACGCGCAGCCGCGGCACCGGACTGGGCCTGTATATTTGCCGCGAGCTCTGCCAACGCTATGGCGCCAGCATCGAATACCGCGCACTGCCCGCGGGCGAGACGGCCCGCAACGAGTTCGTCGTCACGATGAGGCGCGCCGCGCTTGCCGCCGTGCCGACACCGCTTTTCAGCCAGTCATGACCTCCATGCCGCGCCTGCGCCTGCTGGTCGTCGACGACGAGCCCGACCTGCGCACCCTCTATGAACTGACGCTGCTGCGCGAAGGCTACGACGTCGAGAGCGCCGAAGGCGTCGAGCAGGCCTGGACCATGCTGACGTCGCAGCGCTTCAATCTCGTCATCACCGACATGCGGCTGCCCGACGGCAGCGGCCTGGACCTGCTGCGCCGGCTGGAAGAACACGGCCAAGGCGAAAAAGGCATCGTCATCACCGCCTACGGCTCGGCCGAGAACGCGGTCGAGGCGCTCAAGGCCGGTGCCTACGACTACCTGACCAAGCCGGTGGACCTGCGCCAGTTCCGCGCCGTCGTCGCTTCGGCGCTGGGGCGCACGAGCGCGGGCGAAGCGGCCAAGGCGCGTCCGCCCGAGCCGCGGCCGGCGGGCCCGCGCCGGTCGCTCGACCGCATCGTCGGCGATTCGGTGGCCATGCAGCAGGTGCGTTCCCTGATCGAGAAGGTCGCGCGCAGCATGGCGCCGGTGCTGGTGTACGGCGAGTCGGGCACCGGCAAGGAACTGGTGGCACGCGCGATCCACGATGTCTCGCCGCGCGCGGCGATGCCTTTCGTTGCCGTGAACTGCGGCGCGATCCCCGAGAACCTGCTCGAGGCCGAGTTCTTCGGCTATCGCAAGGGCGCCTTCACCGGCGCCAACGAGGACCGCGAAGGCTTCTTCCAGGCCGCGCAGGGCGGCACGTTGTTCCTCGACGAGATCGGCGACCTGCCGCTGGCGATGCAGAGCAAGCTGCTGCGCGTGATCCAGGAACGCGCGGTGCGGCCGCTGGGCGGCGTGACCGAGAACGCCGTCAACGTGCGCATCCTGAGCGCCACCCACAAGGACCTGGGTGCCGAGGTGATGGGCGGTCGCTTCCGGCAGGACCTTTACTACCGGCTGAACGTCATCCGCATCGGCGTGCCGCCCCTGCGCGAACGGGTGCAGGACCTGCCGGCCATCTGCGCCGCGGTGCTGGAGCGCATCGCGGGCGACGCCGGCGTGAGCCCGCCGCCGCACCTGACCCCGGCCGCGATGGAGCGGCTGCTTCGATACGCCTTCCCGGGCAACGTGCGCGAACTGGAGAACCTGCTGCACCGCGCGCTGGCGCTGGCCACCGGCAGCGTGATCGAGGCCGACGACCTGGGGCTGCCGGACGCGGCGCTGGGTGACGTGGTGCTGGCCGAGACCGAACCGGCGCCGCGCCCGGCGCCACCCGCGGCGGCGCCTGCGGTGACGTCAGTGGTCGCCGGCGCCGGTCTGCCCACCGATCTGGTCGCCCACCTCGACCACGTCGAGCGCGACATCCTGGTGCGGGCACTGGAACGCCATCGCTTCAACCGCACCGCGGCGGGTGCGAGCCTGGGCTTGTCGCTGCGCCAGATGCGCTACCGCATGGCGCGACTGGGCATCCAGGCCGGCGACTCGGGCGACTGACGCCGTGGCCCGGGCAAAGGCCGGCGCCTGGGCGCAGGGCTGGTGGCGCGGCGCGCGGGCCATCGCCTCGCCAAACCACGGACCACGGCCCGACGGCGTGGCCATCGAACTGGTGGTCCTGCATTCCATCAGCCTGCCGCCGGGGCACTTCGGCGGCGACGCCGTCGAGCGGCTGTTCACCAACCGACTGGATGTGTCGGCGCATCCGTCGTTCGAGCCGCTGCGCGGCCTCACGGTGTCGGCGCACTTCTTCGTGCGACGCGACGGCGAGGTGCTGCAGTTCGTGTCGTGCGACCGACGCGCCTGGCATGCCGGGGTGTCGCGCTGGCAGGGCCGCGACAACTGCAACGACTGGTCGATCGGGGTCGAGCTCGAGGGCCTGGAAGGCGATGCGTTCGAGTCGCCGCAGTACCGTGCCCTGGCCACATTGATGCGGGCACTGCGGCGGCACTACCCGATCGCCCTCGTCGCCGGGCATGAGCACGTGGCGCCCCTGCGCAAGCGCGATCCGGGGCCGGGCTTCGATTGGCCCTTGCTGCAGC
>JBGAKY010000035.1:0-62357 GCA_044224175.1 Rubrivivax sp. | reverse complement strand
CCCGCCGACGAATCCCCAGACGATGCGGAACAGCAGCAGCCCGCAGGCCAGCAGGCCGAATCGCATGTGCCATTCCAGCGCATCGAGATGGCCGCTCAGGAAGGCCGCCGCCACCACCAGCACCAGCAGCCAGTGGAACAGGCGCGTGGGCAGGTCCCACACGCGCACCGGTTGCAGCGAGCCTTGCGAAGGGTCGTTCGGGGACATCGGTCTCTTCTCGGGTTCGCGGCCGCGCGCCGCGGTGCGCAACCATACCGCGAAGCGGGGCCGGTTCCGCCGCTCGGGAAATACCCTAGCGGCGGAATGCGTTCCAGGGGGCCTCCGTACACTTCGGGCCGTCAGCCTTGATCTGGTTGACTCTCCAAATCTTCATCCTTTCTCATCGGAGATCACGAATGAAACGTCTGGTCCTTGCCGCCGCCGCTGCCGCGGGCCTGGTGATGTCGCTGCCTGCCGCTGCCCAGTGGCAGAAGCCCGAAGACGCCATCAAGTACCGCCAGAGCGCGCTCACCGTCATGGCCAACCACTTCGGCCGCATCGGTGCCATGGCGCAGGGCAAGGCGCCTTTCGACGCCAAGGTGGCGCTGGAGAACGCCGAGATCGTGCTCACCATGATATTCCGTTGAAAAACTCGGTTTGCGACGAGTTCTCGAGGCGGCGCTTCATCGGAGGTGAGCGTGTGACGAGAGGGGCGGCGCTTATCGCAGGTGTCGCGAGGGTCCGCGACCTCCTTTCAGGCTGGCATCGCGACCGTACTGTTGTCCTTCGATCAACCTCTTGGCCATTCGTCGCAGGTTCTGGTATCGCTGCGAGCAAATCATGCGCGCCCGTCAGCCCTCGACGACCAGGCGCAATCGGTCCACGACGGGGATGCGCTTGAGATGCGCGAACGATCTCCACCTTCTTGCGGTCACGCCTGGACTGCATGGCTGCGGCGTCTCGGCAATCGCTCGCGCGACATCCCTGGAGCGCTCGTGCACGCTGCCGTGATGCGGCGGTTGAATGTTCGGGCACTGTTGCTTCATCGGGCAATCCGGTGCAGTTGCAGTCCGCTGTGGCGCTGTACAGGACCGTGCCGGCCTTGGTGATGCGATCACGCGGCTTGGTGAACTGGCGTCGATCACTCAGCAGCGCGTGTCCTGCACGGACGGTGTACTCATTCCACGAACTCGCTGCTAGGTAGTGTGCCGTCCTTGCGCTCACTTCTATCCCACACGGGGACGTGCGGCGCGATACTTGTCCTGCACCATCCATCCGAGCATGGGAGCGGTGCTGCCGTAGGCAATGTCACCCGGTCAGGCTTCAGCACCACGACGCTCTTCCACGCGGTTGATCATCTTCTTGGTCGGTTGACCTCTTGCGTGCGGTGCGCTGGCGTTGCTGACGTCCACGATGATCCCGGCTGCCAGGTCGTCCAGTTGGTGGAGTAGGCGTAGAACGCCGGTCCGCCAGACGCAACGTCCAGCTCGCCGCTGGATCGGTCGGGAAGTTCTTGCGCGTCTCGGGTGGATCGACATCGTCTTCGTCGCCGGCGGGTTGCTTGCGTCGAGCTGTCCAGTACTCGCGCGGCGCCAGCGCAACGCTCATGTCCTGCAGCGCTGCACCAGCTTCGGCTCCGGGAACACCGAGCCCGGTTGGCATCGGCCTTGACGACGCTGGCGTCGATCTTCGCCGCCCACCAGCCCTTCGCTCATGCATCGACGCAACACCCTCGAAGATGCCGAACGTCGCTCTGGCGGAAGCGGCCGTGCCGGTTGGAGAACGTTGGTGGTCGGGCACAGCATCTTCGTCCAGTCAGCAGAACCAGCATTCAGGCCAAGTTCAGGTGCACCTCTTCGCCGGCGCTCGAGCGGATGCCGAAGTGACCGACATCGGATATCTCCGGGTCAGGTAGGACGGCCCGTGTGGCTGTAGAACGGTACGGGTGCTTGTGCAGATCAACCCAGGTCCAAGACCCTGTCGATACCGCGCAGCGAATTCGCGCAGGACGTGGTCGTCGAGTTTGAACGAGTAGAAGAGCTTGTCCTGCGTGCCACCTCGTTGACCCATCATCGCGATGCACTCCCTCTGCACGACTGCGATCAACTTAGGACATCGCAGCCGATTTGCCAGAGGAGTTTTTCAACGGAATACATGAGCAAGCTGCCGTTCGTGGCCTTCGGCGAAGGCACCGACAAGGGCATGCCCAACCGCGCGAAGCCCGAGATCTGGAGCCAGAACGCGAAGTTCAAGGCCGCCGCCGAGAAGATGCAGGGCGAGGTGGTCAAGCTCGAGGCCGCCGCCAAGAGCGGCAACCTCGACAGCTTGAAGGCCGCCGCCGGCGCCGTGGGTGGCGCCTGCAAGGCCTGCCACGACGACTTCCGCGCCGAAAAGTACTCGGCGAACTGACGCCCACCCCCAGGAGCGGCCGCGGGCCGCTCCCCCCTCAAGGGGTGCGACGCTGGCGGACCGGCAAGGCCGGATCCGCGGCGTCCGCCTGAAGGGCCGCTGCGGCGGCCCTTTCAGCTGGCAAAGCCAAGCACGACCCTGCGGGTCATGGCGCTCTTCTTCTCGATCTTCGTGACCACCACGTTGCCGATCTCGGCCGTGTTGGACACATGCGTGCCGCCGCAGGGCTGAAGGTCCACGCCCTCGATCTCCATCACGCGGATGCGGCCCTGGCCGCGTGGCGGCTGCACGCTCATGCTGCGCACCAGTTGCGGATTGGCGTCGAGCTCGGCTTCGCTGATCCAACGGTGGCTCACCGGGTGCGCTTCGGCCACCAGGCGGGCGATGCCGGCGGTGAGCGCTTCCTTGTCCAGCGGGTCGGTCATGTGGAAGTCCAGCCGCGCATAGCCGGCGGTGATGCTGCAGCCGTCCACCGGGTGCGGCACCAGCGCGCACAGCAGGTGCGTCGCGGTGTGGAAGCGCATGTGGGCGCTGCGCCTGGCCATGTCGATGCGCGCGCTGACGCGCGTGCCGGCCGGCAGCAGGGGCGCGTCCGGCGCCAGGACGTGGGCGATGGCGCCGGGCACCTCCTTCGACTTGCGCGTGTCGGCCACCACCACGCGCGTGCCGTCGGCCGCGATCAGTTCGCCGCTGTCGCCGGCCTGGCCGCCACCTTGCGGATAGAACACGGTGCGGTCCAGCAGCAGGCCTTCGGCCGTGTGGCCGACCACGGTGGCTTCGCATTCGGCCAGCCGCGCATCTTCGCGGAACAATTCTTCGGTGGGGCTCGTCATGGGGCGGCAGACTCCAGCGTCACCAGGCCATGGGGGGTGCGCAACTGCGCAGTGATGGGCGTGCCCGGCGCCGGCGACACGCTCACGCGCGCCAGCCGCAGCACGTCGCGCGCGCGTTCGTTCACGCCGGCCAGAGCCAGCGATTCGAGCACCACGCCCGAATCGGGCATCGCGGCCGTGGGGTGGCGGCCGCTCCACTGGATGAGCGTGGGCAGCGCGCCGCCGCATTCCGGCTGGCCGTCTTCGCGCACCACGATCTGCCACGAGAGCGTGCCCGCCGGTGTCTCGCGGCTGGCGGCCAGCGGCACGCCGGGCTGGAAGCCCACGGCGATGAGGCCCCAGCGGTGCATGTCCAGCATCGTCGAACGGGCGACGAAGTGAACCAGGCGCGGCCCCGCCGACAGGTCCAGCGTGTCCATCCCGAACCAGCGTGCACGGCCCGGCGGCGGCGCTTCGGGGTCGATGGCGATGATCTCCAGGTAACTGTCCGGGAAGCGTTCGCCGGTGATCTTCAGCAGCCGGTTGTGGGTGCCCATCAGCGGGTGCTTGCCGCCCGCCAGCGGCACCACGCCCAGCGTGGCTTCGCACCAGGCGGCGCCATCTTCCAGCGTGCGCGCCGCCACGACCAGGTGGTCGACTGCCGTCGCGCTCAAATCGAGACCTCGCCTTCGACGCAGGGCGTCACGTCGCCGCCGATCCAGATGGCGTCGCCTTCGGCCTGCACGTGCACGCGGCCGGCGCGGCCGAGCGCGGTGCCCTGCGCGGCGACATAGGCCTTCGGCGCCAGCCCGGCGCCGATGAGCCACTGCGCCAGGCTCGCGTTCAGGCTGCCGGTGACCGGGTCCTCGGCCACCGCCAGCGTGGGCACGAACGCGCGCACCTCGAAGGCGGCGTCGTGGCCGGCCGCCTGTGGTGCCACCACGCCCAGCTTGAGCGGGCCCATCGCCGCGAAGTCGGGCTTGAGCGAAAGCACCTGCGCCGCCGATCCCAGCATCACCGCGCACCACCCGGGTCCGTTGTCCACCCACTGATGATGCAGCACCTCGGCTTCGGACAGGCGCAGCGCGGCGCAGGCGCGCGCCAGCACCTCGGGTTCCAGCGGCCCGGTGCGGCGCAGCGGGGGCGCCGCGAAGGCCAGCCGCGCACCCTGGCGCCGCACGCGCACCAGGCCCACGCCGCACTGCTGCACGACGACGCCTTCGTCGCGCGGCCGGCCGCCGCCGGCCAGCCAGGCCCAGCAGCTGCCCAGCGTGGGGTGACCGGCGAACGGCAGCTCGCCGCCGGGGGTCCAGATGCGCACGCGGTAGTCGGCGCCGGGGTCGGTGGGCGGCAGCAGGAAGGTGGTTTCCGAGAGGTTGGTCCAGCGCGCGAAGGCCGCCATCGTCGTGTCGTCGATGCCTTCGGCCGCGTGCACCACCGCGAGCGGGTTGCCCTTCAGCGCCACCGCGCTGAAGACGTCGACCTGGTGGAAGCGGCGCTTCACGACTGCGCCTCCTTCAGCACGCGCGCCAGCGCGCCGATGCCGATCTCGATGCGCTCCGGCGCCACCGTCACGAACGACAGCCGCAGCGTGTTCGCATGCGCGGCCGCGTTCGAAGCGAAGAAGGGCGCGCCCGGCACGTAGGCCACGCCGGCGTCCACCGCCTTGGGCAGCAGCGCGGTGGCGTCCAGCCCGGCGGGCAGCTCGACCCAGAAGAACATGCCGCCCACCGGCACGTTCCAGCGCGTGCCGGCGGGCATGTGGCGTTCCAGCGCCGCGCGCATGGCGTCGCGCTGCGCCTTGTAGCGCGCGCGGATGGTGGGCACGTGCTTCAGCAGGAAGCCGTCCTTGATGACCTCGTGCACCACGCGCTGGTTGAAACCCGGCGTGTGCAGGTCGGCCGCCTGCTTGGCCTGCAGCAGCTTGGGGTACAGCGCCTTCGGCGCCACCACGTAGCCCAGGCGCAGGCCCGGCGCCAGCACCTTGCTGAAGCTGCCCAGGTAGATCGCGCGCTCGCCCATGCGCGCCGAGACGGGCGGCGGCGGCGGCTGGTCGAACCAGAGGTCGCCGTAGGGGTTGTCCTCGACCAGCGGCACGCCGGTGGCGAGCAGCCGCTCGGCCAGCGCGACGCGGCGCGAAGCCGACAGGCAGCGTCCGCTCGGGTTCTGGAAGTTGGGCAGCAGGTACAGGAAGCGCGAATCGCGCGCCGCTTCCAGCGCCGAAGGCAGCGGGCCTTCGTCGTCGCCTTCGACGGCCACGAACTCCGGCTGGTAGGGGTTGAAGGCCTGCAGCGCGCCCAGGTAGGTGGGCGACTCCACCGCGACCCGGCTGCCGGGGTCGATCAACACCTTGCCCGCCAGGTCCAGCCCCTGCTGCGAGCCGGTGGTGATGAGCACCTGCGAAGCGTCGACCGCCAGCCCGTGCTGCGCCATCTCGGCGGCCACCCATTCGCGCAGCGGCGCGTAGCCCTCGCTGGCGGCGTACTGCAGCGCCTCGCGCGGGCTGTCGCGCAGCACGCGCGCGGTGGCCTCGGCCATGGCCTCGACCGGGAAGGTCTCGGCGGCGGGCAGGCCGCCGGCCAGCGAGATGATCCCGGGCCTTTCGGTCACCTTCAGGATCTCGCGGATGGTCGACGGGTTGAGCCGCTCGGCGCGGCTGGCCAGGGTCCAGTTCATCTTCAGGCTCCAGCGAGGCGGGGCGTGGCCACCGGCATGCGGCGCCCCAGGAACACGACCGCGATCACCGCGAGCGCGAAGCCCACGGTCACGGGTTCGAGCCGCTCGCCCAGGACAGGCACGGCGAACAGCAGGGAAAGAAAGGGCTGCAGCAGCTGCACCTGGCTCACGCGCACCACGCCGCCCAGCGCCAGGCCGCGGTACCAGGCGAAGAAGCCGATCCACATCGAGAACAGGCTCACGTAGGCGAAGCCGCCCCACGACGACCACTGCGCGGGCTGCGTGGGCCACAGCAGCAGCGCGGCCGGCAGCGTGAACGGCAGCGCCAGCACCAGCACCCAGCAGATCACCTGCTCGGCCGGCAACACGCTGGCGACACCGGCGCCGGCCACGGAGGCGATGGAAGCCGACACCACGGCCAGCAGCAGCAAGCCGTCGGCGGCGCTGAGGCGGCCGCTGGCGGCCCAGGCCGCGAAGGCCAGCACCAGCGCGCAGCCGCCCACCGCGCAGGCCCAGAAGCCGGCCGAAGGGTGCTGCCGCAGCGCCACCGCACCGGCCACCGCGGTGGCCAGCGGCAGCACGCCGGTGATGACGGCGGCGTGCATCGCGTCCACCTGGCGCAGCGCGAGCGACAGGAAGAGCGGAAAGCCGATCACCGTGCCCGCCGCGCTGACGACCAGCGCGCGCCAATGCCGCCGCGCCGGTACCGGCGCCCGCACCGCCAGCAGCCACAGCACGCTCAGCAGCCCGGCGATGGCGGCGCGGCCGGCGGTCACGAAGGCCGGCGGCAGCTGCGGCGCGCCGGCATCGCCCACGGCCAGCCGCGTCATCGGCAGCGTCATCGCGAAGATGGCGACGCCGACGACGCCGAAGAACATGCCGCGTCGGGCCGGATTCGTCATGGCGGCAGTCTAGCGGCCGGCTTCAGTACAGCAGCAGTACACTTTCCAGCACAGATGGCTGGGGTGTACTGCTCATGACGACCACACAGTCGGCCGCCGAAGCCGGGCTGGCGCGCGACGCCGGCGCGCCGCTGTCGGCCCAGCTGGCGGGGCGTTTCGCCGACCGCATCGCGCAGCGCCTGCTGGCGCCCGGCACGCGGCTGCCCTCGGTGCGCGACTGCGCGCGCCGCCACCAGGTGAGTCCATCCACCGTGGTGGGCGCCTACGACCTGCTGCAGGCGCAGGGGCTGGTGGAAGCGCGGCCGCAGCGCGGCTTCTTCGTGCGCGCCGCGCCGCCGGCACCGGCGCGCGAGGTGGTGCGCGCCGGCCCGGCGATGGCGGCGCCGGTGGACGCCACCGCGCTCATCCGCAGCATGTTCCAGGCCCAGGGCGGCCGGCCTGCGCCCGGCATGGGCACGCTGCCCGAAGACTGGCTCGACGCGCCCCTGCTGCGCCGTGCGCTGCGCCGCGCCACCGGCGGCGACGCCGCGGCCGCCTGGCTGCGCTATGGCGAACCGGCGGGCGACGCCAGCCTGCGCGCGGCCCTCGCACGCCGGCTGGCCGATTGCGGCATCGCCGCGACACCGGCGCAGATCGTCACCACGCTGGGCGCCACCCATGCGCTGGACGTCGTCTCGCGCACGCTGCTCGCGCCTGGCGACGCGGTGCTGGTCGACGAGCCCGGCTGGGCGGTGGAGTACGCGCGCCTGACGCGCCTGGGCATGCGCCTGCTGCCGGTGCCGCGCGGCCCCGACGGCCCCGACCTGGACGCGATGGCCGCGCTGCTGGCCGAACACCGGCCGCGCCTGTACGTCACCGTCTCGGTGCTGCACAACCCCACCGGCGGCTCGCTGGCGCCATCGGTGGCGCACCGCGTGCTGCAGCTGGCCGAGGCGCACGACCTCACGATCGTCGAAGACGACACCTACGCCTGGATGGCGCCGCCGCACGCCACCCGGCTGGCGCAGCTGGACGGCCTGAAGCGAACGATCTGCGTCTCCGGCTTCTCGAAGATCCTGGTGCCGCAGTGGCGCGTGGGCTTCCTGGCGGCGCCGCCGGCGCTGGTCGAACGCTTCGTCGACACCAAGCTCGTGACCACCCTGTCCACCCCCGGCGTGCTGGAACGCGCGGTCGCGGTCTGCCTGGAACAGGGCAGCCTGCGCCGGCACGCCGAGCGCGTGACCGTGCGGCTGGACGCGGCGCGTGCCCGCACCGCGCGCCTGGTGCGCGAAGCGGGGTTCCGATTCGCCGCACCGCCAGCAGGGTTGTTCGGCTGGGTCGACGTGGGCACCGACACCGAACGCCTGGCCCAGGCCTTGCTGGACGAAGGCTGGCTGACCGCTCCCGGGGCCCTGTTCCATGCCACCCGGCGGCCGACCACGCTGATGCGCGTGAACTTCGCGACCGCGCAGGACGCACGCTTCTGGCGCCAATTGCGTGTTGCCGCCGGGCGCGCCTGACACAAATGGATTCACCCTGGCGCTTCAGCGTACCATCGCCTTCCTTGACGCCCACCCTGCCACCCAAGAAGCGGCGGCGTTCCGGAGGGTCCGGAGCTCCTTGATGTTCGAATCGACCTTGCCATTCGGCACGCCCGACCTGATCCGGGTCAGCGCCTTCCGGCGCTACCTCTCGGAACTGGGGCGGCCGGCCGACGGCGAAGGCCCCAGCACGACGCTGATGTCCTCGCTCAGCCCTTCGCTGCAGCAGGACCTGGCGCGCTTCGAGCAGGCGCGCAAGCCGGGCGACCGCATCGAGGTGCTGGAAGTGCTGGCCGCCAGCGTGCGCCACGCGCGCAACCTGCTCGTGCACCTGCAGGAAGCCGACCGCGTGCTGCCGCTCACGCTGTTCCCTTGCGAACGGCTCGTGCATTGCCCGGTGGCGATGGAAGCGTTCCTGTCGGGCCGCCTGACCGAACTGCAGGTGCTGCACGTGGAACCTGCGCTGCTGCGCCCGCCGGGCGAAGAGGCGAGCGGCCTCGTCGCCGACCCTTCCACCTACTGGCCCATGGGCCGGCTGCTGTGGGAACTGGCGCTGCGCGGCGCACGCGACGAACTGCTGCCGGAAATCGGCGGCATGGCCGCCTACCGCATCGCTCCCGGGCTGGACCTGGACGGGCTCAACCTCAGCGGCACCATCGCCGCGGCGGTGGAACGGCTCAAGCGCGCCACCACCTCGCTGCGCGAGATCGCCGACTGGCCCGGCTTCGACCGCGAACGCGCCACCCGGCTGCTGAACGCGTTGTACCTGCAGGCCGGGCTGATGGTCTCGCGCACCCACCCTGCGGCCACCAACGACAGCTGGTTCGGCGGCCCGCGCTGAACTTCCGCGGCGGGCGGCCCGGTCAGCTCCAGTTGCCGCCGTTGGGGTCGAAGGCGCCGCAGTTGCCCTTCGCGTCCCACAGGTAGACCTTGCCCTCGAAGTCGTCGATGCAACCGCGCGGCATGAACACCATGTTCACCGACGGCCACCACTCCTCCTGCGTGACCTCGGCGGCGACGACGCGGCACCCGGCCGCCAGCGCGATCTGGCGGCACAGCTTCTTGCCTTCCGCATTGCCGGCCAGTTCGCAGGAATGGAACCACAGGGTGCCGATGCGGTAGTCGCGCAGCGCCCAGAAGGCGCCGGCGTTGTCGTTGTCGATCACGTTGTAGACGCCCGGTGCGTAGCCGCCCTTGCCCGGGCCGTAGTAGGTCTCGGGCACCGTTTCACCGACATAGACGCGGCCGGGCTTGCCATGGAAGTTGAGCACCACGTTGGCCAGCCTGCGGCCGGGCGCGCTGGCGGCGGCGGTGCCGATCCAGCCGACGATGTGCTTGACGGTCGAGTAGTTCGGGCAGTTCCAGGTGGTGTCCATGAACATGCCGCAGCCCCCGAAGCTGTCGGTGAAGTGGTACGAGTTGAGCAACAGCGAAGGGCCCTGCAGGCGAAGCGACATGGGGTCACCCTGGTTCGTTGGAGAAGGTGAACCCAGCCTAGGGGCCGGGACCTGGCGCAGCCATCCCCATGAGGGCACTGCAGGCAGGGGGGGTGGGGCTAGGCGCCGGCGCGCGCGCCCAGCGTCTCCCAGCGCTCCAGGGCGGCCATCAGCTCTTCCTCGATCGCCGCATGGCGCGCGTGCAGCGCCGGCACCGCCTGCGGTTCCTTCGCGTAGGTCTCGCTCGAAGCCAGCCGTGCCGTGATCTGCGCCTGCTCGGCTTCCAGCGCCTCGATGCGCGACGGCAGCGCTTCCAGTTCGCGCTGTTCCTTGTAGCTGAGCTTGGTGCGCGCGGCGGCCGGTTTCGGGGCCGCCGGCGGCGGCGGCGCGGCGGGCGGCGCGGCCACCACGCGCGCGCGTTCCCGCTGGCGCTTCCAGTCCTCCCAGCCGCCTTCGTATTCGCGCCACAGGCCGGGGCGGCCGCCGAATTCGGGGTCGCCCTCCCAGGCGATGGTGCTGGTGACCACGTTGTCCAGGAAGCGGCGGTCGTGGCTGACCAGGAACACGGTGCCGGCATAACCCTGCAGCAGTTCTTCCAGCAGCTCCAGCGTCTCGATGTCCAGGTCGTTGGTGGGTTCGTCCAGCACCAGCACATTGGCCGGCAGCGCGAACAGGCGAGCCAGCAGCAGGCGGTTGCGTTCGCCGCCGGAGAGCGTGCGCACCGGCGCGCTGGCGCGTTCGGGCGAGAAGAGGAAGTCGCCCAGGTAGCTCATCACGTGCTTGCGGCTGCCCGCGGTCTCGATCCACTCGCTGCCGGGGCTGATGGTGTCGGCCAGCGTGGCGTCCAGCTCCAGCCCGCCGCGCAGCTGGTCGAAGTAGGCCACCTGAAGATTCGTGCCGCGCCGCACCTTGCCTGAAAGCGGCTGCAGCTGGCCCAGGATGAGCTGCAGCAGCGTGGTCTTGCCGCAGCCGTTGGGGCCGATCAGGCCGACCTTGTCGCCGCGCAGGATCGTCGCCGTGAAGCCTTCGATCAGCGCCGGCTGTCCCGGCCACCCGAAGCGCACGTCTTCCAGTTCGGCCACGATTCGCCCCGGCGGAATGCCGGCGTCCAGCCCCAGGCGCACCCGGCCCAGCGCTTCGCGCCGGGCGGCGCGCTGGGCGCGCAGCTGTTCCAGGCGCGCGATGCGGCTCACGCTGCGCGTGCGGCGCGCTTCCACGCCCTTGCGGATCCACACCTCTTCCTGCGCCAGCAGCTTGTCGGCGCGCGCCGCGGCCTGTGCCTCGGCTTCCAGCTCGCGCGCCTTCGCGCTTTCGAAGGCGGCCAGGTTGCCGGGGTAGCTGCGCAGGCGGCCGCGGTCGAGCTCGACGATGCGCGTGGCCACCGCGTCGACGAAGGCGCGGTCGTGCGAGACCACCACCAGCGCGCCGCGCCAGGCGGCCAGCAGGTCCTGCAGCCATTCGATGGCGGCGATGTCCAGGTGGTTGGTCGGCTCGTCCAGCAACAGCAGGTCGGGTGCCGCCACCAGCGCCTGCGCCAGCGCGACGCGTTTCTTCGTGCCGCCGGACAGGTCGTCGACGCGCGCGCCGCCGTCCAGGTGCAGGCGCTGCAGCGCTTCGGCGACGCGCTGTTCCCAGGTCCAGCCGCCCAGCGCTTCCAGGCGCGTCTGCAGCGCGTCCAGGTCGTCGCCAGGGGCATGGCGCTCGAAGCGTTCGCGCAGGGCGCGCGCTTCGGCCACGCCTTCGGCCACGGCGTCGAACACGCTGGCGCCGGGTGCGAAGGCCGGTTCCTGCGCCACGTAGACGCGGCGCACGCCGCCCTGCACCTGCAGCGTGCCGTCGTCGGGCTTCTCCAGCCCGGCCAGGATCTTCAGCAGCGAGGACTTGCCGCTGCCGTTGCGGCCGATGAGGGCGATGCGCTCGCCGGATTCGACGGCCAGCGCGGCGCCGTCCAGCAGCGCCCAGTGACCGTAGGCGAGGTGCGCGTCGGCAAGGGTGACAAGGGCCATGCCCGCATTGTCGGCGGGCCGGAGCCGGGGCTCAGAACTTGATCCGCAGCCCCACCGAGACCGCGCTTGCCGTCGTGCTGCCGGTGTTGTTGCCTTCGCTGCCGGTGGCGTCCCAGGCGGCTTCCAGGCCCAGGTTCGGCGCCAGGTCCACCACCAGGCCCAGGCCGATGGTGGCCGACAGCGTGTTGTGGCGGCCGTCGAGCGCGCGCCTCTGCTCCACGTTGGCCGCCCCCACGCGCAGCAGGCCTGACAGGGCGGGCGCGAAGTTCCAGTAGAAGACCGCGTTGCCGCCCGCCGACCGCAGGCGCAGGGTGTCGGGCGCGGGCTGGATGTCGGCACGTCCGAAATCGGCGTACCAGGCTTCCACGCCCCAGAAGCCCAGGCGCACGCCGCCGCCCACCTTGGCCATGCCGGTGGTGCGGTTGCGGCAGTCGTAGGCCCAGGAACAGTCGTAGTCGTACTGGTTCACGCCCAGCGCGCCCACCAGGTAGGGGCCGCTGCCGTGCGCGGGGCCGATCTGGGCCTGGGCGGCACCGGCGGCCGCCACGGCCAGCGCGGCGGCCAGGCATCGCAAGGTCTTCGTCATGGGGTTCTCCGGGGTCCGAAAGCATTGCACGCCTGTCGCGGCCGGGGCGGATTGACCGTGATCAGCGTGCGGTCGCGCGTCTGGAGCGATCGCCTGGCGTGGCGGTGCTTCAGGCGCGGTGCATCGAGTCGTCGAATTCCTTCAACGGCGGCGCGGGCGCCAGCCGCGACAGTCGCGGCAACGACCACCCAAGAGCCCGCCACCCCGTGAACTCACTGCTCGACAACCCGGCCATCCAGGCCGGCGTCATCCCGGCCCTGGTGGGCCTCGTCGCCAGCGCGCTGCTGCTGCGCACGCGGCTGCTGACCCTGGTGCCGCTGCTGGCGCTGGCGGCGGTGGTCACGCTGGCGCTGGGCTGGGGCATGGAGCCGCTGACCACGGTGCGCAAGGTCGTGCTGTGCGCGCTGGCCTTCGGCGTGTTGGCGCTCGGACTGGAAGCGCTGTTCGCGCCACCGGGCAAGGCGGTGCGCGTCGCGCTGGCGCTGGCCGCGGCGGCGGCCGCGCTGTGGGTGGGCAGCCGGGCCCTGGGGCAGCTGGAAGGCAGCGAACTGTGGCTGCGCGGCGCCCTGCTGGCCGTGGTGGCCGCGGCCACGGTGTCGGGCTTCAGCGCCACCGCGGGCGACCCGCTCAAGAGCCTGGCCGCGGCCAGCGTGCTCGGCTTCGCCGCCGGCTTCCTGGCCCTGCTGGGCGCCAGCGCCTCGCAGGCCTTCATGGGCATCGGCATCGGCGCCGCCAGCGGCGTGGCGGTGCTGATGCAGATGGTGCGCGGACGCGCGCCCGAGACCACCTACCTGTTGCTGCCGGTGCTGGCGTTCGCCGCGCTGGCGCCGATGGTGGCCCACCTCACCGGCGGGCTCACCTGGCTGGCGCTGCTGCCGCTGCCCTTCGTGGCGCCGGCGGCGGCGCTCTTCAAGGCCCCGGACAAGCCGGTCTGGCAGCAGGCCCTGCTGTCGGGCCTGCCGGCGCTGGTGCCTGCCCTCGTTGCGCTGGCGCTGGCCTGGTTCCGCGTCGGCGCGGCGGCCTCCTAGGACGGCCCTCGTCCACCTTCCCCTGTCTTTCAACCGGAGTCTTTCGATGAAACGTGTCTCCCTCCTGGCCGCCGCCCTGGCCACTTCGTTCGCCGCCTTCGCCGCGCCCGAGTCCTACACCCTGGACCCGACGCACACCATTCCGTACTTCTCGATCCAGCACTTCGGCATGTCCACCGTGCAGGGCCATTTCGAGCGCAGCACCGGCAAGGTCACGCTCGACCGCGCCGCCAAGACCGGCTCGATCGAGGTGAAGGTGCCCACCGCCACCGTCAGCACCGGCGACGGCAAGCGTGCCGACGGCCAGCGTTCGCGCGACGAGCACCTGCGCGCCGCCGACTTCTTCAACTCGGCCGAATTCCCGGAGATGGTCTTCAAGTCGACCAAGATCAACTTCGCCGGCGACAAGATCGAGAGCATCGAGGGCAACCTCACGCTGGTGGGCGTGACCAAGCCGCTGAAGCTGACCGCCACCCACTTCAACTGCGGCCCGAACCCCTTCACGAAGAAGGAAATGTGCGGTGCCGACCTGGTGGGCACCATCAAGCGCACCGACTTCGGCATGAAGTACGCCGTGCCGGCAGTGGGCGACGAAGTGAAGCTGATGATCGCGGTCGAGGGCTATCGCGACTGACGGACCCTAGCGCAGGGCGGCTTCCAGCGCGTCGACGAACATCTTCGCGACGTCGAAGCCGCTCTGCTGCGCGATCTCCTGGAAGCACGTCGGGCTGGTGACGTTGATTTCGGTCAGGTGACCGCCGATCACGTCCAGCCCAATGAGCAGCAGGCCGCGCGGCGCCAGCACGGCGCCGATGGCTTCGGCGATCTCGCGGTCGCGCTTCGAAAGCGGCTGCGCCACGCCCTTGCCGCCGGCGGCCAGGTTGCCGCGGATTTCCGTGCCCTGCGGAATGCGCGCCAGCACGTGCGGCACCGGCCGGCCGCCGATGACCAGCACGCGCTTGTCGCCGCGCACGATCTCGGGCAGGTAGCGCTGCACCATCACCGTCTGCGTGCCGTGGCGGTTCAGCGTCTCGGTGATCGAACCCAGGTTCATGCCGTCGGGGCCGACACGGAAGATGCCCATGCCGCCCATGCCGTCCAGCGGCTTGAGGATGATGTCGCGGTGCTCGTCGTGGAAGGCGCGGATGGCGTCGGGCTCGCGCGTCACCAGCGTCGGCGGCGCGAACTGCGGGAATTCCAGGATCGCCAGCTTCTCCGGGTGGTCGCGCAGCGCGGCCGGCTTGTTGAAGACGCGTGCGCCTTCGCGATCGGCCTGTTGCAGCAGGTGGGTGGCGTAGAAGTACTCGCTGTCGAAGGGCGGGTCCTTGCGCATCACGATGGCGCCGGTGTCGGCCAGCGCGCGCGGCGCCTCTTCCAGCGTGCGGAACCAGTCGTCTTCGTCGCCGGTGAGTTCGATCCGGCGCATCGTGGCCGTGACGCGGCCGCCGCTCTTCCAGAACACGTGCCGCGGCTCGCAGGCGAGCAGGCCGTGGCCGCGTGCAGCGGCCTCGCGCATCATCGCGAAGGTGCTGTCCTTGTAGGTCTTGAAGCTCTCGAGCGGATCGGCGACGAACAGCAGGTCCATGGCGGTCTCAGCGGAAGGGCCGCCAGTGTTGCACAGCAAGCGCCAGCGCGCCCGCCACCACACCCCAGAAGGCCGCGCCCACGCCGGCCAGCGTCAGCCCGCTGGCGGTGACGACGAAGGTGATGAGCGCGGCTTCGCGCGTGCGCTCGTCCTTCGTGGCGACGGCGAGCGCGCTGCCGATCGTGCCCAGCAGCGCGAAGCCCGCCAGCGCCAGCACCAGCGGGCGCGGGAAGGCCGCGATCAGCCCCACCACCGCGCCCGCGGCCAGGCCCATGCCGATGTAGAAGACGCCCGCCATCACGCTGGCCATGTAGCGCCGCTTCGGGTCTTCGTGCGCCTCGCGGCCCATGCAGATGGCAGCCGTGATGGCGGCCAGGTTGAGTGCGTAGGCGCCGAAGGGCGCCAGCAGCAGCGTCGCCACGCCGGTGGTCGCGATCACGGGCGAGACCGGCGTCTCGTAGCCGGCGGCACGCTGCGCCGCCACGCCGGGCAGGTTCTGCGAGGCCATCGTCACCACGAAGAGCGGCAGTGCCACGCCCACGAGCGCGGTCCAGGTGAAGTGCGGCATCGTGAACACCGGCTGCGCCCATTGCCATTCGACCGCGCCGAAGGCCAGCCGGCCCTGCACGGCGGCGATGGCCGCGCCCAGCGCCAGCACGCCCGGCACCGCGTAGCGCGGCCACCAGCGGCGGCCGGCCAGGTAGGCCAGCAGCATGGGAAACACGAGCGCGAAGTCGCTCTGCATCGAAACAAAGGCGTCGAAAGCGAAACGGGTCAGCACGCCGGCCAGCAGCGCCGCCGCCAGCGCCTGCGGGATGCGGTCCATCAGACGTGCGAAAAGTCCGCTCGCGCCCACCGCGACGATCAGGCCTGCGCAGACCACGAAGGCACCGACGGCGTCCGCCATCGGCACGCCGGCGCCGGTGGTGGCCAGCAGCGCGGCGCCGGGCGTCGACCAGGCGGTGAGCACCGGCTGGCGCGCCCACAGGCTCAGGCCCGCGCTGGTGAGCCCCATGCCCAGGCCCAGGGCCCAGATCCACGAAGTCGTCTGTGCCGGTGTCGCGCCCAGCGCGGCCGCGGCCTGGAAGACGATGACGACCGAACTCGTGAAACCCACGAGAACGGCCACGAATCCGGCGACCACCGCCGGCAGCGAGAGGTCGCGCCACATATCGCGGAGAGCATAACGAGGCTTCCGAAACATGCTGTCGCACTTTGGCCGCAGGGGTGTTCAGCGGAGGCAGGGGCTGGCGCGTTCCAATCCTCGTGTCCCTTTTCCTTGCTCCCTTGCATCCCATGAACACGATCACTTCCTCCTCGCCCGCTTCGCGTCCCAGCCGTGCCCTGCTGATCGGCGGCGGCATCGGCCTCGTCGCGCTGGGCGCGCTGGCCACGGCCCTGGTGATGCGGCCTTCGAACCCGGCCGCCGGCGGCGTGCCCGCGCCGGTGGCGGCGGCGGCCCCCGAGACGGCGCCTGCACCTTCGGTGAAGGCACCCGTGAAGAAGGCCGAGCACCCCGCGCGCGACACCCGCTCGGCGCCGACCCCGCTGGACACCCAGCCGGCCGTTGCCACGGCCCCCGTCTGCGCCACCTGCGGCGTGGTCGAAGCCGTCACGCCCGTGCAGCAGAAGGGCGAAGGCACCGGCATCGGCGCGGTGGCCGGCGGCGTGGTGGGCGGCGTGGTCGGCCACCAGGTGGGCGGCGGCACCGGCAAGCAGGCGATGACGGTGCTCGGCGCCATCGGCGGCGGACTCGCCGGCCACGAGATCGAGAAGCGCGCCCGTTCGACCACCAGCTACCAGCTGAAGATCCGCATGGCCGACGGCAGCACGCGCACCGTCACCCAGACGCAGCAACTGGCGGTGGGGCAGCGCGTGCACGTGGAAGGCAGCAAGGTCACGCCGACGGCCGAAGACGGCAGCGCCAACGCACCGGGTGGCGCGCGCACCTTGCAGACTTCGACGCGGAGCTAGATCTCCACCTTCGAGCCCAGCTCGACGATCCGGTTCGCCGGCAGGTTCAGGAAGTCCGCCGCCGCGGCGGCGTTGCGGTGCATGCCGGCGAACAGCTTCTCGCGCCACAGCGCCATGCCGCCGCCGAAGGTGGGGATCACGGTGTCGCGGCTGAGGAAGTAGCTGGTGTCCATGGCGTCCAGCGGCACGCCGCGGCCTTCCAGCAGCTTCAGCGCCTCGGGCACGTCGGGGTCGTTCTTGAAGCCGAAGTGCAGCGTGACCTGCCAGCAGTCGTGACCCAGCGGCTTCATCTCGATGCGCTTGTCGAAGCCGACCCACGGCACTTCGTGGTGACGCACGTTCACGAACAGGTTGTGCTCGTGCAGCACCTTGTTGTGCTTCAGGTTGTGCATCAGCGCGTTCGGCGCCAGGCCGGGCTCGGCGGCCAGGAAGACGGCGGTGCCCGGCACGCGCGTGGGTGGGCTCACGAACACCGCTTCCAGGAAGCCTTCGAGGTCGATTGCCTCGTCGCGCAGGCGTTCGGCCACCAGCTTGCGCCCCTGCACCCAGGTCAGCATGAGCAGGAACATGCCGATGCCGATGACGAGCGGGAACCAGCCGCCGGCCAGCAGCTTGAGCATGTTCGACAGGAAGAAGGTGACGTCGATGACGAAGAAGAACCCGGTGGCCAGCAGGCACAGCGGCAGCGGGTAGTTCCAGCCGTAGCGGATGACGAAGAAGGTCATCACCGTGGTGATGGTCATGTCCAGCGTCACCGCGATGCCGTAGGCCGAGCCCAGCGCCTCGGAGTTCTTGAACAGCGCCACCGCCATCACGATGAAGACGTACAGCCCCCAGTTGATGAAGGGCACGTAGATCTGGCCGGTGTCGCGCACGCTGGTGTGCAGCACGCGCATGCGCGGCAGCAGGCCCAGCTGGATGGCCTGCTTGGTGACCGAGTAGGCGGCCGAGATCAGCGCCTGCGAGGCGATCACCGCCGCCATCGTGGCCAGCACCAGCAGCGGCAGCTGGGCCCATTCGGGCGCCATCAGGTAGAACGGGTTCTTCACCGCCTCGGGCCGGTCGAGCAGCATCGCGCCCTGGCCGAAGTAGTTGATCACCAGCGCCGGCATCACGAAGGCGAACCAGGCGATGCGGATCGGCAGCCGGCCGAAGTGGCCCATGTCGGCGTACAGCGCCTCGCCGCCGGTGACGCACAGCACCACCGCGCCCAGCATCACGAAGCCCACCAGCTGGTGCGAAGCGAAGAAGCCGATCGCCAGCCGCGGGTCCAGCGCCTGCAGCACCTCGGGCCGCTCGATGATGTGCGGCAGCCCCAGCGCCACCAGCGCGACGAACCAGACCAGCGTGATCGGCCCGAAGGCCTTGCCGACGCTGCCCGTGCCCAGGCGCTGCACCGCGAACAGCCCGGTGATGACGACCAGCGTGATCGGCAGCACCCACACGTTGAGCGCCGGCGAGATGACGCCCAGGCCTTCGACCGCGCCCAGCACGCTGATCGCCGGCGTGATGACGCCGTCGCCGTAGAAGATGGCGGTGCCGAACATGCCCACCGAGAGCAGCACGCGGCGCAACCGCGGCTTGCCGCTGACGGCGCTGGCCGCCAGCGCCAGCATCGCGATGAGGCCGCCTTCGCCGTTGTTGTCGGCGCGCAGGATCAGCATCACGTACTTGACCGAGACGATGACGGTCATCGTCCAGAAGATCAGCGACAGGATGCCCAGCACGTTGGCCGGCTCCACCGGCACATGCCCGCCTTCGAAGATGAGCTTCAGCGTGTACAGCGGGCTGGTGCCGATGTCGCCATACACCACGCCCAGCGCGCCCAGCGTCAGGGCGGCGACGGCGGCAGGGCTCTTCCTGGGAGTCTGGTGAGAGGACAAGGGCGGTGGGGCGGCTCTTGGCGGCCGGAGGACGGCACCTGAAGGCGGCGATCGTAGCGCGGGGCGCTAGGGGTCGATCTCGGCTTCGGGGTCGGTGGCCTCCAGTTCATACGCTGCGGCCAGCATCGCGAGGCGCCCGATCACACCGTACATGTAGAAGCGGTTCGGCGGGCTGGCACCCGGCTTGGCGCCCGGGCGCGGCAGGTGGTGCGCCTCGGCGAAGGCCAGCGGCACGTAGCTGGAGCCGGGGGCGTCGAGCGATTCGTCGGCGGCGCGCTCGGCATGCACGCGGTAGAAGCCACCCACCACGTAGCGGTCGATCATGTAGACCACCGGTTCGGCCACCGCCTCGTGGATGCGTTCGTAGGTGGGCACGCCCTCCTGGACGATGACCTCGGCGGCGCGGCCCAGCCGGTCGGCGGCGCGGCGCGCGGCGCCGTCCAGGTCCTTGCTGTCGCGGATGGTCACCAGGCCCGAGCCGCCTTCGCCGCAGTCGGCCTTGACGACGACGAAGGGCCGCTCGTTGATGCCGTATTCCTTGTACTTGCGGCGCACCTTGGCCAGCAGGGCCTCGACATGGCCCTGCACGCTCTGCAGCCCTTCGGCGCGCGTGAAGTCCACCTCGCCGCAGTGGGCGGACATCGGGTTGATGAGCCAGGGGTCCATGCCCAGCAGCTTGGCGAACTTCTTGGCCACTTCCTCGTAGCTGCGCAGGTGCAGGCTCCTGCGGCGCACCGAGGCGCCGGCATGCAGCGGCGGCAGCAGGTACTGCTGGTGCAGGTTCTTCAGCACCTGCGGGATGCCGCCGGCGAGTTCGTCGTTGAGCAGGATCGTGCAGGGGTCGAAGTCCTTCAGCCCCAGCCGGCCGCGCGCGCGCAGCAGCGGTTCCACCAGCAGTTCGCCGCCGTCGGGCAGCGGCAGCGGGGTGGGTGCCTTCACGTCTTCGGCCAGCGAACCCAGGCGCACGTTCAGGCCCGCCTGCGTGAACACCTGCACCAGGCGCTGGATGCTGGTCAGGTAGAAGGGATTGCGGGTGGCCGCCGCCGGCACCAGCAGCAGGTTCTTCGCCTCGGGGCAGATCTTCTCGATCGCCGCCATCGCCGCCTGCACCGCCAGCGGCAGCATCTCCGGCGTCAGGTGGTTGAAGCCGCCGGGAAACAGGTTGGTGTCCACCGGCGCCAGCTTGAAGCCGGCGTTGCGCAGGTCCACCGCCGTGTAGAAGGGCGGCGTGTGCTCCATCCATTCGAGCCGGAACCAGCGCTCGATGGCGGGCATCGATTCGAGGATGCGCGCCTCGAGTTCGTTGATGGGGCCTGTGAGTGCCGTGATCAGGTGCGGGACCATGTCGCATTCTAGGAGTCGGAAAAGGAAAACGCGCGACCGGGGTCGCGCGTTCCGGGGGGCAGCTGCGGCCGGCAGCCGCAGACTGCACGCCTACTTGCTGTAGGCCGTCTCGCCGTGCGAGGTGATGTCCAGACCTTCGCGTTCCTCGTCTTCCGGCACCCGCAGGCCGATCGTCATGTCCACCACCTTGTAGGCGATGAACGAGACCACGCCCGACCAGATCACCGTCAGGCCGACCGCCTTGGCCTGGATGATGAACTGGGCGAAGGTGCCGTCGGGGTTGGTGCCGGTGGCGCCGGTGACCCAGTCGGTCACGATGCCGGGGCCGCCCAGCGCCTGCGAGTTGAAGATGCCGGTCAGCAGGGCGCCCAGGATGCCGCCCACGCCGTGCACGCCGAACACGTCCAGCGAGTCGTCGGCACCGAGCAGCTTCTTCAGGCCGTTCACGCCCCACAGGCAGGCGAAGCCGGCGATGGCGCCGATCACGAGTCCGCCGATGATGCCCACGTTGCCGGCCGCCGGCGTGATGGCCACCAGACCGGCCACCGCACCCGAAGCCGCACCCAGCATCGAGGCCTTGCCCTTCATCAGCGCTTCACCGGCACACCAGGCCAGCACCGCGGTCGCCGTGGCGGCAAAGGTGTTGATGAAGGCCAGCGAGGCGCTGTTGCCCGCTTCGAGCGCCGAGCCGGCGTTGAAGCCGAACCAGCCCACCCACAGCAGCGAGGCACCGACCATGGTCAGCGTCAGGCTGTGCGGTGCCATCGATTCCTTGCCGTAGCCGATGCGCTTGCCCACCATGAAGGCACCCACCAGGCCGGCGACGGCGGCGTTGATGTGCACCACGGTGCCGCCCGCGAAGTCGAGCGCGCCCCACTGCCAGATCAGGCCGGCGGTGGCGTTCACCTTGTCGACCACGTCCTTGCTGGTGTAGGCGTCCGGGCCGGCCCAGAACCAGACCATGTGCGCGATGGGCGCGTAGCTGAACGTGAACCACAGCACCATGAACACCAGCACGGCGCTGAACTTCATGCGTTCGGCGAAGGCGCCGACGATCAGCGCGCAGGTGATGGCCGCGAAGGTGGCCTGGAAGACCACGAACACGATCTCCGGCAGCACCACGCCCTTGCTGAAGGTCGCCGCGACGGAGAAGTCGCCGCCGGTCGCGTTGGGCGTGAAGACCCCGTTCAGGAACAGCCTGCCGAAGCCGCCGACGTAGGCGTTGCCCTCCGTGAACGCCAGGCTGTAGCCGTACACGACCCACAGCACGGTGATCAGCGAGAACGTGACGAACACCTGCATCAGCACCGACAGCATGTTCTTGCTGCGCACCAGGCCGCCGTAGAACAGCGCCAGGCCGGGGATCGACATCATGATCACCAGCGCGGTGGACACGAGCATCCAGGAGACGTCGCCCTTGTTGGGCACCGGGGCGGGGGCCGCCGAGGCTGCGGCGGAAGCCGCATCGGCCGCCGCCGAGGCCGCCGAGGCCGCCGGGGCCGCCTCGACTGCCGCCGAGGCCGCCGCGGCCGCGGACGCCGCCGCGTCTTGCGCGGACGCTGCGGCGCCGAAGCCCAGGAGCACGAAGCCCAGGGCCAGGATGGAGATGAGTTTCTTCATGATGGGTTGTCTTCTTTCGCTGCGGGCGCGCGCGTCAGAGCGCGTCCTTCCCGGTCTCGCCGGTGCGGATGCGCACCACCTGTTCGAGCGAGGTGATGAAGATCTTCCCGTCGCCGATCTTGCCGGTACGGGCGGCGCCCTCGATCGCCTCGATCACGCGGTCGACGATCCCTTCGTCGACGGCGGCCTCGATCTTCACCTTGGGAAGGAAATCGACGACGTATTCGGCACCGCGGTACAGCTCGGTATGGCCCTTCTGTCGCCCGAAGCCCTTCACCTCGGTCACCGTGATGCCCTGCACCCCGATGCCGCTGAGCGCTTCGCGCACTTCGTCAAGCTTGAAAGGCTTGACGATGGCGGTCACCATCTTCATGGTCATGGTCCTTTCGGCGCTCAGAAGTTGTACTTGACGCCCAGCACCACGCCGGAAGCCGCCAGCGACTTGCCGTTGTAGGGCGAGGTGTAGAAGGCCTTGTCGTAGGACTTGTTGGCCACCAGCGCGAGGCTGGGCACGAAGCCGTTGAAGTCCTTCGAGAGGGTGAGCGAGAAGTCGTAGTAGCTGCCGACGCTGCTGTTCGGGCCGCTGATGTGCTGGTAGCCCGCGTGCGGGGCCAGCATCACGCCGCCGCCCATGTCGAAGCTGGCCGACAGGTCGAGGTAGCCGCTGTTCTTGCTGTCCGGGTTGGCGAAGGTGTTGGTCACCGCATGCGAGTACTTCACCGTCGCGGGCCCGAAGGTCATCGCGCCGTAGAGTTCCACCGTGTTGGCGCTCGGGCTGAGCTTGTTGCCCGGGTAGTAGTAGGTCAGCACGCCGACGTCATAGGTCAGGCTGTCCTTGACGATGTCGCCCTTGTAGCCGCCGTAGACGTCGATCTCGACGTGGCCGCTGCCGCCGACGTCGTCGATCCACTGGATCGTCGAAGCCCAGCTGCCGACGTAGAAGCCGTTGGCACTCCAGTCGACGCCGCCCTGCAGCGCGGGTTGCTGGCGCGACTGCGAAATGCCGCGGTAGCGGTAGTCGGTGACGCCGCCGATGTTGAACGCGAGGTCGGCAAAGGCCGCGGTCGGCAGGGCCGCAAGGGCCGCCAGCGTGGCGGCGGCGAGGGTCGTCTTCTTCATGGGTTCTCCAACGGTTGCGAAGGTGATGCGGGCTGGACCGCTTTTGCAGCTTCTGTGCCATTGCGATTGGCAACGGCATGCCCCTGGATGGCGCGGGGCAGGCGTGACATGTGACAGCACCGCACCGCCTTGGTGAATCGGCAGGCCGTGCACGTTCGTGGTGCACGGCGCCCGGCGCAGAATCGCCTCCAGGGAGGAAACCAAGCCCATGAGCCTGGCCGTCGTCACCAGCCGAGCGCTGGACGGACTCGACGCACCCGAAGTGCAGGTCGAGGTGCAGCTGGCCAACGGCCTGCCCAGCTTCACGCTGGTGGGCCTGGCCGACACCGAGGTGAAGGAGTCGCGCGAGCGCGTCCGCGCCGCCCTGCAGCAGAGCGGCTTCGGGTTTCCGCACAACAAGCGCATCACGGTGAATCTGGCGCCGGCCGACCTGCCCAAGGAGTCGGGCCGTTTCGACCTGCCGATCGCGCTGGGCATCCTGGCCGCGGCGGAGGTGATCGACCCAAGGCGCCTGGCGGCCTGCGAATTCGCCGGTGAGCTCTCGCTGGCCGGCGACCTGCGGCCGGTGCGCGGCGCGCTGGCGCTGGGCCTGGCGGTGCGACGTGCCGGCAGCGCGCGCGCGCTGGTGCTGCCCGAAGCCAGCGCCGCCGCCGCCGCGCAGGAGGCGGTGCTGGACGTTCGCACGGCGACACACCAGACGCAGGTGGTGGCGGCGCTGGTGCCGGGCGAGGACGTGCCGGCGTTGCCGCCCGCGGTGGCGCTGCCGCGCGCGCCCGCCGCGGCGCTGCCCGACCTGCGCGACGTGAAGGGCCAGGCCGGCGCCAAGCGCGCGCTGGAGATCGCCGCCGCCGGCCAGCACAGCCTGCTCTTCGTGGGGCCGCCGGGGACCGGCAAGTCGATGCTGGCGCAGCGCCTGGCCGGGCTGCTGCCGCCGATGGAAGACGAGGAGGCGCTGGTCAGCGCCGCGCTGCAGGGCCTGGCCGCCAGCAGCCTGGAAGGCGCGGCCGATTTCGGGCGCCGCCCGCACCGCAGTCCGCACCATTCGGCCAGCGCGCCGGCGCTGGTGGGCGGCGGCTCGCCGCCGCGGCCGGGCGAGATCTCGCTCGCCCACGGCGGCATTCTTTTCCTGGACGAACTGCCCGAGTTCCCGCGCAGCGCGCTCGAAGCCCTGCGCGAGCCGCTGGAAAGCGGCGTCGTCACGATCGCGCGTGCCGCTCGGCGGGCGGCCTTCCCGGCCCGTTTCCAGCTGGTGGCGGCCATGAACCCCTGCCCCTGCGGCTACCTGGGCGCCTTCGCCGCCACCGGCCGCGCCTGCCGCTGCACGCCGGACGCGGTGGCGCGCTACCAGGGCCGGCTGTCGGGGCCGCTGCTGGACCGCATCGACCTGCAGGTGGAAGTGCCGGCGGTCAAGCCGGCCGAGCTGATGGCCGAGCCCGACGGCGAACCTTCCGCCGCCGTCGCTTCACGGGTCGCCGCGGCGCGGGCGCGCCAGGTCGCGCGCCAGGGCGTGCCCAACGGCCTGTTGGAAGCCGGCCGCCTGGACGAACAGGTGCAGGCCGATGCGGCGGCCCGCCGCTTCCTGCAGAGCGCCGCCGAACGGCTGGGCTGGTCGGGCCGGCGCCTGCACCGCACGCTGAAGGTGGCGCGCAGCATCGCCGACCTGGCGGCCAGCGAAGCCGTGACGACAGTGCACATGGCCGAGGCGCTGCAACTGCAGCGCGCACTGCAGGGCTGAACGTCAGCCGAGCATGAAGCCCAGGTTGCGGCGGGCGACGTCGAAGTTCGCGAGGTTCGGGAAGATGTCCAGCTGCTGGCTGGCGGACAGCCCGAACCACCCGCCCAGCGTGGCGCCGAGCTGGTCGACCGACGTCGTGGGCAGCATGGCGCCGTTGCCCAGCTGGTCGGGGCTGCCGTCGAAGTTGTTGTTGTTCGTGTTCTTCGCCGCCAGCACCGGGAAGCTGCCGTAGAGGTCGCCGCCCTTGACGGCGCCGCCCATCACGAAGTGGTGCGAGCCCCAGCCGTGGTCGGTGCCGTCGCCGTTGCTGGTGAAGGTTCGGCCGAAGTCGCTGGCGGTGAAGGTGGTCACGCTGCCCTGCGCGCCGATGGCGCCCAGCGCAGTGTCGAAGTAGCGCAGCGCCTGCGCGATGCGCGCGTACAGGTCGGCATGGCTGCGGTTCTGGCCGTCGTGGGTGTCGAAGCCGCCGATGTTGACGAAGAACACCTGCCGCGAAGCGCCGGTGGCGCCGCGCAGGCCGGCTTCGATCATGCGGGCGACGATCTGGAACTGCTGTGCCAGCGGGTTGGCCGCGTTCGCGCCCGTCAGCGGGTTCGCGTACATCAGCTTCGGGTCGTTGTTGACGTTGTAGTTGCCGCTGGCCGGCGGGGTGCCGAACAGGGGGTCGCTCGCCGCCTTGAGCGCGCTGCGCAGCAGCGCTTCGGCGTCGATCGATCGTTTCGCCACCGCGGCGATGTCGGTCTCGAACAGGTGCGTGCCGCGCGTGCCGGACGCGATGCGCTGCAGCGCCGCGCCGACGTCGGCCGAACCGTAGACGCGGCCGTTGCCGTCGGTGCCCAGGCGGATGGCGCCGCCCTGGCCCACCTGGTACTGGCGCACGCTCCGTCCCGACAGCCACACCGCGGTGCCCGAAGCCGAGATCGCCGTGAACACCGCGTTCGAATTGGCCGAGGCAATGGCGTCGGCGATGCGCCCGCCCCAGCCGACCGAGGCGCCTTCCGGCTGCAGCGACTGCCAGGTGTTCTGCTGGTCGTTGTGCGAGAACAGGTTCTTCGGCTTCGGCCACGTGGCCTGGCCGTACTGGGTCTTGGTGGTGGGCATCACCAGCGGGCCGATGTTGGGCAGCACGGCCAGCCGCTTGTCGGTGTCGAACATCGCCTGCAGCGTGCCCATCACCGGGTGCAGCGCGAAGCTGCGGCCCTGGGCGTTGGCCGGCGCGATCGGCAGCACGCCACCCAGGCGCGCCGGCGAACCGGCGGCGGCGCCGGCGTTCGGCGCCGTGCCCGGCGCCAGCAGCGCGATCGAGTCCGGCGCCTGGTTGCGCACCGCCGTGTAGTTGGCGAAGCTGGCGCTGTCGGTCGCCAGCACCATGTTGTAGGCGTCGTTGCCGCCGAAGAAGAACAGGCAGACCAGGGCCTTGTAGCCCCCGGTCGACTGGGCGGCGGCGCTGCCGGCGGCCAGCAGGTTCAGCGCCACGGGCGCGCCCGCGCCGGCGACGGCGGACATCAACGCGGCATGGCGCAGGAAGAGGCGGCGGGAGGCGTCGTTCATTTCTGCACCAGGAATTCGGGCGAGGCCAGGACGAGCAGGATCGCGGCGTTCACGCGGTTGCGCCTGGCGGTGTCGATCGCCGCCTGGTTGCTGCCGGTGGCCGCCGGGATGGCGATCTTCGCGATCGTGTCGGCGATGTCGGTCTTCAGCGCCGCGCCGGCCGTGCCGTAGGTCAGGCGCGAGGCCACGCGCTCCACCAGCAAGGCCGGTGTCTCGGCCAGCGCCAGTTCCTCGGCGAAGGCGGCCTGCAGGTCGCGCTTGCCGTCGGGGTTGCTCTGGCCCACGCCGGCGGACACCGCGTCGCGCATGTAGTTCACGTAGCCGGCGACGCTGGTCTCGTGCGTGATCTGCATCTCCGGCGCCACCAGGCCGGCGGTCGCGCCGGCGCTGCCCGGCGCCACGTAGCCGGGGCGGTAGAAGTTGAAGACCGAAGGCGAACGCATCGGCGTCTGGCCCAGCGAGTTGGTCACGCTGTCGGTGTTGCCGACGCGGTAGTTGCCGCTGGCCGACGCATGGCCGAAGGCGCGCAGGAACGCCGAGAGGCGCAGCACCGGTTCGCGCAGCTTGCCGGTGCCGTCGCCGGTCTTGAAGGCGTCGGGGTGCGTCAGCACGGCCTTCACCACGGCCTTCATGTCGCCGCGCACGCCGTTGCCGTTGTCGGCGAAGGCGCGCGCGACGGCGCGCACGTGCTCCGGCGTGGGGTTGCTCGTCACCAGGCGCTGGATCAGCTGGCGGCCGATGAAGGGGCCCACGTTCGGGTGCGCCGCGATCGCGTCCAGCGCCTGCTTCAGGCTGCCTTCCGGCGAGGACGAGCCTTGCGCGGGGATGGTCGTGCCGAGGAAGCTCTTCTCTTCGGTGCTGTGGTACTGCGGGTAGCCCAGCATCGGCTTGATGTAGCGGTCGGCGTCGGCGTTGCCGCCCACGCTGCCGTTGAAGAAGCAGCCGTTGTCGGGCCAGTCCGGGCAGGCCCAGGACCAGCCGGTGAACACCTTCGCCAGGCCGGCGATGTCGGCCGGGCCGTAGGTGTCGGTGCCCTTGGGGCTGCCGTCCTCGTTCAGCTCGACGAGGCCGATCGAGAACAGCTGCATCACCTCGCGCGCGTAGTTCTCGTCGGGCACGCGGCCGGTGCGCGGGTCGGCCTTCTGGTTGCGGATGGACGTGAGGTAGTAGCCCATCATCGGGTGGCGCGAGACCGATTCCAGCAGCGCGCGGTAGGGGCCCAGGCCGTCGCTGCCCAGCATGTCCAGCCACTGCGCCACCGCGCGCGGGTTGTTGCCCACGTTGCCGTCGACGAGCGAGATCACGAAGATCTGCGACAGCGCGAACACCACGCGCTGGCGCAGCTGGTCCGGACCGCTGACGGCCTGGCGCCAGAAGGTCTCGTAGACCTGGTCGTAGCCGGCGGCGCTGCCGGCGGCCTTCAGCGCGGTGTCGGCGGCGTCCCATTCGGCCAGGTGCGAAGCGGCCGGCAGCGCCAGCTGTTCGTCGATCCAGGCGCCGTAGCCGACCGCCATCACGCGGTCGATGTCGGCGTCGGTCGGGCCGAAGGTGGCCTGCGTCAGGAAGCGCGCGGCTTCGTCGCGCGTGGCCGGCTTCTCCACCGGCGGCGGGCTGTGCTCGCCCGAACTGCCGCTGCTGCCGCTGCCGCCGCCGCAGGCCGCGAGCGTGGCCACCGCCAGCAGCACCAGCACGCCGCGGGCGCGCCGCAGCAGGACCTGGATTCCCACGACATCTCCCCTGAATCGCTGTTGGGAGGCGATTCTTCGGGGCCGGCGCCGCGGGCCGCCGTGAAGAAGTTCTCAGCCGGAGAGCGGCTTACCGGTGTTCACGAGTGACACCGGAGTGCCATCTGCACATTCAACCCAGTGCCGGTGCCAGCAGCCGTTGCGCCGCTTCCAGCTCCACCGCCTGGCGCGCCGCCCAGTCGTGCAGCTGGTCTTCGCCGATGCGGCCGACGTTGAAGTAGCGTGCATCGGGGTGCGCCAGGTAGAAGCCGCTCACGCTGGCGGCCGGCGTCATGGCCAGGCTCTCGGTGAGGCCCATGCCGATCTCCACCGCCTGCAGCAGCGCGAACATCTCGCGCTTGACGCTGTGGTCGGGGCAGGCCGGGTAGCCGGGCGCCGGGCGGATGCCGCGGTACTGCTCGGCGATCAGCTGCTCGTGCGTGAGCTGCTCGTCGCTCGCGTAGCCCCAGAACTCGGTGCGCACGCGCTGGTGCAGCCGTTCGGCGAAGGCTTCGGCCAGGCGGTCGGCCAGTGCCTTGAGCATGATGGCGGAGTAGTCGTCGTGGTCGTCGATGAACTGCTTCTCCTTCTTCTCCACCCCCAGCCCGGCGGTGACGGCGAAGAGGCCGATCCAGTCCGGCTTCACGCCGCGCGGCGCCACCCAGTCGGCCAGGCAGCGGTTCGGGCGCTTCACGCCGTCGACCACCGGCCGTTCGGTCTGCAGCCGCAGCGGGCTCCAGCGCAGCGCCACTTCCTGGCGCGTCTCGTCGGTGTAGACCTCGATCGTGTCGTCGTCCACCGTGTTGGCGGGCAGCAGTGCGATCACGCCGTTGGCGCTGAGCCAGCGGCCTTCGATGGCGCGCTGCAGCAGCCGCTTGCCGTCGCTGAACACGCGCTGCGCCTCGTGGCCCACCACTTCGTCGCGCAGGATCTCGGGGAAGCGGCCGGCCAGGTCCCAGGTCTGGAAGAAGGGTCCCCAGTCGATGCTGGCGGCCAGTTCGGCCAGGTCGTAGTTCCTGAACATGCGGCGGCCGGTGAACTTCGGCGCCGGCGGCGTGTAGGCGGTCCAGTCCACCGGCGTCTTGTTGGCGCGCGCCGCGGTCAGCGCGACCAGCGGCGTGACCTTCTTGTTGGCGTGCAGCTGGCGCACGCGTTCGTAGTCGCTCTCCAGGTCGGCGATGAACTTCGCCGCCCGCTCGTCGGACAGCAGGTCGGCGCACACGCCCACGCTGCGCGAGGCGTCGGGCACGTAGACCACCGGCCCTTCGTAGTGGGGCGCGATCTTCACCGCCGTGTGCACGCGGCTGGTGGTGGCGCCGCCGATCAGCAGCGGGATCTTCTTCATGCGGAAGAAGTCGTCGCGCTGCATCTCGGCGGCGACGTGCTGCATCTCCTCCAGGCTGGGCGTGATGAGGCCCGAAAGGCCGATGATGTCCGCGCCTTCCACGCGCGCCTTCGCGAGGATGTCCTGGCACGGGACCATGACGCCCATGTTGACGACCTCGAAGTTGTTGCACTGGAGCACGACGGTGACGATGTTCTTGCCGATGTCGTGCACGTCGCCCTTCACGGTGGCGATGACGATCTTGCCCTTGGGCTTCACGTCGCCGCCGGCGTCCTGCAGCGCCCGCTTCTCGGCTTCGATGTAGGGCAGCAGGTGCGCCACCGCCTGCTTCATGACGCGCGCGCTCTTCACCACCTGGGGCAGGAACATCTTGCCCTGGCCGAAGAGGTCGCCGACGATGTTCATGCCCGCCATCAGCGGGCCTTCGATCACGTGCAGCGGGCGGCCGCCGTCGGCTTCGATCCTGCGCCACACCTCTTCGGTGTCGGCGGTGATGAACTCGGTGATGCCGTGCACCAGGGCGTGGCTCAGCCGCTCGGCCACCGGCGCGGCGCGCCAGGCCAGGCGCGCGCTCTCGTCCTTGGCGGCGCCCTTGGCGGTCTCGGCGATCTCCACCAGCCGTTCGCCCGCATCCTTGCGCCGGTTCAGCACCACGTCTTCCACGCGCTCGCGCAGCACCGGGTCCAGCTCGTCGTAGACGCCCACCATGCCCGCGTTGACGATGCCCATGTCCAGCCCGGCCTGGATGGCGTGGTACAGGAACACGGTGTGGATGGCCTCGCGCACCGGGTCGTTGCCGCGGAAGCTGAAGCTCACGTTGGAGACGCCGCCGCTCACCTTCGCGCCCGGCAGGTTCTTCTTGATCCAGCGCGTGGCCTCGATGAAGTCGACCGCGTAGTTGTCGTGCTCCTCGATGCCGGTGGCGATGGCGAAGATGTTGGGGTCGAAGATGATGTCCTCGGCCGGGAAGCCGATCTCTTCCACCAGCATGCGGTAGGCGCGCGCGCAGATCTGCGTCTTGCGTTCGAAGCTGTCGGCCTGGCCCTGCTCGTCGAAGGCCATCACCACCGCGGCGGCGCCGTAGCGGCGCACCAGCGTGGCCTGGCGCCGGAACTCGGCCTCGCCTTCCTTCAGCGAGATGCTGTTGACGATGCCCTTGCCCTGCAGGCACTTGAGGCCGGTCTCGATGACGCTCCACTTGGAGCTGTCGATCATGATCGGCACGCGCGCGATCTCGGGTTCGCCGGCCACCAGCTTGAGGAAGCGCTCCATCGCGGCGGCGCTGTCCAGCATCGCCTCGTCCATGTTGACGTCGATGATCTGGGCGCCGTTCTCCACCTGCTGGCGCGCCACCGCGAGCGCGTCCTCGAAGCGGCCTTCCAGGATCATGCGCGCGAAGGCCTTGCTGCCGGTGACGTTGGTGCGTTCGCCGATGTTGACGAACAGCGCGCCTTCGCCGATGGCCACCGGCTCGAGGCCGGCGAGCCGCATCGGCGGCAGGGGATTCTTCGGGGTCTGGGCAGGCATGGCGGTCCTCGGCTGATGCCGAGCGCCGTTGCCTGGCCGCGGCAGGCGCCGCGGCGGTCCCGAGCCTGGCGGCACCCTGGGGTGGGTACCGTTGCAACGCTCCTCGGGACGAACCCGCGGATTCTAGGCGGCAGGCCACAGGGCCCGACAACACTTACACCCCGCCACAGCGTGGGGTCGGCGTGAATTCGTTCCAATCGTTGCCATGCGAATCACACGTCGAACCGTTCTGGCCGGGGCTGCGGCCGGCTGGCTGGCCGGCTGCGCCAGCAAGCCCGGCACCCGCGCCCCCGACGGCACGACCGTCCCCGTGCCGCCCGGCGGCGTGGCGCCCGAGCTGGCGGCCGAACAGCGCTGGCTGGAGGAGCTGTTCACCGGCACGCCGGTGGTGGTGGGCGCCGGCCCGGATGGCACGGTCAAGGTGGAAGTGCCGCTGAAGTACTCGTTCGACCCCGGCCGCAAGGTGGTGAAGCCGCCGCTCGAAGCGGTGCTGGGCAAGGTGGCGGCCAGCCTGCACCGCCAGAAGCGGGCGCGCCTGCTGCTGGCCGCGCCCACGCCCGAGCAGACCGAGGTGCTGAAGAGCCAGATGCAGACGCGCGGCATCGCCGCCTTCCGCATTGGCAGCCTGCCGCTGCGCGCCGACGCGGTGGAACTGCGGCTGTTGCAGCCACCGCTGGGGGTGGAAAAGCTCGAAGACCCGCCGGCGCAGCGCAGGTCCTGATCAGCGGCTGTGCGAGGTGAGCCGCGCCAGCGGCCCGGCGGTGCTGACGCCCGGCGCCGCGCGGCGCGCGCCGGCCGGCGCGGGCTCGCCCGCGCCGGGTTCGTCCAGCCCCTGCACCGCGCCGGCCGCCAGCGCGGGCACGCTGTCGTCGCCGCGCCGCATGGCCACGCCCACCGCCAGGATGTCGATCACCAGCAGGTGCAGGATGCGGCTGATCATCGGCACGTGGGTCGCCAGGTCCTCCACGTGGTCGACGATCAATGCGACGTCGGCCTTGCGCGCCAGCGGCGACTGGCTGGCGGTGATGGCCACCACCGCGGCGCCGCGCGCGTGCGCGGCGTCGGCCACCGCCAGCAGGTCGTCGATGCGGCCGCTGCTGGAAATGACCACCGCCACGTCGGCCGGCTTCAGCACGTTGGCCGCCAGCAGCTGCAGCCGCGGGTCGGTGACCGAGGCGCTCGCCACGCCGAAGCGAAGGAACTTGAACTGCGCGTCGTCGGCCACCACGCGGTAGTGGCCGACGGCGTAGAACTCCACCCGCTCGGCCGCGGTGAGCAGGTCGATCGCGCGGTCGATCGCCTCGCGGTTCAGGTGGTCGCGCACCTGCAGGATGGCCGAAGCGGTGTTGCCCAGCACCTTCACGCCCAGCTCCAGCATGCTGTCTTCGCCGGTCACCTGCGTGTGCGTCACGGGCACGGTGCTGGTCAGGCCGGCGGCCAGGCGCAGCTTGAAGTCGGACAGGCCTTCGCAGCCGAGCGAACGGCAGAAGCGGATGACGGTGGGCTGCGAGACGTCGGCCGCCTTCGCGATGGTGGCGATGGGGTCGTTCAGCGCCGACCGCGGGTGCGCCAGCACGTGGTCGGCCACGCGTTTCTCGGCCGGCGACAGGTTGGGCCGCGCGCGCCGGATCTGCCCCAGCAGCGAAGCGCCTTCCTGCCCCACCAGCGCGCGCAGCTGCTCGGCCAGGATGGCCGACGCGCCGACGAAGGTGGCGTGCTCGGCCGTGATCACGTAGGTGGGGATGGCCTTCAGGTAGTCGCTGAAGCGGCCCTTGTCCTCGAAGCGGGCGCGGAAGGCCGAACGGTCGAAGAATTCGCCCAGCCGCGGCACGATGCCGCCGCCGATGTAGACGCCGCCCATCGCGCCCAGCGTCACCGCCAGGTTGGCCGCCGCGGTGCCCAGCATGGCGCAGAAGGCCTGCAGCGTCTCCACGCAGACGGCGTCGGTGGCCTCGAGCGCGCGCCGCGTGATCTCGGGCGCGGCCAGCTTCTCGGCCGTGCGGCCGGCGCGGGCGGCCAGCGCGCGGTAGACCAGTTCGATGCCCGGCCCCGAGAGCAGGCGCTCGAAGCTGACGTGCGGGAACTCGGTGAGCGCGTGGCGAAGGATCGCGATCTCGCGCTCGTCGCGCGGCGAGAAGCTGGTGTGGCCGCCTTCGGTGCCCAGCGCGACCCAGCCGTCGGCCGCCGGAATCAGACCCGAGACGCCGAGCCCGCTGCCCGAGCCCAGCAGCCCCACCACGCTGCGTTCGCGCGCCTGGCCGCCGCCCACCGCGCGCCGCTGGCCCGGTGCCAGCCGCGGCAGCGCCATCGCCAGCGCGGTGAAGTCGTTCACCACCACCAGCGTCTGCAGGCCCAGGCGCTGGCGCATCTCCTCGATGGAGAACTGCCAGTGGTAGTTGGTCATGCGCACCTGGTCGCCTTCGACCGGGTTCGCGATCGCGATCGCCGCGTGCTCGATGGCCTGCGGCTGGAGCGACGACAGGTAGGCGCTGACGGCGGCGTGGAAGTCGGCGTGGTCGGCGCAGCGCAGCGAACTGGCATGCTCGAAGCGGCCCGGGGCCGTTTCGAGCGCGAATCTTGCGTAGGTGCCGCCGATGTCGGCAATCAGGCGGGGACTGTCGAATGGTTTCATCGAGCGCAGGCTCCAGATGCCCGGCGCGATGGTAGCTTCACTACAGCCCGGCGGGCATCGCCGCTGTCATCCTTCGCAGGCAGGGATTCCGCTCTTGAAGCGGATTTGTAGTTTTGCTACCTTGTTCGATCTTGGCGATCGGGGAGCTCGGCGTTTGATCAGGAAGTGCGAAAGCGGGGCCGGCGCATGAGCGCGGTGCTCGAAGCGGTGCGTCCCTTGGCGGCGGGCCTGCCCTGGCTGGTGGCCGACATCGGCGGAACCAACGCCCGCTTCGGGTGGGTCGAAGACGCCAGCCTGGAAGTGCGCCACATCCAGCGCCTGCCGGTGGCGGCGCACGAGACGCCGGCCCATGCCGCGCAGGCCTATCTGGCGGCACAGGGGCTGCCGGCGCCCCGCCGCGCCGCCTTTGCGGTGGCCACCGCGGTCGATGGCGACGAGGTCGATTTCACCAACAGCCACTGGCGCTTCTCGCGCAGCGCGCTGGCGAAGTCGCTCGGCCTGGAAGCGCTGCTGGTGCTCAACGACTTCGAGGCGCTGGCGCTTTCGCTGCCGCGCCTGGGCGCGCCGCAGTTGCGCGCCAGCGGGCCGCTGCCGGTGCCGCGCGGCACGCTGGCCGTCATCGGCCCCGGCACCGGCCTGGGCGTCGGCGGCGTGGTCCAGACGGCGCACGGCTGGGTCGCGTTGCCGGGCGAGGGCGGCCACGCCACGCTGGCGCCGGGCGACGAACTGGAAAGCCGCCTGATCGACGCCGTGCGGCGCGAACACGCGCACGTCTCGGCCGAGCGGCTGCTCTCGGGCATCGGCCTGCCGGTGCTGCACGCCGGGCTGGCGCAGGTGCTGGGCCGTGCGGCCGATCCGCTGGCCGCCGAAGCGGTGGTCGAACGCGGGCTGGCCGGCAGCGACGAGATCGCCAGCCAGGCGATCGACGTCTTCTGCTCGCTGCTGGGCAGCTTCGCCGGCAACGTGGCGCTCACACTGGGCGCGCGTGGCGGCGTCTACATCGGCGGCGGCATCGTGCCGCGGCTGGGCGAGCGTTTCTTCGCTTCGCGCTTCCGCGAACGCTTCGAAGCCAAGGGCCGCTTCCGCGGCTACCTGGAAGCCATTCCCACGGCGGTGATCACCGACACGCTGGCCGCGCTGTCGGGCGCGGCGGCGGCGATCGACCAGATCGGCCGTTGAGCCTCACGAGGCCGCGGCGCGTCGCAGCCGTTTGCGGGTGGCGCGCGCGTGGCGCACCCAGCCGTGGGTGACCCAGCGCCGCCACATGATGAGCCCGCGCAGCCATTCGTCGGCGATGTAGGCGATCCACACGCCCACCAGCCCCAGCCCCGCCGCCAGGCCCAGCAGCCAACTGCCGCCGGCCAGCACCAGCAGCATGAAGGCGGCGCCGGCGGCCACCGGGAAGCGCGCGTCGCCGGTGGCGCGCAGCGCGTTGATGACGATGAGATTGAACGCGCGGCCCGGTTCCAGCAGCACGGTCCACCACAGCAGCGTGGCGCCGGCGGCCACCACTGCGGGGTCCTGCGTGAACAGGCCCAGCAGCCAGGGTCCCGCCAGCGCGGCAAGCGTGGCCACGCCCACGCTCGCCGCCAGTCCCCCTGCGAGCGCGCGCTTCACCAGCCGGTGCGCCTGGTGCAGCCGCCCTGCGCCGATCAGGCGGCCGACGACGATCTCCACCGCCAGCCCGGTGGCCGCGCTGATGATCAGGATGCAGTGCACCACCTGCATCGTGTAGGCGTGGGTGGCCAGCGCGGTGGTGCCCAGCTGGCCCACCACCGAGAGGCTGAACACGAAGGCGAAGCGCCAGGCGATGTTCTCCGCCGCTGCCGGCAGGCCGATGCGCAGCACGGTGCCCACCTCGCGCCGCGGCAGCCGCCACCCGTCGGCCATGCGCGGCACCAGACCCAGGCGCCAGCGCCACAGCAGCAGGTGCAGTGCGACGCCGATGGCGCGGCTGGCCAGCAGGGCCCAGGCGAAGCCGGGAAGGCCCACGCGCGGCATCAGCAGCAGCGCCGCCACCAGGTGCACCAGGTGCATGGTGACGATGACCGCCAGCACGTCGCGCACCCGCAGGTGGGCCCGCATCACGCTGGCCATGCTGGCGTTCCAGGCGTCCAGCAGCATGGCCGGCGCCAGCCAGCGCAGGAAGGGCGCCGCCAGCGGCAGCACTTCGGCCGGCGCGTTGAGCAGCCGCATCAGCGCGTCGGCGCCGGCCAGCGCGCAGCAGGCGATGGTCAGGCCGATCCAGCTGCTGGCGCCCAGGGTGGCGCGCGCCAGCGCCTCGGCCTCGTCGCGCCGGCCGCCGCCCAGGGCCTGCGACACCACCACCGCGACACCGGCCCCGATCACGCGGAACAGCAGGAACAGTAGCTGGAACACCTGGTTGCCCATCGCGAAGGCGGCACCGGAGGTGTCGGACACGCGCGCAGCCATGATCGTGCCGGCGAAGCCGACCGCGATGCCCAGGCCCAGCTCCGCCAGCAGCGGCGGCGCCAACGCCATCAGCCGGGGCCGTTCGGCCGCCGTCATGGGACGACCCAGCGCGCTGCGCGCTGCGGGGTGAGCGCCTGGGAGTGGCCCGGCGCGCTCACGGCAGCACGATCACCGCGGTGTCGTCCATCACCTTGGGGTCACGCCCTCCGCGGCCGCCGCCGAAGCGGTTTGCGCCGCCTTCCTCGGCCAGCGGGCGGAAGCCGCCGTCGTAGTCCCAGGTGGAGACGTAGACGCGCGCGCCGGCGAGGCTCCTGCCCAGGCCCGGCGTGGACGCCGGCAGCACGAAGGCCACGGTCGAAGCTTCGCGGTCGACCTCGATCGCCGGCGCCGGCGTGAGCGGCCGGCCTTCGTTCGCGGCATCGGCGCCTTCGCTCGCGAAGAGCGCGTTCGACCAGCCGTGCGCGCGCAGCCGCAGGTGCCAGCGCATGCCGCCGGGCAGGGTGGCGTCCTGCAGCGGCATCGCCGTGACGCCACCCCCTTGGCCAGGCAGTTCGATGAAGACGGTGAAGGCCACGTGGTCGAAACCGTTGGGCGGGTTCCAGGGCGTGATGATGCGGTTCGTCTGCACTTCCACCCGCAGCGCGCCGCCGGCTTCGGCCACGCGCACGCGTCGGATGTCGGCCGGGTGCGCCTGCGTGTAGCCGGCGTCGCCGGGGTAGCGGTAGCGGCCGTTCGGGCCCCGGTCGTCGCCCGCCGGGTCTTCCAGCTCGGCCAGCGTGCGCCATGCGCGTTCGACCTTGAAGCGCACCGCTTCCGAAGCCACGCCGGCGGCCGCCGACCACAGCACCGCCTGGTGCGCCTGCTTCGCGTCCGCCATGCGCGCGGTGTCGACCCGCACGCGCCAGCGGCCGCCGGTGTCGGGCTGCACGGGCTGCGCAGTGGAAAGGTCGCCGTCCACCACCAGCTGCAAGTCGGGCAGCGTGCCCCGCACTTCGCCTGCCAGCTCGAAGTCGCCCTCCACCTTCGAAGGCGGCATGCCGTCGAGCGTGACCGAGCCCGCCACCGGCAGCAGCGCCGCCTCGCGCCGGCCCAGCCGCCACACGGCACCGGCGCGGGCCGGCAGCGCCAGGCTCACCTCGCCGCCGGCGCCGGCCACCAGGTCGGCCGGCGGGCCTTCGATCGTGAACAGCGATTCCAGCACCTGGCCGGGTCTGGCGCCGGTGGGCAGGCGGTCCAGCAGCGCCGGGTGGTCGGCGCTGTTCAGCACCACCAGCAGCGAGTCGCCTTCGTGGTCCATGCGCCAGGCGATGACGCCGGCGCCGGCCGCGTTGTCCTTCAGCACCACCGGCACCCCGCGCGACAGCGCGGGGTTGGCGCGCCGCAGCGCCGTCAACCGGGCGGCGTAGCGGTACAGCGGGGCGGCGGTGTCGTAGTGGTCGCGCCCGCCGCTGCCCCAGCCGGCGGCGAACATGGAGGCGCGCGAATCCTTCAACCCCTGCTCGGTGCCGTAGTAGAGCACCGGGATGCCGGGCAGCGTCATCATCGCCAGCAGGGCCTGCTTCAGCCCCGCTTCGCTGCCGCCGGCCAGGAAGCGGTCGACGTCGTGGTTGTCGATGAAGTTGGCCATGCGGTGCGGCCGCGCGTGCACGCGCATCGTCGCCGCGATGCGGTAGGCCAGCTCGGCGGTGGGCCGGCCGCGCGCGAACACGTCGCCCAGGCTGCCGTAGAGCGGAAAATTCAGCATGCCCGACATCAGCGGCCGGCCGCCCGCCATGGTGGCGTAGCGCTCGATCTTCGCCGCGCGAACCGACTCGAAGGGCTTGTCGATCGCGAAGCCTTCGCCGAAGACCAGGAAGTCGCGCCGGCCGCTGCGCCGCGCCGCTTCGTAGATGCCGGGCGCGCGCGCATCCTTCGCGTACAGGAAGTCCGCCACGTCCTCCGGGGGCACGTAGAACGCGGTGTCGACGCGGAAGGCGTCGATGCCAGCTTCGCGGATCCACCAGCCGTAGCTGTCGCGCAGCGCGCGCCGCACCACGGGGTTGCCGGTGTTCAGGTCGTCCAGGCCCGACATCTGCCCGTCCGATTCCTGCTTCGGGTCGGCGTAGTCGGTGATGTCGGGCGTCCAGTGGTAGATGGCCTCGCGGCGCTGGCGCGGGTCGCGCGGGTCGTTGCGGTCGAAGGGCGGCTGCGTGGGCCGCGTGACCGGGCGCGAACCGGTGTTGGGCTGCCAGAAGCGCGCCGGGTCGGCCGGGTCCCAGCCGCCGGCATAGCGAAAGAAGTTGCCGGTGTGATTGAGCACGATGTCCTGCACCAGGAACATACCGCGCCCGTGCAGCGCTCGCGAAAGTGCCCGGTAGTCGGCCAGCGTGCCCAGGTGGCGGTCGACGCGCTTGAAGTGTTCGGCCCAGTAGCCGTGGTAGCCGGCGTAGTCGGCCTGGGGGTCCCACCACTGGTTGGCCACCGGCGGCGTGATCCACAGCGCGGTGGCCCCCAGCCCCTGGATGTAGTCCAGACGCTGCCGCAGCCCCTTCAGGTCACCCCCGTTGTACCGGTTGCGCACGCCGGCCGCGTACTCGCCGGCGCCCTGGTCGTTGTTGCGCGCGTCGCCGTCGGCGAAGCGGTCGGTGAGCGCGAAGTAGACGATCTGGTCGCGCCAGTCGGGCGAAGCCACTTGCAGCGGTCCCGGGCCCGAGGCAGCGGCCCCCCAGGTCGCCAGGGCCAGCGCGCAAGGCAGGGCGAAGCGGTACGTCCGGCGCATCATGCGATTGTAGGTTGATGTAGTTGAGCTACTTCTTCCGGCGCTCGCGTCAGAGATCGATCGCCGGGGGGCCCGATTTCTTCCTGGTTAACCCTAGGAAATCGTCGCACCCTGGCGACAGCAATCGATCACATAGGGTTTACAGAGTGTTTTCTGTGAAGCTAGTTTTGGTACAAAACCGGTCGTAGAACAAAGCCCCGGGGTTCCAGGGGCCGGCGCCCGTGGGTGGGTCGCCAAGAGGTCGATCGGTGGACACAAGGAGACAACCAGTGAGCAACACGAAGAATGTGCGTCGCGTGTCGAGGGTGCGCGGCGTCGAGCAGGCCGGTGCACTCACCGCCACCGCCGCTGCGGCGATGCTGCTGCTGGGCGGTGCCGCCCAGGCGCAGCAGGCCGACGGGCAGACGGTCACGGTGACCGGCATCCGCGCCGCCATCGAAAGCGCCATCAGCGTGAAGAAGAACGCCGACGGCGTGGTGGAGGCGATCTCGGCCGAAGACATCGGCAAGCTGCCCGACACCACGATCGCCGAATCGCTGGCCCGTCTGCCCGGCGTGACCGCGCAGCGCGACCGCAACGGCCAGGCCACCAACGTCAACATCCGCGGCCTGGGCGCCGACTTCAACGGCTACCTGCTCAACGGCCGCGAGCAGACCAGCACCGGCGACAGCCGCGCGGTCGACCTGAGCGTCTACCCGGCCGAACTCATCGGTTCGGCCACCGTCTACAAGTCCAGCGACGCCGCCCTGCCGGCCGCCGGCCTGGCCGGCACCATCGACAACAAGCTGATCGACCCGCTGGCCTTCCGCGGCCGGGTGATCTCGGGCAAGGTCGAGAAGACGCGCACCGGCGTCGGCCTGCCTGACACCAGCACCGGCAAGCGCTACAGCCTGGCCTACATCGACCAGTTCGCCGACCGCACCGTCGGCCTGGCGGTGGGCTTCGTGCATTCCGACGACACCATCAGCACGCTGGTCAACGGCAGCTGGGGTTCTTCCAACATCGACGCCACCCTGGCCGCCGACGGCAGCGTCGTCAAGGCCTCGGTGCCCTTCGGCGGCGGCCTCAGCTTCGAGACCGACCGCAAGAAGGACAAGCGCGACGGTCTGGCCGCGATCCTGGAATACAAGCCCTTCAAGGAGTTCACCAGCCAGGTGGACCTGTACTGGGCCAAGATCAACACCCAGACCAAGAAGATGGCCGCCAAGGGCGGCACCTTCGGCGGCAACATCACCGATGCGGTGGTCGACGCCAACGGCGTGGCCGTGAAGGGCACCTACCAGATCGCCGCCGACGGGCTGATCGTCTACAACGAAAACGTCATCGACGACGACAAGATCAATTCGCTGGGCTGGCGCAACACCTGGAAGTTCGCCGACAGCTGGACCGGTTCGCTCGACATCAGCCACAACAAGGCCAAGCGCGTCGAGAAGGACATCGAGGCCTACGGCGGCGTCACCAGCACCAACACGCTGACCTTCGACTCCACGCAGGGCTCGATCCCTCAGTTCACGCTGGGCAGCCCGAGCGCCTACACCGACCCGGCGCAGGTGCAGATCCGCGACCAGACCGGCTGGAGCGGCGTCACCTACCGGCCCGGCACCATCGTGCACGGCGTCGACGTCAGCGGCCAGACCGCGCCGCAGGCCGGCTACTACAAGGGCCCCACCGTCACCGACAAGGCCGACGCCGTGCGGCTGGACCTGAGCCACGACCTGGGCGAAGGCCTGTTCCCGACGCTGCAGTTCGGCCTGAACTACGCCAAGCGCAGCAAGGACCGCTTCTCCGACGAAGGCCTCATCGTCTCCAGCTCGGGCACCGGCTACGACCGCATCCCCTACCCGGCGGGCTCGTACGTGCAGAACAACGTGGGCGGCACCGGGCTTTCGCTCATCACCTTCGACCCGCAGGTCGGCCTGTGGCCGGGCGCCGAGCTGCAGCGCAAGTACAACGACGACATCCTCTCCAAGAGCTGGACCGTCGACGAGAAGGTGACCACCGCCTACGCCAAGCTGGACATCGACACCAAGATGGGCGCGGTGCCGTTGAACGGCAACGTGGGCGTGCAGATCGTCGCCACCGACCAGTCGTCGGCCGGCTACCGCGCCGGCGCCAGCTCCACCCCCGACGTGGTGAACCCCGCCAACGGCCTGAGCGAGGACGGCTACAAGTACACCGACTTCCTGCCTTCGCTGAACCTGAAGGGCGACCTGGGCGGCGGCAACATCCTGCGCTTCGGGCTGGCCAAGCAGATCGCGCGGCCCACGCTGACCGACATGCGCAACTCGTTCGCGCTCGCGGTCGACACCGACGCCAGCCACGCCACCTTCGGCGAACTGGTGGGCTCGTCGGGCAACCCGCGCCTGAAGCCGTTCCGCGCCACCGCGCTGGACCTGGCCTACGAGAAGTACTTCGGCACCAAGGCCTACCTGGGCGCCGCGGCCTTCTACAAGAAGCTGGACACCTACATCGTGCCCACCACCGGCCGGGTGGACTTCACCGAGCTGGCGGCGCAGGTGGGCGTGCCCATCCCCGCCGCCGGCCCGGTGGGCACCTACACCACCACGGTCAACGGCAAGGGCGGCAACCTGCGCGGTATCGAGCTTTCCGCTTCGCTGCCGTTCGACCTGCTGGCCGAGCCGCTGCGCGGCTTCGGCCTGTCGGCCAGCTACTCGCGTGCCGAAAGCTCGGTCAAGCTGCCCAACCTGGTGGGCCTGAACCCGTCGCAGCAGGTGCCCGACGACGGCATCACGATCACGCTGCCCGGCCTGTCGAAGACCAACGCGAAGCTGATCTTCTACTACGAGGCCTACGGCTTCAGCGCCTTCATCGCCGAGAACCGGCGGTCGAAGTACATCGGCCCGGTGGCCGGCTCGGCGGTCGGCGGCTACCCGGCGCTGGCCTACATCGACGACCAGCGCTGGGTGTCGGCGCAGGTCGGCTACGAGTTCGACAGCGGCCCGCTCAAGGGCCTGGGCATCCGCTTCGAGGGCAACAACCTCAACAAGCCCACGTACCGCGAACTGCGCGGCGACGGCGTGACGCCCAACTTCGAGCAGAAGACCGGCGCCATCTACGCCTTCAAGCTCAGCTACAAGTACGACTGAACCGGCGGCGCCGCCGGGTCCCGCCCTGCGCGGGGCCCGGCGCCCGCGTCACCATAATGGCCTGTTGCGGTTTCGCGAGATGACCATGCAAGAGGTCCCCGGGGTCGATCCCAAGCCCGAAGTCGTCATCGTCGGCGGCGGCACGTCCGGCTGGATGACCGCCGCCGCGCTGGCCAAGGTGCTGCAGGGCCAGTACCGCATCACGCTGGTGGAGTCCGACGAGATCGGCACCATCGGCGTGGGCGAGGCCACGATCCCGATGATCCAGCTCTTCAACCGGCTGCTCGAGCTGGACGAAGACGAGTTCGTGCGCCAGACCCAGGGCACCTTCAAGCTGGGCATCGAGTTCGTCAACTGGGCGCGGCTGGGCGACCGCTACATCCACGGCTTCGGCACCGTCGGCCAGGAAGGCGCCACGGTCGACTTCCACCAGTACTGGCTGCGCCAGTCGCTGGCCGGCAAGGCCAGGCCGCTGGAGGCCTATTCCATCAACACCGCGGCCTGCCTGCAGAAGAAGTTCATGCGGCCGCGGCTGGACATGCCGAACTCGCCGCTGGCGCAGATCGCCTACGCCTTCCACTTCGACGCCTCGCTCTACGCGCGCTTCCTGCGCCGCTTCAGCGAAGAGCGCGGCGTGCAGCGGGTGGAAGGCCGCATCGTCGACGTCGCGCTGCGCGAAGGCGACGGCCACGTCACCGGCCTCACGCTGCACAACGGCGCCAGGGTCGAAGGCGACTTCTTCATCGACTGCTCGGGCTTTCGCGCGCTGCTGATCGAAGGCGCGCTCAAGACCGGCTGGGAGGACTGGTCGCACTGGCTGCCCTGCGACCGTGCGGTGGCGGTGCCCTGCGAATCGGCGCCCGAGCTGCTGCCCTACACGCGTGCCACCGCGCGCCAGGCCGGCTGGCAGTGGCGCATTCCGCTGCAGCACCGCATCGGCAACGGCCATGTCTTCTGCAGCCGCCACATCAGCGAGGACGAGGCCACCGCGGTGCTGCTGTCCAACCTGGACGGCGCGCCGCTGGCCGACCCGCGCACCATCCGCTTCCAGACCGGCAAGCGCAAGCAGGCCTGGAACCGCAACGTGGTCTCCATCGGCCTCGCCTGCGGCTTCCTGGAGCCGCTGGAGTCGACCAGCATCCACCTGGTGCAGATGGGCATCGCGCACCTGCTGGCCTTCTTCCCGGCCGGCCGCATCGACGCCGAGGAACGCGCCCAGTACAACCGGCTGATGGACCAGGAATACACCTGGGTGCGCGACTTCATCATCCTGCACTACCACGCCAACGAGCGCACCGACTCGGCCTTCTGGACCGCCTGCCGCGAGATGCCGGTGCCCGAGACGCTGACGCAGCGCATGTCGCTGTTCCGGTCGCACGGCCGCGTGTTCCGCGAAGCCAACGAGCTGTTCACCAAGGTGAGCTGGCTGCAGGTGATGCACGGGCAGCGCGTGCGGCCCGTGGCCTGCCACCCGCTGGCCCACCTGCGGCGCGAAGAGGATGTGCAGGGCTACGTGGACGATGTCGCGGGGGTCATCCAGGCCTGCGTGGACGTGATGCCACCGCATGACAAGTACATCGCCGACCACTGCGCCGCGGCCCGCACCGCCTAGCGCACTACAGCAGGCGGCGGCAGGTGAAGAAGCCGTTCAGCGTGAGGCGGCCGCTGGCCGCGTCGGCCGTCAGCCGCGAAGCGTCGCCCACGTCGCCCGAATGGAACTGGCCGCCGTCGTACAGGATCATGCGGTTCCATTTCGCCGGCACGCGGGCCACGCGTTCGAAGTGCGCGTTGCCTTCGAGCATGTAGCCCGGCTGCACGCCCCAGCGCTGCGCGAAGGCGGCGCCGTCCAGGCGCTGGCTGTCGGCGACCATGCGCTCGATCTCGGCCATCGGGCGTCGCGGCCGGTAGAAGCTGGTGCCGCCCAGCGCGGGGTCGCGGAACAGGTACAGCACCGAAGCGGCGAACAGCAGGTGCTCGCCGGGACCTTGCAGGCGGTCGCGGTGGCATTGCCATTGCACCGGCGACAGCGTCTCCGGCGGCTGGCAGACGATGGCCAGGCGCACGCTGGCGTCCAGCGTGCGGCGGCCGCCCAAGGCCTTGCGCACGTGCAGCGCGAAGAAATCGGCCGTGCGCGCCGCCACCTCGGCCGGCGCCGGCAGCAGCAGGCCGGGGTAGGGGATGGGATTCGGCGGCTGGAAGCGCTGCTGCGCGGCCCAGTCGGCCAGCCCTTGCGGATTGGCCAGCACGTCGTCGATCACCACGCAGACACGGCCATCGGACAGGTCGGCCAGCTGCAGCCGCGGCGCGGGGTTGAACAGGCGGCCCTGGTCGTCGAGCCAGGGGCTCATGTTCTTGCGCGCGCTGTGGGCCGGGCCATGCGGCGCGATCATACGGACGGGTGCGCATGAAGCGCCGCCGCTTGCTCGGTGCCGCCGCGGCCTGCTCGCTGGCCGCCCCTGCCTTCGCGCAGGCACCGGCGCCGCTGGTGGCGTGGTTCACGGTGGAAGGCGCGAAGGCCATGCGCGCGCTGGGCGAAGCCTTCACGGCCGAGACCGGCGTGCCGCTGGTCGTGGAGACGCCCGACGAAGGCCCGGCCAAGTTCCAGCAGGCCGCCGCCGCCGGCAAGGGCCCCGACGTCTACTGCTACGCCCACGACCGCCTGGGCGAATGGCTGGCCGGCGGCCTGCTGCACGCGGTGGACCCGCCGCGCGCGCTGCGCGAGGACATCGACCCGCTGGCCTGGCAGGGCTTCACGCTGCGCGGCCGCACCTGGGGCTACCCGTACGCGATCGAGGCCGTCACCCTGGTCTACAACAAGGCGCTGGTGCCGCAGCCGCCGGCCAGCTTCGACGAGGTGTTCGCGCTCGACGAGCGGCTGCGCCGCGAAGGCCGGCACGCCATCCTCTGGGACTACACCAACCCCTACTTCAGCTGGCCCCTGCTGGCCGCCAACGGCGGCTACGCCTTTCGCCGCCGTCCCGACGGCAGCTTCGACGCGCGCGACACCGGCGTCGCCAGCGCGGGCGCGAAGGCCGGCGCGCGCGTGCTCGAACGCCTGCTGCGCGAAGGCCTGATGCCGCCCGGCAGCGGCTACGCCGAGATGGAGGCCGCGCTCGCGCAGGGCCGGGTGGCGATGATGATCAACGGCCCCTGGTCGTGGGTGAACCTGAAACGCGTGGGCGTGGACTTCGGCGTCGCGCGCGTGCCGGCGGTGGGCGGCGCGCGCGCCGCGCCCTTCGTCGGCGTGAAGGGCATCCTGATCAACCGCGCCACGCGCCAGCGCGAAGTGGCGGTCGAGTTCATCGAACGCCACCTGCTCACGCCGCAGGGCCTGGCCACGATCGACCGCGCCGAGCCGATCGGCGCGCCGGCCAGCCGGCGCTTCTATGCGCAGCTGGCGGCCGACCCGCGGATCGCCGGCATCATGGACTCGGCGCGTGACGGCCAGACCACGCCCAGCATTCCGGAGATGGGCCGCTTCTGGTCGGCGATGAAGTCCTCCCTCACCACCCTGAGCGAAGGCCGGCTCGACGCCGGCGCGGCGCTCGATGCCGCGGCGCGCCGCATCCTGGCCGCATGACGAAGAACGCGTGGACCGGCCGTGCCGTCGCGCTGGCGGCCGCGTTGGCGCTGCTGATGGTCGTGCAGGCCGTGCACGCCGGAGGCCAGACGCTGCTGGCGCTGGTGCTGCTGGTGATCGCCGCGCTCGCGGCCTGGACCTACCTCTCGCCGCGCACGCACGCGCTGCGCTACCTGTTTCCCGGCGTCGCCGCGGCGCTGGTGTTCGTGGTCTTCCCCATGCTCTACACGGTGGGCATCGGCTTCACCAACCAGAGCTCGCGCAACCTCATGGACCGCGACGCGGCGCGCCAGGCGCTGCTGGCCGAATCGGTGGTCGTGCCCGACTCGGCACGCGGGTTCACGCTGCATGCCGAAGGGGCGCGCTTCCGCGTGGTGCTGGAAGGCGGCCTGGCGAGCCCGCCGCTGGCACTGGACGGCGCCGCCGCGCAGCGCGCCACGCTGCAGACGCAAGGCGCCACCACGCCGGCCCTGCCGCTGGCCGAAGTCGTGCGCCGCCTGCCGGCGCTGCGAGCGCTGACGCTGCAGTCGCCCGATGGCACGCCGCTCACGCTGCTGAGCCTGCGCGAATTCGCGCACCGCCAGCCGCTGTACGAATCGAAAGACGGCGGCGCGCTCGCCGACCGCGTGACCGGGGCGCTCTACCGCCCCGACGAACGCGAAGGCTTCTTCACCAGCGAGGGCGGCGACCGCCTGCAGCCCGGCTACATCGTCGGCGTCGGCCTGCGCCACTACGCCAGCGTGTTCAGCGAAGGGCGCTTCCGCGAGCCCTTCCTCAGCGTGTTCGTCTGGACGGTGATGTTCTCGGCCCTCTCGGTGGCGGGCGCCGCCGGCCTGGGCCTGCTGCTGGCGGTGCTGCTGGAATGGGAAGGCCTGGCCGGCCGCGCCGGCTACCGGCTGGTGCTGTTCCTGCCCTACGCGGTGCCGGGCTTCATCAGCATCCTGGTGTTCAAGGGCCTGTTCAACCAGAACCTGGGCGAGGTGAACCTGATCCTGAACGCGCTCTTCGGCGTCAAGCCCGCCTGGTTCAGCGACCCGCTGCTGGCCCGGCTGATGCTGGTGCTGGTGAACGTGTGGCTGGGCTTCCCGTACATGATGGTGCTGTGCACCGGACTCATCAAGTCGATCCCGGCCGACCTGTACGAAGCCTCGGCGGTGGCCGGCGCCGGGCCCTGGGTGAACTTCAGCCGCATCACGATGCCGCTGCTGGTGAAGCCGCTGACGCCGCTGCTCATCAGCGCCTTCGCGTTCAACTTCAACAACTTCGTGCTCGTGAGCCTGCTCACCGGCGGCCGGCCCGACCAGGTGGACAGCACGCTGCCGGCCGGCACCACCGACATCCTGGTCAGCTACACCTGGCGCATCGCGTTCCAGGACAGCGGCCAGCAGTTCGGCCTGGCGGCCGCGATCTCGACCGTGATCTTCCTGATGGTCGCGGCCGTCACGCTGGTGCAGCTGAAATACACGCGCATCACCGAAGAAGAAGCGAAAGGCTGAAGGCACCATGGCCGTCGTGCAACCGAAGTCGCGGCGCTGGCGCCAGCTGGCGGCGCACGCCTTCATGCTGGCGCTGTGCGCGGCGGTGGTGTTCCCGTTCCTGGTGGTGCTGTCGGTCTCGCTGCGGCCCGGCAACTTCGCCAGCGGTTCGCTGCTGCCTTCGAGCATCAGCTTCGAGCACTGGCGCTACGTGCTGGGGCTGCCGGTGCCCGGGCCCGACGGCCGCCTGATCGAACCCGACCTGCCGGTGCTGCGCTGGCTGTGGAACTCGGTCAAGGTGGCGCTGGGCTCGGCGCTGGTCACGCTGGCCTTGAGCACCACCGCCGCCTTCGCCCTGGCGCGCATGCGCTTCACCGGCCGTCGTTCGCTGCTCACCGGCCTGATGCTGATGCAGATGTTCCCCGCCGTGCTGGCGCTGGTGGCCATCTACGCCATCTTCGACCGCCTGGGCGCGGCCTTCCCGGCCATCGGCCTGAACACGCATGGCGCGCTGGTGCTGGCCTATTCGGGCGGCATCGCCACCCATGTGTGGACCTTGAAGGGCTACTACGACACGCTGCCTCGCGAAATCGAGGAAGCGGCGCGCGTCGATGGGGCCACGCCCTGGCAGGCCTTCGTGCGCGTGCTGCTGCCGATGGCGCTGCCCATCCTGGTGGTGGTGTTCCTGCTCGCCTTCATCGGCGCCATCATCGAATACCCGGTCGCCAGCGTGCTGCTCACGCAGCAGGACCAGCTGACGCTGGCGGTGGGCAGCAAGCTCTTCGTGCACGAGCACAACTTCCACTGGGGCGACTTCGCGGCCGCGGCCATTCTTTCCGGGCTGCCCATCACCGCGGTCTTCCTGCTGGCGCAGCGGTGGCTCATCGCCGGCCTGGCGGCCGGCGGCGTGAAGGGATGAGCGCCGACCCCTGGCGCCCGCGCTTCCACTTCACCGCGGCGCGGCACTGGATCAACGACCCCAACGGCCTGGTCTGGTTCGAAGGCGAGGCGCACCTCTTCTTCCAGCACAACCCCTTCGGCAACGAATGGGGCCACATGAGCTGGGGCCATGCGGTGGCGCCCGACCTGATGCGCTGGCGGGAACTGCCGGTGGCGATCGCCGAGGACGAGCGCGCGTCCATCTTCTCCGGCAGCGTGGTGGTCGACGAAGACAACACCAGCGGCTTCGGCGACGGCCGCACGCCGCCGCTGGTGGCCGTCTACACCGGCTGCCTGCGGCGCCCCGAAGGCGGGCAGGCGCAGGAACTGGCCTTCAGCACCAACCGCGGTCGCAGCTGGACGAAGTACCCGGGCAACCCGGTGCTGGACCGCGGACTGCAGGACTTTCGCGACCCCAAGGTGTTCTGGCATGCGCCGACTTCGCGCTGGGTGATGGTGGTCTCGCTGCCGGCCGAGCGCCGGCTGGCGTTCTACGGCTCGCCCGACCTGAAGGCCTGGACGCTGCTCTCGCACTTCGACGCCGGTGCGCGCCACCAGGGCATCTGGGAGTGCCCGGACCTGTTCGAACTGCCGTTGGCCGGCGAGGCGCCGGTGTGGGTGCTGAAGGTGGACGCCTTCGAAGGCCACCCGTCGCAGGGCTCCGGCGCGCGGCTGTTCTTCGGCCGCTTCGACGGCCGTGAATTCCACGCCGAGCCCGAAGACGCACCGCGCTGGGCCGACTTCGGCGCCGACTTCTACGCCGCGCTGTCGTGGAACGGACTGCCGGGCCGGCAGGCCTGGATCGGCTGGATGAATTGCCACCGCTACGCCCGGCTGCTGCCGACTTCGCCCTGGCGCGGCGCGATGAGCGTGCCGCGCGAGTTGTCGCTGGTGCGCGGGCGGTACGGACTGCAACTGCGACAGTGGCCGGTGGCCGAACTGCGCGACTGGCACGGCGACAGCGTCGAGGTGCCGGCCTTCGCACTCGAAGGCGAGAGGTCGCTGCTGCCTGCCGGCTTTGACGGCCGCGCGCTGGACATCGAGCTGCGGTGCGGCGCCACGGAGGCGCGTCGCTTCGGGCTGCGCGTGCGCGAAGGCGCGGGGGAAGGCACGCAGGTCGGCTGGGACGGGCAACGCGGCTGCCTGTTCGTGGACCGCGCGCGTTCGGGCTTCCTGCCTGCAGACCCGCACTACGCCGGACGCCGCGAAGCGCCGATGGCCGCGCCGCCCTGGCGGCTGCGGGTGCTGGTGGACCACAGCTCGGTGGAGGTGTTCGCGAACGACGGCGAGACCGTCATCACCGAGCAGATCCTGCCGGGCGATGGCAGCCGCGGTCTCGTCGCGTGGTCCGAGGGCGGGAGTACACGCTTCGGGCCGGGCGCGGTGGCGGCGATGACGGCGCCACTGGGCTAGGGGCCTGGCAAGAACCGGTCGGTCGCGCGGGTCGCTGACGATCCGCGGGTCGCTGAGCAGCAACTCGACCACGTTCATCAACGAGTGGTCGCTCTGGTGCGCCATGTCGATGAGCATGCAGGTGGCGCTCCTGTCCGTGTACTCGGCGCTGTAGCCGTCGCGAGGGGTGACGCGCATCGCGGTGAGCGTCTCCCCCTTGCCCGACCAGAACGCCGTCTCTTGCCTGACCGCCGTGATCGCGAACTGCGGCGTCTTCGGGCTGTCGGTGCCAACCCGCATGCCCCGCGCGACCAACTTTCGCTGCGTCATGCGCAAGGCGGCGTCGGTCCAGTCGTGCAGCTTGGCCTTCCAGCGTTGACTGTTGACGTTGGCATATTCGACGCGCGCGGTCGCGGGCGGTTCATTGAACAGTGACACCGCTTTCGGCGACCTGAACTCCGGGATCGGCTCGAATTGGCGGTCCAGGCCGGGAACGCAGACCTTGTCGCTGGCGCAGCCCCCCGGCACGAGACAGAGCGCGGGCAACCTGGCCGACGCCGGCAAGCGCAGGAGTGTCATGACCCGCCCTCCGCCGCGCCTGTTCGGCCGCGAAAACTCCATGCAGCGGCGCGTTTGTGTGGAGAGCCCGGGCGTCAATCCCCGTGGGCCTCCTACCAGCGAGTGTCTGGCGAAGTCCGGCGAACGACATGGGCCCGCCCCGGCTGGTTGACGGCCTTATTCGGCCACGCCTTCAGCGCACGCGCTTGTAGGGCGTGTACCCGCCCGGCGGCGCGGTTTCCGGCTTCAGCACCAGCGCCGTCTTCGCCGGCACCGTGGCTTCCATCAGCGAAGACCAGCTGTGCAGTTCGGCGCCGCCCGCGCTGCCGATGGGGTGGCCCAGCAGGTCGGTCCAGGTGGTGCCGTCCATGATCTTCGAATCCGCCAGCACCAGCGTTTCGTTCACCGGCCGGTCGCTGGCGTTCACCAGCACGATGCGCAGGTCGGCCGCGCGGTCGGTGTGGCGCTCGAAGGCGAAGAGTTCGCGTGCCACGATGGGCCGGTACCCGCCCACGCGCAGCGCACGGTGCTCGCGGTGCAGCGCGGCCAGGCGGCGCGTCCAGTCCAGGCCCGGGTGGCCGGCGTCGACGCGGTCCCAGCGCATGGGGCCGCGCATCGCCGGGTCGTCGCCGCCTTCCATGCCCACCTCGTCGCCGTAGTACAGGTTGGGCGAGCCCGGCAGCGTGAACTGCAGCACCTGGGCCAGGCGGCGCTGGCGTTCGTCGGGCAGCAGCGTGGCCAGGCGTGGCGTGTCGTGGTTGCCCAGGTAGATCCAGCTGCGCAGCAGGTTGTCCAGGCCGCAGTCGGCCACCAGCCGTTCGACCATGCGGCCGAAGGTCAGGCCATCGATGCGGCCGTCGGCCAGGCGCAGGATCAGGTGGCGCAGGCCGAAGTGCATGACGCCGTCGACCGAGGGGAACCATTCCTGCGGGTAGTTGGCGATCTCGCCCACCACCAGCGAACCGGGCTTTTCGGCATGGGCGGCGCTGGTGAGTTCCTCCAGCAGGTTGAAGCCGATGTCGAAGGCGACGTCCAGGCGCCAGCCGTCGGTGCCGTCGCGCAGCCAGCCGCGCACCGCGGAATCGGGGCCGCCCCAGACATGCTCGCGCACGGCGGGGTTCTCCAGGTTCAGCTCGGGCAGGTTCTCGGCGCGCCACCAGCAGCGCGCGCCGCCGGGGTAGGCGTCGCCGAAGACGAACCAGTCGCGTTCGGGCGACTGCGGGCTGGCGGCGGCACGCCGGAACACGGGGGCGTTGCGGCCCATGTGGTTGAACACCCCGTCCAGCACCAGCTTCATGCCGCGGTCGTGCAGTCTGGCCGCCAGCGCCTTCACGTCTTCGCGGTTGCCGAATTCGGGGCTCACGCGGCGGTAGTCCAGCGCGTCGTACTTGTGGTTGGTATAGGCGTCGTGGATGGGGTTCAGGTACAGCACGTCGGCGCCCAGCCCCTGCACATGGTCCAGCCGCGCGGCGGTGCTGGCGAGGTCGCCGCCCCAGAAGTCGATCTCGTGGCTCCACACGCGTTCGGTCTTCAGGTACGCACCCTTGGCCGGCTGCTCGTCCCATCCACGCAGCCGTTTGGGCACCGGGTAGAGGTGGCGCTTGGCGCCCAGGTCGGCGCTGGGCGCGAAGCGGTCCACCAGCACCTGGTAGACGACGGCGCCCATGCGCCAGTCGGCTTCGCGCGTTTCGAAGACGCCGGCCAGGGCACGGTCGTGGCGGTTCGCGTAGTCCATTCCTTGCCTGCCTTTCGAACGTCGTCAGCGCACGTGCTTGTAGCGGTCGTAGCCGCCCAGGGCCTTGCGCACCGGCGCCAGCACGCGCACGCCGTGCGGCGGCACTTCCACCGTGATGAAGCCGGGGCCGAAGCCGCTGACCGCCGGTGAACCTGGCTCGGCCAGCAGGTCGAACAGGGGTGTGTCGTCCATCAGCATCGCGTTGCGCACCATCAGCCGTTCGCGCACCGGTGCGGCCGTCGGGTTGGCGACGACGATGCGCGTTTCCAGCGCGCGGTCGGTGTGGCGTTCGAAGGCGAGCAGCTTCTCGCCTTCGACCAGCCTGAAGTCGCCCACGCGCAAGGCCCGGTTCGCCTTGCGCAGGTCGATCAGCCGGCGCATCCAGCGCCACTCGGGGTTGTCTTCGGTGGCCAGGTCCCAGCGCATGGGGCCGCGGTTGGCGGGGTCGGCGCCGCCTTCCATGCCCAGCTCGGCGCCGTAGTACACGTTGGGCGCTCCGGGCAGCGTGAACTGCAGCGCCTGCACCAGGTGGCGTTGCGCGGCGTCGGGGAACTGCGTGGCCAGGCGCGTGACGTCGTGGTTGTCGATCAGCAGCCAGCTCTTGAGCAGCGGCTCGATGCCGGCGTCGGCGACCAGCCGCTCGGCCAGGCGGCCGGCGCGCGCGGGCGGGATCTCGCCGCTGGCGAAGCCGGTGATGATGTCGCGCAGGGTGAAGTTCATCACCGAGTCGATGGCCTTCAGCCACTGGTCGGGGTAGTTCACGATCTCGCCCACCACCAGCGAGCCGGGCTTTTCCTTGTGTGCGGCGTCGGTCAGCGCGCGCAACAGCGTGGGGCCCAGCTCGTAGGCCGTGTCCAGGCGCCAGCCGTCGGCACCGTCGCGCAGCCAGCTGCGCACCACGGAACCAGGCGCCGCCCACAGGTGGCGCTGCACCGCGCGGTTGTCCAGGTTCAGTTCGGGGTGGTTCTGGAAGCCGGCCCAGGTGCGCGCGCCGCCGGCGTACTGGGGGCCGATGGCGAACCAGTCGCGCCAGCGGCTCCTGGGGTCGGCCATCGCTTCCTGGAAGATCGGCGCGTTGCGGCCCATGTGGTTGAACACCCCGTCCAGCACCACCTTCATGCCGCGCCGGTGCACTTCGGCCGCCAGGCGGCGGAAGTCGTCGCGCGTGCCGTATTCGGGCGACACGGTCTGGTAGTCCAGTGCGTCGTACTTGTGGTTCGTGTACGCCAGGTGGATGGGCGTGAGGTACAGCGCGTCGGCACCCAGCTTCTGCACGTGGTCCAGGCGGCCCTGCAGGCTGGCGAGGTCGCCGCCCCAGAAGTCCAGCTCGTGTGCGCCCACCTTCTGCTCCGGGAGATAGAGGCCCTTGGCCGGCGTCTCGGTCCAGGCGCGCAGCGTCTTCGGCGGCGGGTAGAGCGCGCGCTTGGCTTCCAGGTCGGCCGGCGGCGCGAAGCGGTCGACGATGACCTGGTAGACGACGGCGCCGTTGCGCCAGTCGGCTTCGCGCCGTTCGTAGACGCCGGCCTGCGCGGCCGTGGACGCCAGCGCCAGCGCGGCGACGAGAGCCTTCATCCCTTCACCCCGCCCGACGTGAGGCCGGAGACGATCCAGCGTTGGGCGGCCAGGAAGACCGCCGTGATGGGCAGCCCCGAGAGCACCGCCGCCGCCGCGAAGTCGCCCCACAGGTACTTCTGGTCGTAGAGGTAGAACTTGGAGCCGACCGCGAGCGTGAGGTTGGGCTCCTCGCGCAGCAGGATGCTGGCGACCGGGTATTCGATGATGGTGCCGATGAAGGCCAGCACGAACACCACCATCAGGATGGGCACCGCCATCGGCAGCAGCACCAGGCGGAAGGCCTGCCAGTGGCTGGCGCCGTCGACCTTGGCGTTCTCCTCGATCTCGGCCGGGATGGTGTCGAAGTAGCCCTTGATGGTCCACACGTGAGTGGCCACGCCGCCCAGGTAGGCCAGCACCACGCCGGCATGCGTCTCCACGCCCAGCGCCGGCAGCACCTGGCCGATGCCTTCGAAGATGGCGTAGATGGCCACCAGCGCCACCGCCACCGGGAACATCTGCAGCAGCAGCATCGTGTTGAGCACCCACTCGCGGCGCGCGAACTTCAGCCGTGCGAAGGCATAGGCCGCCGTGGTGCTGATGGCGACGATGAGGAAGGCCGAGACGGTGGCGATCTTCACCGAGTTCCACAGCCACAGCAGCACCGGGAAGGGCGGCTGCACCACGCTGCCGTCGGCCTGCACGACCGGGATGCCCAGCGCCAGCTGCCAGTGCTCGAAGCTGGGCCGCAGCGGGATCAGCGAGCCGGTGGCGAAGTTGCCCGGCCGCAGCGAGATGGACACCACCGCCAGCAGCGGGAACAGCGTGAGCGCGATCAGCACCCACAGCGCCGCGTGCAGCGCCCAGACGCGCCAGCGCTGCTTCCTGCCGGTGACGATGGCCATGCGGTGCTACCCCTTGCCTTCCGCCGCGCGCGTGACGCGCAGCTGCACGATGCCCATCACCGCCACCATCAGGAAGATGAGCGTCGACACCGCGGCCGCGAGGCCGAAGTTCTGCCCTGCGTCGGTGAAGGCGATGCGGTAGGTGTAGCTCACCAGGATGTCGGTGGTGCCGGCCGGCAGCTTGGTGTTCAGGACGTCGGGCCGGCCGTCGGTGAGCAGCGCGATGAGCACGAAGTTGTTGAAGTTGTAGGCGAAGGCGCTGATGAGCAGCGGCGTCAGCGGCCGCGCCACCAGCGGCGCGGTGATGCGCCAGAAATTGGTCAGCGGCCCCGCGCCGGCCAGCGCCGAGGCCTCGTACAGGTCGGCCGGGATCGACTTCAGCAGGCCGCTGGCCAGCACCATCACGTAGGGGTAGCCGAGCCAGGTGTTGACGATGAGCAGCATCGCCTTGGCCAGCAGCGGGTCGGCGAACCACGCGGGGCGGATGCCGAACAGCGCGTCGAGGATGGCGTTGATCTCGCCGAAGTTCTGGTTGAACAGCCCCTTCCAGACCAGGATGCTGATGAAGCCCGGCACCGCGTACGGCAGGAACAGCAGCGTGCGGTAGACCGTGCGGCCCTTCAGCGGCTCCCATTCCAGCGCCACCGCCAGCGCCATGCCCAGCGCGGAGGAGAACAGCACCGTGAGGCCGGCGAAGGTGACCGTCCAGACGAAGATGCCGACGAAGGGGCCGCGGAAGTCGGCGTCCAGCAGCATGCGCGAATAGTTGGCCAGGCCGATGCCGACCTTGAAGCCCGGCTGCAGGCGTTCGCCGTCGGCGTTGGTGAAGAAGCCGGTCACGCGGTCGGGCCGGTAGGTCAGGCGGCTCGCGGTGTTGACGATGGCGCCTTCGGGTGCCGCCTGCCACACCCGCTGCACGGGGCCGAACTCGCGCACGCCGGCGTAGCCGAGCACGGTGCCTTCGGGCAGGCGCAGTTCCAGCGTCTGCAGCGCATCGCGCCGCGCCAGCACTTCGCGCAGGCCGAGCGCGGGGCCGAGTGCCTCGCCTTCGGGCAGCGGCTGCATCAGCAGCGCCTGGCCGGGCGCGGCGTCCAGCGCCAGCGGGGGCGACAGGTAGCGCGGCCCTTCGCCTTCGGCCGGCGCCAGCAGCAGGCGCAGGCGTTCGCCCTGGCGGTGCAGCGTGAAGGCAAGCGCGTGTTCCTCGTCGACCGTGGTCTGCTCCAGCAGGTAGTCGCGCGCGCGCTCCTCGGCCAGCAGGTGGTTCGACGAGTAGTTCGTGAAGCCGATCTGCACCGTGTACAGCAGCGGGAAGGCCACGAAGAGCAGCATGCCCGCCACGCCCGGGTACAGGTACTTCCACGCCAGCGACCGCGCGAAGCCGTAGACCCACAGCGCGCTGCCGCCCAGCGCCAGCGCGCCCAGCGCCACCAGCGGCTGGCCCGCGGTCTGCAGCGCGAAGGCCAGCCACAGCGTGGCCAGCGCCACCAGCGCCAGCAGGGTGGGGCGCAGCAGCCGGCTCATCGCGCCACCATGCGGGCCGCGGCGCCGTCCAGCGCTTCCTGCGGCGACTGGCGGCCCTGGGTGATGGCTTCCAGCGCCGCGTCCACCGCAGGGAAGAAGCGCTGCATCTCGGGGATGTTGGGAATGGCCTCGCCTGCCAGCGCGTTGGCCATCGTGGCCTTGATGTTGGCGTCGTTCGCCAGTTCGGCGAACCAGGCCTTGTTCGCCGGCGTGCCCAGCGGCACGTCGGCCGAGATGGTCTTCAGGCTCTCCACCTTCAGCAGGTGGTTCTCGATGAACTCGCGCGCCACGTCCTTCACTCGGCTTGGCGCGGTGACCATGCAGCCCAGCACGCCGACGAAGGGCTTCGACGGCTTGCCGCCGACGGAAGGCACGGGCGCGACGCCGAAGTCGATGCCGCTCTTCTTCACGTTGTCCCAGGCCCAGGGGCCGGTGATCATCATCGCCACCTGGCCGCGGTTGAACTGCGACTCCATTTCCGAATAGCGCGCTCCGCGCGGCATCACGCCTTCGCGGATCAGGCGCTCCAGCATCTGCGCGCCCTGCACCGCGCCGGGGTTGTTCACGCCCACCTTCTGCGGGTCGAGGTTTCCCTTGGTGTCGCGGCCGAACACGTAGCCGCCGGGGCCGGCCAGCAGCGGCCAACTGAAGAAGGACTTGTTGTAGTCCCAGAGGATGGCCTTCTTGCCCTGCGCGGCGAGCGTCCTGTCGAGCGCGAACACCTCCTCGAAGCTGGCCGGCGCTTGCTTCAGCAGCGCCTTGTTCCAGACCAGCCCGATGGCCTCGATCGCCAGCGGGTAGCCCCAGACCTGGCCGTTGTAGGTGAAGGCCTGCCAGGCCGAAGGCTCGATCGCGTCGCGCACGCGGCGCGGCGGCCGCACCGGCACCACCAGGCCCGAGCGCGCCCATTCGCCCACGCGGTCGTGGGGCCAGCAGAAGATGTCGGGCCCCTTGCCGGCGGCGGCAGCGGCGGTGAACTTGTCGGGCGCGCCTTCGGGGTGCTGAACGACGACCTTGACGCCGGACTCGCGCTCGAAGGCGTCGCCCACCTTCTGCAGGCCGTTGTAGCCCTTGTCGCCGTTGATCCACACCAGCAGCTGCAGCGGGGCGGCGCAGGCCGCGCCGGCCAGCGCCAGCGTCGCGGCCAACACAAGGGGCCGCAGCGCCATCACGCGGCCAGCGTGCGTTCGGCGCTCACGTGGCGCGCGAAGGCGCGGCCGTCGGCATCGAAGAGGTAGGTGGCGTCGGCGGGCACCGAAAGCGCCAGCTTCTGGCCCGTGCGCACGCGCACGCGGCCGTCGAAGTCGCAGGTCAGCGCCTCTTCGGTGCCGGGGTAGGCGCAGTAGGCCTGCGTGCGGCCGCCCAGCGATTCGACGAAGGTCACTTCCGCGGCCAGCACGTTGGCGGTGCCGCCCACGACGAAGTGTTCCGGCCGCACGCCCAGCGTGACACGCGCGCCCGCTTGCGCGCGCGTGGCGTCCACCTCGCAGCGCAGCGAGGCGCCGCCGGCCAGCTTCACGGTGGCGGCGTCGGGCGACGCGGCCACCAGCTCGCCTTCGATGAAGTTCATCTTCGGGCTGCCGATGAAGCCTGCCACGAACAGGTTGCACGGGTGTTCGTACAGCTCCAGCGGCGTGCCCACCTGTTCGATGCGGCCGACCGACAGCACCACGATGCGGTCGGCCAGCGTCATCGCTTCCACCTGGTCGTGGGTGACGTAGACCATGGTGGTCTTCAGCTGCTCGTGCAGCTTGGCGAATTCGTAGCGCATCTTCACGCGCAGCGCGGCGTCCAGGTTCGACAGCGGCTCGTCGAAGAGAAAGACCTCGGGCTTGCGCACGATGGCGCGGCCGATCGCCACGCGCTGGCGCTGGCCGCCGGACAGGTCCTTCGGCTTGCGCTGCAGCAGGTGGTCGATGTGCAGGATCTTCGCCGCGTGCTGCACGGCGGCGTCGATCTCGGCCTTGGGCATCTTGGCCAGCCGCAGGCCGAAGGCCATGTTCTCGTACAAGTCCATGTGCGGGTAGAGCGCGTAGCTCTGGAACACCATCGCGATGCCGCGCTCGGCCGGCGGCACGTCGTTGACGACGCGGCCGCCGATGGAGAGCTCGCCGCCGGTGATGTCTTCGAGGCCGGCGATGCTGCGCAGCAGCGTGCTCTTGCCGCAGCCCGAAGGGCCGACGAAGACCATGAACTCGCCGTCGCGCACCTCGAGGTTGATGTCCTTCAGCACGTGCACGTCGCCGTACGACTTGCGCACGTTCACCAGCTTGACCCCTGCCACGGCAGCGCCCCTTGACCTGTAGCTTTGTAGCGAATATACAAATCGATCCTTGCTGCGGCTATGCGGGTTACACCCGCCCTGCGGGCCGCCTGCGAGGGAAGTTCACCAAGACGGCACGCCACGGGACTGGCAGAATGTACGCAAACTACATTCCCGAGCATGAATCTCGACGAACGCGCCGCCGGCATCCTGCTGCACCCCACGTCGCTGCCCGGGCCGCATGGCGTGGGCGACCTCGGGCCCGAGGCGCACCGCTTCGTCGACTGGCTGGCCGAAGCCGGCCAGCGCCTGTGGCAATGGCTGCCCACCACGCCCATCGGGCCCGGCGACTCACCCTACCAGAGCGTGAGCGCCTTCGCCGGCAGCCCGCTGATGGTGGCGCTGGAACCGCTGGTCGAACGCGGCTGGCTGGCCGCCCCTGCCGCGCCGGCCTTCGACCCGCTGCGGGTGGACTTCGCCCGCGTCGGCCGCTGGCGCCTGGCGCAGTTGCGCGCCGCGTGGGCCGGTTTCCAGGCGCGGGCCGACGCCACGGCGCGCGGCGGCTTCGCGGCCTGGGGCCGGGCCCAGGGTTCCTGGGTCGACGACTATGCGCTCTTCATGGCGCTCGAGACCGCCGAGCAGGGCCGGCCCTGGTGGCAATGGCCGGCCGCGCTGGCGCGGCGCGAACCGGCAGCACTGGCCGCGGCGCGTCGCGAACACGCCGCCGAAGCCGACTTCTGGCGCTTCGTGCAGTGGTGCTTCGACGAGCAGTGCACGGCGCTCAAGGCCCATGCGAACGCACGTGGCGTGCGTCTGGTGGGCGACCTGCCGATCTTCGTCGCTCACCACAGCGCCGACTGCTGGACCCGCCCCGACCTGTACGAACTGGACGAACACTTCCAGCCCACCGTGGTGGCCGGCGTGCCGCCCGACGACCTGGGCCCGCTGGGCCAGCGCTGGGGCAACCCGCTCTACCGCTGGGAACGCATGGCGGCCGAGGACTACGCGTGGTGGACGGCGCGCATCCGGCGCGCGCTGCACCAGGTGGACGTGTTCCGCATCGACCACTTCCGCGGCTTCGCCGGCTACTGGGAGATTGCCGCCGGCAGCCCGACGGCGCAGCAGGGCCGCTGGCGGCGCGGACCCGGCAAGGCCTTGTTCGACGCCATCGCGCGCGCGCTCGGGCCGCTGCCCATCGTGGCCGAGGACCTGGGCTTCATCACGCCCGACGTGCACGCGCTGCGCGACGGCTGCGGCTTCCCCGGCATGAAGATCCTGCAGTTCGCCTTCGGCGGCGACGGCGAGCACGAGTTCCTGCCCCACAACTATCCGCGCAAGGTGGTGGTCTACACCGGCACCCACGACAACGACACCGCGCGCGGCTGGTGGGACAACGCGTCGCCGCCGCAGCGCCACTTCGCCGGCACCTACCTGGCCTGCGGCGCGCACGACGTGCACTGGGCCATGATCCGCGCCGCGCTGAATTCGGTGGCCAGCCTCGCGCTGTTCCCGCTGCAGGACGTGCTGGGCCTGGGCAGCGGACACCGGATGAACACGCCCGGCACGCTGGGCGGCGACAACTGGACCTGGCGCTTCGCCTGGGACCAGCTGGGCGACAGCGCGCGCGTGCTGGGGCTGCTCACGGCGGCCAGCGGACGCGGGCCGTTCGAAAGGCTGGGCGTGCCGGCGCCGGCGAAGTCCCCGCCGCCGGGGATGGACTACCTGGACGGCACGTGAAAGCCACGGGCTTGAAGGCCCTGCTGACGGCGGGTCTGGCGCTGGTCGCCCTGACGGCGCGGGCCGCCGGGCCCTGCGACGACGGGACCTGGTCGACCACGCTCGTCGCCGCCACCTCGACCGCGGCCGAAGCGCGCGCACTCTGGCGCGACGACCACCGGCTGCGTTGGCCCGGCGCCGAAGCGCAGGGCCGCTTCCGCCTGCTGCATTCGGCGCGCGGCGCGCTGCATGCCGAGGCGGGCGGTGTGGCTTCGGGCTTCGACCATGCCTGGCCGCTGAAGCCCGTGGCCGCGGCCGACGACCCGCGGCTGCGCTGGGCCGGCGCCGGCGTCGACCTGGAACTGCCCCCCGCCGCGCGCGCGCGCCTGCGCACCCTGCTGCAGGGCCAGCTGGTGGTGGTGCGCGAAGACGCGCAGGGCCGGGTGCTCGACGCCACGCAGACGCAGACCGCGCTGGCGCTGGACACGCTGTTCGCCGGCGCCGCCTCCGGTCCCGAGCCGGGCGTCGACGTGCGGCGGGGTCGCACCGGTTTCCGCGTCTGGGCGCCGACGGCGCGGCGCGTCTCGCTGTGCCTGTACCCCGGCCCCGAGGGCGCGGCCTCGGCGGCGCTGCCGATGCGGCGCGACGTCGCCAGCGGCACCTGGTCGACGGCCCTGGGGCGCGACCTCACCGGCGGCTACTACCGCTTCCTGGTGGAGGTGTTCGTGCCCGGGACGGGCCTGGTGCGCAATCTCGTCACCGACCCCTGGTCGGTGAGCCTGAACGCCGATTCGCGCCGCAGCTATATCGCCAGCCTCGACGACGCGCGCTTCAGGCCGACCGGCTGGGACCGGGCGCCGCGGCCCGGCGCGCTGGCTTCGCAGACCGACATGGTGGTCTACGAGCTCCACCTGCGCGACTTCTCGATCGGCGACCTCAGCGTGCCGGCGGCGCGCCGCGGCAAGTACCTGGCCTTCGAGGAGAGCGGCTCCGACGGCATGCGGCACCTGCGCGCCCTGGCCGCCGCCGGCGTGACCGACCTGCACCTGCTGCCGGTGTTCGACTTCGCCAGCGTGCCCGAACGCGGCTGCGTCACGCCAGCCGTCGAAGGCGCTCCCGACGGGACCACGCAGCAGGCCGCGGTGCGCGCCACCGCCGCGCGCGACTGCTTCAACTGGGGCTACGACCCCTTTCACTACGGCGCCCCCGAAGGCAGCTACGCCAGCAGCGCCGACGACGGCGCGGTGCGCATCGTCGAGTTCCGCCGCATGGTTCAGGCACTGCACGCCGCCGGCCTGCGCGTCGGCCTGGACCTGGTCTACAACCACACGCACGCCTCGGGGCAGGACCCGCGCTCGGTGCTCGACCGCATCGTGCCCGGCTACTACCACCGGCGCGACGCCAAGGGCGCGGTCGAACGCTCCACCTGCTGCGAGAACACCGCCACCGAACACCGCATGATGGCGCGCCTGATGATCGACACCGCGGTGCGCTGGGTGCGCCACTACGGCGTCGACTCGTTCCGCTTCGACCTCATGGGCCACCAGCCGCGCGCGGCGATGGAAGTCCTGCAACGGCGCGTGGACGCGGCCGCCGGCCGCCACGTGAACCTGATCGGCGAAGGCTGGAACTTCGGCGAGGTGGCCGACGGCCGCCGCTTCGTGCAGGCCTCGCAGACATCGCTGGGCGGCAGCGGCATCGGCACCTTCAGCGACCGCGCGCGCGACGCCGTGCGCGGCGGCGGCGCGGCCGACGACGGCGAAGACCAGGTGCTGCGCCAGGGCTGGATCAACGGCCTCTTCCACGATCCCAACGAACGCGCCGCCGGCCGTGCCACGCGCGAAGACCTGCTGAAGGCGGCCGACCTGGTGCGCGCCGGCCTGGCGGGCACGCTGGCCGGCTACCGGCTGCAGACGTGGCGGGGCGAAGAGCAGCCCTTGTCGGCGCTGGACTACGCCGGCCAGCCCGCCGGCTACGCGGCCGAGCCGGCCGAGGTGGTGAACTACGTCGAGAACCACGACAACCAGACCCTGTACGACCTGAACGTCTTCAAGTTGCCGCGCGCCACGACGGCCGCCGAACGCGCGCGCGTGCAGGTGCTGGGTGCCGCGGTGGTGGCCTTCAGCCAGGGCGTGGCCTACCTGCATGCGGGCCAGGAACTGCTGCGCAGCAAGTCGATGGACCGCAACAGCTTCGATTCCGGCGACGCCTTCAACCGGCTGGACTGGACCTTCAGCGACAACGGCTTCGGTGCCGGCCTGCCACCCGAGGCCGACAACGGGCGCAGCTGGCCGCTGATGCGGCCGCTGCTGGCCGACCCGGCCCTCAAGCCCGGGCCGGCCGAGATCGCGTTCACGCGCGGCGCGGTGCTGGACCTGCTGCGCATCCGCGCGTCGACTTCGCTGCTGCGGCTTCGCAGCGCCGAGGACGTGCGCACCCGCCTGCGATTTCTCGGCACCGGACCGGGGCAGACGGGCACGCTCATCGCCGGCCAGGTCGACGGCCGCGGCTACCCGGGTGCCGGTTTCGGCGAACTGGTCTACCTGATCAACGCCAGCCGCGAACCGCAGGACCTGGCGGTGGAGGCGCTGAGAGGGCACGCGCTGCAGCTGCACCCCGTTCACCTGGCGGCCGGCGCCGCCGACACGCGCGCCAGCCAGTCGCGGTTCGACCCCGCCAGCGGTCGCTTCAGCGTGCCGGGCCGCACGGCCGTGGTCTTTGTTCAGCCGTGACCGCTCGTCAAAGCAGTAGTTTGGTTACCAAACTGGCGATTGCAAAGGTTTGCAATGGCTCATTCGCGCACAATTCCCGGCCAGAGAAAGTAGCATTACTACTATTGCCGGCGTCTTGACGCTGCGCTCCAATGAGCGTCAACAAAGGAGACCTTGGTGGATTTCGCCCAGCAACAACGCAACCCGGGCAAGCACGCGGTGGGCATCGGCGTGGTGCTGGCGATGCACCTGGCGCTGGGTTGGGCGCTGGTGACGGGGCTGGCGCAGCGCATGGTGGAGGTGATCAAGGCGCCGAT
>JBGAKY010000034.1:0-61304 GCA_044224175.1 Rubrivivax sp. | reverse complement strand
CGCCATCCAGGAGGTGAGCGCCACCAGGCAGGGCGCTTGCGGGGCTTCGGTGTCCGCCTCGCCTTCAGCCGCGCCGCCCTCCTCTTCCGGCTCCTCGCACTTGCGCCGCAGCAGCCGGTCGAAGTCGTCGCCCTGCTGCCGCTGTTCGCGTGTCGGCGGCCGCGCCGGTGCGTCGGTGCGGCCGCCGGGGCGCACCGGCGCCGCCGGCGTGTCGGCCGCAGCGGTGCTGCCCGCCAGCGTCGTCATGCCGGCCTCAGGCGACCCAGCGGCGGCTGGTCTTCGAGTTCGCGTTCGGCGCGCTGCTCGCGCAGCAGCTGGCGCGCCTGCCGGGTCTGGTGCACCAGGCCGCCGACCGCGTCTTCGCGCGCCAGCGCGCGTGTCAGCCCGGCACGCGCCTGCTGCACGCCTTCGAGCGCCGCTTCCAGCTTGCGCTGCTCGCCGATGAGCGCGTATTCGTCACGCTCCAGCCGGTCGGCCAGGTACTCGCGCTGCGCGGAAGTGGTCTGCGTCCAGCGCGGCAGCTGCGCCCCCAGCTCGAAGGCCACCGCGTGCACCAGGGCGTCGATGCGGCGGCGCACCTGCTCGATGCGGCGCTGGCGGTCCTGCACCACGGCGGCGGCCTGCTCGGCGGCGCGCTGCGCCAGCACGATCTGCTCGCGCGCACGCTGCACGCGCAGGCCGCGCAGCCGGTGCAGCTGCTGCGCCTCGCGCAGCTCGGGCAGCAGGGTCAATTGACCACCTCCGCCAGGCGGGCGAGCGTGCGCTCGAAGTCGGTCGCCTCGTCGGAGCGCTGGGTCAGCAGTTCGCGCAGCGCCGGCATGCGTTCGATCGCGCGGTCGGCCAGCGGGTCGCTGCCGGCCTGGTATTCGCCCACGCGCAGCAGGAACTCGACTTCGGCGAAACGTGCCATCAGCGCGCGCATCTTCGACGCGTTCTCGCGGTGCGCCGGGCTGGCGACGCGCGTGAAGACGCGGCTCGCGCTGCCCAGCACGTCGATCGCCGGGTAGTGCGCGGCCTGCGCCAGCTTGCGCGACAGCACGATGTGGCCGTCCAGGATCGAGCGCACCTCCTCGGCCACCGGGTCGCTGTTGTCGTCGTCCTCGGCGAGCACGGTGTAGAAGGCGGTGATGGAGCCGTGCGCGTCGTTGCCGGCGCGTTCGAACAGGCGCGGCAGCTCGGCGAACACCGAAGGCGGATAACCGCGCCGCACCGGCGGTTCCAGCGCCGAGAGGCCCAGCTCGCGCAGGCCGCGCGCGAAGCGCGTCACCGAATCGACCAGCAGCAGCACCTTCTTGCCCTGGGCGCGGAAGCCTTCGGCGATGGCGGTGGCAGCGACCGCGGCGCGCACGCGCTCGAGCGCCGGCCGGTCGGAGGTCGACACCACCACCACCGAGCGGGCCAGCCCTTCGGCGCCCAGGCTCTCGTCGAGGAACTCGCGCACCTCGCGCCCGCGTTCGCCGACGAGCGCGATCACGTTGACGTCGGCGCGCGCCTGGCACGCCAGCATGCCCAGCAGCGTCGACTTGCCGCCGCCGGCCATCGCGAAGATGCCGATGCGCTGGCCTTCGCCGACCGTCAGCGCGGCGTCGATCGCGCGCACGCCGGTCGGCAGCGCATGGTCGACGCCGCGCCGCTTCAGCGGCGACGGCGCCGGCGCGTACAGCGGCGTGCGGCCGACGTCGCGCGGCAGCGGCCGGTCGTCCAGCGGGGCGCCGAAGGCGTCGATCACGCGGCCCAGCAGGCCGGGGCCGCAGGGCACGGTCGCCTCGTCGGCCAGCGCCTGCACGGCGGCGCCGACAGCGACGCCCTGCAGCGGACCGTAGGGTGCCAGGATGACCTCGGCGCCGGCGAAGCCGATCACTTCGGCCAGCAGCGGCGGCTCGTCGGCGCCGGCCTGGGCGTCGAAGATGCGGCACTGCTGGCCGATGCGCGCACGCAGCCCGGTGGCGCGCACGATGGTGCCGCCGGCCTGCACGACGCGGCCATGCTCGACCACCGTGCGGGTGGCCTGGAGCGCGCGCAGCAGACGTTCCGATTCGGTGGCAATGCCCTCGGCGCTCATGACCACCCCTCGCCCGACGGGTACGTCGGACGATCCCCCGAGGGGATCGCAGGACGGCTTGGGAGCGGCCCCGCGCTCGGCCCGCGGCCCTGACTCGACACGGGGTGCCTCATGCCGCGGCTCCCCAGGCCGCCGCCAGACGCGCCAGCTGCGTGTCCAGCGCGACGTCGAGGCTGCCATCGGCGGTCTCCAGGCGGCAGGCTTCGGCGCCCAGCGCGGGGTCGCCCCGCACTTCGCAGCGCAGCGCGTCGTGCCGGGCCAGGCGGGCCCGCACGGCCTCGCATCGTTCGGGGTGCACCACCAGCGCGACCGGCCGGTTCGGCAGGATCTCGGCGGTGGCGGTGTCGGCCAGGGCCACCAGCACGTCGGCGGCGTCCAGGCCGCCGATCAGCTTGCGCACCACCTGCAGCGCGAGCGCCCCCACCTGGTTGCGCTGGCGTTCGCGTTCCGCGGCCGCCTGCTCGGCCAGGCGCAGCAGCGTCGCCGCGGTCTCGTCTTCGGCGGCGCGGCGGCCGGCCTCGAAGCCGCGCGCCGAGGCTTCGGCGCCGGCAGCCTCGGCGGCACGGGCCACGGTGTGCTCCTGCTCGTGGCACAGCTGTTCCAGGCGGTCGCGCAGCGCGCTCGCCTCCAGCAGCGGCGGCACCTCGTCGGCGCGCAGCACGAGGCGCGAACCCACGATGCGCGCGACGTCGCCGCGCTGCCAGAGCATAAAGCTCATGACGCCGCTCCGCCGGTCTCGTCGCCGAGCGCGCCGGCACGCTCCACCAGCGTGGCCGCCAGCTCGGGCGCCATCGCCGACGGCGCGGCCGGGGCCAGCAGCGCCGCGGCGGCGCGGCGCAAGGTCCCGTGCGGCAGCGACGCGAGCAGCACGGACGCGCCGCAGGCCTGCAGCAGCGGCCCGACCTGCGCTGCGCTCTCGGGGCGCGGCTGGTTGACCAGTTCCATCGGGATCGAGACCGCGTCGGGCAGCGCCAGCAGGCGGGCGAGGAATCGCTCGCCGAGCGCCGAACGGGCGGCGGCGATGCGCGGGCCGTCGATCCAGAGCCGGATCGCGCGCGCCTGGAAGACGGCGCCGACGCGGCGCTGGAAGCCGGTGAACTCGTCCTCGGCAAGCGCCAGCCAGCCGGGCGCGCGGCCCAGCCCGTCCCAGTCGAGCGCGGCGGCGGCCGGCTGGCCGGCGAGCCGGCGCGCGACGGCGGCCCGGTGCCGGCGCATCACGACCGGCGGCATCGCAGGCGTGGCGCTCACTTGGCGCTCGCGCGGCGCAGCCGGGCTTCGAAGTCGTCGGCCGGGCTGGCCTCGATGTCGGTGACCTGGCCCCCCAGGTGGGCGGCGGGACCGACGCCCTTCAACGGTCGCGGCGCGGCCGCGACGGCGGGCTGACGCCGGCGCCACCAGAGCAGGCCGCCGCCGAACAGGGCGCAGGCGCCGGCGCCGGCGCCACCGATCAGCGGCACCATCAGCGAGGCCTGGCGCGCCTGCGGCGTCTCGGTGCGCCCGCGCGCGCCGGCCGGCATCGCCTCGGCCGGAAACAGCGCGACGGTCACGTTGTCGTAGGACAGACCTTCGACGCTGTTGACCACGAGTGCCTTGATCTGCGTGAGCTGCGGCGTCAGGTCGACGTCGGGCCGGTGCTTGATGAAGACCGCCGCCGCCGCCGGCTGCGGCTTCTCGGCCAGCGGGTTGCGTTCCGGCAGCACCAGGTGGACGCGCGCGGTGACCACGCCCTCGATGCTGGCGATCGTGCCCGAGATCTCCTGCGACATCGCGTGCACCAGGCGCGCCCGCTCCTCGAGCGGCGAGGAGACGAAGCCTTCGCGCTTGAAGACCTTGCCCATGCTGTCGAACGACTCGCGCGGGTAGCCCTGGGCGTTGAGCACCTGCATCGCCTGCGCGAAGTCGCTGCTCGCGGTCAGCACCGAGAAGCGGCCCTCCTTCACCTGCTTCTCGGCGTCGATGCCGGCGCCGCGCAGCGCGGCCACCATCTCGTTGGCCTGGCGCTCGCTGAGCTGCGAGTACAGCTCCTGGTTGGAACAGCCGGCCAGCAGGGCCAGCACGCAGGGCAGGAGCCCGCGCAGCAGGAAGGCGGTCCGCACGCTCATCGATTCCTCACGACTGTTGACGGAACAGCTGCTGCAGGCCGTCGGACGTGCGGTTCGCGATGTTCGACGTCAGCTGGCAGTTGAACATGAACTCCTGGCAGCGCACGCTCAGGTTCACCATTTCGCTGGGCGTCATCTCGCGCCCGGCGGCACGCGCCGTGTTGGCGTCCAGCTCGAGCTGCGAGGCCTGCAGGTTGATCTGCTCGAAGGGCTTCATCAGCTGCTGCGCCGCCTTCGAGGGTTCGACCGCCGGCTGCGCTTCCAGCCGCAGCTGGGCGCCGGCCATCGCGTGCTCGAAGCCGCCCAGGTCGGACAGCGAGACGCCGTAGCCGACCTGCAGGGCGCCGCCTCCGCCGGCGGACGAGGCCGGGCCGATCGCGGCCGCGCTGGCGAGCTCCATGGTCATCGCCGGTCAGCCCTTGCGCGCCAGCGTCTCGAAGGCCTGGCCGCCGGTCGAGATGGAGGTCTGCGCATTCTGCGACAGGAAGCCCATCTTCAGCGCTTCGGTCGTCAGCTCGGTGATCGCCGACGGACTGTCGGCATTGCCGGTCGCGATGATGTCGGACTTCTCCGAGATGATGTCGGCCTGGCGGTCGAGCGCCTCGCCCCAGGCCTGGGCCATGGCTTCGAACCATTTGCCGCTGCCGCTGGCGCTCTTGCCGCTGCCGCTGCTGCTGCCGGTGGTCAGCGGCGCGGCGGCGAGGACGGAGGAAGGATCGACGTAGGGGGTGGTCATGGCGGTGTTCTCCTGCAGGTTGGGTTGCGGTTCGGGGCTCAGAAGTTCAAGGTCGATGAACGGCCGTCGCGTTCCAGCGTCACCTGGCCGGCGGCCACCGCCAGCAGGCGGTCGCCGGTGGGCAGCAGCGCGCCGACGAAGTAGCGCGCGCCGTCGGCGGTGACGATGTAGCCGGGGTCGCCCGGCACCAGCGAGGCGATGCGCTTGCCCGGGTCTTCCACGACCGGCCGCGGCGGCGGCGGCAGCGGCTCGGGGTGGTTGCGCACGGTCAGGCTTTCGACGCCGCAGGCGGGCGCCGTCGCGCTCGGCGGCCTCGACGACGATGTGCCCCGGCGCCACGCTGTTCGCGCGCACCGTGACGCCGTTGACACGGAAGACCTCGGCCACCTCGCGTTCGAGCGCGTCGTCGCCGCGCGGCGCCGCGATCGCCGGCCGTGGCGGCGAGGAAACCCCCGGCGGCCGCGGTGCCGCGGCGACATGGGCCATCCACAAGGTGCCACCGCAGGCGAGCAGGATCGCCGCGCCGGTGGCGCCCAGCCAGACTTCGGCGCGCCGGCGCAGCGGCTGCGGGGCGGCGGCCTCCTCGGCGCCGGCGGGCGCCTCGGCATCGGCGGCCCACTGTTCGTCGTCGGCACAGCCGAAGGCGACGAGCGAAGCGCCGATCCTCAGCGGCACCCAGCGCGGCCAGACCGCGTGCGCGCCGGCGGCCAGGGTCTGGTCGCCGATCGTCACTTCGCCGTGCAGCACCTCGACCAGCGCCTGCGTCGGGCCCGCCGTCACGCGCAGGCTGGCCGCACCTTCATCGTGCAGCACGATGTCGGCGCCAGCGGCGGTGCCGGCCGCGATGACGCAGGCGCGTCCCGGCGCGAGCGCGTTGCGCGCGCCGCGCTGCGGGCCTTCGAGCACACGCAGTTCGAGCGCCGGCGGCGCCGCGGGGGCGCGGCCGGTTTCCTCTTCGACAGCGGCGGGGGCACGGTCCATGTCAGCGGTCCGGTTGGGATGGGGTGCGGGGCGGGGCCGGCGGCACGCCGGCCGAGGCGACGGCGGCCACCGGCGTCGTGGCGCGCGGTGCGGCGGCCGGCGCCGGCGCGGCGACGGGCATCGCGTCGAGGTCGACGACGACCGAGGCGCGCGTCGGCGGCGTGTAGACGGCCGGCACGATCGCCGGCGCGGCGGCGGGTGCACCGGGGGCCGGCGCGGCCGGCACCGTTGCCGGCGTGTCGGCGCCGGTGCGAAGGTAGGTGCCGGTCGCCTGCGCCGGCCGCGCGGCGGCCAGGCGTGGGGTGATCAGGAACATGCGCTCGATGCGCGCGCTGCTGTTGCTGCGGTTCTTGAACAGGTGGCCCAGCACCGGCACGTCGCCCAGGCCCGGCACCTTGTCGACCGACGACGAGGTGGCGTCGCGCGTCAGGCCACCGATGAGCAGGCTCTCGCCTTCGATGATGAGCGCCTGCGTATTGATGGTCGAGCGCTCGACAACCGGGATCTGGTCGACCTGGCGGTTGCTCAGGTTGCCGTCCTCGATGTTGACCATCAGCTTGATGCGCGTCGAGTCCTTGTCGCGGAAGACGTGCGGCGTCACCCGCAGCGAGGTGCCGGCGCTGACATTGAACAGGTCCACCTGCTCGCGGCCGGCGACGCGCACGAAGAAGGTCGAGCTGTTGTCGAACACCGCCTCGACGTTGGACAGCGTCACCACCTGCGGGCTGGAGACGACGCGCGCCGCGCCTTCGGACTGCAGCGCGTTGATGCGCGAGACGAACTGGCCGATCGAGCCCAGCACCGCGGACGCTACGCCGCCGGCCTTGGGCAGCGCCGAGGTGGCACCGTCGCCCACCTGGAGGCCGAAGCCGGCGTTGTTCCAGCGCCAGTTGACGCCCAGGTCGCGCAGACGGTCGGTGTTGACGTCGATGATGGTGGCCTCGATCTCCAGCGTCTGCGGCTCGACGTCGAGGGCGGCGATCAGCTGCTCGTAGCGCGGCAGGCGGTCGGCCATGTCGCGCACGATGACCGCGTTCAGGCGCGGGTCGGCCTCGATGCGCGGCGCCTGGGCGTCGGGGATCAGCGCCGGCGCCGGCGGCTCGGCCGGCTGCGCGGTGCGCTGCAGCGCGGCCACCAGCACGTCGGTGGCGCTGTCGCCCTTGCCCGCCGGCGCCGACACCTTCTGCGCGCCCTGGCTGGCCAGGCCCTGGCCGCGCAGGCCGGGCACGGTGGGGCGCAACTGCGTTTCCTGGCCGAGCGGGCTGCCGGGGCGGGCGCCGACCAGCGAGCGCAGCACGCTGGCGACGCCCGGCAGCACGACCTGGCGGCCGCCGAAGCTCATCGTCACGTCCTGGGCCCAGGCGTAGCGCAGGTAGAAGACGCGGAAGTCGGCGCCGCCTCCCGCAGCCGGTGCGGCGGCGGGCGCGGCCTGGTCGGCGCGCACGAGGTCCTCGATCTGGTCGACGAAGCGCTTGGTGCCGACGGCCAGCATGTTGCCGTCGCTGCTGCGGCGCAGGGTGTTGCGCTGGTCGGGCAGGCCGAGGTCGTTGACCTGGCGCAGCACGCGGTCGGACGCCGCCGGCGTCGCCGCGAAGGTCTTGCGCACCACCTCGGCCGCCGGCACGACGTGGATCACCGCGCCGTCGAAGTAGCTGACCAGGTTGTAGATGCGCGTCACGTCGCGCAGCACCTTCTCGGCCGGGCCGGTGAAGGTGCCGTTGACCGAGCCGGCGAGCCCCGGGCTGATCGCCGCCGGCACGTCGATGGTGGCGAACAGGTCCTGCAGGAAGGCCGCCACCGGCTGCTCGCGCGCCGTGATCGACACCGGTCGCTGCGCGTTCGGCATCGGGTCGGCCTGGGCCAGCGTGGCCACCAGTGCGAACGCGGCGGCCAGGGCGGCGCGGGCCAGGCCGGTGGCCCGGCGGACGGGGGTGGACATCAGGCGGCCTCCAGCATCGGTGCGCCGGGCTGGGCGACGCGGTCGAGCACGTCGAGCTGCAGCGACGGCATGAGCTCGTGATAGGACAGCACCGGCGTGTCGAAGCACTCGGGCTCGATCAGCTTGCGCAGGTGCCAGCGGACGTCGATCGTGGTCAGGATCGCGGCCGGCCGGTGGCGCGCCACGGCGCCGGCGATCGACTCGCTGATGCGGCGCGCCACGTCGGGCTCCAGCGCCAGCTGCGCGACGCCGCTGCTGACGCGCACCGCCTGGCGCAGCAGGTCCTCGAGCCCGGGCTGCAGCAGCAGCGCGCCGAGCCGGCCTTCGGGCGCGACCTGGTGGCTGATCTGGCGCCGCAGCGCGACACGGGCGAATTCGGCCAGGTTGTGCGCGTCCTTGTCGCGCTGGCCGGCTTCGGACAGCGCTTCGAGAATGTCGCGCAGGTTGCGGATCGAGATCGATTCGCCGACCAGGCGGCGCAGCACGTCGGCCACACGCTGCAGCGGCAGCGCGCGCAGCACTTCCTTGACGACGTCGGGCGAGTCGACCGAGGCGCGGTTGAGCAGGTTGGTCGTGTCCTGCAGGCCCAGGAACAGCGGCGCGTGGCGGCGCAGCGCCTGGCGCAGCGGGTCGGCCAGCGCGGCATGCGGCTGCTCGGGCAGGCGGCCTTCGGCGATCGGCACCTCGTAGGCCAGCAGCTGCCAGCGCGCGCCGGCGCCCGGGATGCCGTGCACGTGGATGCGCGGCAGCGTGAGCCCGAGGCCGAGCTGGAACTCCTCCAGCACGTCTTCCAGCATGCGCGTGAGCTGCGGCGCCTCGTCGGCGGCCAGCACCGCGGCCGGCACGCGCAGCAGCAGCGGCACCGACGCACGCTGCTGCGGGATGGCGGTGGCCAGCACCTGCTGCTGCGGCTCGAGCTTCTTGACCAGACCGCGCAGCGCCGGGCTGCGCGCCTGCTGCAGCCGTTCGCGCAGCGCCGGCGTGAGCAGCACGCCGGAGACGATGGCCACCAGCGCCAGCAGCACGAAGATCAGCACCGGGAAGCCGGGCACCGCGCTCATCAGCAGGCACAGGGCGCCGGCGACGATCAGCACGCGCGGCTTGGCGGCGATCTGGCGCCGGATCGAATCGCCCAGGTGGCGGTCGTCCTCGTCGGCGGTGCGGGTGACGATGAGGCCGGCGGCCATCGCGCCCAGCAGCGCCGGGATCTGGGCCACCATGCCTTCGCCGATGGTCAGGATCGAGTAGCGCGTCAGCGCGGTGCCGACGTCCAGGTCCTGCATCATGACCCCGATCGCCAGCCCGCCGAGCAGGTTGATGACGATGATGACGATGCCGGCGATGGTGTCGCCCTTGACGAACTTCATCGCACCGTCCAGGCTGCCGTGCAGCTTGCTTTCCAGCTCCAGCGACTTGCGGCGGCGCTTCGCCTCGTCCTTGTCGATCAGGCCCGAGCGCAGGTCGGAGTCGATCGACAGCTGCTTGCCCGGCATCGCGTCCAGGCTGAAGCGGGCCGCCACCTCGGCGACCCGTTCGGCGCCCTTGGCGATGACGATGAACTGGACCACGGTGATGATCAGGAACACCACAAGGCCGACCACCAGGTTGCCGCCGGCGACCACCTTGCCGAAGGTGTCGATGATGTGACCGGCGTGGCCTTCGAGCAGGATCATGCGCGTCGTCGCGATCGACAGCGAAAGCCGGAACAGCGTGGTCACCAGCAGCACGCTGGGGAAGACCGAGAACTCCAGCGGCGACGCGATGTACAGGCCGAACAGCAGCAGCACCAGCCCGGAGGCGATGTTGATCGCGACCAGCATGTCGATCAGCCAGGCCGGCAGCGGCAGGATCATCATGGCGACGATCGCCACCACGCCGGCCACCAGGACGAGGTCGCTGTAGCGCGCGAACGCGTTCTCGCGCACGGCGGAGGCGCTGCGGAAGTAGGCGGACATCGACATCGGATCAGCTCCCGCGGGCGACCAGCGTGCCCGCCGGCGACACCGTGAAACGCGCGGCCAGGCGGCGGTAGACGGCGCTGACGTCGCGCACGTAGGCCTGGGTCTCGGGGTAGTTCGGCACGTTGCCGCCGGCCTTCGCGACCGCGCCTTCGCCGGCGTTGTAGGCCGCCAGGATCAGCCGCAGGTCGTCGCCGTAGCGCCTGCGCAGCGAGCGCAGCAGGGCGGCGGCGGCGCGCAGGTTGGTCTCGGCGTCGAACAGCGCGCGGCCGTCGGCGACGCCGAAGCGCTGCGCGGTGGCCGGCATCACCTGCATCACGCCGCGCGCGCCGGCCGGCGACACCGCCTGCGCGTTGTGGCGCGATTCGACATGGGCGATGGCATGCAGCAGCAGCGGGTCGAGGTCGTGTTCGCGCGCCGCCGCCAGCAGCGCCGGCGCCAGCGACAGGATTCGGCGGCCGTCGGCGTTGAGCGGCGGCAGGTCCGCCGGCGGCACCGCGGCGGGCGCCTGCGGCGCGGCTTGCACCGGGGCGTCGGCGAGCGTGATCGCCACGCTCGCGGTGCTGCGGTCGAACAGCGCCAGCTGCTCGGCGCGGTGCTCGCGCTGCGTTGCGCCGAGCGCCGGGCATTGCTGGACGATGAGGCGGAACTTGGTGCCGCCGGGGGCGTCGCTGCCGGCGACGGGCGGGCCGTCGAAGCAGGTCTGGGCGGGTGCGGCGTCGGCCGCGAAGAGGCTGCCGAGGGCGATCAGTGGAAGAACGCGGAGAACGCGGCGGGGATGGCCGACCATGAAGTCTCCTGGCGGGTCGTCGAGGGTGGGCTGGCTCCCCGTTGGGTTGCAGCCCGCCCGCCGGGCGTTCAAGGATTCGGTGCCGCCCCCGCGGTGGAAGCGCCCGCCGGCACGCGCTCAGCGTGCACGCATCACGAACGAATCCTGCGCCAGCGCGCCGCCGGCGGCGTCGGCGAAGGCGCTGCGCAGCTGCTCCAGGCTGGCCAGCGGCAGCGGCGCGAAGTCAGGCAGCGCCAGGCGGGCCGGCAGCCGGGCCCAGACGTCGGCTTCGGTCGCGAAGCAGGTCACGGTTTCGGGCGTTCCGCGCGCGTTCATCGCGATCTCGAAGCGCATCGCCCCCGGCAGGCGCAGGCCGCCGGCGGCGCTGACGCGCGCCTCGCTCTGGAAGCGGTTCGGGAAGAAGCGGCGGATGCGGCGCTGTTCGTCCTGGTGGAAGCAGTAGACATAGGCATCGCGACTGGGCTGCACCGTGAACTGCAGCGCCTCGCCGCGCGCCAGCGCGCGGGCGGGCGGCTGCAGCGCCAGCTCGAGCCCGCGCGTGCCGAGGTCGGCCGGCGCGACCGGCCGGGGCGCCGCCGCGGTCGCCGTGCCCGGCGCCGGCGACCCCGCCGGTGCCGCCTTCAAGGCCAGCGCGCGATGGTCGGCGCCCAGGTAGGCGCGGAAGAAGTCGAGCGTGAGCTTGGGCTCGCGCGAGAGGCCGAGCCCTTCGCGGTAACGCGCCACCGCGTCCTTGAAGGCGCCGTTGACGCTGCCGTCGACGGCGCCGTCGTACTGGCGGCGCTGGCGCAGCTGCTGCTGGAAGTAGCCGATGATCTCGGCCGGCTGGGCGGCCATCGCGTCGTACCAGTTCTGCGTCTCGGCGGCAACGCCGGGGTCGCCGGCGGCGGCGCCGTAGCAGGTCCAGTAGGGCACGCGGGCGAGGCGGCCGACGAGTTCGACCGCCGCGACGTCGACCAGCAGGCGCAGGGCCTGGCGTTCGGCACCGGCGCCGTCACGCGGCGCGCGCACCACGGCGCCGAAGGGGCGCAGCTCGGCGCCGCCGTCGATCAGCGCGACCGTGTGGCTGGACGCGGCGCCGGCGACGGCGCCCTGGTCGCGCGTGGAGAAGGCGTTGAGGTCGAGCGACAGGGTGCGCGCCGTGCGGCGCAGGCTGCCGCGCAGCAGCACGTTGCCGGCCTGCGGCGCCAGGGTCTCGCGCTCGGCGGCGACGACGCGGATGGCACGGCTGCGCTGCGCCATCTCGGAGATGGCGGCGGCCAGCGCATCGCGCGCGCCTTCGTCTTCGCGTCGGCCGCCTTCGCCCAGGGTCTCGATCGCGAGCGAGATATCGCGCGTGCCGTAGTCCACCAGCAGGTCGCCGACGCATCGCCGCAGCGCACCGAGGTCGGCGATCTCGCGCGCCGGCGCCGCCGCCGCGGCGACCGGCGCGGGGGACGCTGGCGGCGCCTGGGTGGCGCAGGCCGCAAGGCCGAACGCCGTCAGCAGGGACAGGCGGCGCGCGGCGCGCGCCAGCGATGGCATCTCGATTCGACCGGGGCTGGCCATGGGGTGGCGGTCTCCGAAGCAGGACGCGCCCGCATGCCGCGTTCGGCCCGGACCGTCCGCCGCTGGGTTGCAGCACCGGCGCCGGCGGTTCAATCGGCGTGGCGGGGGACTCAGCGGTCGAGCCGGCGCCTGAGTTCGGTCTCGAGCGCGTTCCGGTCGACCTGCCCGCCCACCTGGTCGAGCAGACGGGCGACGAACTGCTCGCGCGAATCGGCGTTCGCGGCGGCGCGCCGGGTCATCACGCGCGCGACCGGGCCGAAGGCGCGTGTCAGCACTTCGGCCGCCCGCGCGACATCGTCTTCGCCCAGCGGCGTGCGCGGCGGTGGCAGCGTGGTGGGCGGCGGCAACGAAGGGCCGAAGCCCGAGGCCGGGCCGGCCGCACCAGCCAGGCGCTGGCTGCCGGCGATGAAACGGGCCCGCACGTCGGGGTCGACGATGCTGCCGGCCACCAGTTCGCGCACCGCCTGGAGGTCGAACTGGCCGCGCGCGGCGCGCCGCACCAGCACCTTGCCGATGGGGCCGACATGGCGCATCAGCTCGTGTTCCAGCTTCGAGAGCTCGGCCAGGTCCCAGCCGCTGGGCGGCGGCTCGCTCGGCAGCTGGCTGGTCGAGAAGGCGTCGGACCCGGGCAGGCTGGGCGGCGCAGGCGCGGTGCGTGCGGTGGCCGGCGGCGGCCCCGGGCCGGCCGTGGACGCCCGCGCGCCCGGGATGACCAGCGTCTGTGTCTGCGCCAGGGCGCCGGTGTCCGGCGCGTCGAAAGGCAGCAGCCTCTCCCTGGGCAGGCGGTCGGGCAGCACCTGTCCGGCCGCCGTGCGCAGCGCGGACAGGAACTCCTGCGCGCTGCCGTAGCGGTCGGCCGGCGCTTTCGCCAGCGCGCGGTCGATGACGGGTTCGAACGGCGCCAGCGACGGGTCGCCGGTCTGCTCGGTCAGCGGCGGGTGCCTGCCGTAGATGATCTGGTACATGATGCCTTCTTCCGAACCGCTGAAGGGCTTGACGCCCGCCAGCATCCGGTAGAGCAGCACGCCGGAAGCGAAGAGGTCGACGCGGCGGTCGATGGCCGCGCCGGTGTACTGTTCCGGCGCCATGTAGCCGGGCGAGCCGACGACCGTGTTGACGCGCGTGAACTGGCTGGTTTCGGTGCGCGCGATCCCGAAGTCGGTGATCTTCAGGCGGCCGCCGACGTCGACCATCAGGTTGGCCGGCTTGATGTCGCGGTGGATGACGCCGTGCTCGTGCGCGAACTGCAGCGCGTCGAGCAGCTGCGCCATCAGGCACAGCACTTCGTCGCGCTGCAGGCGGTCGGCCGGCACCAGGTAGTCCGACAGCGCGTGGCCGCGGATGTACTCCATGACGATGAAGGCGTACTGCTCGTCCTCGCCCAGCCGGTGCACGGCGACGATCGCGGGGTGGAACAGGCGCGCCGCCGCGCGCGCCTCCAGCCGGAAGCGGCGCGCGAAGACCTCGCCGCCGGCGGCGCCTTCGAGCAGGTGGCGCTGGATCGTCTTGATCGCCACCGGACGATCGAGCTCGGTGTCGTGCCCCAGGTAGACGACGCCCATCGATCCGCTGCCGATGAGGCCGCGGATCGGGTAGGTGCCGATGCGCGCCGGCAGGCCGCTGCCCACGGCGCCGGGGGGCAGGCCGACGCTCATGCTTCCAGCATCTTCATCGCCTGTTCCAGGCTGCGGCGCATGCGCGTCGTCGACTGGGCCAGCTGCGAGATCTCGTCCTTGCCGGTGGCGTTGAACTCGGGCACGCCGCCGTCGCCCATGCTGACGCGGTCGACGCCGCGGGCCAGCCGGGTCACCGGGCGGATGACGACGGCCCAGAGCATGAGATTGCCGACCAGGCCCAGCGTCAGGAAGATGCCGACCAGCGAGGCGACGAAGACCTTGAAGGTCTGCTGCGCGCGCGCCAGCGGCACCGCCATCGGCACCGTCACGATCTGTGCGCCGACGGTCTCGTTCACCTTCCAGCCGAAGCCGTTCGCCGGGCCGTACTTTTCGATCACCGTCTTCGGCGCCCTTTCGATCGTGTCGTGGCACAGCAGGCAGGCCGGATTGCCGATCTTGAGCGGGCGCGCGATGTAGAGCACGCGGCCGAGCGGCGATTCGCGTTCGCCGATCAGCTCCTTCTGGTCGGTCTGGTTGCGGAAGCGGCCGATCAGGTCGGCTTCCCAGTCGACCGCCCGGTCGCGCGGATTGGTGGGGTTGAGCGTGGCTTCCTTGTAGGTGTAGTCGGGGAACGCCTTCGACAGCTTGTGCAGCACCTCGGTCGCCGCATAGGCCGGCACGCTCTGCGGCAGGAAGGTGTAGACCATCTGCGTCTGCAGCAGCGGCTGGATCTGGTCGATCGTGTACGAGCGCACCGCGATCGCCTTCTCCATCGTCAGCCGCGCGTGTTCCAGCACCTCCTGCTTGGCGTTCTGGCGCAGCAGGTCGTTCGCGATCCACATGCTGGCGCCCAGGCCGGCCAGGAAGAACAGCAGGAAGACGAAGTTGAACTTGATGAGCAGTCGCATGGCGGGGCACTCCGTGGTGATGCGGCAGTGGCGGCGGAAGGGCCCTGGCAGCAGATGCCGGTGGCGCTCAGGGCGAGGAGCCCGCCCGTTCAGGCGCCACGGGGTTCACGGCCACGGGCGTGGGCGAAGGCTTGGGCAGGAATCGCTCGGGGAAGAGGATGCGCTCCCACTCGGGGTGCTGCTTCAGGTGGGCGACGAGTTCGTTCCTGAATCCGGTGTCGCTTGCGCGGCCGCGCCATTCGGCGACCAGCGGCGGCCGGATCGCCCCTTCGGCCTGGAGCCAATGCCCGACATCGGCGTAGTCGACCGCCCCTTCGGCCTTGGGCAGCGGGCGCGCGTTCGCGAACAGCGCCGCGCGCAAAGGCAGGGTGTCGCGGAACAGGCGCGGCAATTCCTCCAGGAAGCCCGGGCCCGGGCGCTTGGACAGGACAGGCTTGGCGGCTCCGGCCGCCTGGCTGGCGAAGTCCCCTGCGAACAGATCGATCGGCACGCCGCCCGCTTCACGCGGCGTTCCACGGCAGCTGCCGCGTTCGCAGAAGAGCGCGAAGGCCATGCCGTCGACCTGCGCGATGACCGCCCCGCCCCGCGATTCGACTTCCACCCGCCGCCCGATGAATCGGACCGGCGCCTCGCTCGAAGGTGCCGCCCCGGCGTCGCGCCTGGGTGTCGCCTTGACCCAGCCCTGCAGCAGATAGAACTGCGCCGGGCCACGCGACTTGACGCGCGGCATCCTGGGCCCCAGCAGGATCCGCGTCGCACCTCCCAGTTCGACCGCGGAACCGTCGTCGAACTCGATCTGGACGAACGCATCCGGTGCCGACTCGACGATGTCGCCATCGTTCAGGGCATTGCCTTCGCCGAGGCTGAAGCGCTCGCTGTGGCGGATCAGCTTCACCTGGCCTTGCACGATGCTGGCGACGGCGGCGTCGGCAAGCGACGGCACGAGCAGTGCCAGGGCGCAGACGAAGCCTGTCCAGGTTCGCGCAAGAGGTTCGCTGCACCAATGCAAGATCGGCCTGCGGGTCGGTGATGGGACCGGGCCAATCTATTCCGATCGGCAAGATGCCGTCAACGAGAGTCGGCCCGTAGTCCGGGGGGGTGCTGTCGGCGACAGGCGGTCGACCCCGGCGCAGCCCGGTGGCCGATGACCCTGGCGCCGGCATGCCTTGCCGCCCGACGCCGGCACGTGCCGAATGAACCGAATCGGGCGCCCCGGCAACACAGTGGCAGGGACGCAAGGCACGCTCCCGCCCAATGGAGAAGCACCATGAGCCAGCAGCAAGACAGCTTCGATCTTCCCGATGGTGACGATCTACCGGTCGACGAATGGACTCTCGACGACTTCGACGAATTCGACGGCGCCACCGAACTCCACTCCGTCCGGTCGTCGGCGGCCGCCCGCCACGCGCTGGACGACTGAACGCTGCCTCCGCGGCCGCCCGCGTGTTGGCACTGCAAGCCCGCGCCGAGCGCGGCATCCGGAGCGGTCCGCGAGGAACGGAAGGCCATGCGTCGGACGTTCACGGGCGCGTCAAGCGCCCTCATGGAACACCCCTGCAGTCGCGGCCGCGGATCCCGAAGTGACCGAACCGACGTCCGGCGCCGGGCTCGCACCTGGCCGCCGCCAGAAGCGCTGACCTGCGCCTGTCGGCGGCCGCTTGCGTGATTCGACGCCTCCCGCACGGCGCAACCGCGCAACCCCGATGAATGTTTTCTTCATGCACCCGGGCGCGAGTGCAACACGTTGATTCGCCTGCGGTTTCTTCGCCAGCCCCGGCAGGGGTGCGTGCAGCGTTCATGCAGCGACGCGCCACCGGCGCCGCGGCCGGGCCTCTTTGGGCGCCGGGGCGGACGCGCCAAGGCATTGATCTACCTGGGCTTTTTCCACCGTGATCCGATGGGGGGCGAACTGGCATGCGCTATGCGTGTGCAGGGTCGAGACCAGACAGACAACAACGGGAAGCCACCATGAACGCGAAGGCCAGGATCCTCGTCATCGACGACGAGGAAGTCGTGCGCCGCAGTGTCAAGCGGGCCCTGGAGAGCGAGCAGTGCACGGTCGAACAGGCCGGCAGCGGCACCAGCGCACTGCAGGCACTCGGCCGCCAGCCCTTCGACGTCGTGCTGCTCGACCTGCGGATGCCCGAGATGGACGGCGTCGAGACCCTGGAGCACATCAAGGAACGCTGGCCCGAGACCGAGGTTGTCGTCATCACCGGCTACCCCACGCTGGAAACGGCCAAGCAGGCGGTGCGCCTGGGTGCCTTCGACTACGTCGCCAAGCCGCTGGGCTGCGACGAACTGGCCAAGCTGACTCACAGCGCCACTCAGCACAAGCGCTGGGCGCTGCGCAGCGACGCCGCCGCCTGAGGAACCCGAAACCGGCGCATCCCCTTCCCCCTCACCTCTTCACAAGGAGACCATCATGAGCGCGCTGCACAAGATTCTGGTTGTCGATGATGACCCGGTGGTCGCGACCAGCTTCGACCGCGTCCTCACGCAAGAAGGCTACGTCGTCGTCACGGCCCGCAACGGCACCGAGGCGCTCGACAAGCTCGACAAGGGCGACTACGACGTCGTCTACACCGACATCAAGATGCCGGGGATGGATGGCCTCGAACTCGCCGAACGGGTGAAGGCCCGCCGTTCGTGGACGCCGGTCGTCATCATCACCGGCTACGGCACCGAGGCCAGCGAACGCCGCGCCAAGGCGGCCGGCGTGACGGCCTTCCTGCACAAGCCGCTGTCGCCCGAAGTGATCGAGACCAGCGTGCGCGACGCGCTGGAAGCGGCCACCCCGCCGGCCGCGCCGGCAGCCGCCCCGGCCGCGGCACCGGTCGCCGCCGCACCCGAAGCCCCGCCCCGGACCTGGGTGACGATCGGCATGCTGGCGGCCGGGCCTCTGATCGGGCTCGCCTTCATCGTGCTGCTGCCCTTCGTCGGGCTGGCGACGCTGGCCGGGCTGGCGGTGCGCCGCTTCGTCGAGACGGGTGGACACCGCCGCCTTGGCAAGTTCCTGAAGAACGTCGCCCTGTTCGCCGCCGCGCCCTTCATCGGGCTGGCCTACATCGTCACGCTGCCCGTCATCGGGTTCGGTGCGATGGCCTGGATGGCGCTGCGTGCCGCGAAGGGGGAGAAGGCCACCTTGTGATGCCTCAAGACGGCTCCGGGTTCGATGGGGCCCAATCGGGCGACCGGCGCCTTCGGCCTCCGGTCGCCCACCATGAAGAACAACGTGACCCTCGGCCGCCGCGCGCTCTTCGCGCCGGCGGCCTGGCTTTTCGGCATCACCCTGCTGGTGCTCAGCTTCACGACGTCGGCGGCCACGGCGCCTTCGCTCGGCGAGGACAGCCAGGCCTGCCAGAAATGCCACGACAAGCCCGACCTGGTGATGCGCACCGGCGACGGCAAGACCTGGTCGCTGCACGTTCCGACCGCGGCCTATCTGGCCTCGCGCCACAACGCCAACGACTGCACCGACTGCCACGACGATGTCGGCGACGACAAGCATGCCACCGAGAAGCCGGCCGTGAAGAGCCGGCGCGACTATGCACTGGCGCTCGACCAGGGCTGCAAGTCCTGCCACAAGAAGCATGTGGCGAAGTACCAGGACAGCGTGCACGCGGCGCTCGTCAAGGAAGGCAGCCAGGAGGCGCCGCTGTGTTCGGACTGCCACGAGGTGCACACGCTGCAGTCGGTGAAGATCGTCAAGCCGGTGGCCGAGACGCCCTGCCTGAAGTGCCACGAGGCGATCGGCAAGGCCTACGTCGGCGACGTCCACGGCCTGAAGCGCGTCGCCGAGGGCAAGCCCGCACCGCTTTGCGGCGACTGTCACCAGGCCCATGCGATCCAGGTGCCGTCGCTCGGCGCCGGTCTCAAGGACGCCTGCCTGGCCTGTCACAAGGACGCCTACGCCCAGCACCGCACCTGGCTGCCCAACGTCGGTCGGCACTTCGACGCGATCTCCTGCCCGGTGTGCCATGCGCCGAACGCCGAACGCCGGGTCAGCCTGCGTCTGGTCGACGGCCGCGGCCAGCGCCAGATCATCGAGACGCTCGGCGTACCGCGCTTCGAGGCCCGCATCCGGGCGGCCGGCAACGGCGAACAGCGGCTCGACGAACGGGCCCTGCTGAGCCTGCTGGAGTCCTACGGCCGCGACGAGGGCCTGCGCGACGTCGCGCTGCGGGGTCGGCTGGAAGTGCACTCGGGTGTCGAGGCACACCAGCTGGCGGACAAGGCGAAGGCGATCCGCGACTGCGATGTCTGCCATCGCGAAGGTGCCGCGGCGTTCCGGAGCGTGGTGCTGACGATCGCGGGGCCCGACGGCCGGCCGCTGCGCCACGGCGTCGACGCCGGCGTGCTGAGTTCGCTCACCGCGATCGAGTCGGTTCGCGGCTTCTACGCGATCGGGGCGACCCGGATCAAGCTGCTCGACTGGCTGCTGGTGCTGGTGGTGCTGGGCAGCGTCGGAGGCGTGCTCGGCCACATGACGTTGAAGTGGGCCACGCGGCGCATGCGCGAACGCAGGTCGGCGCCACCGCCGACCCACTGAACGAGGGAACCACGATGGGGCGCATCTACGTCAACCCGCTGCCGGTGCGCATCTGGCACTGGATGAACGCCGTCGGCTTCGTGCTGCTGATCCTGACCGGTCTGCAGATCCGCTACCTGGGCGCGGCGCAGGTGATCTCGTTCGAGAACGCGGTCCGGTTCCACAACTGGATCGGTTTCGTGCTGATCGCGAACTTCGCGATCTGGCTCGGCTTCTACCTGTTCACCGACAAGATCCGCGTCTACCACCCCGAACTCAGTCCGAAGAAGCACTTCCTGGCCACCTTCCGTCAGATGCGCTACTACGGCTACGGCATCTTCCGCGGCGACCCGAACCCCCACCACGTGGACGTCTACTCGAAGTTCAACCCGCTGCAGAGCGTGATGTACCAGATCGTGATGATGGTGCTCGTGCCGCTGCAGTTCTACAGCGGCGTGCTGCTCTGGGACGTCGCGCGCTTCGGCGGCCAGATCGAGTTCCTGGGTGGGGTGCGCATCGTCGACACCGTCCACGTGCTGATCTTCATCTTCTTCTGCGGCTTCATCTTCATGCACGTCTACCTCTCCAGCCTCGGCCACACGCCTTCGGCACACTTCAAGGCGATGCTGACGGGCTGGGAGGAACTGCCCGAAGTGGGCGGCGCGCCGGCGCCGCACGGCGGCGGCTGAAGGGCGGGCGGCTCAGGCCGGGTCTTCGGCGCCGCCGTCTTCGGCGTCGCGCGCGTGGATGTTGTACTTCCTCATCAAGGCCTGGAAGTTGGCTCTCTGCATGCCGGTCTCGGCGGCGCTGCGCGTGACGTTCGACTGGTTGCGGCGCAACGCCTCCTGGACGAAGCGGCGCTCGATGTCCTCGACCGATTGTTCGCGCGCCAGCTTCTTCACCCGCTTGAGTTCCTCGCCGCTGCGCGGCACGGCGTGGTCGCCTTCGACCGCGCCGTCCAGCACGCTGGCCACGTGTGCGACGCGCACCGTCTGGTCCGAGGCCAGGATGGCCGCCCGCTGCATCGTGTTCTCGAGCTGGCGCACGTTGCCCGGCCAGTCGTGGTTGACGAGCAGGCTCATCGCGCCTTCGGAGATCTCGCAAGGCGCCTTGCCGAGCTCGATGCAGAAGTTCTTCAGGAAGTGGTACGCCAGGGCCGGGATGTCGGCGCGCCGTTCGCGCAGCGGCGGCACCTGGATCGGGAACACGTTGACGCGGTAGTACAGGTCCTCGCGGAAGCGCCCCTCGGCGACCAGGGCCTTCAGGTCCCGGTTGGTCGCCGCGACCAGCCGCACGTTGGCCGTCAGCGTGGTCGTGCCGCCGACGGCGCGGTATTCGCGCTCCTGGATCAGGCGCAGCAGCTTGGCCTGGGTGGCGATGGGCACGTTGGCGAACTCGTCGAAGAAGAGCGTGCCGCCGGCGGCCACCTCGAGCAGGCCGCGCTTGGCGGCGACGGCGCCGGTGAACGCGCCGCGCACGTGACCGAAGAGCTCGCTCTCGAACAGCTCCTCGTTGAGGGTGCTGCAGTCGACGGCCTCGAAGGGCTTGTCGGCACGCAGGCTGTTGTGGTGGATCGCGCGCGCGATCACCTCCTTGCCGGTGCCGCTCTCGCCGGTGATCAGCACGGTCGCATGGGTCGGTGCGCATTGCGCGATCAGGCGGAAGACCGCCTGCATCGACGCGCTGGCGCCGACGATGTTCTCGAAGCGGTAGCGGGCGCCGACCTCCGACTTCAGCGCCTGGTTCTCGCGCAGCAGGCGCCGCCGCTCGAGCGCCCGTTCGACGACATGCGTCAGCTCGTCGGGCTCGAAGGGCTTGGAGAGGTAGTCGAAGGCGCCCAGCTTCATCGCCTGCACCGCGGTCTGGACCTCCGACAGGCCCGTGACCATGATGACCTCGATCTCGGGGTGGCGCTCCTTCAGGTCGCGCAGCACCTCGATGCCGTCCATGCGCGGCATCTTGATGTCCAGCACGACGACGTCGTAGGCGCCCTCGTCGGCGCGTCGCAGGCCCTCGACGCTGTCGTCGACGAGGTCCACCTGATGGCTGTCGTCGGCCAGGATGCGTTGGACGCTGCGAAGGACGACTTCCTCGTCGTCGATCACCAGGATGCGTGCGGTCATGGGCGGGCCTCGGAGGCGGTCTCGGGAGCGGGTGAATCGGAACTCGCAGGCGGGTCGACCGGGATCCGCACCCGGAAGGTCGTGCCCTGGCCCTCGGTGCTGTCGACCTCGATGCTGCCACCGTGCGAGCGCACGATGCCGTAGCTCACCGAGAGGCCCAGCCCGGTCCCCTTGCCGGTCTCCTTGGTCGTGAAGAACGGGTCGAAGATGTGCGGCAGGTTGCGCGCCGGGATGCCGCAGCCGGTGTCGTGCACCGCCACTTCGACCTGCGGCCCGGCGTCGCCATCGGGCGCGAGGATGCGGGTCGTGACCTCGATCCGGCCCGGTCCGCTGATCGCCTGTTCGGCGTTCACCAGGATGTTGAGCACCACCTGCTTGATCAGGTCGGCGTCGCCGTGAACCGCCGGCATCCCGGGGGCGGGTCGGAAATCGACCTCGATGCGCTCGAGCGAAGCCGATCGCTCGACGAAGCGCACCGTGTCCTGCACCACCTGGTTGAAGTCGAACGGCCCCTTCACCGGCACCTTCTCGCGCGCGAAGTCGAGCAGGCGGCGGATGATCCCGGCACAACGCCTGGTCTCGCGGATCACCAGGTCCAGGTCCTCGGCGTCCTGGCTGCCCGCTGCGGCCTTCTTGCGCAGCAGCGTCGTGAAGGTCAGCACCCCGGTGAGCGGGTTGTTCAGCTCATGGGCGATGCCCGAGGCGAGCATGCCGATCGACGCCAGCTTCTCGCCACGCACGGTCTCCGCACGCGCCGCCAGCAATTGCTGGCTGCGCTCCTCGACCCGCGACTCCAGCGTCTGGATCAGCTGCGCGGTGTCCGCGCGCGAGGCCTTCAGGGCCTGTCGCATCGCATTGAACGCCTTGCCGACGCGGGCGAACTCGTCGCTGCCTGCAGTTGGCACCTGGGGATCGAGCTCGCCGCGGCTGATGCGGTCGGCAGCGCCCTCGAGCTGGCGCAACGGACGGTAGATCTTGCGATGCAGCAGGGCCCCGGCGCCCAGGGCGAGCACGAGGACGAAGCCGACCCACAGGCCGAGGATCACCAGCGTGTGGCGCGCCACCGAGCGGTCGACCTCCGCGAGCGAATAGGTGATGTCCACCACCCCCAGCACCTTCTGCGACGCCTTGTGCTCATGGCACGAGGCGGTGGTGCAGGTCGGTTCGTTGCGGATCGTCTCCATCGCGATCATCGAGCGGCTGCCGCCGGCATCGATGATGTGCCAGCGCTTCTCGCTCGGCACGTGCTCCTGCGGCACGTCGCCGCGGTGGCAGTGCACGCAGGGCTCCTCCTTCTTGTCGACCGAGAAGCCCACCTCGCCGATGTGGTTCGAATCGATGATCTCGCCGGCGGCATCGATCAGGCGCAGGCGCTCGATGCCCGGTTGGCGGCTGATGTCCGAGATGATCTGCGTCACCGACTCGCGGTCGTCGTGAAGCATCGCCAGCCGCGTGCTCTTGACCACGGTCTCGGCGATCTGGACCACGTGACGCGAGGTCGACTCCTGCAGGTCCTCGCGCGCGAACTTCGCCACCAGCAGCGAGAACGGCAGCATCGCCATCACCAGCACCACGAACAGCCAGATGCTGACGGTGGCCCGCAGGCTGGTGCCGGACTTCATCGCCGCGGGCGGCCACGCCTCATTGCTTGAGGATCCACTGGACCAGGCCCTTCACCTCGGCCGGATCCTTGCTGGCGATGCGCTTGTGTTCCTCTTCGGTGCCGTCGTCCAGCTTGACCTTCGGCGCGCTGGTGACGAACTTGACGAGCTTGTCCTCGGCGTCAGCCTTGCCCTTGTGGTTCTTCGCGATCTTCTGGTACGCGGGGCCCTTCTTGTCCTTGTCGATGGCGTGGCACTTGGTGCACTCGCCCTTCTTCAGCAGTCCCTTGGCCGCCTCATCGTCCAGCGCCAGCGCGCTGCCAGAAGCGAGGACCAGCATGGCCGCGGCTGCGCCAGCGGCCCACAGATGCGATGCGATCGGTCTCACGGAATTCCTCCAGGTCGCGAGAGTTGACGGTCGGCGACCCCATCGACCCGCAGTCGGCACCTTCGGTGGCACGACTCGCGAGCGGGACCCGTCAACGAGATCGGGCGACCCACGATCCTGGTCCCGCACGACCGCGGCGCGAAGCCCCGCACCTGCAAACAGCGTAGTTCAGGCGGACGGTCCGGACCTTGAGGCGCATCAGCCCGCCGCGCGGTGCGCCTTTGGCGGCGCCGGCGAACCGGAGAAGTGAACGTGGATGGTGCCGGCTGTCCGAATCGAACGGACGACCTTCCGCTTACAAGGCGGGTGCTCTACCAGCTGAGCTAAGCCGGCCGGAACCTGCGGCCGATTGTAGGAGCCGGCCCTACTTGATGCGCTTGAGCGAAGGCCGGCCGCCGGCGGGGCCCGCCGGGTCGGGCGGCTCGTCGCCCGGTGGCGGCGGCACGGCGGTGGCGTCGGTCGCGGCCGGTTCGGCGCTGGCCAGCCGCAGGCCGCGCAGCGGCGTGGGGGCCCTGGCCTCGGCCCGCGGTCCGGGGGCCGTGCCGGGCTTGGCCGGTGCGGCGGCCGCATCGGTGGGCACCGGGAAGGCCATGCCCTGGCCGTTCTCGCGCGCGTAGATCGCCACCACGTGGTCGACCGGGACCACGATCTCGCGCGCCACGCCGCCGAAGCGGGCCTTGAACTCGATGAACTCGTTGCCCAGCTTCAGGCCCGACGTGGCTTCGAAGCCGACGTTGAGCACGATCTCGTGGTCCTTCACGTACTCCATCGGCACCTGCACGCTGGCGTCGACGTAGACCGCGATGTACGGCGTGAAGCCGTTGTCGGTGCACCAGTCGTGCAGCGCGCGCAGCAGGTACGGCCGCGTCGAGCTGCCCTGGTTGTCGGTGGTGGAGACGGTCATCGGCCGGCGCTTCCGCGGCTTACTTGCGCATCACCTTCTCGGAAGGCGTCAGCGCCTCGATGTAGGCCGGGCGCGAGAAGATGCGCTCGGCGTACTTCAGCAGCGGCACCGCGTTCTTGCTGAGATCGATGCCGTAGTAGTCCAGCCGCCACAGCAGCGGGGCGATGGCGACGTCGAGCATGCTGAAGTCGTCGCCCAGCATGTACTTGTTCTTCAGGAAGATCGGCGCCAGCTGCGTGAGCCGGTCGCGGATCTGGCTGCGCGCCTTCTCCAGCTGCTTGTCGGTGGCCTTGACGCCGCGGCCTTCGAGCAGGTTCACGTGCGCGAAGAGTTCCTTCTCGAAGTTGAACAGGAACAGCCGCACGCGCGCGCGCGCCACCGGGTCGCCCGGCATCAGCTGCGGGTGCGGGAAGCGCTCGTCGATGTACTCGTTGATGATGTGCGATTCGTACAGGATCAGGTCGCGTTCCACGAGGATGGGCACCTCGTTGTACGGATTCATCAGCGCGATGTCCTCCGGCTTCGCGAACAGGTCGACGTCGCGGATCTCGAAGTCCATGCCCTTCTCGAACAGCACGAAACGGCAGCGGTGCGAGTAGGGGCACGTGGTTCCGGAGTAAAGCACCATCATGGCGTGAGCCCTCGATCAAAAGAGAAAAACGCAGTGGCCGCGACTTCGTGCGTCCACTGCGCTCGGCGCCCGGCCGCAGGCGGCCGGGGCGGCATTGCGATTACTTGACGTCCTTCCAGAAGGCGGCGTTCAGGCGCCAGGCGACCACCGTGAAGCCGGCCAGGAACAGCATCACCCAGACGCCCAGGCGCACGCGCTCGTTCTGCACCGGCTCGCTCATCCACTGCAGGAAGGCGGTGAGGTCGGCCACCGCGTTGTTGAACTCGGCCTGCGACATCGTGCCCTGCGTGATCGGCTCGAAGCCCTTGAAGACGTGCGTGGTCTTCTCGGGGTCGTGCGGGTCCTTCTGCTCGGCGTAGACGGCGCGCTGCTGGCCCTGCAGCTGCCACAGCGGATTGGGCATACCGACGTTCGGGAACGCCAGGTTGTTCCAGCCGGTGGCCTTGGTCTCGTCGCGGTAGTAGGTGCGCAGGTAGGTGTAGATGTAGTCGGCGCCGCTGCCCTTGGCGGGGTCCGAACGCGAGCGCGCCACCAGCGTCAGGTCGGGCGGCACGGCGCCGAACCATTCCTTGGCTTCCTTCGGGTCGAGCGAGGACTTCATCAACTCGCCCACCTTCACGCCGGTGAAGATCAGGTTGTCCTTGATCTGCTGCTCGGTCAGGCCGATGTCGCGCAGGCGGTTGTAGCGCATGAACGCCGCCGAATGGCAGTTCAGGCAGTAGTTGACGAACAGCTTGGCGCCGTTCTGCAGCGCGGCCAGGTCGGTGACGCGTTCCTTCGGGAACGGGTCCCAGGCCGGGCCTTCGCTGGAGGCGAGCGCGGGGCCGGCCAGAGAGAGCGCGGCCCACAGGGAGAGGATGAGTTTCTTCATGGTATTTGCTGTGTCCCCTGCCGGCTCAGTGCGCGTGGAACACGACCCGGTCGGGCACGCGCTTGAACTCGCCCATGCGGCTCCACACCGGCATCAGCACGAAGAAGCCGAAGTAGAACAGCGTGCCGACCTGCGCCACCAGGGTGCCGGTCTCCGAAGGCGGCTGGATGCCCAGGTAGCCCAGGATCACGAAGTAGACGACGAAGATGCCGTAGAGCACCTTGTGCCAGCCCGGGCGGTAGCGGATGGACTTCACCGGACTCTTGTCCAGCCAGGGCAGGAAGAACAGGATCACGACCGCGCCGCCCATCACCGCCACGCCCCAGAACTTGGCGTCGAAGGTCTTGAGCAGCACCGCCAGCACGAGCGCCCCGACGACGGCGATGATCTTGCCCTTGCCGCGCAGCATGAGCAGGCCGCCCACGCCGGCCAGCGCCACCACGGCGACGAACACGTTGACCATGGGGTCGGTCGTGGCGCGCAGCATCGAGTAGTAGGGCGTGAAGTACCAGACCGGCGCGATGTGCGGCGGCGTCTTCAGCGGGTCGGCCGGGATGAAGTTGTTGGCTTCCAGGAAGTAGCCGCCCATTTCCGGGCCGAAGAACACGATGGCGCTGAAGATCATCAGGAAGACGCCGATGCCCATCAGGTCGTGCACCGTGTAGTACGGGTGGAAGGCGATGCCGTCGAGCGGGATGCCGGTCTTCGGGTCCTTCTTGGCCTTGATCTCCACGCCGTCGGGGTTGTTCGAGCCCACGTCGTGCAGCGCCAGCAGGTGCGCCACGACCAGGCCGATCAGCACCAGCGGCACGGCGATGACGTGGAAGCTGAAGAAGCGGTTCAGCGTGGCGTCGCCGACGACGTAGTCGCCGCGGATCAGCAGCGCCAGGTCGGGGCCGATGAAGGGCACGGCGGCGAACAGGTTGACGATGACCTGCGCGCCCCAGTACGACATCTGGCCCCAGGGCAGCAGGTAGCCGAAGAAGGCCTCGCCCATCAGGCACAGGAAGATCGCGCAGCCGAAGATCCAGACCAGCTCGCGCGGCTTGCGGTAGCTGCCGTAGATCATGCCGCGGAACATGTGCATGTAGACGACGACGAAGAACGCGCTCGCGCCCGTGCTGTGCAGGTAGCGGATCAGCCAGCCCCAGGGCACGTCGCGCATGATGTACTCGACCGACGCGAACGCGAGCGCGGCGTCGGGCTTGTAGTGCATGACGAGGAAGATGCCGGTGACGATCTGGATCACCAGCACCAGGATGGCCAGCGAGCCGAAGAAGTACCACCAGTTGAAGTTCTTCGGAGCGTAGTACTCCGACATGTGCTTCTTGTATTCGGCGAACGCGGTCGGGAACCGGTTCTCGAACCAGACGGTCGTCTTCGTGAGCAGCGGCGCGTCGGCCGGCGCTTCCTTGAATTCAGCCATGGGCGGCAGTCCTGGTGGAGTCTTGTGTTCGGTGCTCAGGCGGGGGTGTGGAAGGCCCTCAGGCCTTCTTGTCCTCGCCGATCAGCAGCACGGTGTCGGACAGGTACATGTACGGCGGCACCTCCAGGTTGTCCGGCGCGGGCTTGTTCTTGAACACGCGGCCGGCCAGGTCGAAGGTGGAGCCGTGGCAGGGGCACAGGAAGCCCCCCTGCCAGTCGGCGGGCAGCGAGGGCTGCGCGCCGGGGGTGAACTTGTCGCTCGGGCTGCAGCCCAGGTGCGAGCAGATGCCCACCACCACCAGGTACTCGGGCTTGGCCGAACGCCATTCGTTCTTGGCGTAGGTGGGCGTGGGGTAGGCCTTGCGGTCGGAATTCGGGTCGGCCAGCTGCGGGTCGTTCTTCTTCAGGTCTTCGAGCTGTTCCTTGGTGCGGCGCACGATCCAGACCGGCTTGCCGCGCCATTCGACCGTGAGCTTCTCGCCCGGCTTGATGGCGCTGATGTCCACCTGCACCGGCGCACCGGCGGCACGTGCACGCTCGGAAGGCGCGAAGCTGCTGACGAAGGGCACTGCAACGGCCGCGGTGCCCACGGCGCCAACGCCGGCGGTGATCGCGATCCAGGTACGGCGGCTCGGGTCGATCGCGTCGGCAACGGCCGCGGTCGTGTCGGTCATGACGTTCCTCGAAGGGGGACGGTGGTGGTCGGGGTCAACCCGGGATTCTAGCCGAGGCGTCAAGAGCCTCCTGTCGGCATGACACGCGTCTTGACGGGGTGGGCGCCAGCCGGTCTACTGCGCGCCGGCCGTTGCGGCGGCCAGTTGTGAGTCAATCTTCAACACACTCAGGAGGGGCCGATGAGCTTCACTTCGGAATTCAAGGAATTCGCCACCAAGGGCAACGTCGTCGACCTTGCGGTCGGCGTGATCATCGGCGGGGCGTTCGGCAAGATCGTCGACTCGCTGGTGGGCGACATCATCATGCCCCTGGTCAGCAAGATCGTCGGCGGCCTGGATTTCAGCAACTACTTCGTGCAGCTCTCCGGCCCCGCGGCCGCCACCCTGGTCGAAGCGAAGAAGGCCGGCGCGGTGTTCGCCTACGGCAGCTTCCTCACCGTGGTGGTCAACTTCGTGATCCTGGCCTTCATCATCTTCGTGATGGTCAAGCAGATCAACCGGCTCAAGAAGGAAGCGCCCAAGGCGCCGCCGGCACCGCCCGCCCCGACGCCCGAAGACATCACGCTGCTGCGCGAGATCCGCGACGCGCTGAAGAAGTCGTAACCGGCGCGGGCCGCCGGGAAGGGCGGGGATGCCGCATACTAGTGCGGTCAAAGCGGTTCAGGCGGTTCGCCCCGCACGCATGATTCCCAACCCCGTCCACCGGCTGCCTGCTGCGCTCGAAGGCGCGATCCAGCGCGTGAAGCTGGCTGCGCGCGCGTCGACCGAGCGCACGATCGAAAGCCTGGGCCTGGCCGCCCTGGCCTCCAAGGACGTCTTCTACCGCGACAGCCTGCTGGGCGCGCAGTTCGAGCTGAACCGAAAGTCGGCTGTCTTCGCGCTCGCCTTCAACGAGGCGCTGGACACGCGCGTGCTGCGCGAGGTGGCGCCGCACGCCGCTTCCGGTGGCGAGCCGACGAAGACGCGCTGGGACTCGCTCTCGCTGGTGGACGACCACGAGATGGAGATCCAGGTCAGCGCCGAGCGATTCGCGCTCGAGATCGCGCACGAATGCGAATGGGAACTGCGCGAGCTGGACACCTACATCGTCAGCCTGCTCGGCCCCACCCGCAACGACCAGGAACGCAACCCGATACGCCCCGAAGTCATCGGCCAGGCCATGCTGCGCGCGGTGGAGACGGTGTCCGACCGCCCCGAGGTGCGCAAGGTGCTGGCTTCGGAGTTCGGGCGCTCGCTCGGCTCGCTGCTGCGCACTTCCTATGGCGAGATCGTGGCCGACCTGCGCCAGGCCGGCGTCCAGCCTTCGGGCATGGTGGTGCGCACGCACGACATGCGCGCCGGCACCGTGTCGGGCTACCACTCGTCGCGGCCGGCCGGCCTGGACGAGGTCCCCGCCGAGGCCCACAACCCGGACAGCCGCTACATCAGCCAGCGCGGCAGCGCCTACAGCAGCTTCGGGCCCAGCACCCGCAGCGGCATGAGCAGCGGCCGCGGCGGCACGCTGATCGGCCATGTCGACCCCGGCATGATGACCCTCATCCGCCGCCTGGCCTACGTGGACCCGGGCGCCGACAGCGGCACCGGCGACTGGCACGACATGGGCAGTGGTGGTGGTGGTGGTGGCGGCGGCATGCCTTCGCTGCCCAACCTGATCCGCGCCCACCGCGACGAACTGCGGCAGGCCACGAACGGCGCGCTCGAGCTGATGGTGATCGACGTCATCGGCAGCCTGTTCGACCAGATCCTCTCCGACCCCAAGGTGCCGCCGCAGATGGCGCGGCAGATCGCGCGCCTGCAGTTGCCGGTGCTGCGCGCCGCGCTGGGCGATCCCGGCTTCTTCTCGTCGCGCCGGCACCCGGTGCGCCGCTTCGTCAACCGCATCGCTTCCCTGGGCGCCGCCTTCGAGGACTTCAACGAAGACGCGGCGCAGCGCGTGCTGACCAAGGTGAAGGCCCTGGTGCAGGAGGTCATCGAAGGCGAGTTCGACCAGATCGAGGTCTACGAGCAGAAGCTGGCGGCGCTCGAGATCTTCATCGCCGACCTGGGCCAGCGCGAGGCGCAGGCGCACGGCAACGCGGCCGACCTGCTGTCGGCCAAGGAAGACGAACTGCGCCTGCGCGTGCTGTACAAGCAGCAGCTGGAGGTCGAGTTCAAGGGCATCCAGGCGCCCGACTTCGTGCGCGACTTCGTCAGCAACGTCTGGAGCCAGGTGCTGCTGAAGGCCGCCGGCGCGAACGACCCCGAACGCCTGAAGCGCCTGCGCCAGGTGGGCCGCGAGCTGGTGATGAGCGTGCAGCCCAAGACCTCGGCGCTGCAGCGCAAGACCTTCCTGTCCGAACTGCCCAAGCTGATGAAGGAGATCGGCGAAGGCATGGACCTAGTCGACTACGCCGACAGCGCGCGCCGGTCCTTCTTCAGCAAGCTGCTGCCGGCGCACGCGGCGGCGCTGAAGGCCGAACTGGTGCGCCAGCTCGACTTCAACCTGCTCTCGCGCCAGGTCGAAGGTGCGCTCGAGAGGCCGCTGCCCACGCAGGCCGACCTGAAGACCACGCCGGTGGCGCTGCCCACCCTGACCGAGGCGATCAGCGACCCCGGCATCGCGCCGCGCTTCACGGCCGAGGAGGCGGCGCGTGTCGGCCTCATCGACGAGACCACGGTCGACTGGAACGGCAAGGTCGACGTCGACGTCTCGGTCGAACCCGAGATCAAGCCGCACGAGATCGCGATCGAGGGCCTGCCCGCGCCCACCGAGCCGGTGGAACCCACGCAGGGCAAGTCGCTCGCCGACCACGTGCAGATCGGCTTCGCCTACCAGATGCACCTGGAAGGCAGCTGGCAGAAGGTGCGCCTGGTGCACGTGAGCCCGGGCCGCACCTTCTTCGTCTTCAACCACGGCAAGCGGCACAAGCAGACCATCTCGCTCACCCACCGCATGCTGGTGCGGCTGTGCGAGACCGGGCGCCTGCGCGCCTTCGCCGCATGCTGGTGCGGCTGTGCGAGACCGGGCGCCTGCGCGCCTTCGAGAACGCCTACCTGCTGGAACGCGCCACCGCGCGCGCGCGCCGCCAGCTGTCGTCGGTCGGCAAGCCGGCCGCGGCCGGCGGCGCCAGCGTCCAGTAGCGCTTCGGCGCACGAACCCGCTGCAGCGCGCTTCAGCGCGCGAGACGGCGCGCCACCGCGATCGCCTCCACCAGGCTGGCCGGGTCGGCGCGGCCCTGGCCGGCGATGTCGAACGCGGTGCCGTGGTCGGGGCTGGTGCGCACGAAGGGCAGGCCCAGCGTGACGTTGACGCCCTCCTCCACGCCCAGGTACTTCACCGGGATCAGGCCGTGGTCGTGCGTCATCGCCACCACCAGGTCGAACTCGCCGCGGCGCGCGCGCATGAACACGGTGTCGGGCGCGTACGGGCCGCTGGCGTCCACGCCCTCGGCACGCGCCACCTGCACCGCGGGGCCGATGATGGTGAGCTCCTCCTCGCCGAAGAGCCCGCCTTCGCCCGCATGCGGGTTCAGGCCGGCCACCGCGATGCGCGGCCGCACCTGGCCCCATGCCGCGGCGGCGCGGTGCGCGATGCGCAGCGTGTCCAGGACGGCGTCGAAGCTGACCTGCTCGATGGCACGCCGCAGCGAAACGTGGATGGTGACCAGCACCACGCGCAACTCGCGGTTGGCCAGCATCATGCGCACCGGCACGCCGCCGGCCAGCGCCTGCAGCATCTCGGTGTGACCCGGGAAGGGCACGCCGGCGGCGGCCAGCGCTTCCTTGTGGATGGGCGCCGTGACCACGGCCGCCGCGTCGCCCGCCCGCACGAAGCCGACCGCGGCCTCGATGCAGCGCGCCGCGGCGGCACCGTTGCGGGCGTCGACCCGGCCGGGCGGCAGCGTGGAAAGCTCCGGGGGCAGGCCCGCGGGCTCGATGACCGGCAGGCAGCCCGGCGGCACGCCCGCCAGGTCGCGCGGCGAAGCGATCAGCGCCGTCGTCGGCGCGCCGGCGCGCTGCATGACGCCGCGGTCGGCCACTGCCACGCAGCCTTCGAACGCGCCCTGCCGGAAGGCACGCACGATGATTTCCGGCCCGATGCCGGCCGCGTCGCCCATCGTCACGACCAGAGGCTTCACGCCGGATTCTCGATCTCGATGAACCGGTGCTCGAGCCCGAACTCCCCCGCCAGCGCCCCCGCCACTGCCGGCGCGCCGTAGCGTTCGGTGGCGTGGTGGCCGCAGGCGAGAAACGCGACGCCGGTCTCGCGCGCCAGGTGGGCCTGCGGCTCGGAGATCTCGCCGGTGACGAAAGCGTCGGCGCCGGCGGCCACCGCAGCTTCGAAGTGGCCTTGCGCGCCGCCGGTGCACCAGGCGATGCGCGCCAGCGGTCGGCCGTCGCCCGCCACCACCAGCGGTGCGCGGCCCAGCGCCGTGGCGGCGCGTGCGGCGAAGGTGTCCAGCGCCACGCCGCCGCCTGCACCGACGAAGCCCAGTTCCTGTTCACCGAAGCGCGCGTCGGCCGAAAGCCCCAGCCGGCGGCCCAGTTGCGCGTTGTTGCCCAGTTCGGGGTGGGCGTCCAGCGGCAGGTGGTAGGCGAAGAGGTTGACGTCGTGCGCCAGCAGGCGCTGCACGCGCGCCTTCAGCCAGCCGGTGAGGCGGCCGTCCTGGCCGCGCCAGAACAGGCCGTGGTGCACCAGCAGCGTGTCGGCGCCGTCGGCAACGGCGGCTTCGATGAAGGCCAGGCTGGCCGTCACGCCGCTGGCGACGCGGCGCACCTCGCGCCGGCCCTCGACCTGCAGACCGTTCGGCCCATAATCCCGGAACGACTCCGGGCGCAGCAGCGCCTGCAGGAAGGTTTCGACGGCGGATCGATCGGCCATGACCTGAGGGAGTCTCGAGGGAAAGTTGCGCAGGATCTGGCTCGTATTCTCGCAGGCGGTCACCGTGGCGGTGGCGGTGCTGTTCGTCGTCGCCACGCTCAAGCCCGAGTGGCTGGCGCGCATGGAGTCGCCCGCGGCGCTGCCGTCGCCCACCATCGTTCAGGCACCGCCGCCGGCGGCTTCCGGCGCGGCTTCGTCGCCTGCGTTGGTGCAGGCCGGCACCCTGGTCGGTTACAGCGGCGCGGCACGCCGTGCCACGCCGGCGGTGGTGAGCATCGTCGCCACCAAGATGGCCAAGAAGGGCCCGCACAGCGACGACCCGCGCTTCCGCTTCTTCTTCGGTGACGGCCCTGCACAGGCGCAGACCGGCCTGGGTTCGGGCGTGATCGCCTCGCCCGAAGGCTACCTGCTGACCAACAACCACGTGATCGAGGGCGCCGACGAGATCGAGGTCCAGCTCGCCGACGGCCGTCAGGGCCGCGCGCGCGTGGTCGGCACCGACCTCGAGACCGACATCGCGGTGCTGAAGATCGATCTCGACCGCCTGCCCGCCATCGCCTTCGGCGACGCGCCTTCGCTGCAGGTGGGCGACGTGGTGCTGGCGATCGGCAACCCGTTCAACGTGGGGCTCACGGTCACCGCCGGCATCGTGAGCGCGCTCGGCCGCAACCAGCTGGGCCTGTCCACCTTCGAGAACTTCATCCAGACCGACGCCGCCATCAACCCCGGCAACTCGGGCGGCGCGCTGGTCGACGCGGCCGGCAACCTGGTGGGCATCAACACCGCCATCTTCTCGCGCACCGGCGGCAGCCTGGGCATCGGCTTCGCGATTCCCGTGGACACCGCGCGCCAGGTGATGGAGAGCCTGATCCAGGACGGCCAGGTCACGCGTGGCTGGATCGGCATCGAGCCGCGCGACCTGACGCCCGAGATCGCCGAAAGCTTCGGCCTGCCGGTCAAGGAAGGTGTGCTCGTCACCGGCGTGCTGGCCGACGGCCCGGCCAGCCGCGGCGGCCTGAAGCCGGGCGACGTGGTGGTGCGCATCGCCGGCAAGCCGGTGACGAACACGATGCAGCTGATGTCGGCGGTGGCGGCACTGAAGCCGCAGAGCGAGGCCGACTTCGGCATCCAGCGCGGCGACCGCGCACTGGAAGTGAAGCTCACCGTGGCGCAACGCCCGAAGGCCAGGCAGCAGCCGCGGCGCCAGTAACCCTTCATGCCGCCTTGTCGCCGCCTTCGGCCGCGGCTTCTTCCGGCGCCTTGGTGTGGCGGATGAACACCTGGGCCGCGATGATGCCGATCTCGTACAGGATGCACATCGGGATCGCCAGCGACAGCTGGGAGATCACGTCCGGCGGCGTGACCACCGCCGAGACGATGAAGGCGCCGACGATGAAGTAGCCGCGCCACTTGCGCAGCTGCTCGATCGAGACGATGCCCATGCGCGCCAGCACGATCACCGCGATCGGCACCTCGAACGCGATGCCGAACACCAGGAACAGCGTGAGCACGAAGCCCAGGTACTGCTCGATGTCCGGCGCCACCGTGATCGCGCTGGGCGCGAAGGACTGGATGAACTTCGACATCGCCGGGATGACGATGAAGTAGCAGAACGCCACGCCGGCGAAGAACAGGAAGGTGCTGGAGACGACCAGCGGCAGCACCAGGCGCTTCTCGTGCGAATACAGGCCCGGCGCCACGAAGGCCCACACCTGGTACAGCACCACCGGCAGCGCCACCAGGAAGGCGGCCATGAGCGCGATCTTCAGCGGCACCAGCACCGGCGAGATGACGCCGGTGGCGATCTGCTTGGTGCCCGCCGGCAGGTGCGAGATCATCGGCTGCGCCAGCAGGTCGTAGAGGGCGCTGGGCCCGGGCCACAGCAGCAGCACCACGAAGGCCACACCCACCGCGATGAGCGAACGGATCAGCCGGTCGCGCAGCTCGACAAGGTGCGAAACGAAGGGCTGCTCGGTGCCTTCGAGCTCGTCTTTCTGGGGCTCGGCCATTTCAGTGGATGTCTTTGCCTTGCGCTCGGGGGGCCGCGCAGCGCGAGGCATCCAGCGGCCGACGCGGAACCGGCTTCGCCGGGCCGCTGGCGGCGCCCCCCTGGGGGGGAGCGCCGCAGGCGCTTCGGGGGGGGGTCATTTCATCGCGGGCGGGCGGAAGCGGGCCACCCGCGCGGCGCCGGACTGCGCCTTGGTGCGGATGCCGTGGCGCTGCTTGTACCACTGCGGCGTGGCGCCCCGCTTGAGGCGCCAGTTCTTCTTCGGGTGGCGGTAGCTGGGCGGCGTCGGCTGCAGCGGGTCGTACGGGATCGCGGCGTCGGTGGCGCCGCTGCCGTCGGTGAGGCCGGCGGTCGCGTCCTGCCAGGAGCTGGAGAAGCTGCTCTTGGCCTGGTTCACCTCGGAGTGGATGGTCTGCTCCACGTTGCGCGCCGCGTCCTCGAACTGGGTCTTCATCTTCTTGAGCTCGTCGAGCTCGATCGACCGGTTCACCTCGGCCTTGACGTCGGCCACGTAGCGCTGCGCCTTGCCCAGCAGGTGGCCCATGGTGCGGGCCACGCGCGGCAGCTTCTCGGGGCCGATGACGATGAGCGCCACCGCTCCGATGAGGGCGATCTTGTCGAAGCCGAAGTCGATCACGCCGCGGGTGTCAGGACTTGGTCTTCGCCTCGACGTCGACGGTGTTCGGGTCGGCGGCACGCTGCTGCGCGCTCACCTGCTGCGCCGGGGGCACCGGCGCGGCGGTGCCGGCGTCGGCCGCTTCGCCGCCGCTCTTGACACCTTCCTTGAAGCCCTTGACCGCGGCGCCCAGGTCGGAGCCGATGTTCTTCAGCTTCTTGGTGCCGAAGATCATCACCACGACCAGCAGCACGATCAACCAGTGCCAGATGCTGAAACTTCCCATGATCCTTCTCCAATGCCGGAGGAAACTCGGATTCTAGGTGAGCGGGGAAGTTCGCCCCGGCTCAACCCTTGGCCCAGGGCCGCGGACCGCCCATGACGTGCATGTGCAGGTGAAATACTTCCTGTCCGCCGTCGCGACCGGTGTTGATGACGGTGCGGAAACCGTTGGTAACGCCCAGCTGCGCCATCAGCTTGGGCGCCAGCGTCAGCATGCGGCCGAGCAGCGGCACGTGCTCCTCGGTCACTTCCGCATGGGTGGCGATGTGCAGCTTGGGGATCACCAGCACGTGCACCGGCGCCCAGGGGTGGATGTCGTGGAAGACGAGCAGTTCGTCGTCTTCGTGGACCTTCCTGGCCGGGATCTGCCCGGCGACGATCTTGCAGAAGATGCAGTTCGGGTCCGCGCTCATACGGGCATCGCTCGCCGTTCGTTGAGGTTGATCCAGCCCCGCACCACGCGGTAGAGGAACCAGATGGAGATGCAGGTCCAGGCGATCCAGCCCGGCACGAAGAAGAGGAACCACAGCGGCGCGGTCACGGCGTAGAGCACGGCGGCCCACAGCACGCTGCGGATGCGCCAGCGGAAGTGCGATTCCTGCCAGGTGCCGGCGGCGTCTGCACGCTTGGCGAGGTCGAGCACGAAGGCCACCACCAGCAGCAGCACGCTGGCCTGGAAGGCCGGCAGCACCGCGCCCACCGCCACCACCAGGTGCAGCGCGTAGCTCACGTGGCCCAGGGTGCGCAGCGAATCCTCGCGGCCGCCGACGTCGATGACTTCGTTCATGAACCCTCTCCTTCGCGTGCCTTCACCTTGCGCAGGGCGAACTCCTCCAGACCCGACAGGCCTTCGCGCCGCCGCAGTTCGGCCAGCACATCGGCCGGCTCCAGCCCGTACTGCGCCAGCGCGACGAGGCAGTGGAACCAGAGGTCGGCCATCTCGGCGACGATGCGGTCGGCCCCGCCGTTCTTGGCGGCCAGCACGACTTCGGTCGCCTCCTCGCCGATCTTCTTCAAGATGGCGTCGGGTCCCTTGGAAAACAAGCGGGCGACGTAGCTCTTGTCGGGGTCGCCGCCGCGGCGCGACGCCACCACCGCGGCCAGGCGGGCCAGCGTGTCGTCGGCAGGGGCGGTCACTTGTAGATCTCCGCCGGGTCCTTGAGCACCGGTTCCACCGGCGTCCAGGTGCCGCCCTCCAGGCGCTGGAAGAAGCAGCTGTGGCGTCCGGTGTGGCAGGCGATCGAAGGGTCGTGGCCCTGCTGGGTCACGCTCAGCAGCACGACGTCGTTGTCGCAGTCGAGCCGGATCTCGTGCACCTTCTGCACGTGGCCCGACTCCTCGCCCTTGTGCCACAGGCGCGCGCGCGAACGGCTCCAGTACACCGCCTCGCCGCGGCGCGCCGTCTCGGCCAGCGCTTCGCGGTTCATGAAGGCGAACATCAGCACGTCGCGGCTGCCGGCTTCCTGGGCGATGACGGGCACGAGGCCGTCGCGGTCCCACTTGATGCTGTCGAGCCAGGTCATGCCCGGGAGTTTAGTGGGTCGCCCCCTGGAACCCGCGCTCGGCGGCGAACCACCCCAGCACCGGCACGGTGCCCGGCAGCACGGGCTTCACCTGCACCGGCAGCAGCTGCCAGGACATGGCCTGGCCTTCGCGCATCTCGAAGCGACCCTGCCATTCGAAGACCTTCATGAAGTGCAGCCGAACCAGCGCGTGCGGGTAGTCGACCATCTCCACCTGCCACGGGTGCGCGGCCCCGATGGAGATGCCCAGTTCCTCGTGCAGTTCGCGGCGCAGCGCCTCTTCGACCGTCTCGCCGGCTTCGACCTTGCCGCCCGGGAATTCCCAGTAGCCGGCGTAGACCTTGCCTTCGGGGCGGCTGGTCAGCAGGAAGCGGCCTTCGGGGTCGATCAGCACCCCCACCGCGACGTTCACCGGTTCGCGTTCAGCCATGGCGGCCCGCGTAGTCGCGCGCGAACTGGTGGGCCACCCGGCCCGAACGCGAGCCGCGCTCCAGCGCCCACACCAGCGATTCCTGGCGCGCGGCCTCGATGGCCGCGTCGGCCACGCCGAAGCTGCGCAGCCATTGCGCCACGATGGCCAGGTACTCGTCCTGGCTGAACGGGTAGAAGCTGATCCAGAGGCCGAAGCGTTCGGACAGGCTGATCTTCTCCTCCACCACCTCGCCGGGGTGCACCTCGCCGTCCTCGGTGTGCTGGTAGCTGAGGTTCTCCTTCATGTATTCGGGCAGCAGGTGGCGGCGGTTGCTGGTGGCGTAGATCAGCACGTTGTCGCTGGTCTGCGCCACCGAGCCGTCGAGCATGCTCTTCAGCGCCTTGTAGCCGGGCTCGCCCTCGTCGAAGCTGAGGTCGTCGCAGAAGACGATGTAGCGTTCGCTGCGGCCGGCGATCAGGTCCACCAGGTCGGGCAGGTCCACCAGGTCGGCCTTGTCGACCTCGATCAGGCGCAGCCCGCGCGGCGAGAACTCGTTCAGGCAGGCCTTCACGAGCGAACTCTTGCCGGTGCCGCGCGCGCCGGACAGCAGCACGTTGTTGGCGCCGCGGCCGGCGACGAACTGCTCGGTGTTGCGCACCAGTCGTTCCTTCTGGCCGTCGACTTCCTGCAGGTCGGCCAGGCGGATGCCCGCCACGTGGCGCACCGGTTCGATGACGCCGCTGCCGCCGCGCTTGCGGTAGCGGAACGCCACCGAAGCCTGCCAGTCGGGCGCCTGCGGCACGTGTGGCAGCACCTTCTCCAGGCGCGCCAGCAGCGCGTCGGCGCGCGCGATGAGTTGTTCGACCGTGGTCATGGTTCCGAGTTTAGAGGCCGCACCGTGTCGCCCGCGATCGCGTAGACGCGGTCTTCGGGGCCGCGCGGCAGCACGTGCATGCCGGTGAATTCGCCGAAGGCGGGCAACACGCCCGCCGCCGGGCCGAAGTGGAAGCAGGGCAGGCGCAGGCGGTCGCGCGCGCGGCCGTCCAGCACCACCGCCGGGTGCACGTGGCCCGCCAGCACGTAGGTGCCGGCCACGGGCTCGGGTTCGTGCGCCAGCGCGAACGGGCCCAGCGTGAGAGGCCCTTCCACCACCTGCACGCCCCATTCGGGCGGCGGGTCGCCGGCATGGCGGTCGTGGTTGCCGCGCACCAGCGTCAGCGCGACGCCGGCATGTTGCGCACGCCACTGCGCCACCGCTTCCCAGACCGCGGGCGCACGCGAACGCGCCGAGTGCAGCAGGTCCCCCAGGAACACGATGTTCGCCGCGCCGGTGGCCGCGAGCAGCGCCGACAGGCGCGCCAGCGCGGCGCCGGTGGTGGCTTCGGGCACCGGCACGCCCAGCCGGCGGAACGAACTGGCCTTGCCGATGTGCGCGTCGGCCACCAGCAGCGTGCGTTCGCCCGGCAGGTAGGCGGCGCGTTCGGCGAACAGGCACAGCGCCGCGCCGGCGACCCGGATCTCCAGCATCGGGCCGCGCCCGGTCAGGCCGTGAGCCGCGCGAGCGCCGGTTCCAGCTGCTCGGTGGGCAGGCGGCGGAAGCCCGAACGCGCGTAGCGCTGCAGCCGGCCCACCACCAGCGAGGTCAGCGCCGAGGCCAGCGCGTTCGCTTCCACGGTGGGCGTGGCCGAGCCGGCCGCTTCGGCGGCGCTGCGCAGGCTCTGGCGCAGCTGGGATTCCACGCGGTCGAAGAACTGGTTCATGCGCGCGTTCAGGCGTTCGTGCTCGAACACCAGGGCGTCGCCCACCATCACGCGCGTCATGCCGGGGTTCTTCTCGCCGAACTGCAGCAGCATCGCGACGATGCGTTGCGCCTGCGCAGCGCCAGCGCCGTCGCGTTCGGTAATCTGATTCACCAGCGTGAAGACACTGGACTCGATGAACTCGATCAGCCCCTCGAACATCTGCGCCTTGCTGGCGAAATGGCGGTACAGCGCGGCTTCGCTCACGTCCAGGCGCGCGGCCAGCGCGGCGGTGGTGATGCGCTCGGCGCCGGGCTGTTCCAGCATGGAGGCCAGCGTCTGCAGGATCTGCACGCGGCGTTCACCGGGGCGCGGGCGCTTTCGCGCGGGGGCGGCTGCGGCGGCTTCTTCTTCGTCGGCGGCCCGCTCGGCGGGGTTCACGACATCGGGCTGCTCTGACATCGGGTCGCTGGGGGCGCGCGAAGGGTTTGGATACAGACGGCGGCATTCTGGCACAGGGGCGGAGCGCCCCCCCTTGCAGGTAAACACTGACAAACCAGGTTCCGCCGTTGGATGGATGACACGTCGGGAGACGGCGCCGCATGCTCAGCCCTGAGGGAGTCACCATGCCCGACCACCTGCCCCTGCCCGGTGACGTGACGGCACCGCCGCCGCCCGGCTGCGCCACCTGGGTCGACCCGCCCGGCCCGCCGGCCCTGCTGGAATACAGCCCGCTGCATGCCGCCAGCCGCTTCGAAGGGCGCGTCGAAGGCGCCTGGGGCGGCCACTGCGGCGGCCTGGTCGGCGTTGCCAGCGCCGAACGCGGCTTCGACGCCGAACTGGCGCTGCAGGCCGGCGATGCAGTGAACGCGCAGCTGCGCGGCGGCGGCCACCGCCGCGACTGGGTGTGGGTCGACGACCCCGGCCTGCCTTCGGGTCAGCCGGTCGAGGTGGTGCTTCGGCTGTCGCTCGAAGGCCGGCTGTCGGGCCGCATCGGGCCGCGCCGCGGCTGGGGTGCCGACCCCGGCGGCGAAGCCTTCGTCGGCAGCGAAAACCACGACCGTCAGCCGCTGCGCCTGCGGCTGGTGCTGGACACGGGGCGCGAAGGCCGCAGCGGCGCCGAAGGCGGCCACCCGCTGTTGCTGCCCAACCGCTGCTGGTCGGCGCTGCCCATGCGCTTTGCAGTGCGGCTGCACAGCAGCCTGGAGCAGGCCTTGCACTGGCAGGTGCGGGCGCGCATCGCGGTGGTGGCGCCGGCCGGCGCACCGGTGCGCTGCCGCCACGCTGGCGCCAGCGCTGCCGCCGCGAAGCTCGCCGACCACATGGCCGGGCCGGTGCCCTGGGCCTAGAAGCCCGCGCCGGCCAGCGCGCCCAGCTTGCGCACGCGCCGGTCCACGAAGGCCGGCACGATGGTCGTCCGCGTGCCGGCCGCGATGCCCCAGCGCGCGCGGCGCGTGAAGCGCTGCATCCACACCGTGCGCATGCCGACGCGGCGCGCGGCCTTCAGGTGGCCCAGCGTGTCTTCCACCAGCACGCAGCGCGAAGGCGGCACGCGCAGGCCCACCGCCAGCCGGCGCAGCATGCGCGTGTCGGGCTTGGGCCGCCAGTGACCGAACATGCGCATCTGTTCGACCGCGATGACGCCGTCGAACAGCGACGCGACGCCCAAGGTGCCCAGCACGCGGCCGGTGTAGTGCGCAGGCGCGTTGGTGACGATGAACTTGCGGCCCGGCAGCCGCGCGATGGCCGCGAAGTCCTGCCGGAAGCCCTGCACGCGCTGCTCCAGGCCCGGCAGCAGGTGCACGTGGTGCAGGAAGTGCGCCGCGTTCACGCCATGGTGGCGCACCAGGCCCAGCAGGGTGGCGCCGTAGCGCAGCCAGTAGTGGCGGCGCAGCGCGTCGGCAGCCGCGCGGTCGAGCGCGAGTTCACGCTCGATGTACGCGGTCATGCCTTCGTTGATGCCGGCGAAGGCGGCCGCGCTGGCGTCGTGCAGCGTGTTGTCCAGGTCGAACAGCCAGACCGGTTCAGCGCGGCGCATCGGCAAGCTCCGCGGCGCGGCGCGCGTCGCGCCGGCCCAGCGCGGCGATGCTGGCCACCATCAGCAGCGCGCCCAGCCATTGCGGTGGCGCCAGGTCCTGGCCCAGCAGCAGCGCGGCCAGCAGCACCGCGGTGAGCGGCTCCACCAGCGTGGCCACCGTCAGCGCGGTGGGCGACAGGCGCGCTGCGCCCCAGGTGAAGGCCAGCAGCGCCAGCGCCGCCGTGACCAGGCCCAGGTACAGCAGCCAGGCTTCAGGCGGCAGGTCCATCGGCCAGCCGAGCGGTGTGTACAGGGCCGCCAGCCCCATCACCACCGCCGCCACCACGGTGAGGCCGGTGGTGGCGGGGCCGGCGCCCAGCGTGGTCGACAGCCGCCCGCTCACCAGCGTGAAGCCTGCATAGAGCACCGCCGAGGCCACCGAGAAGCCGACGCCCGCCCACAGCGTGGCCGCGTCCACCGCTCCGGCCGCGCTGTCGTGCCGCATGACGACGAGCGCGGTGCCGCCCAGCGCCGCAGCCAGCGTGGCCACGAGCGCCGGGTCCAGCCGCTCGCGGCCGCGCAACACCGCCAGCAGCGTGACCAGGACCGGCGGCAGGCACAGTGCGATGAGCGTGGGCACCGCGGCGCCGATGCGCGCGATGCCCAGGAACCAGCACAGCACGTAGAGCGCCATGCAGGCGCCGGCGCCCACCAGCAGCCGCCCCTGTGCGCGCCAGGGCCCCCGCGCGAGGCCGCGCCCGAACACCGCCACCAGCACGACGGCACCGACGACGAAGCGCCAGAACGACACCCGCTCGGGTGCCAGGCCGAACTGCGCGATCAGCAGGTTGACCACCAGCGCGCCGGTGCCCCACAGGAACCCGGCGCCACAGGCGGCCGTCATCGCCAGCGCGGTGCGATGGGCGGCTGCCAATTCAATGGGACCGGATCATGGTGCCGAAGGCCTGATCGGTCAGGATCTCCAGCAGCAGCACGTGCGGCACGCGGCCGTCGATGATGTGCACGGCGTTGACGCCGCTCTTGGCGGCGTCGAGCGCGCCGCTGATCTTGGGCAGCATGCCGCCGCTGATGGTGCCGTCCTCGAACAGCTCGTCGATGCGGCGCGCCGTCAGGTCGGTGAGCAGCTGGCCCTGCTTGTCCAGCACGCCGGTGATGTTGGTCAGCATCAGCAGCTTCTCGGCCTTCAGGATGGTCGCCAGCTTGGCGGCCACGACGTCGGCGTTGATGTTGTAGCTCTCGTTCTTCTCGCCGAAGCCGATCGGGCTGATGACGGGAATGAACTGGTCGTCCTGCAGGGCCTTCACCACCGAAGGGTCGATGGCGGTGATCTCGCCCACCTGCCCCACGTCGTGCTCGATGCTGGGGTCGTCCTTGTCGACCATCTTCAGCTTCTGGGCGCGGATCATGCCGCCGTCGCGCCCGGTCAGGCCCACCGCCTTGCCGCCGGCGGCGTTGATCAGGCCCACGATGTCCTGCTGCACCTCGCCGCCGAGCACCCATTCGACGACTTCCATCGTCTCCTCGTCGGTGACACGCATGCCCTGGATGAAGGTGCCCTTCTTGCCCAGCCGCGCCAGCGCCTCGTCGATCTGCGGCCCGCCGCCGTGCACGACGATGGGGTTCATGCCCACCAGCTTGAGCAGCACGATGTCCTCGGCGAAGTCCTGCTGCAGGCCGGGGTCGGTCATCGCGTTGCCGCCATATTTGATGACCAGGGTCTTGCCGTGGTACTTGCGGATGTAGGGCAATGCCTGGGCCAGGATCTCGGCCTTCTCGCGCGGGGTGATATGGTCCAGGGGCGTGTCGTGCGGCGTGGTCATCGGCGGCTTTCTCGCGGTGCAGCGCCGGCATTCTAGAGATTGCGTCATCGCGGGCAGCCTGCCGCGCGTTGAGGAGCCCAGGAGTCACGCCATGAACAAGCTGCTCGCCGCCTTCGTCTGCCTGCTGGCCGCCGGGGCCGCCTTCGCGCAGGCCCTGGTGGACGGCGAAGTCACCAAGGTCGACAAGCCGGCCGCGCGCGTGACCATCAAGCATGGCGGCATCAAGAGCCTGGACATGCCGCCGATGGCCATCGCGTTCAAGGCCGCCGACCCGAAGCAGCTGGAAGGCCTGGCGGCCGGCGACAAGGTGCGTTTCACCGCTGCGCGCGTGAACGGCGTCTACACCGTCACGACCCTGACGAAGGCTCCGTAGCGCCTGCGGGCGTAGAGTGCCACCCATGAGCGCACCGCACGCCCACGACCTTCGGCCCTTCCACCACAGCCACGTCTTCGCCGACCCCGGCATGCGCCGGCGCGAACGCGCGCTCGCGCAGGTGACGGCCATCACGCTGGTGGTCATGTTCGTCGAACTCGCCGCCGGCTGGTGGAGCGCCTCGCTCGCCCTCACCGCCGACGGCTGGCACATGGGCACGCATGCGCTGGCGCTGGGTGGCGCGGTGCTGGCCTATCGCCTGTCGGCGCGCGCCGGCGGCCGCGCCGGTTATGCCTTCGGCGGCTGGAAGATCGAGGTGCTGACCGCCTACACCAGCGGCATCGCCCTGCTGCTGGCGGCGGTGTGGATCGCGGTCGACGCGGTGCAGTCGCTGCGTTCGCCGCAGCCCATCGCCTACCAGGAAGCGATGGCGGTGGCGGTGCTGGGCCTGCTGGTGAACCTGGCCTCGGCCTGGATGCTGGGCCGTGGCACGAAAGGTCACGACGACCACGGTCATGCGCATGACCACGACCACGGCCACGGCCATTCACACCACCACCACCACGACCACAACTTCAGCGCTGCGTACCTGCACGTCATCGCCGACGCCTTCACTTCGGTGCTGGCGATCGCGGCGCTGGCCGGCGGCCTGTTCGGCGGCTGGCGCTGGCTGGACCCGGTGGTGGCCCTGTTCGGCGCCGTCGTCATCGCCCAGTGGTCGTTCTCCGTGCTGCGCGGCAGCGCGAAGGCGCTGGTCGACGCCACCGCCGACCCTGCCATCAGCCAGCGCATCCGCGACCTGGTGGAAGCCGACGGCGACGCCAAGGTGGCCGACCTGCACGTGTGGCAGGTGGGCGCGCAGGCCTGGTCGGCCGCGGTCGCGGTGGTGGCCGACCGGCCGCTGCCCGCGGCCGATTACCGCACGCGGCTGGCCGCCATCGAGCCGCTGCGCCACGTCACCGTGGAAGTCCACCGCTGCCCGGGGGCGTCGCCAGGGTGACTTTCGCCGGGCCCCGCGGCCCGTACCATGCGCGGCTCTGCTCAAACCGCCGGAGCGCGCCATGACCGCCACCCTTGTTTCCCTCGTCAACCACCAGGTGCGCCTGGCCGCGCGCCCGAACGGCCTGCCCGGCCCCGAGTGCTGGCAACACACGCAGGAAGCGGTGGCCGAACCGGCCGAAGGCGGCGTGCTCGTCAAGGTGCTGGCGCTGTCGCTCGACCCCGCCATGCGGGGCTGGATGAACGAAGGCAAGAGCTACATCCCGCCGGTGGGCATCGGCGAAGTCATGCGTGCCGGCGGCATCGGCGTCGTCGTCGCTTCGAAGAACCCGGCCTTCGCGGTGGGCGACCACGTGACCGGCGGCCCCGGGGTGCAGGAATACTGGGCGGTCGCCGCCGATCAGGTGAAGCGCTCCGGCATGGCGAAGATCGATCTCCGCCTGGGCAGCGTGCCGCAGTGGCTGAACGTGCTGGGCATGCCTGGCATGACGGCGTACTTCGGTCTGCTGGACGTGGGCCGCCCCGAAGCCGGGCAGACGGTGGTGGTCTCGGGCGCCGCCGGCGCGGTGGGCCAGACCGTGGGCCAGATGGCGAAGATCAAGGGCTGCCGCGTCGTCGGCATCGCCGGCGGCGAAGCCAAGTGCCGCTTCGTGGTCGAGGAACTGGGCTTCGACGCCTGCGTCGACTACAAGGCCGGCGACGTGAAGGACGGACTCAGGCAGCATTGCCCCAAGGGCATCGACGTCTACTTCGACAACGTGGGCGGCGACATCCTCGACGCCGCGCTGGCGCGCCTGGCGCGCGGGGCGCGCATCGTGATCTGCGGCGCCATCAGCCAGTACAACAACACCGGCGCGGTGACGGGACCGAAGAACTACCTTTCGCTGCTGGTGAACCGCGCGCGCATGGAAGGCATGGTCGTCTTCGACTACGCCGACCGCTACCCGCAGGCGGTGGCCGAAATGGCAGGCCACCTGAAGGCAGGCCGCATGAAGAGCCGCGAAGACATCGTCAAGGGCGGCGTCGCCGCGTTCCCCGCCACGCTGCCGATGCTCTTCAAGGGCGAGAACTTCGGCAAGCTGGTGCTGCAGGTCGCCGACTTCTAGTCGGCACCGCACCTTCCTTTCAGTAGCGCACCAGCACGCGGTACTTCAGCGTGCTGCTGCCGCCGGCCGGCACCGCCACCTGCCACTCGGCGGTGCCGGCGGCCACCTTGGCGTGGCGCTGGCTCTCTTCCAGCATCTGCCAGTCGCCCGGCACCGGCTCGCGCACGGTCACCGTCACGGCTTCGGTCTTCGCGTTCTTCAGCACGATCTCGTAGGCGCTCTCGAACACGTAGCTCGCCTTGTTGGTGGGTTCGCGGCGCCTGAAGTCGGTCTGTTTCCGGTCGGCGGTGACGTCGAAGGCGTCGCCCAGGTGCAGGCGCACGGTCTCGTTCTTCGGCGTGTGGTCGATCGAGTCCTCGCCCACGAACTGCGCGTTGCCGGCCGCGTCGCGCTTGTAGACCCGCACCACGCCCTTGGGCAGCGGCAGGCCCAGCTGCGAGGCTTCGCGGTTGCCGAACTCCACGTAGACCGCCGCCTTCAGCTTCTGGCCGATGTCGCCCAGGCTGCTGTTGCGGTAGTAGTGGTCGGCGCCGCGCACCAGCAGCATCTTGTTGACCGGCACGCCGGTGGCCGACAGCAGCGCCACCTGCTTGGTCTGGTTGTCGGCCAGCGTGGTGGCGCGCGGCAGCGTGTACAGGTGGTATTCGAACAGCGCTTCCTCGGCCATGGCCACCGAAGGCGCGGCGGCCAGCTTGTTGAGCACCATGCCTTCGGCGCGCCGGCGCGGCGCTTCGCGCACCTGGTTCACGTCGCCGGCCACCAGCTGCAGCCGGGCGTCGGTGTAGGTGGTGCCGCTCTGGTTGTTCAGCGTCACCCAGCCCGACAGGTCCAGCGTGCGGTCGTCGGCCGAGAGCTCGGCCACGTAGTCGGCCTTCCACGACAGGCCGCCGGTCAGGTACGACAGCTCCAGGTCCTGCGCACCGGCGCGCCGGCTCTGCAGTTCGGTCACCAGCGTGGGCCGGTCGCGCAGGTTGGCGGGCACGCCGTCGAAGACGATGCGGCCGGGCACGCCGGTCTCGATGCGCTCGCCCATCTTCAGCACCACGCCGCCCTGCGCGGCCAGCACCTGCGCCTTCTCGACCGTCTCGGCACCCGTCGTGGGATGGGTGCGCACGACGCCGACCTCGCGGCCGACGTACTTCTCCAGCAGTTTCTGCGGCGTGAGCAGGTCGTAGTCGAAGTTCTGCTCCAGCACCGAGAACGAGCCCGGGTCCGACAGGCTGCGCAGCAGCGCCGTCTCGGCCCGCATCTTCGCGCTCACGTCGCGCAGCGCCAGCCGGCTGCTGCCGGCGTCCAGCGCCACGCGCCGGGTGTCCTTCACCAGCGCGAGGTTCTCGTTGTAGATGGTGACGGCCACGCCGCGCTGGTCGGCCAGCGTGCTGCGGCGTTCCGGTGGCACGGCGGACTGGGCCGAAGCGGCCGCCAGGGCGGCGAGGGCGAACGCGCCGAGCGCGCGCGAAGCGGTGGACATGAAGAAAGCTCCCGTACGGGCCCCGGAACGGGACCCCACGGGAGCTGATACGCGGCAGCCTCGCGAACGGGGTGAACGCGGCTAGAAATGGATGCCCTGCATCATCGACTGCAGCGCGATCGCCTCGGCGCTGAGCTGCGGCCTGGCACCCTTGTCGCCCTTGGCCGCCGCGCTGTCGGGGAACATGCGGAAGCTGGTGTTCATGACGATCTGCGCCACGCGCGGCGCCAGCGCGTGCAGCAGCTGGCCGGTGATGCCCAGGCGGGTGGCGATGCGCACCGGCTTGGCGATGCAGGCCTGCACCACCAGGTCGGCCGCCTGCTCGGGACTGAGGGTCGGCACGTTGTTGTAGATCTTGGTGGGCGCGATCATCGGCGTGCGCACCAGCGGCATGTTGATGGTGGTGAAGGTGATGCCCTGGTCGGCGAACTCGCTGGAGGCGCAGCGCGTCCATGCGTCCAGCGCGGCCTTGCTGGCCACGTAGGCGCTGAACCGGGGCGCGTTGGTGAGCACGCCGATCGAGCTGATGTTCACCACATGGCCCTTGCGCTTCTTCACCATGCCGGGCAGCAGGCCCATCGTGATGCGCAGGCAGCCGAAGTAGTTCAGCTGCATCGTGCGTTCGTAGTCGTGGAAGCGGTCGTAGCTGCTCTCGATGGCACGCCGGATCGAGCGGCCGGCGTTGTTGATCAGGAAGTCGACGCCGCCGTGCTCGGTCTCCAGCTGGTTGGCGAAGGCGGCGCAGCCCTCGGCGTCGGCGATGTCCACGCTGTAGCTGTAAACGCGCGGCTTCTCGGTGCCGCGCGCCTTGGCGTAGTCCTCGATCTCCTTCACGGCCACCGCCAGCTTGTCGGCGTCGCGCGCGCAGATGATGGTGACCGCGCCGGCCTCGGCAAAGCGGCAGGCCGCCGCGAGGCCGATGCCCGACGAGCCGCCGGTCACCAGCACCACCTTGCCGCCCACCGTGCCCTTCAGGGTGCGGTCGATGAACAGGTCGGGGTCCAGATGGCGTTCCCAGTAGTCCCACAGGCGCCAGGCGTAGTCGTGCAGGTTCGGGCATTCGATGCCGCTGCCGGCCAGCGCCGACTTCGTCTCGCGGCAGTCGAACCGCGTGGGGTAGTTGACGAAGTCGAGGATGTCGTCGGGCAGTCCCAGGTCCTTGATCACCGCGTTGCGGATGCGGCGCACCGGGGCCAGCGCCATCATCCCCTTCTTCACGCTCTTGGGAATGAAGCCCAGCAGCGCGGCGTTTACGAAGACGTTCATCTTTGGCGCGTGCGCGGCCTTGCTGAAGATGTCCAGCACGTCGCCGACGCGGTAGCCCACCGGGTCCACCAGGTGGAAGCACTTGCCCTTGGTGGCGTGGCGCGAATGGCTGATGTGGTCGATGGCGGCGACCACGAAGTCCACCGGCACGATGTTCACGCGCCCGCCTTCCAGGCCGATGGACGGGAACCACGGCGGCAGGATCTGCCGCATGCGCTGGATGAGCTTGAAGAAGTAGTAGGGCCCGTCGACCTTGTCCATCTCGCCGGTCTTCGAGTCACCGACGACGACGGCCGGGCGGTACACCGTCCACGGCACCTTGCATTCCGTGCGCACGATCTTCTCGCTCTCGTGCTTGGTCATGTAGTAGGGGTGGTCCAGCCCTTCGGCCTCTTCGAACATGTCCTCGCGGAACACGCCTTCGTACAGGCCGGCGGCGGCGATGCTGCTCACGTGGTGCACGTGGCGCGCGTCCACCGCCTTCGCGAATTCGCACAGGTTGCGAGTGCCTTCGATGTTGACCTTGATCTGGCTTTCCTCGTCGGCCGAGAGGTCGTACACGGCCGCCAGGTGGTAGACCGCGTCGACCTTGCCCTTCAGTGCCTTCAGCGCATCGGACGCCACGCCCAGCTTCTTCGCGGTGAGGTCGCCGCTGACCGGAATGGCACGCGCCCTGGTCGTGCCCCAGAAGTCGTACAGCGCGGCCAGCTTGCCCTCGCTGCCGGGCCGCACCAGGAAGTGCACGGTGGCGCCGCGGCGCGCCAGCAGGGTCTTGACGAGTCGCTTGCCGATGAAGCCGGTGGCGCCGGTCACGAAGTACTGCATGCGGTGTTCTCCTCTCTGTTTCGGGTGCGTTGGCCGGGGCGGCGCAGGCGGCAGCATAGAGCCGTCTCACTAGAGATTTAGGCTGCCTTGCCCGCGGGTGAACCCTATATTTCCGCCGTCTGCCGACCCCCTCGCGAAGAAAGGAAAACCTCCATGGTGAAGAAGCTCAAGGCCCTGTCCGAGAAGAAGTCCACCGGCGCCGCCGGCCTGCTGGAAGGCCAGCTGGCCAGTTCGGTGAAGGAATCGGCGCAGCAGATCTGGCTCGCCGGCATGGGGGCCTTCGCGAAGGCGCAGGAAGAAGGCGGCAAGGTCTTCGAGGCGCTGGTCAAGGAAGGCGCCAGCCTGCAGAAGAAGACGCAAGGGCTGGCCGAAGAGAAGATCAGCGAAGTCACCGGCAAGATGACCGCCATGGCCGGCACCGTCACCGCCAAGGCCGGCCAGAACTGGGACAAGCTGGAGTCGATCTTCGAGCAGCGCACGGCCAAGGCGCTGGGCAAGCTGGGCGTGCCCACCGCGAAGGACGTGCAGGCGCTCACCGAGCGCGTGGACCAGCTGGCCGCCGCGGTGGCCAGGCTGACCAAGGGCACGGCCCCGGCGAAGAAGGCGGCCGCCAAGGCGCCGGCCAAGGCGCCCGTGAAGCGCGCTGCCCGCAAGACCGCTTGACCCCGCGATGAGCCGCCGGCCACCCCGCATCGGGCTGGCCCTGGCCGGCGGCGGCCCGCTGGGCGCGATCTGGGAGATCGGCGCGCTGTGCGCGCTGGAAGAGTCCCTGGTCGGCGTCGACCTCGTCGGGCTGGACGGCTACGTGGGCGTCTCGGCCGGCAGCTTCATTGCCGCCGGCCTGGCCAACGGTCTTTCGGCGCGCGAGCTGTGCACCTCGTTCATCGAGAACGAAGGCGACGAGGTCATCCGCCCCACCCTGTTCGTGCAGCCGGCGTTCGGCGAGTTCGCGCGCCGCGCCGCCGCCCTGCCCGGCCTGCTGCTGCAGGCCGGCTGGCGCTACGCCTTCGACCGCCGCGGCCTGCTCACCGCGATCGAACACATCGGCCGCGCGCTGCCTGCCGGCCTGTTCAGCAACGCGCCGCTGGAAGCGCAGTTGAAGCGCATCTTCTCGCGCCCCGGCCGCAGCGACGACTTCCGCCGCTTCGACGGCCGCCTGGTGATCGTCGCCACCGACCTGGACAGCGGGCAGTCGGCCCCCTTCGGCCTGCCCGGCCATGACGAGGTGCCCATCTCGCGCGCCGTCGCGGCCAGTTCGGCGCTGCCCGGCCTGTTCCCGCCGGTGCCGGTGGACGGCCACTGGTACGTGGACGGCGCGCTGAAGAAGACGCTGCACGCGCGCGTGCTGCTGGACATGGGGCTGGACCTGGTGATCGCGCTCAACCCGCTGGTGCCCTTCGACGCCAGCAGGCCGCAGCCTCATTCGCCAGGTTCACGCGTGCGCTCCCGTGCCGACCGGCCGATCCCGCACCTGGTGGACGGTGGGCTGCCGGTGGTGCTGTCGCAGACCTTCCGCACGCTCATCCACTCGCGGCTGGAACTGGGGCTGAAGGGCTACGAGACCAGCCACCCGGGCATCGACATCGTGCTCTTCGAGCCCGACCAGCGCGACCCGGAGATGTTCATCGCCAACCTTTTCGGCTACTCGCAGCGGCGCGCGCTGGCCGAGCACGCGTACCAGCAGACACGCGCCGACCTGCGTTCGCGCCGCGGCCCCATCGCCGCCACGCTGGCGCGCCACGGCGTCACGCTGAACCACGAACGGCTGGACGACCCCGGACGCCACCTGCTGACCCGGCACCGCCCCGCCCGGCGCGACGGCGCGCGGGCGGTGGCGCGCCTGGACCAGGTGCTCGACGAACTGGAACGCGCGCTCGCCACGCCGGCGCGCAAGCCTCAGGCGGCCAGGTAGCGCGCTTCCAGGTGCGCCTTGAAGTGCGCCGGGTTCAGCGGCTCGCCGCTGGCGCGCAGGGCAAGTTCGTCGGTGGTCCAGCGGCTGGCCTGGCTCCAGATGCGGCTCTTGAGCCATTCGAACACCGGCCCCAGGTCGCCCGCACCGATGCGCGCGTCCAGGTCGGGCATCTCGCGCCGCATGGCGGCGAACCACTGCGCCGCGTACATCGCGCCCAGCGAATAGCAGGGGAAGTAGCCGAACAGGCCTTCGGGCCAGTGCACGTCCTGCATCGGCCCGTCCTTGAAGTTGCCGCGCGTGTCCAGGCCCAGCAGCTCCATCATCCTGGCGTCCCAGAGCGCAGGGATGTCCTCGACCTCGATCTCGCCTTCGACCAGCGGGCGCTCGATCTCGTAGCGCAGGATCACGTGCGCGGGATAGGTCACCTCGTCGGCGTCGACGCGGATCAGCCCCGGCTTCACGCGCGTGAGCAGGCGGTGCAGGTTCTGCGCGTCGAAGGCCGGCTGGCTGCCGAAGGCGCCCTGCACCAGCGGCGCCAGGTGGTGCACGAAGCCGGGGTGGCTGCCCAGCTGCATCTCGAAGCTGAGCGACTGGCTTTCGTGCAGCGCCGCCGAACGCGCCTTCGCCAGCGGCTGGCCCAGCCATTCGCGCGGCAGGTTCTGTTCGTAGCGGCCGTGGCCCGTCTCGTGGATGGTGCCCATCAGGCTGCCCAGGAACTGGTCTTCGGCGAAGCGCGTGGTCATGCGCACGTCCTCGGGCACGCCGCCGCAGAAGGGGTGCGCGCTCACGTCCAGGCGGCCGGCCTCGAAGTCGAAGCCCAGCATGCGCATCGCCTGCTCGCACAGCGCGCGCTGCGCCGGAATGGCGAACGGCCCGGCCGGTTCCACCACGCGCTGCAGGGCCTGCCGGTGCCCGACTTCGCGGATCAGGCCCGGCAGCCAGCGCCGCACCTCGCCGAACACGCGGTCCACCTGGGCGGTGGTCATGCCGGGCTCGTAGCCGTCCATCAGCGCCTCGTAGCGCGAGACGCCCATCTGGTCGGCCAGGCACTGCGCCTCTTCGCGCACCAGCGCCACCACCTCGCGCAGGTTGGGCAGGAAGCCGGCCCAGTCGTTGGCCACGCGCTGGCGCCGCCAGGCATGCTCGCAGCGCGAAGTGGCCAGCTGCCGCTTGAGCACCAGCGATTCGGGCAATGCGTTCGCGGCGCGCCACTCGCGCCGCATCTCGCGCAGGTTGGCGCGCTGCGCCTCGTCCAGCGGCTCCTGCTCGGCGCGCGCCAGTTGCGTCGCCAGTGCGGCGTCGGTGCGCATGCGGTGCAGCAGTGCCGCCAGTTCACCCAGGGCAGCCGCACGCGCCTCCACTCCCTTGGGGGGCATGTTCGCGGCCTGGTCCCAGCCGACGATGGCCTGTGCATGGTCGATGTGGTGCATGCGGGTCCAGGTCTCGGCCAGCGCTTCGTAGGCAGGGGTCGTGGTGTTCATGCCAGGGTCTGTGAAAGAGGCGGCAGGATGTTGACACAGGCCCGGCATGCGCCGGTCCTTCAGGGCGTCAGCTTCCCCGGGAACCACCACAGCAGCGCGGAGGTCATCACGACATAGCGGCCGAACTTGCCGACCGCCATGTAGGCCACGCAGGGCCAGAACGGCATGCGCAGCCAGCCGGCCACCGCGCACAGCGGGTCGCCGATCACCGGCAGCCAGGCCAGCAGGCAGGCGCGCGGCCCGAAGCGCCGCAGCCAGCGCGCCGCCTTCGCCTTGATCGGCTTGTGGTGGCTCAGGTTTTCGTAGACGCGTTCGGCGCCGTAGCCCATCCACCAGGAGATGGCGCCGCCCACGGTGTTGCCGGCGGTGGCCACCAGCACCGCGGGCCAGAACATGTCGGGGTTGAGCTTGACGAGCCCGAAGACCGCCGGCTCGCTGCCCAGCGGCAGCAAGGTCGCCGAGACCAGCGCGACGACGAAGACCGTGGACAGGCCGTACTTCGGCAACGCCAGCGCCGCCAGCAGCGATTCGAACCAGGCCTCCATCGGGCCCCATTATGGTGAGCGGCGGGCGCGGGGGTGGCGGCTATACTTCTGCCCGCTTTTTCAGCAGCTTCGCGCCCTCCTCCTCCCCCGCATGAAGATCGGCCCCCACGAGCTGCCGAATCGCCTGTTCGTCGCTCCGATGGCCGGCGTCACCGACCGGCCGTTCCGCCGCCTGGCACGGCGCCTGGGCGCGGGCTACGCGGTGAGCGAGATGGTCACCTCCAGGCGCGAGCTGTGGCATTCGCTCAAGACCTCGCGCCGCGCCAACCACGAAGGCGAGGCGGCGCCGATCGCGGTGCAGATCGCCGGCGTCGACCCGGTCGAGATGGCCGACGCGGCGCGCTTCAACATCGACCGCGGCGCGCAGATCATCGACATCAACATGGGCTGCCCGGCCAAGAAGGTGTGCAGCAAGTGGGCCGGCTCGGCGCTGATGCAGGACGAGCGGCTCGCCATTTCCATCGTCGAAGCGGTGGTCGCCGCCTGTGTGCCGCAGGGCGTGCCGGTGACGCTGAAGATGCGCACCGGCTGGTGCGCCGCCGAACGCAACGCGGTCTCGATCGCGCGCGCCGCGGCGGGCGCCGGCGTGGCCATGCTCACCGTGCACGGCCGCACGCGGGAGCAAGGCTACGGCGGCGAGGCCGAGCACGACACGGTGGCCGCCGTGAAGGCCGCGGTGGCGGTGCCGGTGGTGGCCAACGGCGACATCGACACGCCGGCCAAGGCCAGGGCCGTGCTCGAGCGCACCGGCGCCGACGCGCTGATGATCGGCCGCGCGGCGATGGGCCGGCCCTGGCTGTTCCGCGAGATCGCGCACTACCTGGCCACCGGCGAAACGCTGGCGCCGCCGTCCACCGCCGAAGTGCGCGGCTGGCTGCTGGAACACCTGCAGGACCACTACGCGCTCTACGGCGAAGGCACCGGCGTGCGCAGCGCGCGCAAGCACATCGGCTGGGCGCTGGCCGGCCTGCCCGGCGGCGCGCTGTTCCGCGACCGCATGAACCGCATCGAAGACGCGCGCGCGCAATGGCACGCCGTGGCCGACTGGTTCGGCCAGCTGGCCGAGCACCACCCGCGCCTGCCCGCGACCAACGCAGACCGCATGGACATCGCAGCGTGACGAAGAAGCAGATCGACGAGAGCGTGCGTGCCACGCTCGAACAGTATTTCAAGGACCTGCGCGGCACCGAACCGGCCAACGTGCACGAGATGGTGCTGTCGGCGGTGGAGAAGCCGCTGCTCGAAGTGGTGATGCGGCACGCCAGCGGCAACCAGAGCAAGGCCGCCGAATGGCTGGGCATCAACCGCAACACGCTGCGGCGCAAGCTCCAGGACCACAAGTTGATCAAGTGACCGGGATCCCCATGACCCCCACCGCCCTGCTTTCGGTCAGCGACAAGACCGGCATCGTCGACTTCGCGCGCGCCCTGCACGGGCTGGGCGTGAAGCTGCTGTCCACCGGCGGCACCGCGCGCCTGCTGGCCGACGCCGGCCTGCCGGTGACCGAGGTGGCCGAAGTCACGGGCTTCCCCGAGATGCTGGACGGCCGCGTGAAGACGCTGCACCCGCGCATCCACGGCGGCCTGCTGGCGCGGCGCGACCATCCCGATCACATGGCCGCGCTGGCGAAGCACGGCATCGCCACCATCGACCTGCTGGTGGTGAACCTGTACCCCTTCGCCAACGCCACCGCGCGCGCCGACTGCACGCTGGAAGACGCGATCGAGAACATCGACATCGGTGGCCCGGCGATGCTGCGCGCCGCGGCCAAGAACTGGGCCGACGTGGGCGTGGTCATCGACCCCGCCGACTACGCGCGCGTGCTGGACGAACTGCGCGCCGGCGCGCTGCAGCGGGCGACGAAGTTCATGCTGGCGAAGAAGGTCTACGCCCACACCGCCGCCTACGACGGCATGATCGCCAACTACCTGAGCGCGCTCGAGCCGGGCGCCGAGAACGACGCGGGCGCGGTGCCCGCCAAGGGCGACTGGCCGGCAGTGCTGAGCCTGCAGTTCAGCCGTACGCAGGCGCTGCGCTACGGCGAGAACCCGCATCAGGCGGCGGCCTTCTACCGCGACGCGAAGCCGGCCGAAGGCACGCTGGCCGGCTGGACCCAGCTGCAGGGCAAGGAGCTCAGCTACAACAACATCGCCGACGCCGACGCGGCCTGGGAATGCGTGAAGACCTTCGACACGCCGGCCTGCGTGATCGTCAAGCACGCCAACCCCTGCGGCGTGGCGGTGGCCGCCACCCAGGTGGAGGCCTACGCCAAGGCCTGGCAGACCGACCCCACCTCGGCCTTCGGCGGCATCCTCGCCTTCAACCGCCCGCTCGACGAAGCCACTGCGCGCCGCATCGGCGAGAACAAGCAGTTCGTCGAGGTGCTGGTCGCGCCCGCCATCACGCCCGAGGCGCGTGCGCTCTTCGCCGGCAAGCAGAACGTGCGCCTGCTCGAGGTGCCCATCTCGAAGTCGACGAACGCCTGGGACTTCAAGCGCGTGGGCGGCGGCCTGCTGGTGCAGACCCAGGACGCCAAGAACGTGGCCGCCGGCGAACTGCGCGTGGTGACGAAGCGGGTGCCCACCACGGCCCAGCTCGACGACCTGCTGTTCGCCTGGAAGGTGGCCAAGTTCGTGAAGAGCAACGCCATCGTCTTCTGCGGCCAGGGCATGACGCTGGGCGTGGGCGCGGGCCAGATGAGCCGCGTCGACAGCGCGCGCATCGCCGGCATCAAGGCCGCCAACGCCGGCCTCAGCCTGGCCGGCTCGGCGGTGGCCAGCGACGCCTTCTTCCCCTTCCGCGACGGCCTGGATGTTGTGATCGACGCCGGTGCGACCTGTGTCATACAACCGGGAGGTTCGATGCGGGACGAAGAAGTGATCGCGACGGCCGACGAGCGTAGCATCGCGATGGTCTTCACGGGGACCCGGCACTTCAGGCACTAGCTCACCGCTGCCTGCCGCCCCCGCGAGGATGCCGGACACGGCACTACAAGAGGGGGGGCAGGCGGATGGAAGGCAGACGGAAGACCCTGGCGGGTATCGCGGCGGCGGCCGCGGCGCCCTTCGTCGGCAGTGCACGCGCGGCCGACGGCGTTTCCGACAAGGAAGTGCTGCTCGGCCAGAGCGCCATCCTGAGCGGGGTGCTGGGCGCGCCGATCCGCGCCTTGCTCTCCGGCGCCCAGGCCGCCTTCGACGCCGTGAACGCGGGCGGCGGCATCCAGGGGCGGCAGATCCGGCTTCTTTCGCTGGACGACGAACTGGCGCCGCCGAAGGCGGTGGCCAATTACAGGAAGCTGCTGCTCAACGACCGTGTCTTCGCCATGTTCGCCTGCGTGGGCTCGGGCACCACGGCGGCGGCGTCCGAAGTGCTGCGCGCCACCGACGCGGTGGCCGTGGGCGGCTTCGCGGTGGCCGATTCCGCGCGCGAGAAGGCCGGCGAGTCAGCCTTCTTCGTGCGCGCCACCACGCGCCGCGAGGCCGAAGCGCTGGTCCGTCAGCTCACCACCATCGGCATCGACCGCATCGCGATGGCTCACCTGGCCAACCCGGGCGGCCTGGAAGCGCTGAAGCTGCTGGAAGGGGCGCTGGCCGCCTTCCAGCTCAAGCCGGTGGCTTCGGCCGGCGTGGAAGGAGACGGCAGCAACCTGGGCAACGCCAGCCGCACGCTGGTGAGCGCCAACCCGCAGGCCGTGATCATGTACCTGGCCGGCCGTCTGCCGGCCGACCTGATGACGGCGATGCGCGCCGCCGGCAGCCAGCCCGGCTTCTACGGCATGTCCATCGTCTCCGGCGAAGTGGCGGCCAAGGTGCTGGGCGAGAAGGCGCGCGGCCTGGCCATCGCGCAGGTCACGCCCTTCCCCTGGCGCGCCACCACGCCCGACGTGCAGCTCTACCAGCGCGCCGTGGAACAGGCCAAGGCCGGCATCAACTACTACACGATGGAAGGCTGGATCGACGCCCAGGTGGTGATCGAGGCGCTGCGCCGCTGCGGCAAGGACCTCACGCGCGACCGCTTCCGCGCCGCGCTGAAGGGCATGAAGAGCCGCATTTCCGGCCTGGACATCGACTTCACCGGCAGCAGCAACACCGGCTCGCGTTTCGTCGAGCTGGTGCAGGTGCGCGCCGACGGTACCTTCCTGCGCTGAAGCGCCAGCACCCTGGGCTAGCATCGGCGCCATGACCCGCGCCGACCTGATGGGGTTGCTGCTGACCTTCATCGCCCGCCTGGTCACGGGCGCGCAGGGCCACTGGAAGGGCTGCCCGCCGAAGGCCGAGCAGCGCATCTACTTCGCCAACCACCAGAGCCACCTCGACTGGGTGCTGATCTGGGCCGCGCTGCCGCGCGACCTGCGCGCCACCACGCGGCCGATCGCGGCGCGCGACTACTGGACCTCGTCGCGCTTCAAGCAGTGGCTCACGACCGAGGTCTTCCACGCCGTCTACGTGAACCGCCAGCGCACCGACGACCAGGACCCGCTGGAACCGCTGGTCGAAGCGCTGAGGAACGGCGACTCGCTCGTCATCTTCCCCGAAGGCACGCGCAGCAACCGGCCCGAGCCGCAGGCCTTCAAGAGCGGGCTTTACCACCTGGCCGAGCAGTTCCCCGGCGTGCAGCTCATTCCGGCCTGGATCGACAACGTGCAGCGCGTCATGCCCAAGGGCGAGGTGGTGCCGGTGCCGGTGCTGTGCACGGTGACCTTCGGCGCGCCGCTGCAGCTGCAGGCGGGCGAGGACAAGCGGCAGTTCCTGGAACGCGCGCGCGACGCCGTGATGGCCTTGCGGCCCTTGCCCGCATGAGCGCGCTGCGCTCGTTGTCGGTCGACCAGCAGGTGGCGCTGCTGTTCGTGGTGCTGTTCGGTGCGCTGGTGCTGTTCAGCGTGGTGGCCACCACGCTTTCGCTGCGCCGCAACGGCGAGGAATCCGACCGTCACCAGGAACTGCGGCGCGACCTGCGCGCGCTGTGGGCCGGCGCGGTGCTCTTCTGGCTGGCCTGGATGACGGCGCCGCTGGGCGCGACGCTGGCCTTCGCGCTGCTGTCGTTCGTGGCGCTGCGCGAGTTCATCACGTTGGCGCCCACGCGGCGCAGCGACCACCGCAGCCTGATCCTCGCGTTTTTCGTGGTGCTGCCGGTGCAGTACCTGCTGGTGGGTCTGCGCAGCTTCGACCTCTTCTCGGTCTTCATCCCGGTCTACGTGTTTCTGGCCATCCCCGTGACCAGCGCGCTCGCCGGCGACCCTGAACGCTTCCTGGAGCGCAACGCGAAGATCCAGTGGGGCATCATGGTCTGCGTCTACGGGCTTTCGCACGGGCCGGCGCTGCTGCTGCTGACCTTCCGCGGCCACGAAGGGCGCGGCGCCTTCCTGGTGTTCTTCCTGGTCGTGGTGGCGATGACGGCGCAGCTGGTGCAGGAGGCAATGACGCGCCTGCTGCGCCGGCGCCCGCTGGCGCGCCACATCGACCGCGACTTCTCGGCCCGCGCCTGGGCGCTGGGCACGCTGGCCGGCGGCGTGGTCGGCGCCGCGATGTACTGGATCACGCCCTTCAAGGCGCCGCAGGCGCTGGCGATGGGCCTCATCGCCGGCGGCGCCGGCACGCTGGGCGAGTTCGTGATGAAGGCGCTGAAGAAGGACGCCGGCGTGCGCTACTGGGGAAACCAGAGCTCGGTCACCGGCGCCGTCGGGCTGCTCGACCGCGTGGCGCCGCTGGCCTTCGCGGCGCCGGTGTTCTTCCACTCGGTGCGCTGGTACTTCCAGCTGAAGAACTGAATGCGCATCCTCGGCATCGACCCTGGTCTGCAGCGCACGGGCTTCGGAGTGATCGAAGCGCAGGGCGCGAAGCTGCACTACGTGGCCAGCGGCACCATCAGCACCACCGAAGCGCCGCGCGGCGACCTGCCGCTGCGGCTGAAGATCATCTTCGAAGGCGTGCGCGAGGTCGTCGAACGCTACCGGCCCGACTGCGCCGCCGCCGAGATCGTGTTCGTCAACGTCAACCCGCAGAGCACGCTGCTGCTGGGCCAGGCGCGCGGCGCCGCGCTGGCGGCGCTGGTCTCAGGCGGCCTGCCGGTGGCCGAGTACACCGCGCTGCAGATGAAGAAGGCCATCGTCGGCCACGGCCTGGCCACCAAGGCGCAGGTGCAGGCCATGGTGCAGCGCCTGCTGGCGCTGCCCGGCGTGCCCGGCAAGGACGCCGCCGACGCGCTGGGGCTGGCCATCTCGCATGCCCATGCCGGCGCCTCGTTCGCCGCGCTCGCGAAAGCGGGGCCGCTGCAGCGGCGGCAACATGCGCAGTACCGCAAGGGCCGAACCTACTGAACGAAGGAGACCATTCGATGAGCCTGCCCGTCACCACCGAGTGGATCGAGATCGCCCCCGGCTTCGCCGGCTACCTGGCGCTGCCGCCGGCCGGCCGCGGCCCGGGTCTGGTGCTGTTCCAGGAGATCTTCGGCGTCAACGAGCACATCCGCGCCGTCGCCGAGCAGTACGCCGCCGACGGCTTCGTGGTGCTGGCGCCCGACGTCTTCTGGCGCCAGGCGCCGCGCGTCGAGCTGGGTTACGTGGGCGACGAACGCGCGCGCGCCATTTCGCTCATGCAGGCGCTGGCGCCGGCCGACGTGCTGGCCGACATCGCCGCCACGGTGAAGACGCTGCGCGCGCGGCCAGAGGTCGGCAACGCCAAGGTGGGCTGCTTCGGCTACTGCATGGGCGGCCGCTTCGCCTTCCTGGCCGGCGCGCTGGGCGGCGTGGACGCCGCCGTGGCCTTCTACGGCGGTGGCATCCACGCCCAGCTGGACCGCGCGGCCGCGGTGAAGTGCCCGATCCAGTTCCACTACGCCGAGCACGACGACAACATCCCGCTCGAAGCGGTGGAGAAGGTGCGCGCCGCCTTCGCCGGCAAGCCGGCCGAGGTCTTCGTCTACCCCGGCGCGCACCACGGCTTCAACTGCTGGGCGCGCGCCAGCTACCACGCGCCGAGCGCGGCGGTCGCGCATGGCCGAGCGCTCGCCTTCCTGGCCCAACAGCTGTTCTGACCGTGCCTCGGGGCCGGCGGCATGCCCGCCACCATGGCACGGGCGCCGAGCACCGCCTCAAGTCTGCCCGGCAGACGCCACGGACCGGCTGGCGCGGTGCGGCCCGGGGCGTTGCGAAACAGGCGGCCGATTCCGGCCTTTCATCGGCCTGCCCAAGCGGCGCCGGAAATGCCATGCTTGCAGGCATGGACGCCGTCTTCGCGCCCAGCCGCCTGCCGGTCGACGTGCTGCTGCCGCCCCCGGCCGCGCCCGAACGCGCGGGCGTGGCCGAATGCCTGGTGCTGGCGGCGCTGCTGCATCTGCTGGCGGTGCTGCTGCTGGGCAGCGTGGCCGGCGGCAGCGCACGCCCGGGCGAAGGGGTGTGGGGCACCTTGAACATCCGCCTGGCGGGCACCGGCCCGGCGCGCGAGGAACCGCCGGCGGAACAGCGGCTGCCCGACCCGCGCAACGGCCCACCCGGCAGCGCACCCGAAGCGCGCCACGGCGGCCAGGCCCGCACCGAAGAGCCCTTGCTGAAGGACGCTCCCGGCGCTGCCCACCTGGGCACCTGGAACGCGACGCCCACCGAACAGCGCTTCGACACCGCGCCGCCGGCCCCGGCGCCGCCCGCTGCCCCCGTGCCGGTGCCGGAACCTGCGCCCTCGCCCGCACCGCACGCCGCGGCCCCTCCCCCGGCGCCGGAACCCGCGCTGCGCAGCTTCAGCGAAACGCTGCCACGCGCCACCGTCGCCCCGCCCGAAGCGCTGCCGCGCGTGGCCCCATTGGAGCCGGCTCCGCCCGAGGTCGCGCCACCGCCCGAACTGGCGCCTCGCCCGCGCGCGCCGCGCTTGCTGGAAGCAACGCCCGCCGTGCCGGCCGCGAACCGTGCGTTGCCCCGCATCGCCCCCGTGGAGCCGGTCGAAACCGTGGCGGCCCCGCCCGCCGCGCCCGCGCCCTTGCCGCCCGCGCCGGCGGCGCCCGAGACCCGCAGCCTGGGCAGCGCGCCGGCGCCGCTGGGCGCACCGACCGCACCGCTCGCCGAACGCGTGCGCCCGCTCGAACCGGTGGCCGGCGTCGCCACGCCGGCGCCCGAACTGGCACCGCTGCCGGCGGCTCGCAGTGCCGCGCCCAGCGCGGAAGCCGCCGCCGTGCCGCGCAGCGCCGAAGGCCCGCCGCGCCCGGCCGCCGGCGCGCCCGACGCCGGCACCTCGCTCGGTCACGACGTCGCCAC
>JBGAKY010000113.1:0-8181 GCA_044224175.1 Rubrivivax sp. | reverse complement strand
CGGTGGTGGTGGCGGTGTCGCTGGAGCCACCGCCGCCGCATCCCACCATCAGGAAGGCGGCCAGGGCGCAGGCACTCAGCCGGTGCCGGTAGCGGGACGAGAGGTTCGGCTTCACGGGGTTCTCCTTCTGGACACGGTTCGCATCGGAATCGGGGGTGCCGCCCTGATCCGCGGGACTTGGAACCCGGGGAACGGTTGGCGAGCACCGTCACCATAGCGCCTGAATGTGCGAAACATCCATTTGTATCCGGAGGCTTACTCAAGTCACGTTTGACGCGGCGGCTGTGAACCCTGACGCCCGGCCCCTTGGCGCCGGGGGCGCGCAAGGCGGCCTCCTAGAATGGCCGCGATGGATCCCTCTCCCGTGCCGGCGCGGCTGCTGCAAGGCCTGAACCCCGAGCAGCTGGCGGCCGTGACCCTGCCGGCGCTGCCTTCGCTCATCCTGGCCGGCGCCGGTTCGGGCAAGACCCGGGTGCTGACCACGCGCATCGCCTGGCTGCTGCAGACCGGCCAGGTCTCGCCCGGCGGCGTACTGGCCGTCACATTCACCAACAAGGCCGCCAAGGAGATGCTCACGCGGCTGTCGGCCATGATCCCGGTGCCGGTGCGCGGCATGTGGATCGGCACCTTCCACGGCCTGTGCAACCGCTTCCTGCGCGCGCACTGGAAGCTGGCCGGGCTGCCGCAGGGCTTCCAGATCCTGGACAGCGGCGACCAGCTCTCGGCGGTGAAGCGCGTCATCAAGGCGATGAACCTGGACGAGGAACGCTTCGTGCCCAAGCAGCTGACCTGGTTCATTGCCGGCAGCAAGGAAGAAGGCCTGCGCCCGCGCGACTGCGAGGCGCGCGACGAGCACACGCGCAAGTGCATCGAGGTCTACCAGGCCTACGAAGACCAGTGCCAGCGCGAAGGCGTGGTCGACTTCGCCGAACTGCTGCTGCGCACCTACGAACTGCTGCGCGACAACGACCCGCTGCGCGAGCACTACCAGCGCCGCTTCCGCCACCTGCTGGTCGACGAATTCCAGGACACCAACAAGCTGCAGTACGCCTGGCTGAAGATGCTGGCGCCGCCCGGGACCGCGGACCAGGGCGTGTTCGCGGTCGGCGACGACGACCAGAGCATCTACGCCTTCCGCGGCGCGCGGGTCGGCAACATGGCCGACTTCGAGCGCGAATACCGGGTGCCGCGCATCATCAAGCTGGAGCAGAACTACCGCTCCTGCGGCCACATCCTGGACGCCGCCAACGCGCTCATCGCGCACAACGCGCACCGCCTGGGCAAGAACCTGCGCACCGACGAAGGCGCCGGCGAGCCGGTGCGCGTGTACGAGGCGACGAGCGACTTCGCCGAGGCGCAGTGGTTCCTGGACGAAGCCCAGGCCCTTCACCGCGCCGGCATGCCGCGGGTGGAGATCGCGCTGCTCTACCGCAGCAACGCGCAGAGCCGCGTCATCGAGAGCGCGCTGTTCAACGCCGGCATTCCCTACCGCGTCTATGGCGGCCTGCGCTTCTTCGAGCGCGCCGAGGTGAAGCACGCGCTGGCCTACCTGCGCCTGATCGAGAACCCGAACGACGACACCAGCTTCCTGCGCGTGGTGAACTTCCCGGCGCGTGGCATCGGCGCGCGCACGGTGGAGCAGCTGCAGGACGCTGCCCGGACCAGCGGCCGCAGCCTGGCGCAGAGCGCGGGCGCGGTGGCCGGCAAGGCGGGCGCCAACCTGCAGGCTTTCGTCGCGCTGCTGGACGCGATGCGCGAGGCCACGCGCGGCCTCACGCTGCGCGAGATCATCGAGCACATGCTGCACGCCAGCGGCCTGGTGGACTTCTACAAGACCGAGAAGGAAGGCGCCGACCGCATCGAGAACCTGGAGGAACTGGTCAACGCCGCCGAGAGCTTCGTCACCCAGGAAGGCTTCGGCAAGGACGCGGTGGCGCTGCCGGTCGACGAGCAGGCCGCCGCCGCGGCACCCGACGCCGAGACCGGCGAGATCATGTCGCCGCTGGCCGCCTTCCTGACGCACGCCAGCCTGGAAGCGGGCGACAACCAGGCGCAGGCGGGAGCGGATGCGATCCAGCTCATGACGGTGCATTCGGCCAAGGGGCTGGAATTCGACGCCGTCTTCATCACCGGCATCGAGGAGGGGCTGTTTCCGCACGAGCAGTCGCTGTCCGACGCCGACGGCGTGGAAGAGGAACGCCGCCTGATGTACGTGGCGATCACGCGCGCCCGCAAGCGCCTGTACCTGAGCTTCAGCCAGACCCGCATGCTGCACGGGCAGACGCGCTACAACGTCAAGAGCCGCTTCATCGAGGAACTGCCCGAAGAGACGCTGAAGTGGATCACGCCGAAGCAGCAGGGCTTCGCCTCAGGCTATGCGCGCGAATACCGGGAGGCCTGGAACCGCGGCAGCGGGCTTTCGGGCATCGTCGGCGCGGGGCGCGTGGAGCCGCCGTCGTCGTGGAAGACACCCGCCCCGGCGCCGGCAGCCACCGGCGGGCTGCGCGTGGGGCAGAGCGTGTTCCACACCAAGTTCGGCGAAGGCGTGGTGGTCACGCTGGAAGGCGTGGGTGCCGACGCGCGGGCGCAGGTCAACTTCGGCCGCCACGGCGCCAAGTGGCTGCTGCTGGCGGTGGCCAGGCTCACGCCGGTGGAGTGAAGTCCTCGGGCTGCGCCGCCTGCGAACCGCCGAAGCTGTCGTTGAAGGCGAACAGCAGCGAGATGTAGAACACGGTGGAAAACAGCAGCCCCGCCGGCAGCGCCACCAGCGGCCCCATGCCGCCGAAGCCCAGCAGGCCCAGCAGCAGCGCGCTCAGGAAGCCGAAGGCGAAGATCATCGCCAGCCACACCAGGCCGTAGACCAGGAAGGCGCCCTTGGTGCGCCACACCGCCAGCGTGCTGGAGAACAGCGCCTGGCCCACGCCCTGCGCGCCCCAGTGCACCAGCGCCGGCGCGTGCCAGAACGGCACCGAAAGCGCGGTGCCCAGCAGCGTGCCCAGCAGCGCCGCATTGCGCACGCCGGGTTCGGCCAGCAGCGCGGCGATCTCGGCCTGGGCCTGCGGCGAATCGGAAGCCATCAGCCCCTGCAGGCGCTGCATCGCGCCGTGCGAGAGGCTGTCGCACAGCAGCAGGATGCCGATCGCGCAGACGCCGTACAGCACGCACAGCAGCAGCAGCGCGCGCCGCTTCTTCGGGTCGCCCTTCAGCGGCTCGATGAACTGGCCCGGTTGCACCGGCCCGTCGAGCAGCGCCGACTGGCTGGCCACCATGAAACCCAGCGACAGCAGCGGCAGCGACATCATCTGCACCACGCCGCCGACGAAGGGCACCAGCGAGACCAGCATCGCGGCACTGAGGAAGACGACGAACATCATCGTGAACAGCAGCGGCCGGCGCATGTACAGCGCCACCGCGTCGCGCACCCAGCGGGCGCCACGCGAAGGTTCTACCGGTTTCAGCGACAGCGGCATCGGGCGGGCTTCAGCGGGGCGGGTGCCAGGGGGTCGAGATGCGCTCGCGCAGCACGCGTTCGAACTGCGCCGGGTCCTTGGGGTGCAGCAGCGCGGCTTCGCGCGGCAGGTGCCAGTCCCACAGGCGCGACAGCCAGAAGCGGAACGCGGCCGCGCGCAGCAGCGCGGGCAGGGCACGCACCTCGGCGCCGCTGAAGGGGCGCACACCCTGGTAGGCGCTGCAGAAGGCGTACGCGCGGCTCTCGGCCAGGCGGCCGCTGTCGAGGTCTGAGCACCAGTCGTTCAGGCACACGGCCACGTCGAACAGCAGCGTGTCGGTGCCGGCGAAGTAGAAGTCGAAGAAGCCGCACAGGCGGTCTTCGCCCGCGGTCTCACGAACATCACGTTGTCGCGGAACAGGTCGGCGTGGATCGGCCCCCTGGGCAGCGCCTGGCCGGCCGCGCTGGCGGCGAAGGCCTGCTGGAACGCGAGTTCGTCGCGCAGCAGTGCGGCGCGGTCCTCGTCCAGATGGGGCAGCACCACCGGCACGGTCTCGGCCCACCAGGCCAGGCCGCGCAGATGCGGCTGCGCGGGCACGAAGCCGGCGCCTGCCCGGTGCATGCGCGCCAGCATCTCGCCCACCTGGGCGCAATGCACGGCGTCGGGCGCCAGCCGGTGGCTGCCGGGCAGGCGCGTCACCACCGCCGCGGGCTTGCCCGCCAGGGTGTGCACCAGCGTGCCGGCGGCGTCGGGCTGCGGCGCGGGCACGGGAATGCCGGCCTGCGCCAGATGCTGCATCAGCTGCAGGTAGTAGGGCAGCTGCTCGCGCGCCAGGCGCTCGAAGATGGTCACCACCCACTGGCCGCGCGCGGTGGTGGCGTAGTAGTTGGTGTTCTCGATGCCCGAGCGGATGCCGCGCAGGTCGGTCAGCGCGCCCAGACCCAGGCGCTGCAGCAACGCGTCGGCTTCGCCGAAGCCGAGCTCGGTGTAGACCGCCATCTAGAACGAGAACAGGTGCCAGACCCGCTGGCCATTCGACTGGCCGGCCACCGAGGGGTCGCGTGCGCCGCTGGGCGGCACCACTTCGTACTGGCTGCCCTTGTGGCCGCGGATCTTGCTGGTGACGGTGATGCTCTGCGTCTGGCCGCGCACGCGCACTTCCTCGATGCGCACGTTGTCGTCTTCGGTCACCGATTTCTGCACGGCGGGTTCGGGCGGGGCGGGCGGCTCGGCAGCCGCTGCGGCCAGGCAAGGCAGCGACAGCGCGGCGGCGAGAAGCAGTTTCATGAAGGGCATTCTACGAGAGCGGCACCGCGCCACAATCCGGCGCATGAGCGACAAAGTCATGCTGCTGGTCGACGGCTCCAGCTACCTGTACCGCGCCTACCACGCGATGCCCGACCTGCGGTCGCCCGACGGCTTCCCCACCGGGGCGATCCACGGCTTCGTGGCCATGATGAAGTGGCTGCGCGAGCGCTACCCCTCCGAGCACGCGGCCTGCGTCTTCGACGCCAAGGGCCCCACCTTCCGCGACGCCTGGTACGACCAGTACAAGGCGCACCGGCCGCCGATGCCCGAACCGCTGGCGCAGCAGATCGCGCCCATCCACGAGGTGGTGCGCCTGCTCGGCTGGCCGGTGCTGGAAGTGCCCGGCATCGAGGCCGACGACGCCATCGGCACGCTGGCGCGCATGGCGGCCGCCAGCGGCCACCAGGTGCTGATCTCCACCGGCGACAAGGACCTGGCGCAGCTGGTCACGCCCGCGGTGACGCTGATCAACACCATGGCCAAGCCGCCCGAGCTGCTGGACACCGAAGGCGTGAAGGCCAAGTTCGGCGTGCCGCCGGAGCGCATCGTCGACTACCTCACGCTCATCGGCGACACGGTGGACAACGTGCCGGGGGTGGAGAAGGTGGGCCCGAAGACGGCGGCGAAGTGGATCGCCGACTACGGCTCGCTCGACGGCGTGGTCGCCGCGGCGGGCCAGATCAAGGGCGTGGCGGGCGAGAACCTGCGCAAGGCGCTTGACTGGCTGCCGATGGGCCGCAAGCTCGTCACCGTGGTAACCGACTGCGACCTCGGCGGCCACGTGCCGGGCTGGCCGGCGCTGGAGGCGCTGGCGCTGAAGGCGGTCGACCGCGAAGGCCTGCTGGGCTTCTACCAGCGCTTCGGCTTCAAGACCTGGGGGCGCGAACTCGAAGGCGCGCTCGGCGACGCGGCGCCACCGCCGGCCGCGCCGACGGTGGAAGCGCAGTCGCTGGCGCGCGAATACGAGACCGTCACCACCTGGGACCGGCTGGACGCCTGGATCGGAGCGCTGGGCCGCGCCGAACTGGCCGCGCTGGACACCGAGACCGATTCGCTCGACGGCATGAAGGCGCGCATCGTCGGCATCAGCTTCGCCACCGAGCCCGGCCGCGCCGCCTACGTGCCGCTGGCCCATGCCGGCCCCGACGCACCGCTGCAGCTGCCGCTGGACGAGGTGCTGGCGCGCCTGAAGCCCTGGCTCGAGGACGGCACGAAGGCGAAGCTGGGCCAGAACATCAAGTACGACCTGCACGTGTTCGACAACCACGGCATCCGCGTGCAGGGCTACCGCCACGACACCATGCTGGAAAGCTACGTGCTCGAGGCACACAAGCCTCACAGCCTGGAAAGCCTGGCCGACCGCCACCTGGGGCGCAAGGGCCTGAGCTACGAAGACCTGTGCGGCAAGGGCGCCAACCAGATCCCGTTCGCCCAGGTCGACGTGGCCAAGGCCACCGAGTATTCGGGCGAAGACAGCGAGATGGCGCTGCACGTGCACGCCAGGCTGTGGCCGCAGATCGAGGCCGACGCGAAGCTGCGCCGCGTCTACGAAGGCATCGAGCTGCCGGTGGCGGCGGTGCTGGAGAAGATCGAACGCAACGGCGTCCTGATCGACAGCGCCGAGCTCGCGCGCCAGAGCCGCGACCTGGCCGAACGCATGGTGGCGCTGGAGCAGGAGGCCTACGCCATCGCCGGCCAGCCCTTCAACATGGGCAGCCCGAAGCAGATCGGCGAGATCCTGTTCGGCAAGCTCGGCCTGCCGGTGAAGAAGAAGACCGCCACCGGCGCCCCTTCGACCGACGAAGACGTGCTGGCCGAGCTGGCTGCCGACTACCCGCTGCCGGCGCGCATCCTGGACCACCGCAGCCTGGCCAAGCTGAAGGGCACCTACACCGACAAGCTGCCGCTGATGGTGAACCCGGCCACCGGCCGCGTGCACACCAACTACGCGCAGGCGGTGGCGGTGACGGGCCGGCTGGCCAGCAACGACCCCAACCTGCAGAACATCCCCATCCGCACCGCCGAAGGCCGGCGCGTGCGCGAAGCCTTCGTCGCCCCGCCGGGGCACGTGATCCTGAGCGCCGACTACTCGCAGATCGAGCTGCGCATCATGGCGCACATCAGCGAGGACCCGAACCTGCTGCGTGCCTTCGCCGAAGGGGTGGACGTGCACCGCGCCACCGCGAGCGAGGTGTTCGGCGTGCCGGTGGGCGAGGTCAGCAGCGAGCAGCGCCGCTACGCCAAGGTCATCAACTTCGGCCTCATCTACGGCATGGGGGCGTTCGGGCTGGCCAGCAACCTGGGCATCGAGCAGAAGGCGGCCAAGGACTACATCGACCGCTACTTCGCGCGCTTCGCGGGCGTCAAGCGCTACATGGACGGCACCCGCGTCTCGGCCAAGGAGCTGGGCTACGTGGAGACCGTGTTCGGGCGCCGGCTCTGGCTGCCGGAGATCAACTCCGGCAACGGCCCGCGCCGCAGCGGCGCCGAGCGCCAGGCCATCAACGCGCCGATGCAGGGCACGGCGGCCGACCTCATCAAGCTGGCGATGATCGCCGTGCAGCGCACGCTGGAAGACGAGCGCCGCGCCACCCGCATGGTGATGCAGGTGCACGACGAACTGGTGCTCGAAGTGCCGGAGGCCGAACTCGACTGGGCGAAGTCCGCCGTGCCGCGCCTGATGGCCGGCGTGGCCGAACTGAAGGTGCCGCTGCTGGCCGAGGTGGGTGTGGGCGCGAACTGGGACCAGGCGCACTGAGGGCTCGGTTCCCGGGCGCCGCCGGCCGGCGCACGAAGTCGGAACGATCCCCCGGGACCATGGGGGCATGTTCCGAAGGCCGCCCCGTACACTGACCGCACTTCCCTCGCGCCGGATGTCGACGCCGTCCGTTCACTCTGCAGGCCATGCCGCCAGCGCCGCCGACGCGGCGGTCTGGCACGTGCGCGTCCTGGGCACTTTCGAACTCGACGACGGCCGCCACTGCCTGACGCGGCTGCGCAGCCGCGCCGCGATGGCGCTGGTCGCCCGCCTGGCCATGCAGCCCGGCCGCGCCCACGGGCGCGAGGAACTGGCCGCATTGCTGTGGCCCGAAGCCGACGAGGAAACCGGCCGCAGCCGGCTGCGCCAGACGCTGTCGCTCCTGCGAGTGGTGCTGGAACCGGCCGGCGGGCCACCAGTGGTGCAGGCCGACCGCCGCGTCGTCAAGGTCGTGCCAGGCGCACTGTGGTGCGACGCGGCCGCCTTCGAGCAGGCGCTGCGCGCCCGCCAGGCCGACCTGGCGCAGGCCCTCTACCGCGGCGAACTGCTGCCCGGCTTCTACGACGAATGGGTGGTCGACGAGCGCGAGCGCCTGCAGGCGCTGCTGGACCGCCACGAGGTCGAGCCCGCCGCCCTGCCGCCGGCGGTGGCCGCCGCGCCGCCGCC
>JBGAKY010000112.1:0-8642 GCA_044224175.1 Rubrivivax sp. | reverse complement strand
AACCGGGACATCCTCTTGCCGAAGAGAGAAGAATGAAGCGGCTCTGGGCCGCCGCGGTGCTGCTTTCCGCCACTGTCGCCCATGCCGACGCGGTGGACACGCTGCGCGAGTTCGTGCGCGAGGTGAAGACCGGCCGCGCCGCCTTCACGCAGACCGTCACCTCGCCCGACGGGGCGCGCAGGAAGAACAGTTCGGGCAGCTTCGAGTTCGCGCGCCCGGACCGTTTCCGCTTCATCTACACGAAGCCCTTCGAGCAGACCATCGTGGCCGACGGCCAGAAGGTCTGGATCTACGACCCCGACCTCAACCAGGTCAGTTCGCGGCCCCTTTCGAAGGCGATCGGGTCGACGCCGGCCGCGCTGCTGGCCGGGGGTTCGCTAGAAGGGGAATTCACGCTCGCGGCCCAGCCATCCGCGGGCGGGCTGGACTGGGTGGAGGCCTTGCCCAGGACCAAGGACGGGCCGTTCCAGTCCATGCGCGTGGGCTTCAGGGGCAAGACGCTGGCGGCGGTCGAGATCGTCGACGGCTTCGGCCAGCGTTCGCTGCTGCAGTTCGCCGACTTCGCCGCCAACGCGGCGCTGCCGGCCGACGCCTTCCGCTTCGTGGTGCCGAAGGGCGCCGACCTGCTGGTGCAGTAGCCCGGATCAGTGCGACACGGGATCGATGAGGCCCATGTCCGGGCTCCTCATCAGCGATTCGATGTCCATCAGGATCAGCATGCGTTCGGTGTCGCCGCTCTTGGCGGTGCCCAGGCCGGTGATGTAGCTGGCGTCGATGCTGGCGCTGAAGTCGGGTGCCGCCTTGATCTGGCCGGGGTCGAGTTCCAGCACGTCGCTCACCGAGTCCACCACCATGCCCACCGTGCGGCCGGCCACGTTGAGGATGATGACCACGGTGAAGCTGTTGTACTGCACGTCGGAAAGCCCGAAGCGCACGCGCATGTCGACGATGGGCACGATCACGCCGCGCAGGTTCACCACGCCCTTGATGAAGGCGGGCGAGTTGGCGATGCGCGTCGGCTGTTCGTAGCCGCGGATCTCCTGCACGCGCAGGATGTCGATGCCGTATTCCTCGGCCCCGAGCTTGAACGACAGGAACTCGCGCACGCTGGTGGCGGCCGCGGGCGCGGTGGCCGCGGCGGTGGCGGGCTTGGCCGCGGCAGCGGCCGGAGGGGTGGCGACGGCAGTGCTCATGGGGCGCTGGAAGTGAGGAAAACGATGACCGCAGTGTCGGGCGGCCCCCAGTGGGCGGATCGGCCGATAAGCGCCGCTGCCGGGCCGCTTATCGGCGCTGCGACAATGAAAGCCGATGGACGCGCAGGAATCGCTCTTCGCCGACGCTCCGCCGGCGGTGCCGCTGGCCGAGCGGCTGCGCCCGCGCACGCTGGACCAGGTGATCGGCCAGCAGCACCTGCTGGGCCCGGGCCGGCCGCTGCGGGTGGCTTTCGAAAGCCGGCGCGTGCCGTCGATGATCCTCTGGGGCCCGCCCGGCACCGGAAAGACGACGCTGGCACGCCTGGTGGCGGGCGCCGCCGACGCCCAGTTCATCGTGCTCTCGGCCGTGCTGGCCGGCGTGAAGGACATCCGCGAGGCGGTGGAACAGGCGCAGATCGCGCGCCAGCAGGGCCGCGCCACGGTGGTCTTCGTCGACGAGGTGCACCGCTTCAACAAGGCGCAGCAGGACGCCTTCCTCCCGCACGTCGAGTCGGGCCTGTTCACCTTCATCGGCGCCACCACCGAGAACCCCAGCTTCGAGGTCAACTCGGCGCTGCTCTCGCGCGCCACCGTGCACGTGCTGAAGTCGCTCGCCGACGAGGAGCTGTCTTCGCTGCTCGACCGCGCGCGTGAAGCGCTGGCCGCGCCCCCGCTCACCGAAGGCGCGCGCCAGCGCCTGGTGGCGCATGCCGACGGCGACGCGCGCCGCCTGCTCAACGCCTACGACAACCTGGTCGCCTCGGCGGCCGGCGCGGCCGAACTGGACGAACCGCTGCTGGAACGCACGCTGGGCGAGATGCTGCGCCGCTACGACAAGAGCGGCGACCAGTTCTACGACGCCATCTCGGCGCTGCACAAGAGCGTGCGCGGCTCCGACCCCGACGCCGCGCTCTACTGGCTGGCGCGCATGCTCGACGGCGGTGCCGACCCGCGCTACGCGGCGCGCCGCATCGTGCGCATGGCCTGCGAGGACATCGGCCTCGCGGACCCGCGCGCGCTGCGGCTGGCGCTGGACGCGGCCGAGGTCTTCGAACGGCTGGGTTCTCCGGAAGGTGAGCTGGCGCTGGCCGAGGCGGTCGTCTACCTGTCGGTGGCCGCCAAGTCCAACGCCGTCTACAAGGCCTGGGGCGCGGTGCGCGAGTTCGTCAAGGGCGACGTCACGCGGCCAGTGCCCGACCGCCTGCGCAACGCGCCCACGAAGCTGATGAAGTCGCTCGGCCACGGACAGGGCTACCGATACGCGCACGACGAAGAGGGCGGCTATGCTGCCGGCGAGCGGTACCTGCCCGACGGCATGGGCCCGCAGCGCTGGTACGAACCGGTGCCGCGCGGGCTGGAACTGCGCATCCGCGAACGGCTCGAAGAGCTGCGCGCGCTGGACGAGAGCGCGGCGAAGAATCCACGCTGAAGCAGGGGTCCTTTGGAGAATCGTTCGGGCCCCAAGGGGGAAAGCCCGGGCCGGTTCGCCAGAACCCCGCACCTAGAATGCCGCCCCACGGCGGGCTTCTTGCTAGCGCCGAAGAGGGCGGCGCGCACGCCACCGCCCCAGCAGGAGACACCGCTTCATGGAAACTTTCTTCCAGCAGATCATCAACGGTCTGGTGCTCGGCAGCATGTACGCGCTGGTGGCACTGGGCTACACGATGGTCTACGGCATCATCAACCTCATCAACTTCGCCCACGGCGAGGTGCTGATGGTGGGGGCTCTCACCAGCTGGACCTTCGTCACGCTGTTCGCCGGCTCGGGCATGCCGGGCTGGCTGCTGATGCTGCTGTCGATGATCGTGGCCATCGTCGTCTGCGCGGCGCTCAACTTCACGATCGAGAAGCTCGCCTACCGCCCGCTGCGCAACGCGCCCCGGCTGGCGCCCCTGATCACCGCGATGGGCATGAGCCTGCTGCTGCAGACGCTGGCCATGATCATCTGGCAGCCGAATCCCAAGCCCTATCCGCTGCTGCTGCCCACCGATCCCATCAACCTGGGCGGTCCGGTCATCAGCGTCACGCAGTGCCTGATCCTGGGGCTGACGGCGGTGATCCTGGCCGGGCTGATGTACCTGGTGAACCGCACCAAGCTCGGGCGCGCCATGCGCGCCACGGCCGAGAACCCGCGCGTGGCCGCGCTCATGGGCGTGCGGCCCGACATGGTGATCTCGGCCACCTTCGTGATCGGCGCCGCGCTCGCTGCGGTGGCCGGCGTCATGTGGGCCGCCAACTACGGCACCGTGCAGCACAGCATGGGTTTCCTGCCCGGCCTGAAGGCCTTCACCGCCGCGGTGCTGGGCGGCATCGGCAACCTGGCCGGCGCGGTGGTGGGCGGCATCCTGCTGGGGCTGGTGGAAGCCATCGGCGCCGGTTACCTGGGTGAACTCACGGGCGGTGTGCTGGGCAGCCAGTATGTCGACATCTTCGCCTTCGTGGCGCTGATCCTGGTGCTGACGCTGCGGCCTTCGGGCCTGCTGGGCGAACGCGTCGCCGACCGCGCCTGAACGGGGAAGACTGCCATGCAGAAGAACAAGCTCGTCGTCTTCCTCATCGCCGCGGTGCTGCTGATCGGGCTGCCGCTGTTCCTGCAGCAGTACGGCAACGGGCCGGTGCGCATCGTCGCGCTGGCGCTGCTGTACGTGCTGCTGGCCCTGGGCCTGAACCTGGTGGTCGGCTATGCCGGCCTGCTGGACCTGGGCTACGTCGCGTTCTACGCGGTGGGCGCGTACATGTACGCGTTGCTGGCCAGTCCGCACCTGATGGAGAACTTCGAGTGGGTGGCCAAGGTGCTGCCGGGCGGGCTGCACACGCCGGTGTGGCTGGTGATCCCGCTCGCGGCCCTGCTGGCCGGCGCCGCGGGCGTGCTGCTGGGCACGCCGGTGCTCAAGCTGCGCGGAGACTACCTGGCCATCGTGACGCTGGGCTTCGGGGAGATCATCCGCGTCTTCATGAACAACCTGGAACAACCGGTCAACATCACCAACGGGCCGCGCGGGCTGGACCGCATCGACGGGATGAACCTGTTCGGCTTCGACTTCAGCAAGACCAAGCACATCGGCGAGTTCGCGATCCCGTCGGTGACGCTGTACTACTGGCTGTTCCTGGGCCTGGTGGTGTTCAGCGTCATCATCTGCTACCGGCTGGAGCGTTCGCGCATCGGCCGCGCCTGGATGGCGATCCGCGAAGACGAGATCGCCGCCAAGGCGATGGGCATCAACACCCGCAACATGAAGCTGCTCGCCTTCGGCATGGGGGCCACCTTCGGCGGCGTCTCGGGCAGCATGTTCGCGGCCTTCCAGGGCTTCGTCAGCCCGGAATCCTTCAGCCTGATGGAAAGCGTGATGATCGTGGCGATGATCGTGCTGGGCGGCCTGGGGCACATCCCGGGTGTGATCCTGGGCGCGCTCATGCTCTCGGCGCTGCCGGAAGTGCTGCGCTACGTGGCCGGCCCGCTGCAGCACATGACGGGCGGCCGGCTGGACGCGTCGATCCTGCGCCAGCTGCTGATCGCGCTGGCGATGATCGGGATCATGCTGTCGCGCCCGCGCGGGCTCTGGCCTTCACCCGAGCACGGCAAGGCCGCGCCCGCCAACGTGAACCCGCGCTGAGAGGAACACCGAGATGAGCCAGGAAGTCCTCAAGGTGCAAGGCGCCAGCAAGCGCTTCGGCGGCCTGCAGGCGCTGTCGGACGTGGGCATCACCATCCATGCCGGGCAGGTGTACGGCCTGATCGGCCCCAACGGCGCCGGCAAGACCACCTTCTTCAACGTCATCACCGGCCTCTACACCCCCGACTCGGGCAGCTTCGAGCTCGGCGGCAAGACCTACAAGCCGAGCGCGGTGCACGAAGTGGCCAAGGCCGGCATCGCGCGCACGTTCCAGAACATCCGCCTCTTTGCCGAGATGACGGCGCTGGAGAACGTGATGGTCGGCCGCCACGTGCGCACCGGCTCCGGACTGGGTGGCGCCATCTTCCGCACCGCCGGCTTCAAGGCCGAGGAAGCGGCGATCGCGCAGCGCGCGCAGGAGCTGCTGGACTACGTGGGCATCGGCAAGTACACCGACTACAAGGCGCGCACGCTCAGCTACGGCGATCAACGCCGGCTCGAGATCGCGCGCGCCCTGGCCACCGACCCCAAGCTGATCGCGCTGGACGAACCTGCCGCCGGCATGAACGCGACCGAGAAGATGGTGCTGCGCGAGCTGATCGACCGCATCCGCAAGGACGGGCGCACCATCCTGCTGATCGAGCACGACGTGAAGCTGGTGATGGGCCTGTGCGACCGCGTCACCGTGCTCGACTACGGCAAGCAGATCGCCGAAGGCACGCCCGCCGACGTGCAGAAGAACGAGAAAGTCATCGAGGCCTACCTCGGTGCGGGGGGCCACTGAGATGAGCCAGACGATGCTGAAGGTCAACGGGCTGAAGGTCGCCTACGGCGGCATCCAGGCCGTCAAGGGCGTGAGCTTCGAGGTCCACGAAGGCGAACTGGTGAGCCTGATCGGCGCCAACGGCGCCGGCAAGACCACCACGCTGAAGGCCATCACCGGCACCCAGCCGGTGGCCGCCGGCGACATCGAGTTCCTCGGCCGCCCGATCAAGGGCCAGGGCGCCTGGGACCTGGTCAAGCAGGGGCTGGTGATGGTGCCCGAGGGGCGCGGCACCTTCACCCGCATGACCATCACCGAGAACCTTCAGATGGGCGCCTACGTGCGCAACGACGGCGAGATCGAAGCCGACATCGACAAGGTCTTCGCCATCTTCCCGCGCCTGAAGGAACGCCGCGCCCAGCTGGCCGGCACCATGAGCGGCGGCGAACAGCAGATGCTGGCGATGGGCCGCGCGCTGATGGCCCGGCCCAAGGTGCTGCTGCTCGACGAGCCTTCGATGGGCCTGTCGCCCATCATGGTCGACAAGATCTTCGAGGTGGTGGCCGACATCCACAGCCGCGGCACCACCATCCTGCTGGTGGAACAGAACGCGAGTCGCGCCCTCGGCCTGGCCGACCGCGGCTACGTGATGGACTCGGGCGAGATCACGATGACCGGCGAGGCGAAGTCGCTGCTGGCGGACCCGCGGGTGCGCGCGGCCTACCTGGGCGAATAGCGACTTCAGTCCACGCGCGCGCCGCTGGCTTTCACGACGACCTCGTACTTCGCCAGTTCGGCCTTCGCGAAAGCCGCGAACTGGTCCGGCGTGGTGGGCGAGGGCTCTGCCATCAGCGTGGCCATGCGCGCCTTCAACTCGGCGCTGCCCAGCGCTTCCACGAAGGCGGTGTTCAGGCGCGCGGTCACCTCGGCCGGCAGCTTCGCCGGGCCGAAGATGCCGAACCAGGTGCCGATGTCGAATCCGGGCAGGCCCGATTCGGCCACCGTGGGCAGTTCGGGCATCGCGCTCGAACGCTTCGCGGTGGTGACCGCGATCGCCTTCAGTTTGCCGGCCCTGATGTTCGCGGCCGCGGCGGCCAGGTTGTCGAAATTGAAATCGACCTGTCCGCTCACCAGTGCCAGCTGGGCGGGCGGACCGCCGGCGTACGGAATGTGCACTGCGAACACTCCGGCCTGCTTCTTGAACATCTCGCCCGCCAGGTGGCCGGCGCTGCCGTTGCCGCCCGAGCCGTAGTTCAGCCGCCCGGGGTTGGCCTTCGCGTAGGCGACCAGGTCCTTCAGCGTGCCGATCTTCAGGCGCACGGCGGTGTCGGCGTTCATCACCAGCACGTTGGGCACCTGTGCCACCAGCGTGATGGGCGTGAAGTCGCGCACCGGGTCGTAGGGGATCTTCGCGTAAAGCCAGGGATTGATGGCGTGCGTGGCCACCGCGCCCATCACCAGCGTGGCGCCGTCGGGCGCGGCCTTGGCGATGAGGTCGGCGCCCAGGTTGCCGCCGGCGCCGGGCCGGTTCTCGACGACCACCGTGCCCAGGCTGTCCTTCACGCGTTCTGCCAGGGCGCGCGCGGCCACGTCCAGCGGGCCGCCAGCGGGGTAGGGCACGACGAGGCGGATGGTTCTCGGCTGTGCCAGCGCCGGCACGGCGGCGATGGCGGCCCCGGCTGCAATCAGTTCACGCCGCTTCATGCTGCCGCTCCATGCTTGTCGGCTTCCGAAGTGAAGCTGTCGGCGAAGAATTCGTCGGCCGGCAGGCCGCAGCGCGCCACGAAGTCGCGCTGCGCCGCGTCCACCATCACCGGCGCACCGCAGGCATAGACCTGGTGGCCGGAAAGGTCCGGCAGGTCCTGCATCACGGCCTGGTGGACGAAGCCGGTGCGGCCGGTCCAGCCGTCTTCGGGTGCGGCCTCGGACAGCACCGGCACGTAACGCAGGTTCGGCATCCCGGCGGCTGCCTGTTCGCACCAGTCGTGCCGGTAGAGGTCGGCCTTGCGCCGGCAGCCCCAGTAAAGCACCGCCGGCCGCCGGGTGCCCTTGGCCTGCATCTGCTCGACGATGGCCTTGATGGGCGCGAAGCCGGTGCCGCTGGCCAGCAGCACCAGCGGCTTGTCGCTGTCCTCGCGCAGGAAGAAGCTGCCGAAGGGTCCTTCCATGCGCAGGATCTCCTTCTCCTTCATGGCACCGAACACATGGTCGGTGAACAGGCCGCCAGGCATGTGGCGCACGTGCAGTTCGATCGCCGGCGGGCTGCCCAGCAGGTGCGGCGCATTGGCCATGCTGTAGCTGCGGCGCGCGCCGTCCTTCAGGATGAACTCCACGTACTGGCCGGCGCGGAACTGAAAGTTCTGGTTCGCCGGCAGCTGCAGCTTGAGCACCGCCACGTCGGGCGCGGCGCGCTCGAGGGCCATCACGCGCGTGGGCATCTTCAGCACCGGGTATTCGCCGGCGCCGGGCACGGTGCGCGCTTCGACCACGCAGTCGGTCTGCGGCTTCGCGCAGCAGGTCAGGATGTAGCCGGCCTCGGCCTCGGCCGCCGGCAGCGCCTTCAGCTGGTGCGGGCCGTGCACGACGCGGCCTTCGAGCAGCCGGCTCTTGCACGAGCCGCAGGCGCCGTCGCGGCAACCGTAGGGCAGGCCGATGCCCTGGCGGATGGCGGCCGGCAGGATGGCTTCGTCGGCTTCGACGCCGAAGCTGCGCTCGGCGGGCTTGAGGGTGACGGTGAACGGCATGTCGGAGCTTGATTAGACTGGGCTTCATTGTGCCCCGTCCCTCCTTGCTCATCGTCGGCTGCGGCGACGTCGGAATGCGCGTGCTCCAGCGGCTGGCGCCGCGCTGGCAGGTCTACGCGCTCACCTCTTCGCCCGCGCGCGTGCCCGGGCTGCGCGCCGCCGGCGCCGTGCCCTTGACCGGCAACCTGGACGAGCCCGCCACGCTGGGCCGCCTGGGCGGACTGGCCGGCCACGTGCTGCACCTGGCGCCGCCGCCCGCCGAAGGCGAAGGCGACCCGCGCACGCGCGCGCTGCTGCGCGCGCTGGCCCGCGGCGGCCGCGTGCACAC
>JBGAKY010000033.1:0-64805 GCA_044224175.1 Rubrivivax sp. | reverse complement strand
GATGACGCGCTGGAAGAAGTAGGCGCCCTGCTTCTCCCAGTCGATGCCGGGGAAGGTTTCCTTCAGCGAGGCCAGCACCGCGTCTTCCACGCCGTAATGGCGCGCGGTGGTGAAGCTTTCGATGACCATGGCCTCGAGGCCCTTGATCATGACGCTGCGGCACATTTTGGTGGCGCTGGCCACGCCCAGCTTCGGGCTCGACACCTTGGCCGCGAAGCCGATTCCGTTGAGCAGCGGCTCCAGCGCCGCCGCGTCGGGGCCGCCCAGCAGCAGCGGCACCTTGATGCGGTAGGGCGGGATGCTGGTCATCACCGCGCCTTCGACGTAGCGGCCGCCGGCGGCATTCACGAAGCCGGCGGCGCGGATCTTGGCGCCAGGCGACGCGGAGTTGAAGTCCAGGAAGAAGCTGCCCTTCGCGAGCGCCGGCGCGCAGGCCTGCGCCACCGGCACCGCCTGGCTGGCGGTGACGGCGCTGACCACCAGCGCCGCGCCTTCGACGGCGGCGGCGTGCGAAGCCTCCAGCCTGACGCCGGTCTTCGCCGCGTGGTCGCGCAGCGCGGGCTGCGCGAACTTGAGGTCGTGCACGGTCACCACGTGACCCTGAGGCACCAGGTCCTCGGCCAGGATGCGGCCGACCTCGCCGTAGCCGATGAGGGCGATCTTCATCTCAGTCGACGTACTTCAGGCCGGCCTTCTCGAGCGGCTCGCGCATCTTGTACATGTCCAGCCCCAGCACGCCGGAGGCGAGCTTGGCGCGCTTGTCGGCTTCGTTCGCCTCGCGCGCGTTGGCGGCGTCCAGTGCCTTCTGCGCCATCGCTCGCGGCACGCAGACCACGCCGTCGTCGTCGGCCACGATCACGTCGCCCGGGGTGACCCACATGCCGGCGCAGACCACGGGGATGTTGACCGAGCCCAGCGTGGCCTTGATGGTGCCCTTGCTGCTGACGGCCCTGCTCCAGACCGGGAAGCCCATCTCGGTGAGCGTCTTCACGTCGCGCACGCCGGCGTCGATGACCAGCGCCTTGGCGCCGCGCGCCATGAAGCTGGTGGCCAGCAGGTCGCCGAAGTAGCCGTCGGTGCACTCGGCGGTGATGGCGGCGACGACGATGTCGCCCGGGCGGATCTGCTCGGCCACCACGTGCATCATCCAGTTGTCGCCCGGGTGCAGCAGCACGGTGACGGCGGTGCCGCTGACCTGCGCGCCGGCATAGATGGGCCGCATGTAGGGCTTCATCAGGCCGACGCGGCCCATCGCCTCGTGCACGGTGGCGCTGCCGAAGCGGGCCAGCGCGTCGGCGGTGGCGCTGTCGGTGCGGGTGATGTTGCGGTAGACGACGCCCAGCTCGTACATGGTTACTTCCCCTTCTGCTTGAGAGCGGCATCGAGGCGCGGAAACACCCGGCGCGCGTTGCCTTCGTAGATCTGCTGCTTCTGCGCCGGGCTCAGCTGCGTGCTGGCCTCGATGTAGCGCTTGGTGTCGTCGTAGTAGAAGCCGGTCTCGGGGTCGATGCCGCGCACGGCGCCGATCATCTCGCTGGCGAAGAGGATGTTGTCGACCGGGATCACCTTCGTCAGCAGGTCGATGCCCGGCTGGTGGTAGACGCAGGTGTCGAAGAAGATGTTGTTCAGCAGGTGGTCCTTCAGCAGCGGCTTCTTCAGCTCCTGCGCCAGGCCGCGGAAGCGGCCCCAGTGGTAGGGCACCGCGCCGCCGCCGTGGGGGATGAGGAACTTCAGCGTCGGGAAGTCCTTGAACAGGTCGCTCGTGAGGCACTGCATGAAGGCCGTGGTGTCGGCGTTCAGGTAGTGCGCGCCCGTGGTGTGGAAGCAGGCGTTGCAGCTGGTGCTGACGTGGATCATCGCCGGGATGCCGTACTCGACCATCTTCTCGTAGATGGGGTACCAGTGGCGGTCGCTCAGCGGCGGGCTGGTCCAGTGGCCGCCCGAAGGATCCGGGTTCAGGTTGATGGCGACGTTGCCGTACTGCTCGACGCACTTCACCAGTTCCGGAATGCAGGTCTTCGGGTCCACGCCCGGGCTCTGCGGCAGCATCGCGGCGGGGATGAAGTTGTCCGGAAACAGCTTCGACACCCGGAAGCAGAGCTCGTTGCAGATCGCGGCCCAGGTGCTGGAAACCTGGAAGTCGCCGATGTGGTGCGCCATGAAGCTGGCGCGCGGGCTGAAGACGGTGAGGTCGCTGCCGCGCTCCTTCATCTTCGCCAGCTGGTTGGTCTCGATGCTCTCGCGCAGCTCGTCGTCGCTGATCTTCAGGTCGGCGACCCTGGGCTTCTTCGAGGCATCGGCGATGCCGGCGATCTGCTGGTTGCGCCAGTTCTCCAGCGCCTTGGGCGCGGTGGTGTAGTGGCCGTGGACGTCGATGATCACGTAGGCGTCTCCTCTTGCGGTGCGGATGCATTCTTCTCCCCCGCGAGCCATTCATCAACGCGATTGCCACACTAGCTGCTAGGCCACTTCGGCATGACAATCCCGGCATGGACCTGAAGCAGATCGAGTACTTCGTTCATGTGGCGGAACTGGGCAGCTTCACGCGCGCCGCCAGCGTGCTGCGGGTGGCGCAGCCGGCGCTGAGCCGGCAGGTGCGCTCGCTGGAAGTGGAATTGCGCCAGCCCCTGTTCGACCGCAACGGCCGCGGCGTCACGCTCACCGAGGCGGGCAAGCGCCTGCTGGCCCATGGCCGCGGCATCCTGCAGCAGGTGCAGCGCGCGAAGGAAGACCTGGAAGACCAGCGTGGTGCCGCGTCTGGCCGCCTGGCCATCGGCCTGCCACCCAGCGTGAGCCGCACGCTCACCGGCCCCCTGGTGGAAACCTTCCGCAAGCGCTTTCCGAAGGCCACGCTCACGGTGGTGGAAGGCCTGTCGACCTACGCGCTGGAATGGCTGGTGCTGGGCCGCATCGATTGCGCCGTGGTCTACAACGCCACGCCCGCGGCCGCCATCGACCTGGTGCCGGTGCTCGACGAACCGCTGTACCTGGTGTCGGCGCGCAAGGCCGGCGGCGGCCACGGCGCTCCCACGAAGCCGGTGACGCTGGCGCGCGTCGCCGAATGCGAACTCGTGATCCCGAGCCGGCCGCATTCGATCCGCATGCTGCTGGAGACCGCGCTCGCCGGCGCCGGGCTCAAGCCGCGCATCGGCCTGGAGATCGAAAGCGTGCCGGCGATGCTGGACCTGGTGGAACGCAACCCGCTGCACGCCGTGCTGGCGGCCAATGCGCTGACCGGGCGCGAAGCCGCGTTCACCGCGCGGCCCATCGTGCTGGCCAAGGACCAGCCGCTGGCGGCCCGCCTGTGGATCGCCACCTCTTCGCAAAGGCCGCGCGGCCCGCTGCTGGAGCAGGGGGCCGCGCTGCTGGCGCAGATGCTGAAGGACCGGCTGGTCTAGCCGGCTTCGCCGATGAAGTTGACGCGCGTGAGCGTCCAGGTGCGGTCGATCTTGCCGTCGTTGCCGATGTCCAGCGTCAGCGTGACGATGCCGCTGCCATAGGTGCAGGCGATCGTGTTGCGGCTGGTGACCACGGTGAAGCTGCCCGAAGCCGCGGCGCCGTCGGTGCCGCTGAGCGTGAGCGTGCCTTCGGTGGTGATCTCCAGCGTCGCGTCCGGGCGGCGCGGCGTGCTCGCGTCGGCCAGCAGGTGGCCGTTGTGCGAACGCGAGACCAGCGCGCCGCCGGCGTCGTAGGTGCGCGTCACGGTCCAGTCGTAGCTGCGCAGGTTGTAGCTGGCGTCGCGCGCCCCGCCGCCGGACAGCGGCACGTGGCTGACCAGCGAGATGCCCGGGCTCGTGATGTGGCGGGTGACCTGGCGGCCGCCGCTGGTGGTGGTGCTCTCGTTGCGCTGCACGCGCGTGCTGCCGTTGAGCGTGTAGGTGGCGCCGCTGGCCGTGGTGAGCTTCAGGTTGGTGGTGCTGTGGGTTGCGTCCAGGTCGGTGGCCGTGCGCGTGGCCACCACGATCTGCAGTTGCCCGTCGAGCACCGACGAATCGGCGTCGGCGGTGCCGCAGGCGGTGTAGGTGACGGCGTAGGTCTCGCCGGCGTCGAGCCGCCCGTTGCCCAGCATGGTGGCGTCAGTGCCGGTCACGGTCCAGGCAATGGTGCCGCCGTTCGGGCAGGCGACCGAGAGGCTGGCCGTCGCCTGCGGCGACATGTCGGCGGCCTGGGCCTGCTCGCGGCCGGTGCCGGCCGCGGCGGCGGTGGCCATGGACGTTTCGAGCGTCTGCGTCGCGCTGTCGATGCCGGTGGCGGCGGCCACCGGCATGGTGGCGCCGTCGGCGGCGTAACCCTGCGCGTTCTGCAACGAAAGGCCGTTCTCGTCGCCGCCGCCGCCACACGCGGCGAGCATCGCAATGGCCACGGTGGCCGTCGCCAGGGCGGCGGGGCGGCGGATGAAGACAGGCTGCGTCATGTGGAACTCCCTCTGGCAGGGGCTCGAAGGCCCGGTGCCGCGATTGGAACCGTGCGCCTGCGGCGGCTGATCGTCGAAGCTTGTCGAATTGTTTCCGGGCTGAAACCCGGGGTGACGTTGCGCCGGGGCCGCCGGAGACTTCAACCGCCCACGCTCGCGGCAGACTTTGCCTCGGCAACCACCGCCACCGGCACTTCGGCGCAGGCGCTTTCGAACACCTCGCGCGCGCAGTCCAGACAGCAACCGCAGGACGAGGCGACGCGAAGATCGTCCTGCAGCACTTCGAAGCAGCGGGTGCCGGCGCGCACCGCCGCCTGGATGTCGCGGTCGGAGACGCGGTGGCAGAGGCAGACGATCATTGTGCGACGCAGTCTATCTTAAATGCGAATCCTTCTCAATAACAATGACTTGACCAGGATCAAGACGCGCCGTCACCCATCTGGCTCTGCAGCCAGTTGGGTTCGCCCAGCTTGGCGACCAGGTCGATCTGGGTCTCCAGGTGGTCGATGTGTTCTTCGGTGTCTTCGAGGATGTCCTCCAGGATCTCGCGGCTGACGTAGTCGCGCACCGATTCGCAGTGCGCGATGGCTTCCTTCAGCAGCGCATGCGAGCCGGTCTCGGCCTTCAGGTCGCAGTGCAGGATCTCGACCGCGCTTTCGCCGATCAGCAGCTTGCCCAGGTCCTGCAGGTTGGGCAGCCCTTCGAGCATGAGGATGCGCTCGACCAGTCGGTCGGCGTGTTTCATCTCCTCGATCGACTCCTCGTACTCGTGCTTGGCCATGCGGGCCAGGCCCCAGTTCTTCAGCATGCGCGCGTGCAGGAAGTACTGGTTGACGGCGGTGAGCTCGTTCTTCAGCTGGCGGTTGAGGTATTCCAGGACCTTGGTGTCGCCCTTCATCGTCGCCTCCTGCTCGGGTTGGGATCGGCGGACGATTGTGGAGCGGTGCGCCGGGTTTCCTACAAGACCCCGGGGTGATCATTCCTGCGCATCATCGCAGCCCCACCAGGAAGAAGCCGAGGAGACCCGTCGATGGCGAACCTGAACGTCAACGGCCGCCTGCGCGAGCACGACGCCGAGCCCGACACGCCGCTGCTGTGGGTGCTGCGCGAGCAGATCGGCCTCACCGGCACCAAGTACGGCTGCGGCGTGGCGCAGTGTGGTGCCTGCACGGTGCACATCGACGGCGCTCCCGTGCGCAGCTGCGCGTTGCCGGTGTCGGCGGTGCAGCCTTCGCAGCAGGTGCTGACGATCGAAGGCCTGTCGCCCGACGGTTCGCACGCGCTGCAGAAGGCCTGGGTGCAGCTGGACGTGCCGCAATGCGGCTACTGCCAGAGCGGCATGCTGATGGCCGCCGCCGCGCTGCTGAAGGACAAGCCGCGGCCGACCGACGCCGACATCGACGCCGCCATCACCAACATCTGCCGCTGCGGCACCTTCAACCGCGTGCGCGCCGCCATCAAGCTGGCCGCCGGCGACACCAAGGCCGCTTCGCTGGACATCGTGCACGTCGAACGGAGGCAGGCATGAGCGCCATCCTCAAGCGCCGCGAATTCCTGGGCAGCGCCGTCGCCGGCTCGCTGGTGGTCGGCTTCCACGTGCCCGCCTTCGCCCAGGGCGCGGCCACGCCGGAAGTCAACGCCTGGGTCGTGGTGCAGCCCGACGACACGGTGGTGATCCGCATCGCCCGTTCGGAGATGGGCCAGGGCACGCTCACCGGCCTGGCGCAGCTGGTGGCCGAAGAGCTGGAATGCGACTGGGCGCGCGTGGTCACCGAATACCCCACGCCGGGCCAGAACCTGGCGCGCAACCGCGTCTGGGGCAACTTCTCCACCGGCGGCAGCCGCGGCATCCGCGAGTCGCACGACTACGTGCGCAAGGGCGGCGCGCAGGCGCGCCTGATGCTGGTGCAGGCCGCCGCCGACGAATGGAAGGTGCCGGCCGCCGAGTGCAAGGTCGACAAGGGCGTGATCCGCCACGCCGGCTCCGGCCGCAGCACCACCTTCGGCAAGGTGGCCGGCGCCGCCGCGAAGCTGCCGCCGCCCGAGACCGTCACCCTGAAGGACCCGAAGGACTGGAAGGTCGCCGGCCGCCGCCTGGCGCGCCTGGACACGGTGGACAAGACCACCGGCGCCCAGGTCTACGGCACCGACCTGAAGCTGCCCGGCATGCTCAACGCCGCCATCCGCGACTGCCCGGTGTTCGGCGGCACCGTCAAGGGCGTGGACAGCGCCGCGGCCGAGAAGATGCCCGGCGTGAAGAAGGTGCTGCGCGTGGGCGACAGCGCGGTGGCCGTGGTGGCCGACACCTGGTGGCACGCGAAGAAGGCGGTCGACGCGCTGGTCGTCGACTGGGACACCAGCGCCAACGGCAAGGTGCAGCAGAGCGACATCGCCGCCCTGCTGAGGGCCGGGCTCGACGCCCCGCAGGCCGCGGTGGGCAACAGCCAGGGCGACGCCGCCGCGGCGCTGGCCGCCGCCGCACGCAAGGTGGAGGCGGTCTACGCCTACCCGCACCAGAACCACGCCACGATGGAGGTGATGAACGCCACCGCGAAGTGGACGCCCGAACGCTGCGAGGTCTGGACGCCCACGCAGAACGGCGAGGCCGCGCTGGCCGCCGCTTCCGAAGCCGCGGGCCTGCCGCCGGCGCAGTGCGAGGTCTACAAGATCCACCTCGGCGGCGGCTTCGGCCGCCGCGGCGCGGTGCACGACTGGGTGCGCCAGGCGGTGCAGATCGCGAAGCAGATGCCGGGCACGCCGGTGAAGCTGATCTGGTCGCGCGAAGAGGACATGACGCACGGCCGCTACCACCCGGTGACGATGTGCCGGCTGCAGGCCGGCCTGGACGCGCAGGGCAACGTGACGGCGCTGCACATGCGGCTGTCGGGCCAGAGCATCCTGGCCGGCGTCGCGCCGCAGACCATCAAGGACGGCAAGGACCCGGTGGCCTTCCAGGGGCTGAACCCGGGCGGGCCCGAGGCTTCGTTCGCCTACCCGGCGATCCCGAACCTGCTCATCGACCATGCGATGCGCAACCCGCACGTGCCGCCCGGCTTCTGGCGCGGCGTGAACCTGAACCACAACACGATCTACGTCGAGTGTTTCGTCGACGAGATCGCCGCCGCCAGCGGTCAGGACCCGCTGGAACTGCGCCGCAAGCTGCTGGCGAAGTCGCCCAGGCACCTGGGCGTGCTCAACGCGGTGGCCGAACGCGCCGGCTGGGGCCGGCCGGCGCCGGACGTGAACGGGCAGAAGGTGTTCCGCGGCCTGTCGGTGACGCACGGCTTCGGCAGCTACGTGGCCGCCTGCGCCGAGGTCTCGGTCAGCGCCGAAGGCGAGCTGAAGATCCACCGCATCGTCGCCGCCACCGACAGCGGCCACGCGGTGAACCCGCAGCAGATCGAAGCCCAGGTCGAAGGCTCGTTCGTCTACGGCCTTTCGGCGGCGCTGTACGGCGAATGCACGGTGAAGGACGGCCGCATCGTGCAGACCAACTTCGACACCTACCCGGTGCTGAAGATGAAGGACATGCCCCAGGTCGAGACCATCGTCATGCCCAGCGGCGGCTTCTGGGGCGGCGTGGGCGAACCCACCATCGCGGTGGCGGCGCCGGCGGTCCTGAACGCGATCTTCGCGGCCACCGGCATCCGGGTGCGCACGCTGCCGCTGAAGCACACGAGCCTGAAGCGCGCATGAGCCTTGCCGCGTTGCTGCTCATGGCGGCGGCCATTGTCGGCGACGGCATGCCCGAGCCGCTGACCGCCGCGCCGGGCGACGCCGCACGCGGCCGGGCGATCGTCGCCAACCGGCAGCAGGGCCTTTGCCTGCTTTGCCACAGCGGGCCGTTCCCGGAAGAGCGCTTCCAGGGCAACCTGGCACCCAGCCTGGAAGGGGCCGGCCGCCGCTGGAACGCGGCCCAGCTGCGCCTGCGCGTGGCCGACGCGCGCGCGCTCAACCCGCAGTCGCTGATGCCTTCGCTGCACCGCGTGGAAGGCCTCCAGCGCGTGGCCCCGGCCTTCGCCGGCAAGCCGGTGCTGAGCGCGCAGCAGGTGGAAGACGTCGTCGCCTTCCTGCAGACCCTGAAGTGAATCGCCGCGAAATCCTCATCGCCGGCTTCGGCACCCTGCTGCTGCGCCCGGCCGTCGCCACGCCAGAATCGATGCAGGCCGCCATCACCGCCTGGTGCGCCGGCGCGAAGCCGCAGGAAGGGCGCGTGACGCTGGAGATCGCGCCGCTCATCGACAACGGCAACGCGGTGCCGGTGCTGCTGCGCTGCGACAGCGCGATGACGCCGACCGAGCACGTGCGCGAGCTGGCGCTGTTCAACGAGAAGAACCCCAACACCGAGGTGGCGGTGTTCCACCTGGGACCGCGCTGCGGGCGCGCGCAGGTGGCCACGCGCATCCGCCTGGCCACTTCGCAGCAGCTGGCGCTGCTGGCGAAGATGAACGACGGCAGCGTCTGGCAGCAGCGGGTGGACGTGATCGTCACGCTCGCCGCCTGCATCGAAAGCTGAACGCACATGGCGCGCGCCCTGCTCTTCGCCCCCAAGGCCGCGCTGCGCGGCGACGTGTTCGAGGTGCGCGCCACCGTCGCCCACGCGATGGAGACCGGCTACCGCGTGGACAGCGCCGGCGCCCCGGTGCCGCGCGACATCATCCGCCGCATGGAATGCCGCTACGAAGGCGAGCTGGTGTTCGCGGCCGACCTGTGGCCGGCCATCTCGGCCAACCCGCTGGTGGCCTTCCACCTGCGCGCCACCACCAGCGGCACGATCAGCGTCACCTGGAGCGGCGACAACGGCTTCTCGCAGACCGAGAGCGTGACGATCTCGGTCTCATGAAGCGCTGGCTGGCACTGGGCGCGCTGCTGGCGGCGGTCGCCGCACCGGCGCAGCCGGCGCGCCAGTCGGGCTTCGACTTCATGTCGCCCGCCACCCAGGCGCTGCAGCGCGACGACACGCTGAACCCCGCCACGCTGTGGCTGAAGGACGGCGAACAGCGCTTCGCCGACGAATGCCAGCGCTGCCACGAGCCGAAGTCGATGCGCGGGGTGGCGGTGCGCTACCCGGCCTTCGACGCCGCGCTCGGGCGCCCGGTGACGCTGGCGCAGCGCATCGAGCGCTGCCGTGTCGACTTCGTGAAGCAGCCGCCCTGGCCACCCGAGCATGCCGACGCGCTGGCGCTGGAGATCTACGTGGCCAATGCCTCGCGCGGGCTGCCGATCGCGCCGCCGGCCGACGCACGGCTGGCGCCTTTCCTCGAAGAGGGCCGGCGCCTCTTCGACACCCGCATCGGCCAGCTCGACTTCGCCTGCGCCGAATGCCACGACCGCCATGCCGGTGGCCGCCTGGGCGGCAGCCTGATCCCGCAGGGCCACCCCACCGGCTACCCGATCTACCGGCTCGAATGGCAGGCCGTGGGCTCGCTGGAGCGGCGCATCCGCAACTGCGCTTCGGGCGTGCGGGCCGAAGCCTTCGGCGGGGGCTCGAAGGAGTTGGTGGCGCTGCAGCTGTACCTGATGCAGCGCGCCGCCGGCATGGCGCTGGAGACGCCGGCGGTCAGGCCGTAGGCGCGAGGTGCGCGCTTTCGACGAACCGCCAGTCGCGCACCAATGCCAGCGCGGCCTGGCCGTCCATCTCGGGCGGCGGCAGCAGCTTCAGGAAGCGCAGGATCTCGCGTTCGCCCGGCGTGCGGTGGCGTTGCGGCGGCAGCGGCAGCGCCGGCAGCACGCGCGCCCCCGGTGGCAGCATCAGCTGCACCCGCTCGCCGCGCCGGCTGGCGACGCCCGCATCGACATCGAACACCCAGCCCCGCTTGAGTTTGACGATCACGATCGGCCCCGATGCGGTCTCCATGACGGACCCAGTCTAGGCCGGGCGCGTTCTCGCGCTCATCCGCAATGGGGCCTAAGGGTGCCTCCCTAGAAGCCCACGGCCTGGCCTTCGCGGCGCGAATCACTGGCCGCGATGTAGCCGTCTTCCCGATCTTCCGAGAGGCGCGCGATGAACTGGCCGGAGCCGTAGTCCATGTAGGCGTCGGGCTGCGGCACGATGTCGTGGCCGCGCTCGCGCAGGCCCTGCACCAGCGCCGGGTCCATGGTGTATTCGCAGTCCATCGCCAGGCCGGTGGCCACCTTCCAGCGCGGTGCGTCGCAGGCGGCCTGCGGGTTCTGCCCGAACGTGAGCATGCGCACCAGGGTCTGCAGGTGGCCCTGCGGCTGCATGTTGCCGCCCATGACGCCGAAACTCATCACCGGCCGGCCGCCCTTCGTGAGGAAGCCGGGGATGATGGTGTGGAACGGCCGCTTGCCGGGCGCCACCACGTTGGGGTGGCTTTCGTCGAGCGTGAAGCCGTGGCCGCGGTTCTGCAGGCTCACGCCGGTGCCCGGCACCACCACGCCCGAGCCGAAGCCCATGTAGTTGCTCTGGATCAGGCTCACCATCATGCCGCGCTCGTCGGCGGCGGTCAGGTAGATGGTGCCACCGCGCGGCGGCTGGCCGTGCTGGAAGTGCGTCGCGCGCTTCGGGTCGATGAGCTTCACGCGTTCGCTCAGGTAGCCGTCGGACAGCAGGTCGGCGGGCCGCACCTGCGTCATCGCGCCTTCGTCGGCCACCCAGCGGTAGGTGTCGGCGAAGGCCAGCTTCATGGCTTCGATCTGCAGGTGCTGCGCGTCCAGGCTGTCGGGGTCGCCGAAGCGCGCCAGGTCCAGCTTGTCGAGCAAGCCCAGCGCGATGAGCGCCGCGATGCCCTGCCCATTGGGCGGAATCTCGTGCAGCGTGTGGCCGGCGTAGTCCTTCGAGATCGGCTCCACCCACGTCGGCTGGTAGGCGGCGAGGTCGGCTTCGGTCATGCTGCCGCCATGCGCCTTCGCGTGCGCGGCCAGCGCGGCCGCGATCTCGCCGCGGTAGAAGGCGTCGCCCTTCGTCGCGGCGATCTTGCGCAGCGTGGCGCCCGCGCCTTCCAGCACGAAGCGTTCGCCCGGCTTGGGCGGCCGGCCCTTCGGCATGAAGGTCTGCGCCCAGCCCGGCTGGTCGGCCAGCAGCGGCGCGGCGCGCATCCACTTGTCGGCGGTGATGGGGCCGACGCCGTAGCCGCGCTCGGCCAGCTCGATGGCCGGCTGCAGCAGGTCGGCGAAGGGCAGCTTGCCGAAGCGTTCGGACAAGGCCGCCCAGCCGGCCACCGCACCCGGCACCGTGACCGTGTCCCAGCCGCGCAGCGGCATCTTGTCGCCATGCTTGCGACGGAAATAGCCTGGATTCCAGGCCGCCGGCGCGGTGCCGCTGCTGTTCAGGCCATGGAGCTTGTTCCCGTCCCAGAGGATGGCGAAGTTGTCGCTGCCCAGGCCGTTGGAGCAGGGCTCGACGATGGCCATGGCCGCCGCGGCGGCGATGGCGGCGTCGACCGCGTTGCCGGCCCCCGCGCCCAGTGGCTGCGAGGTGGCGACCACGTTGCGGGCGAAGACGGGGCTGCGGACGGTGCGGTAGGGGTTGGGGGCGTCGGCGTTCATGCGTGCATTGTCGTGCCAGTGCCCGAGTGCGACCCGTATCACGCTTTCGGACCCTCAGAAAGCACGCCCGCATGGCCGGGATCAAGCGCGCGTTCACTCGCGTGGCCTATCCTCGAAGCATGATGGACCGCCACCTGCTGAGCCCGCTTTTCGCACCAAAATCGATCGTCGTCTTCGCGGGCGACCCCAAGAACGAGACCGCCCCCACGCCGATGGCGCACTCGCTGCGCCAGGCCCTGGCCGAGAAGCCCTTCTCGGGCGAGACCACCTGGCTGGACATCGGCATGACCGGCACCCTGGCCGAGCTGGCGCTTTCGCGCGCCGACCTCGCCCTCATCGCGCTGCCGGCCGAAGACGTGCCCGCCGCCATGGAAGTGGCCGGGCGCATCCGCTGCCGCGCCGCGGTGGTGCTGTCCACCGGCTTCGAACCCGCCCTTTGCGCCGAGCTGCACCGCACCGCGCACCGCCACGGCGTGCAGCTGCTGGGCCCCAACAGCCTGGGCTTCCAGCGCCCGGCGCTGGGCCTCAACGCCAGCGGCCTGGGGCCGCTGGTGGCCAGCGGGCCGCTGGGCCTGGTGGCGCAGTCGGGCGCGCTCACCGCGTCCATCATCGACTGGGCCTCCAGTGCGCGCGTCGGCTTCTCCACCGTCATCTCGCTCGGCCCCAACACCGCGGTCGACCTGCCCGAGGCGCTGGACTTCCTGGCGCACGACGGCCAGACCCAGAGCATCCTGGTCTACCTGGAAGGCATCCGCAACGCGCGCCGCTTCATGAGCGCGCTGCGCGCCGCCGCCTACGCCAAGCCGGTGGTGGTGATGAAGGCAGGCCGCAAGCCCGCGGGTTCGAAGGCCGCGCTCACCCATTCGGCCGCCATCGTGGGCAGCGACGACGTGTTCGACGCCGCGCTGCGCCGCGCCGGCGTGGTGCGGGTGCGCACGATCACGCAGCTGTTCTCGGCCGCGCGCTGCCTGGCGTCGCGCTTCCGGCCCGTGGGGCGGCGGCTGGCCATCGTGACCAACGGCGGCGGGCCGGGCGTGCTGGCCGCCGACTGGGCCGACGAGATCGGCCTCGAGGTGGCCGCCGTGAAGGACCTGGGCGAGGACGCCAGCCCCGAGGCCTACCGCACCGCCTTCGAAGCCGCTCTGCAGGACCGGAACGCCGACGGCGTGCTGCTGATGCATTCGCCCAAGGCGGGCAGCGACCCCGAAGCGGTGGCGCGCGCGGTGGGCGAGGCATTCAAGCCCACCGGCAAGCCGGTGCTGGGCTGCTGGCTGGGCGAGAAGCGCGCGCGGCCGGCGCGCGAATACCTGGACTCGATCTCGCTGCCCGTGTTCCGCGCCCCCGAAGGCGCGGTCGACGCGTTCAACAGCATCGCCAGCTTCTACCGCAACCAGCAGCTGTTGCAGCAGACGCCGCCGCCGCTGTCGGACCTGGCCAAGCCCGACAGCGAAGGCGCGCGCCTGCTCATCGAAGGCGTGCTTGCCGAACGGCGCCGCGTGCTGACCGAGATGGAAAGCAAGGCCCTGCTGGCGGCCTTCCACATTCCGGTCACGCGCACCATGCTGGCGCGCAACTCGAACGAGGCGATGCTCATCGCCAGCCAGCTGGGCTACCCGGTGGCGCTGAAGATCGACTCGCCCGACATCGCGCACAAGAGTGACGTGCACGGCGTGATCCTGGACATCACCAGCGCCACCCAGGTGCGCGACCGCTTCAACGAGATGATGGACGCGGTGGCGCGCGCGATGCCCGGTGCGCGCATCAACGGCGTCACCGTGCAGCCCATGGCCGGGCGCACGCCACGCGGCATCTCGCGCGAGGTGTACGTGGGCCTGACCACCGACGACCCCTTCGGCCCGGTGATCACCTTCGGCGCCGGCGGCACGATGATCGAGCTCATCGCCGACCGCTCGATGGAACTGCCGCCGCTCAACCAGTTCCTGGCGCGGCGACTGATCGAACGCGCACGCATCGCCGAAAGCCTGGGCGAATGGCGCGGCGCCCCGCCGGCCCACATGGAAGCGCTGGAGCAGATCCTGCTTCGCGTGTCGGAAATGGTGTGCGAGCTGCCGCAGCTGCGCGAGATGGACCTCAACCCCATCATCGTCGACGAGCTGGGCGCGGTGGCGGTGGACGCGCGCATCGTCATCGACCACGCGCCTTCCACGCCCGGCCGCTACGACCACCTGGCGATCCTGCCCTATCCCACCGCGCACGAACGCGAATGGCCCATGAAGGGCGGTGGCCAGTACACGGTGCGCCCGATCCACCCCGACGACGCCGACATGCTGCAGGCCTTCGTGCGCGGCCTGTCCGAAGAGAGCCGCTACTTCCGCTTCGCCAGCACCATGCCCGAGCTGCCGGCGCGCATGCTGGCGCGCTACACGCTGATCGACTACGACCGCGAGATGGCGCTGGTGGCGGTGCTGAAGGAACGCCAGACGCACGAAGACGGCAGCATCACCGAAAGCGAACGCATCATCGGCGTCAGCCGCTACATCACCAACCCCGACCAGACGAGCTGCGAGTTCTCGCTCGCGGTGGCCGACGGCTTCGCCGGCCAGGGGTTGGGCACGCGGCTGATGTTGGCCATCATCGACTTCGCGCGCGGCAAGGGGTTGTCGGAAATCATCGGCCTCATCCTGGCCAACAACCGGCGCATGCTGGAGCTGATGACGCACCTGGGGTTCTCGCTCGCGCACTTCCCCGAAGACCCCAGCTTCCGTCTCGCCAGCAAAGCCCTGTAACGCCTGCGCCCGCGCCCGGCGGGAAGCCCGCATGGCCACGGCGCGTACACCGGGGGTTCAACCCCCCGGAGATCGAAGCCATGGTCACGCGCAAGGAGTTCCTGGTCCAGGTGGTGCAACTCGCCAGCGGGGGCGTGCTGCTCACGCTGGGCGGCTGCGGTGGCGGGGGTGGCGGCGGCGGGGCCTACAGCGCTTCGCCCACGCCTTCTCCTTCACCCTCCCCTTCGCCTTCCCCCAGCCCCAGCCAGACCTGCGGCAGCACCGGCACCGCCATCACCGGCAACCACGGCCACACGCTCGTCATCCCGGAGGCGGACCTGAATTCCGCGGTCAACATGACCTACAACATCCAGGGCTCCGCCGACCACAACCACACCGTGACGTTCACGCCCGGCCAGCTGGCGCAGCTGAAGGCCGGCACGGCGGTGACGGTGACCAGTTCGCTCAACCTGCACACCCACGACGTCTCCGCCACCTGCGTCTGAGGTTCAGGGCGTGCTCACGGTCACCGTGTAGCTGCCGCTGGCGTCGAGGTCGCCTTCGACGTCGACGACGAAGGTCGCCGCGCTGCCCAGCGCTTCGCCGGCGCGGAAGGTGTCGCTGAGCACCGTCTCCACGCCCGGCACCAGCCGCAGCACGCCGGGGTTGCGCTCGGCGTGGGTCGCGAAGTCGCTGCCCGCCTGCCTGGTGACGCGCACGGTGCCGGCGAAGTCGGCCGTCACGCGCACCGTGTAGGTGGTGCCTATGGTCGCCGCCCAGCGGTGGAAGCCGCGCGTGCAGGGCTGGATGCTGCCGCTGCCCGGTGCGCCGCCCACCACCAGGTCGGCCGGCGGCGTGTGCTGCACCATGCGCCCCTGGACGGCGATCGCCGCGCCCGTGGCGTTCACCAGCGACAGCGTGTTGGTGCCGGCGCGCAGGTTGCCGTAGAACAGGCGCGACTGCAGCGGCCCGGGGTCGCCGGTGCTCGAGCGCAGGTCGCCGGTGTAGGTGCTCGACGTGGCGCTCGGCCCCCAGACGATGGCCGACAGGTTGTCGGTCGTGGCGTCGGCCGGCCCGGTGGCGCGCACGCACAGGCGCATCGCGTTGTCGGCCGGCAGCAGCCAGCTCCATTCACCCACGGCTCCCGGCGCCACGCTGCCGGTGAACAGGTCGCCGACGGTCTGCGAAGCCGGCGTGGGCGCCTGCAGCACCAGCGTGAAGGGCCCGCTGCGCTGCGCCAGCGTGTCGCCCCCGGCGCCGAGCTGGAATTCCACGCCGCCGCTGCCGCTGCCGACGTAGAACGCGTTGCCCTGCGCCGAAGCGACCGCGTTGGAGAGCGCGATCGAGCTCTGGTAGACGTTGCCGCCGGTGAACACCGCGGTCGCGTTCAGGCTGCCGCCGGGTCGCGAGAGATTGAACGCCGCCACGCGGCCCGTGGCCAGCGGCACCAGCCAGCGCTTGATCTCGCCCACCGCCAGCGTGCCGCTCAGGCTGGTGGCGGCGGCCGCGTCCACCGGCGTCGGTTCGGGCAGCTGGTTGAAGCGCATGCGGAAGTTCTGGCCGCTGTTGCTGGCGGTGGTGCCTTTCATCACCACCGTGTAGAGGCCGCCTTCGGAAAGCGTGTTCACCACGCCGCGGGTCAGGCCGCCGGGACCCACGCCGGTGGGCGAGTAGACGCTCACGTTGGGCACGTCGGTGGCGCTGCCGGTGCGCACCGCGTCCCACGACCACTTGCCGGCCAGCGCGGGGACCGCGTAGGCCGCGATGCCGTCCAGCGCCGGGCTGGTGCCGTCGAAGTCGGTGTCGGTGCTCAGCAGTGTCGGCGCCGACGTGGCCAGCGTCACGCTGGTGGCGTTGCTGCCGGTCATGCGCACCACCTCGGCCACCGGCAGCACCAGCGGGTGCGGCTGCACCACGCGAAGGTCGCGCGCTTCCGTCGTGCCGCCTGAAGCACCCACCTGCCAGAAGGCGTTGCCCGGCGACAGCGTGATGCCGTAGGGCGCGCCGGTGGCGCCCAGCGTCACCGCCATCGGCGCGCCGGCCGAAGGCGGCTGCAGCACGTAGTAGCGGGCGCTGCCGGTGCCCACCGGCACGGCGGTGGCGGCCGGGGTGGCCAGCGTGGTGGCCGACAGGGCCGACACCGTGAGCGTGCCCAGGCTGGCCGTGTTGAGCGCGGTGTTGCTGATCTCCAGCCGGTAGGTGCCGGACTGCGCCAGGCCCACGCGCAGCAGGCCCAGGTTGCTGCCGGTCGGGCCGTAGCTGTCGCTCGCCAGCGCCTCGCCGTCGGGCGAACGCAGCGTGAAGCTGCCTTCGCCGCCGGCGACCGACCCGTTGCGGATCTCGATCACCTGGCCGGCCGTCACCGGCAGGGTGAAGCAGCGCACGTTGCCCGAGGCGACGCTGACGCCGGGGGTGCTGGAAGGCACGGCCAGCGCGGTGGGGCTGGCGCAGGCCGAGGTGGCCAGCTTGCGGATGCTGATGCGGTACGAGCCCGGCACCTGCGTCAACGCGGTGACCGCCACCGTCACCGTGCCGGCACTGGAAGGCGCGGCCACGCCGCTGAAGGCGGCGCTGTCGAAGCTGCCCGACAGCAGCGTGCCGCCCGGGCCGCTGACGCTGACCGCGCCGGCCAGCAGCGAGCCCTGCACCGCCGCCACGCTGACTTCGTAGCTGGCGCCGGCCTCGGCGCTGAAGGTGATCCGGTCGAGTTCGCCGACGTCCGACATCAGCACCGAATCGACGTAAGGCAGCGTCACCGCCAGCGTGCCGTCGATGCCCTTCACCGGGTACAGCACGACCTGGACTTCCTGGCGCACGCCGACCGCCTGGTTGACGAGCCTGGTGCCGAACAGGGTGCCGTTCCTGGCGTACGAATGCAGCGTCACGTCCACGTCGGCCGGCAGTTCGAGCGCCTGGCCGCCGGCGGCCGGCGTGGCGCCGAACACCATGTAGGCCGGCAGGCGAAGGCCTGCGGCAGCGGCCGCCGGCCGGTGCCGGGCGGTGTAGGCGGACATGATCTTCTTCGGCTGCTCGGGGCCGGTGCCGGCGTGCCAGCAGTAGCCGGTGCCGGTCAGGTCCTCGAGCACGCCGTCCAGGTTGGTGTCGACCAGGCACTTCGGCTCGGGGTAGGTGATCTTGTCGGTGATCTGGTCGACGTTCCACCAAGTGAAGTGCTGGACCTCGGCGCGCAGCGCGAAGCCGGTGGGGGTGGCGGCCGAGACGACGACGGTGCCGCTGCCTTCCTCGATCCAGCGCCCGCTGGCTTCGTCCAGCGACCACAGCGCCACCGTGTCGCCCGCCTTCACCGCGCTGCCGTCGGGGTGCAGGCCGGTGAAGACCGGCAGCTCGACCGTGGCCTTGCGGCCCGGCGCCATCTGCACCGGCGCGCCGGCGGCGGCCAGCGTGTATTCCACCGTGCCGTAGCTCAGCAGCGGGCCGCCGGTGCCGTCGGTGCGCACGCCAGCGAACTCGCCCGGGAACAGGCGCGCGTCTGCGGCCACGTCCACCGGCGTGATGGAGACCTGCACGGGGCCGCTGACGGCCTTGCCGGCGGCGTCGACCAGCGCCCCGGCGGGGAAGGTGACCTTGGCGCCGTGCAGGCCGGTGAGGCTGCCGCCGGCCGCCGCGTCGGCCAGCGTCTGCGCCGCTTCGCGCGCGAGCATGCGCACCTCCACGTAGCCGCTCTCGGCGCCGGCCGGCAGCGTGGCGCTGCGGAACTGGTCGGCGTAGCCCGGCTTGCTGAACTTCAGCATCTGCGGCGTGCCGGTGCCCACCGTCACGCTGGCGGTGCCGTCGGCGCCGGTGGTGGCCGCCGTGCCGCCCACGGTGGGCACCACGGTCACGCCGGACAGCGGTGTGCCGTCGCCGGCGCGCACCAGCACGCTGGCACTCACCTGCGCCACGGCGGCGGGGGCAGCGCTGACGGTCACCGCCTGGGTGGCCTGGTGCACGCCGCCGTGCCCGTCGTCCACGGTCAGTGTCACCGTGTAGCCGCCGGCCTGCGCGTAGAGGTGGGCGATGCGCGCGCCGCCGCCGAAGCGGCCGTCGCCGAAATCCCAGTGGTACGTGAGCGTGTCGCCGTCGGCGTCGCTGCTGGCGCTGCCGTCGAGCGCCAGCGCGGTGCCGGCCGCCACGCTGCCGGCGGCACTGAAGGCGGCCAGCGGGTCGTGGTTGGCCGAAGGCGAAGGCGAAGGCGACGGCGACGTCGTGGGGGCCGCTTCGCCACCGCCGCCGCCCCCGCCGCAGGCCGCGAGCGCCAGCGCCGCCGCCATCGCACATGCACGCGCCCAGGGGGCGCTTCCTTCGGGTCTGCTCACATCCACCTCCATCGCTTCATCGAAGGCCGCCTGCCGGCGGCCGCGCTTGTCCCAGCTGCACCAGGTGGCGCATCAGCTCGATCGGGTTGTCGAACCGGATCTCCACCCCGTCGGCGGCGCGCAGGCGCGCGCTCCAGGCGCGCTGCGGCGTCTCGGGCAGCACCATCAGCACGAAGCAGCGCGGCGCCGGGTCGGTGGGATCGGGCTCGTACCAGGACATGGCCGGCACGATGGCCGGTGGGGCGTTGCAAGGGCGTCCCAGAAACCGCCGACGCTGCCGCCGACGCCCCCGCGTTCGCGGGGGGACGCCGCGCTCAGACCCAGCGTTCGAAGCGGCGGTCGAAGAGGGCCTGCTCGCGCGGCCGCTGCGCCAGGCTGGCGCGCAGGCCGGCGGCCAGCGCGCGGCCTTGTGCAGCGGGCTCCAGGCCCGAAGCGGCCAGCGCGTCGTGCAGTTGAAGCGCCACCAGCGCCGGCAGGCGGCCCGAAGCCAGCGCTTCCAGCGCCTGGGCCTGGCGCCGGGCCGGCGCGCGCAAGGTCACCAGCTGGGCCAGCAGCAAGGCCCAGCTCTCGGCGGAGACCGACTCGGGGCTGACGTCGGCCAGCAGGTCCTGCAGCCCTTCGGGCGGCGCGACGCCCTGGCGCCGGCTCGCCAGCACCGACAGGGCGACCAGGATCGCGCGCGACTCGGGCCGCCGCAGCGGCGCCGTGCGCGCACGCTGCAGCAGCGCGCCGGCGCGGGCAAAGTCGCCCTCGATCGCCGCCAGCGCCGCCGCCTTCGACAGCACCTGCGCCGCCTGCTCGCCCAGCACGTCGCCCAGCTGGCCGAGCGCCAGGTCGGCAATGCGGCGCGCCGCGGCCACGTCGTGCATCGCCAGCGGCAGTTCCAGCGCCACCGACAGGCCGCTCAGCGTGCGGTCCCGGTCCACCGCCTCCATCGACTGGCGCACCAGATCGTCCATCGCGTCGCAGGCCAGGCCCAGTTCGCCGGCGTCGAGCCGGCACTGGAAGCGCGCCTCCACGAAGGCCTGGCGCTCCGAAGCGCTGGCGAAGCGCGGCGACAGTGCAAAACCTTCCTCGACCGCCTGCATCGCGCGCACGCGTTCGCCTTGCGCCAGCCACACCGACACCAGGTTCAGGATCGCGCCGCGCTCCACCGACACCAGCCCGTGGCGCGCGCCCACCGCGCGCGATCGCAGCAGCACGTCCTGCGCCGCTTCGAAGCAGCCGGACTGCAGTTCGGCCACGCCGCACATCATGAGCGCCGCCCCCAGGCGCGCCGGGTTCTCGCCGCCCGCCGCGGCCGCCGCCGCGCGCCCGGCCCAGACGCGCACGCGGTCGACGTCGCCCTGGCTCATGGCCAGCCGCGAGAGGTCTTCCATCAGCTCGGCATGCGCGTCGCCGACCTCGTCGCCCAGCAGCGCGAGCGCGCCTTCCAGCGCGGCGGCGGCCTCGTCGTAGCGCCCCAGCCCGCGCAGCGCGCGCCCGCGCGCGGCCAGCAGCGGCGCCCGGTCCTCGTCTTCCACCGCGGGGTCGGCGAGCAGCGGCGCCAGCACCTGCACCGCCTCTTCGTGGCGGCCGAAGCGGCCCAGCATGCGCGACTGCTCGGCCGCCACCAGCACGCGCAGGGCGAGCGGGTGGCGCGGCGAGAGCGCGCCCAGCGCCTGTTCCATGGCTTCGAACGCGGCTTCCGACTGCGACACCAGGCGCAGGGCCTGCATGCGCGCCAGGTGGGCGCGCACCGCGTCCTCGGGCTCGGGGTCGAGCGCCAGCACGCGCGCGGCATGCTGCAGCATGTCGGCGGCGAGCAGGCGGTCGTAGGAAGCCTGCAGCGCCCGCAGGTGCCAGCCGCGCGCGGTGGCGGCGTCGCCGGCGGCTTCGAAGTGCGCCGCCACGCGCGCCGGTGCCGCGCCTTCTTCGGCCAGGTGCTGCGCCAGCGCGCGGTGCAGCAACGCGCGCCGCTCGGGTGACAGCGATGCCGCCACCGCCTGTGCGAACAGGTCGTGGCCGAAGCGGAAGCGGCCCGCCGGTTCGGCGGTGCGCGCCAGCACGCGCGCGTGCAGCGCCGCTTCCAGCGCGCGCAGTGCGTCCCATTCGCCCAGCGCGCTGGCACGCGCCACCAGCGCGAGCGTGAAGTCGTCGCCGGTCAGGCTGGCGGCTTCCAGCAGGCGCTGCACGGCTTCGTCCAGCGACCGCAGGCGCTGCACCACCGCCGCCTGCACCGAAGGCGCGATCGGCAGTTCGCGGTAGTCGGTGGTGGCGTCGTCGTAGGGGGTGTGCCACTGGCCCATTGCGTCGACGCGGATCACCTCGGTCTGCAGCAGGTGCTGCAGCGTCTCCAGCGCGTAGAACGGGTGGCCGCCGGTGGCCTGCCACAGCCGGTGCGCGAAGCGGCGCGGCTCGGCGCTGCCGGACAGGCGCCGCACCAGAGCGAGCATCTCGTCTTCGGCCAGCGGCGGCACTTCCACCACGCGGCCGGCGGCCGACTGCAGCGCCTCTTCCAGCGCGGTGGCGGCGGCGGGCAGCGCCTCGAGCGGCCGTTCGGCCACCAGCACCGCGCCGCCTTCGTGCTGGCCGAACCACCAGGTCCACCAGCCGGCGCTGGCGTCGTCGACGAACTGCCAGTCGTCGAACAGGGCGCCGTCGTCGCCGAACGCGGCGCGCCAGGCCAGGGCCAGGGCCTCGAAGAAGCGCAGGCGCTGCGCATCGCTGGCGATCGGTGGCGGCGCCGCGCCCAGCGCGGGCAGCAGCCGCGCCACCTCGGCCGACACCCAGGGCGGCAGCGCCACGCCTTCGAGCCCGCCGCGCAGCCAGCGCGCCAGCGCGGCGAAGGGCACGCGCCGGTCCGACAACCGCGCCGCATGCACCTGCAGGCCGGGCCGGCGCGAAGCCAGCTGGCGCAGCAGACTGCTCTTGCCGATGCCGGCGGCGCCGCGCAGCACCGCCAGCCGGCCGCCCAGTGCCGCTTCCAGCGTGGCCAGCAGCGGCTCGCGACCGACCAGCGGCGCGCCGGTGCCCAGCGTCTGCAGCGCCGGCAGCGGCGCCGGCGCAGCGGCCGGCGCGGCCGCACCGCTGCGGATGCGGTCGGCCAGCGCCACCGTCTCGGGCAGCGGCTTCAGGCCCAGTTCGCGCCCCAGCAGGCGGCGGCAGCGTTCGTAGAGGGCGAGCGCCGCCTCGCGTTCGCCCAGGGCGCCGTGCAGCGCCATCGCGCGCCGGTAGTGCGATTCCTGCAGCAGGTCGGCTTCGACCAGCCGGTTCGCCAGCGCCAGCGCGTCGCGCAGGCGGCCGGCCGCTTCGAGCGCTTCGCCGCGCGCCAGCGCGGCCGCGCGCCATGCGTGCGCCAGCGCCGAACGCTGCGCGGCCAGCCAGTCCTGGAAGGGCTCGGCGGCGCCGACGTCGAAGCCTTCGAGCAGCGTGCCGGCGTACAGGTCGAGCGCGCGTTCGGCGTCGCCCGCGGCCCAGGAGGCGCGGAAGGCGGCCGCGTCCACCTGCACCGCTTCGCGCAGCCAGAGCAGGTCGCCTTCGGCCGCCACGAAGGGCTCGAAGCCGGCGTCGCGCAGGCGGTGCAGCTCGCGCCGCAGGTTGCGCCGCGCGTCGGCGCTGTCCCACAGAAGGTCGGCCAGGCGCGCGCGCGTGCAGGGGCCGTCCAGCGCCAGCACGGCCACGATGGCCAGGCACTTGCGGTCGGGAAAGCGAAGTTCGGTGCCTTCGCTTTCGGCGCGCGCCGGGCCCAGCAGGCGCAGCCGGCCATCCTGCAGGGCGCGCTGTTCCATCAGCGCGCGGCGGCAGTCGGCAAAGAGGTGATCGGGGCGGTCATCGGGCGCTCGCGGCCCGATTCTGGACGATCCCTCGCGGCTGCAGCGCCGCGGCGCCCCACGCGTTCCGGTGGGCGGCTCAGTGGGGGTGCTGCAGGTATTCCAGCCACTCCTGGCCGCGCCGGCTGAGGCCGTTGCCGAAGTCCAGCGCCGCCAGCCGCCAGCCGGCTTCGCGCATGGCCTGCAGGCTGCGGTGGGTGGTGACGTCGCGCGAAGGCTGGCCCTCCTTCACGCGTGCGCGGTCGCTTTCCATGAAGCCGCGGCCCTGGTAGTAGCCGCGCGCGGCCAGCACGAAATGCTGGCGTTCAGCGCCGAGCGGGAAACGGTCGTTCAGGCGATTGAGCGCGCGCGCCAGGCGCGAAGCGCAGTCGGCGCAGGGCGTGCGGTTCAGCGCCAGCAGCACCAACATCGGGCCGCTGCGCTGGTCCCAGGTGTCCAGCGCGCGCGGCAACTGTTCGGTCCACAGGTCGGTCAGCAGCAGGTGACGTTCGGCGTGCAGGCGGTCGCGGCTGGCTTCGAGGGCGCTGTCGCCGTGCAGGAAGCGGCAGGCCAGCAGGCCGTAGGTGGTCTGGCCGGCGGTTTCCAGGCGGCGCGCGTGTTCGTCCAGGTCGTTGCCGAACCAGGCCAGCGCGTCCTGCCATTGGAGGACGCCGTTCATGTGGTCATCGCCTTCATCGCACCGATGGTGCGCGCGCGGCACGGGGCCGGCAAGGCGCGGACTAGGGAGACGCGGCGAGGAAGCTGTCCAGCTCGCGCATGAACGCGTCCGGCTGCTCGAAGTAGGGCATGGCGCCGGTCTGGAACACGGTGATGCGCCAGTTGGGCCGGCCTTCGACGATCGTCTTGCCGCGGTAGTCGGTGAAGTCGCCGCGCACGCCGTGGCTCATCCACACCGGCTGCCGCAGCGACTCGTACAGCGTGTGCACGTCGGCGCTGAAGAGCCCGCCGGAGAGAAAGGCCAGCGGCGCGTGCCGGGCGCCGGGCTCGCGCGCGGTGAGCACGGCGTATTCGCACATCGGTTCGTCGATGTTCCTGCCGCCCCAGGTCTTTTCCAGGAAGTAGCGCACCACGCCTGGCCGCGTGAGGGCGTTGAAGAGCGGGCCCGCCCACAAGGGCACCGACAGTGCCGACAGCAGCCCCGGCACGCGCCGCGTGTCACCGGGCGCGGCGCGCCAGGCCTTGCTGCCGGAGAAGCCCGTGGGGCTGACCAGCGCCAGCCGGCGCCACTGCGCGGGCTTCTCGCTGGCGGCGCGCGCCAGGAATTCGCTGCCGAGCGAAACGGCAAGCCCGTCGATCGCGACCTCGCCTTCGCGCTTTCGGATCTGCGCCACCGCACCGTGCAGCGCGTCGGTCATCAGGCGCGGCGTGTAGTCGCGCGCGCTGCGGTCGGAGCGGCCGAAGCCCGGCAGGTCGATGGCGTAGACGCGGCGGTTCTGCTTCAGGTGCTCGAACAGCGGCCGCACCTCTGCCACCGAGGCGGCGGCGTTGACGCTGTGCACCAGCAGCACCGGCGCGCCGCGGCCGGCCATGTAACCCTGGATGCCGTCGAAAGCGAATGGCTCGCCCTGTACTGCAGGCGGCAGCATCGTCAGCGCTTCAGCACCTTGGGCACCGGGTTCGGTCGCAGGCGGTAGGCGTCGGGCATGCCGGAACCCAGCAGCGGCCGCAGGTACAGGCGGAAGGCGTCGGTGACGTCGGTGCCGGCGGCGTTGATGAACTCGTCTTCCATCGTGCGCGTCTTCGCGGCCACGTTCTCCAGCGGCTGCAGGTCGTAGTCGACCGAATAGAAACCGGTGCGCCTGATGGCCACCGAGCCGTCGCGGTCGCCCCACATCGCGAACTGCACCGCCTTTTCGCCCACCTCGCGCGCTTCGCGCTGGTCGACGTCGGAGACGCAGCCGATGAAGCTGCGCTGCAGGTAGCCGAAGGTGTCGCCGCGCACGCGCTTGATCTTGAGCTTGCTCTTGACCTCTTCGCACAGCAGGTCGGCCAGCGCGCCGTTGCCCGAGAGCTGCACGTTGCCGTGCGCGTCGCGTTCCAGGTCCTTGGCCAGCTGCGCCGCGATGGGCTGGCCGCTGGCGTCGTGGATGCCTTCGCTGACGGCGATGACGCAGCGGCCGTGCTTGTCGTACGCCGCCTTCACGTCGGCCAGGAAGCGGTCGATCTCGAAGGTGCGCTCGGGCAGGTAGATCAGGTGCGGGCCGTCGTCGGGGAACTTCTTGCCCAGGGCGCTGGCCGCGGTCAGGAAGCCGGCATGGCGGCCCATCACCACGCCCACGTAGACGCCGGGCAACGAGGCGTTGTCCAGGTTCGCGCCGGCGAAGGCCTGGGCCACGAAACGCGCCGCGCTGGGGAAGCCGGGTGTGTGGTCGTTGCCGACCAGGTCGTTGTCGATCGTCTTCGGGATGTGGATCGATCGCAGCGGGTAGTTCGCCTTGTGCGCTTCCTCGCTGACGATGCGCACCGTGTCCGACGAGTCGTTGCCGCCGATGTAGAAGAAATGCTCGATCTGGTGCGCCTGCAGCACCTTGAAGATCTCCTGGCAGTAGGCCAGGTCGGGCTTGTCGCGCGTGCTGCCCAGCGCCGAACTGGGCGTGCCGGCCACGTGTTCCAGGTTGTGGCTGGTCTCGCGCGTGAGGTCGATGAAGTCCTCGTTGACGATGCCGCGCACGCCGTGGTGGGCGCCGTAGACGAGGTTCACGCCCCGGTGGCGGCGCGCTTCCAGCACGACGCCGACGAGCGACTGGTTGATCACCGCGGTGGGGCCGCCGCCCTGGGCGACGAGGATCTTGCCGGAAGACATGGTTGGGGGGCACCTCCTGGTGTGGCCGATTGTGCCCCCCGGCAGGAACGGCCGGGGTACGGCGGCTCAATCCTGCAGGTCGAAGCGCAGCGTGAAGAAGCCTTGGTCCCACTCGCGGTGACGCCGGGCGCCCAGCCGTTCGTAGAAGCCGGGTCCGTCGGTGCCCAGCCACAGGCTCGCGAAGCCGCGCGCACGCGCCTCGGCCAGCAGCGCGCGCACCAGCATGGAGCCGATGCCCTGGCCACGGCGTTCCGGCACCACCACCATCGCCGCCAGCCAGGGGTACAGCTCCGGCTGGCCGGGGTCGTCGTTGTCGATCAGGTGCACGCAGCCCAGGGGCCGGTCGCCTTCCAGCGCCAGCAGGCTGGCGAGCACGCGCCCGGGCTCGGCGCGGCCGCCGAACGCGCGTTCCAGGTACTCGCGCGTCAGCTCCGCCTTTCACGCCGACCCAGAACTCGCCGAACACCAGGTCGGCGACGAAGGCCAGGTGGCGCGGATGGTCGGCCAGGGTTCGATGCGCAGGCGGGATGCGCTCATGTCGGCCCCGCGGCCGCCAGCCGGGCGACCAGCGCCTGCACGCGTCGGCTGTCGGCGTGCGATTCGCCGAGTCCGCTCCGCAGCGCCGGCCCGGCGGCGCGCCTCCTGCAGCGCGTCGGCCGGACGGCCCATCAGGACCAGGGCCTCGGCGCGCAGCAGGCGTGCCAGGCCGACGTCGGCGCTGCTGTCGTCGCCGCGCGCCTGGCGGCGTGCGGCGGCCAGGGCGTCGGCCGCGAACGGCGCCGCCAGGGCCGGCCGGGCGGCCGCCAGCTCGATGCGCGCGGCCAGGCGCAGCAGGCGGTCGATGCCCGGTGCCGCGGTCGAGCCCGGGTAGCCCAGCCCGGCGAGCACGGCGCCCAGAAGCGCGCGCGCGCCGGCGACGTCGCCGCGCAGCAGCTGCAGTTCGGCCCGGTCCATCGCCGCTTCCTGCAGGAAACGCGCATGGCCGCGGTTGGCCACCGACCACTGCGCCTCTGCCAGGTCCAGCTCGCCGCCGGCGGCGTCCAGCTGCCCGAGGCCGGTGAGGGCGCGCGCGCGCGCCAGGTGGCGCAGGCCGATCGTGCTGGGGTTGCCCGACTTCAGCACCATCGGGCCGTCCAGCTCGGTGAGTTCCAGCGCCTCGGCGTGCCGCCCCAGGCGCAGCAGCGGCGCCGCCGCCCAGGTGAGCAGCCCCATCGGCGCCGTTTCCAGCATGCCCGGCCGCCGGATCCAGGCGACGAGTTCGGCGCTGACCTCGGCCGCCCTGCGGTGCTCGCCCAGCCGCATGTAGGTGCCGCTGAGTGCGCTGATGCCGACCAGCTCGGCCAGCGAACCCTGGCGCCCGGCATCGCGCAGCTCCTTCAGCGCGGCCTCGGCCAGCGGCAGCGCGTCGCCGGCGCGGTCGGCGACGAGGTAGAGGTCGATCAGCGAAGCCCGCAGCAGGCCGTCCCAGAGCAGCGTGTCGCCGCGCTGCTGCGCGCGTTCGCGCTCGGCTTCGAGCAGCGCGATCGCCTCCGGCATCCGGGCTTCGAACTGAAGCCGGCGCGATTCGGCGCGCGCGCAGTTCAGGCGTGCCATGTCGGTCGGACGGCCGGACTGTTGCAGTGCGTCGCGGCCGGCCTGCAGCCGTGCCAGCGCGGCGGCGCGGTCGCGCATGAGCAGCGACCAGGCGATCGAGCACTGGCCGGCGGCGAGCTGGTCGAAGTCGCCGATGCGCTGCGCCGCCGCCACGCTGCGCTCCAGCAGCGCCAGCTCGCGTTCGGTGTTCTGGAACAGCAGGTAGTTGCGCGACAGTTCGTGCCACATGTGGGCGGCGAGCGCGTCGTCGTGCTGGGCCCGCCGCTCCAGCATCGCGACGCCGCGGTCCAGCATCTGGGCCGGGGTCAGCGGCTGGTCGGGACGTCCCGCGTCCTGCAGCAGCATGCGCATGAACTCGGCGAAGCTCGACGCGCGCCGCTGCTGCAGCAGGGCCTGGTCACGTTCGGTCCGCGCCTGCACGGCCTGCCAGACGGCCACCCCGGAGCCCGCCAGCAGGCCTGCGGCCGCCACCGTGCCGGCCAGCACCGCCAGCCGGTTGCGGCGCCCGAACTTGCGCAGCCGGTACCAGGCGCTGTCGGGCTGCGCGAGCACCGGCCGCTGGTCCAGGTGGCGCTGCAGGTCGTCGGCCAGCGCGGCCACGGTGGCGTAGCGCCCGGCCGGCTCGCGCCTGAGCGCCTTCAGCACGATGGTGTCGAGGTCGCCGCGGATCGCCGCCCGCCGCTCGGCCGGCGCCAGCGAGCTCGGCCGCGGCACCTCGGCCGCCGCCACCGCCTCCTCGAGCGCGGCGCGCGAGTGGCGCTGCAGCCGGTACGGCCGCACGCCGGCCAGCAGCTCGAACAGCACCACGCCGAGCGAATAGACGTCGCTCGCCGTGCCCAGCGGCCGGCCCAGGATCTGCTCCGGGCTGGCGTATTCGGGCGTGAAGGCGCGCCCGGCTTCGCGCGTGAGCTCGGTTTCCTCGGCCACGCCCTCGGCCGCCAGCTTGGCGATGCCGAAGTCGAGCAGTTTCACTTCGCCGGCCCCTGTGACGAGGATGTTCGCCGGCTTCAGGTCGCGGTGCACGACGAGCTGCGCGTGCGCGTAGGCCACCGCCCGGGCCACCTGCAGGAAGAGCGCCACGCGCGCGCTCAGCGGCAGCTGCCGCCCCTGGCACCAGGTGTCGATGCGCTCGCCGTCCACGTACTCCAGCGCCAGCCAGGGCCGGCCGTCGGGGGTAACGCCGGCGTCGTACAGGCGGGCGATGTTGGGGTGCTCCAGCGTCGCCAGGATCGCACGCTCGCGCGCCAGCCGTTCGGCCAGCCCGGCGCGCTTCCAGGCGCCGTGCGGCAGCTTCAGCGCCACCTGGCGGCCCTGCAGCACGTCGGTGCGCTCGGCCAGCCAGACGCTGCCCATGCCGCCGCTGCCCAGTTCGCGCAGCAGGCGGTAGGGGCCGGCGCTGTCGCCGACCTGCTCGCCGCTGCCGGGCGGTGGCGCGAACTGCGCCGTCTCCACCTTCGGCAGGGTGTCGAGCAGGCGCGCCGCCGTGGCCGGCGCATCCGACCCGGCGGCCGCGGCGGCGGTGGCCAGCATCGAAGCGAGATGCGGCCTCAGCGCCCCGGCCCTGTCGACGGGCAGGGCCCGCAGCCACGCCTGGCGCTCCGGCACGGGCAGCGCCAGCGCTTCGTCGAGCAGCAGGCGCAGTTGCGCCCATTCGTGCGGGGCGAGCCTGAAGACCTCGCTCATCGCCGCCTCCCGTCTGCAGATGGGCCACGCGGGCCACGCGCGATGCTAGTGTCCCGCGGCAGCCCGTGCACGGCGTGGCGCGTCCGCCCGGACCGATCGGCCAGGCTGCCGTCCATCAGGGGTTCAGGCGCAGCAGCATCGGGAACGCGCTCAGCCCGCTGCCCGCCTGGCCCCCCGCCAGCACCTTGCCGTCGGGCTGCACCAGCACCGCCTGCGCGCCGTCGCGGGCGGCGAAGAAGTCGAACACGAACGAAAACACCGGGTCGGGCGTGCCGTCGGGCCCGAAGCGCGTGACGACGAAGTCGTACGAGGTCGTGGTCGACAGCCACAGTCCCGCAAGCACGATGCCGCCATCGTCCTGCAGCGCCAGCGCGGCCGGCGTGTCGGGGCCGGTGCCGATCTGGCGCGTGGCCAGCCCGCCGGTGCCGAAGCCGGTGTCGGCGCCGCCGTCGGCGCGCAGCCGCACGACGCCGAACCCGTAGTCGCCGCCCACGCTCTGCGCGACCGCGAACACGAGCTTGCCGTCGGGTTGGCGCGCCATCGCGGTGGCTTCGCCGAGTTCGGGCACGAAGACCTTGCCGCCGCTGCCGAAGGCGGGGTCCAGCGTGCCGTCGGGCAGGAATCGCACGGCGCCGAAGCGGGGGTCGTCGCCGCGGTTCAGGCTGGTGCGGCCGGCGACGACGATGCGCCCGTCGGGCTGCAGCACCGCGGCCTGGCCGAAGTCGAGCTGGCCGATCTCGCCCACTGCGCGCCCGCCCGCCCCGAAGCCGGTGTCCAGCGTGCCGTCGGCCATCAGACGCACGGCAGCGAAGGCGGCGTCGTCGGTGGCAGGGGTGTAGACGGTGGTCGCGGTACCGGTGAGCACGATGCGCCCGTCGGGCTGCAGCAGCACGCGCGTGGCGCGGTCGGGGGCGCCGATCCAGTCCACCTGCAGCGGCAGGCCGCCGTTGAAGCCCGCGTCGCGGCTGCCGTCGGCGTTCAGCCGCGCTGCCGCGAAGTCGTAGGCCAGCGTGCTGACCGAGTTCCCGCGCGCGGTGCCCGCCACGACGATGCGGCCGTCGGGCTGCAAGGCCAGGTCCAGGATCTCGGCGCCGGCGGTCGTCGGCCCCAGCACGTCGGCCACGCTGCCGCCGCTGCCGAAGCTGGTGTCCAGCGTGCCGTCGGACCGGTAGCGCGCCACCGCGTTGCCGATGGCGGCGACGATGCGCCCGTCGGGCTGCAGCGCCAGCGCCTTGACCGCGCCGCGCGGGCCACTGGTCACGGTACCGCTGCCGCCGCCGAAGGTGGGATCCAGGCCCAGGGGCGGGCGCGGCGTCACGCAGTCGACGGCGATGTCATTCACCTCGGCGGCCACGGTGCCGCTGCCTTTCGTCACCGTGCACACCTGCAAGGGGCCGCTGGGCGGCGTGCGCACCTGAACGTCGTAGGCGGTGCCGGCGAGGTAGGCGCTGCCGAAGAAGAAGCTGCCGTTGGCTGCCACCGGCAGCGTGATCGAACGCAGGCGGTCTTCCAGCACCAGGCCGCTGCCGGCCAGACCGGTGACGGTGCCGCCGACGCGGTACGAAGGCAGCGGCGGCGCCGGCGGGCGGTCGTCGTCGAGGATGGTCAGCGTCGCCTCGGCCAGGCCCAGGCTGGCGCAGCCGCGCACTTCGCTCAGGCTGAGCGGCACCGTCTCGGCCGGCTCTTCGGTGCCGTCGAGCAGGATGGGGATGCGCACCACGCGCCGCGTCTCGCCTTCGCGGAAGACGAGCCGGCGGTCGACCGCCGCATAGTCGAAGGCCGGCGTCGCGCTGCCGCTGCCGGTGCGCAGGCGCACGCTCGCCGGGCCGCTGGTGCCCCCGCTGCGCACGACGGCGATGCGCGCGCCGCCGCCGGGCAGTTCGCGCTCGTCGTAGGCCAGGGACTCGAAGGCCAGCGTGCCGGCTTCAGGCAGCGGGCCCGCGGGGCAGGCCGGCGTGTCGTCGGCGTTCTCCGGCACCACGTCGCCGAGGATCGGCGCCGGCTCGACGCCGGTCATGCGCACCTGCACGCCGGGCATGCCGGCCATCATCGCGGGGTCGCGCAGGTAGGTGCTGACGTAGGACTCGCGTTGCCGGTGGTTGAAGGCGAGCGCGTCGACGAAGGTCTGGACGACGAAGTTGCCGCGCAAAGGCACGCGGTCCAGCGGCACGCGCACGACGATGGGCTCGCGCAGCTTCAGGCGCGCGCGGCGCTGGCTGCCGTCCTCGAATTTGTCTTCCAGGAGGTCGAAATTGGCCAGGCTCCACAGGGCCTCGCCCCATGAAGGATCGGCGCTGACCGTGAAGCCGAGCTGCCGCCAGCCGGTAATTTCGGCCTCGCCGTCCACGTGCAGGATCTCCACCTCGTAGCTGTCGCCGCTGCGGTCCAGGTCGGCCCAGGCCCTGATCGTGTATTCGGTGAAGGCCCGCATCACGCTGCCGCAGTCCACCGCCGTGAAGCTGTCGCCCCAGGGGCATTCCTTCAGCGTGAGCGACTGGCCGTTGTCGTCGATGACGTCGAGCACGACCTCGCTGACCACGTACTCGAGCGTCGCGTCGTCGGCGAGCTTGCGGTAGCCCTGCACCTGCTCGAAGTGCGCCTTGCTGCCGACGGCGTCGTCGGTGCCCAGCACGGCGCCCGGCGCCTCGGCGTAGGCTGCGAAGGTCATGCCGGTCGAGTTGGCGAAGACGCCGACCTCGGCGGTGCTGTTCTCGGTGTACTCGGGCGGCACGAAGGGCAGGCCGCCGAGCAGGAAGACCTTGAGCAGCGGCTCCATCGTCTCCTGGCGGTCGGCGTTCAGCGGGTCGCCGTTCGGCGCCCGCGAGTCGCCGCGGATCTCGTCGAGCTGCCAGCTGCGCTTGACGCTCGTACGTTCGAGCGGCGGTTCCTCGGTGCCGCCGCCGCCGCAGGCGGCGAGCAGCAGCAGCAGCATGGTGGCGGCCAGTACGCGGAAGCGGCCGCGGGCCGGGCCGGGGTGTGGGTCGTCGTGCAAGGTTCGCTCCTCGTGGGCGGGCAGGCAGATGCCCTTGCCTGGTGGAACGAGCCCTTCGCGGCGGGCCGGACATCGCCGGCCGGCACCCCCTAGGACTTGGCGGCCGCCGCCAGCCAGCGGCCGGCCTCCGCGGCCCAGGGGCTGGCGGGGCGTGCCTCGCGCCAGTAGGCGGCGGCCGCCTCCAGCGCCGGCTTCGACTCGGCCGTCCGGCCCAGCGCCAGCAGCGCACGGCCGCGTGCCAGCTGGGCGTCGGCGTGCGCCGGCGTCGGTTCGCCCTGCAGCGCTGCGTAGTCGGCCAGCACCTGGTCGGCCAGCGCCAGCGCTGCCGCCGGCTGGCCGAGCTCGAGCTGCGCAAGCGCGATCTCGGTCCGCGCGTGGGCGCGGTCGATCGCGGCCGCCGGCCCGCTCTCCCGCAGCGCGAGCGCTGCCTCCTGCGTGGCCGCGGCCGCCAGGGGGTCGCCGGCGAGCCGTTGCGCCACCCCGCGCGCGTGCAGCAGCGCGGCGCGCAGGTGCGGCGCCAGTGCCGGGTCCTCGAGCGTGGCCAGCAGCGCCAGCGCCGCGGCGGCGTCGCCGGCCAGCGCCAGCGCCTGGCCTTGCTGAAGGCGTGCGGTCACCGTGTTCGCATGCCGCTCGCCCTGTGCCTTCGCCAGCCAGCCTGCGGCCTGGTCGAGGTCGTGCGCCGCGGCGTCGGCGTCACGCATCGCCAGCCGGGTGGCGCCCCGGCTGGCCAGCGCCAGCGCCGGCTGCGTCGACCCGGGCGCGAACTGGGAGCTGAACAGCGCCAGCGCATCGTCGGTGTTGCGCAGCGACGCTTCCAGCAGACCCGCACGCCGCTGCGCGCGCGCCAGGTTGCTGCGGATGAAGGCCAGCTTGCGGCCCGTGGGACCGACCTGCTGCACGGCCTCGGCAGCGGCACGCTCGAGTTCGGCGACCGCGCGCAGCGCCTGCCCCGCCCCCTGGTAGGCACGGCCCAGGATGTGGCGCATGTCGGTGGCCTGCGGGTGCGGCATCTGGCCGGCGCGCACCTGCTCCACCAGCGCCATCGCCTCCTGCGCGGCGCGCAGCGCCAGCTCGGGGCGCGGAGCGCCGTACTGGTAGGTCTGTGCCACCATCATCGCCAGCTGGACGGTGCTGTGGTGCGTCTCGCCGAGCGAGCGCCGCGCCAGCGCCAGGCCTTCGGCGGCGGCGGCCTCGGCTTCGTCGAAGCGGCCCTCGTCGAGCGCGGCATGGGCCTGGTACTGCAGCCCGACGGCCAGGTCCTTCGGCGTGCCCGCGCGACGCAGTGCAGGCAACAGGGCGTCGAGCTCCGCGCGCATCTCGGCCGCGCGGCCGCGCCAGCGGTGGAGCTGCAGGTGGAGCAGCCTGGCCTGCAGGGTCAGCGGGTGCTCGGGCCCGAGTGCGCGCATCGACTCGTCGACCGCGCGCCGCACGACCGGCTCGCCGCCGTCGGTGTCCTGCATCAGCAGCAGCGTGTCGCCCAGCAGGGTGAGGAGCTCGACGCGGGTGGCCACACGCTGCGGCGCGATCTCGTCGATGCGGCGGCTGGCGTCCTTCAGCAGGTCGGCGGCGGTGGTGGTCGCGATCCCGCCGCCATAGGGGTCGGCGCGCCGGAACACGGACGCGATGAAGTTCTTCACCTCCTCCGCGCGCCGGCGCTCCTCGATCGCGACCTGGGCCTGCCACAGCACCAGCGCCAGCGCCCCCAGCAGCGCGGCGGCAACGCCGGACCCCACCCCGACCGCCAGGCGGTGGCGGCCGACGAAGCGGCGTGCACGGTAGCCCAGCGTGTCGGGCTGCGCCAGCACCGGCCGGCCGTCGAGCCAGCGCTGCAGGTCCTCGGCCAGTGCGTCGGCGCTGGGGTAGCGCTCGCGCGGTTCGGCCTTCATCGCCTTCAGCACGATGCTGTCGAGGTCGCCGCGCAGCGCCCGCCGGCGCTCGGGCGGCGCCACTGCGCTCGGCCGCGCCACCTGGCCGGCGAGCACGGCCTCCTCGAGTGCGGCGCGCGTCTCGCGCGCGGTCAGGTAGGGGTGGCGTTCGGCAAGCAGTTCGAAAAGCACGACGCCGAGCGAATAGACGTCGGCCGTGGTGCCGACCGGCCGGCCGAGAATCTGCTCCGGCGCCGCATAGCGCGGCGTGAGGGCACGGCCGGCGCGCTGCGTGAGATCGGTCTCGGACGCCTGGCCGGCGTCGAGCAGCTTCGCGATGCCGAAGTCGAGCAGCTTGGCGACGCCGCCGGCGCCGACGAGGATGTTGTCCGGCTTCAGGTCGCGGTGCACCACGAGCTGCTGGTGCGCGTGCGCTACCGCGCGCGCCACCTGCAGCAGGAGCCGCACACGCGCCGGCAGGTCCAGCGCGTGCCGGCGCGCGAATGCGTCGAGGCGTTCGCCTTCGACGTACTCCAGCGCCAGCCAGGGCTGCCCGTCGGCGGCGACGCCGGCGTCGTACAGGCGCGCGATGTTCGGGTGCTCGAGCGCGGCCAGGATCTCGCGCTCGCGCGCCAGGCGCTCGGCCAGCCCGGCGCGCTTCCAGGCGCCCAGCGGCAGCTTCAGCGCGACCTGGCGGCGCTGCAGCATGTCGGTGCGCTCGGCCAGCCAGACGCTGGCCATGCCGCCGCTGCCCAGTTCGCGCAGCAGGTGCCAGGGGCCGATGGTCTCGCCGGCGGCTGCGACGGGCGGGGTCGCGAAGTCGCCCGTCTCGACCGCAGGAAGCGTGTCGAGCAGGCGCGCCACGGTCGCATCGCCTGTTGCGTCGGCATGTGCCAGCAGCGACGCCAGCTGCGGCCGGAGGGCGCCGTCGCGCCCCGCGTCCAGCCGCGCGAGCCAGGCGCCGCGTCCGGCTGGCGGCAGCGCGAGCGCCTCCTCGAGCAAGGCACGCAGGCGCGTCCAGTCTTGCGGCAGCAGGCGGAACGCCTCGTGCACCGCCGCCGCCCGCCCTACTTCAGCGCTTCGACCAGGAACAGCCGCGCCTGTTCCCAGTCGCGCCGCACGGTGCGGTCGGTGACGCCGAGCGCGCTGCCGATCTCGGCATCGGTCATGCCGGCGAAGTAGCGCATCTCGACCACCCGTGCCATGCGGGGGTCGACCTGGGCCATGTCGTGCAGCGCCTCGTGCACACGCAGGATGTGCGCCTCCTCGGCGGGCACGGCGTCGGCGACGTCGCCGGTGAGGGTGAGCACCGCGACCTCGCCGCCGGCCCTTTCGGTCTGCCGCTGGCGCACCAAGTCGACGATGATCGAGCGCATCGCCCGGCCGGCATAGGCCAGGAAGTGCGCCTGGTCCGGGAACGAGATGCCGGCGTTGCGGCTGAGCTTGACGTAGGCCTCGTGCACCAGCGCCGTCGTGTCCAGCACGGTGTTGCGGCCGCCGCCGCGCAGCCGCGAACGCGCCAGACGGCGCAGCGCCTGGTAGGCGCCCGCGAAGGCCTCCTCGACCTTCAGATCGTTCGGCGGTGGCGGCAGCTCCGTCATGGAGGCGAATTCTGCGCGCCGGTGGCGGCCGCGCAACCGGTGCCGCCGGGCCCGGTCCGGCGGGTCCCTAGAATGGTACGTTTCCGTACGAACCATGAACCCGAAAAACCGCCTCACCGACCTCTACCGCCTGATGCGCCGCATCCGCGCCTTCGAGGACGCCGCCGAAGTCGCCAGCCAGGGCGGCGTCGCCGCCTGGGGCCTGGCGGCTTCTTCCAAGCCGGCGCTGGTGCGCGGCCCGCTGCACCTGTCCACCGGGCAGGAAGCCGTCGCGGCGGGCGTGTGCATCAACCTGGCGCGCGAGGACCTGCTCACCAGCACCCACCGCGGCCACGGCCACACGCTGGCCAAGGGTGCCGACACGGCGCGCATGATGTGCGAGCTGTTCGGCCGCGCCACCGGCTACAACAAGGGCAAGGGCGGCTCGATGCACATCGCCGACTTCTCGGTCGGCATGCTGGGCGCCAACGGCGTGGTGGCGGCGGGCATCCCGATCGCCACCGGCGCCGCGCAGGCATTGAAGATCCGTGGCCTGCCGCACCTGGTGGCCTGCTTCTTCGGCGACGGCGCCGCCAACCGCGGGCCCTTCCTGGAAGGCTTGAACTGGGCCCAGGTCTACCGGCTGCCGGTGCTCTTCGTCTGCGAGGACAACCGCATCTCGGCCACCACGCCCACCGGGCCGATGACCGCCGGCGAAGGCGTCTCGGCGCGTGCGCAGTCGCTGGCGATGCCGGGCGTTCGCGTCGACGGCAACGACCCCGAGGCGGTGGACGCCGCAGCGCGCCGCTTCGTCGAGGAAATCCGCGCCGGCGGCGGGCCGCGCCTGATCCACGCCGTGACCTACCGCTTCAAGGGCCATGTCTCGGTCGACCCCGGCACCTACCGCGACGCCGCCGAGGTGCAGGCCGCGATCGACGCCGACCCCCTGAAGAAGACGCGCGAACGCCTGCTGGCGCTGGGCGCGAGCGAAACCGAAGTCGCCGCCATCGACACCGAAGCGAAGGCCGAGATCGACCACGCGCTGGCGGTGGCCGAAGCCGCGCCCTGGCCCGACGTGAAGGCCGCCTACGAAGACGTGATGGACACCGGCGCGGGGGTGTGGCGATGAGCGACGTCAGCACCCTCACCTATTCGCAGGCCGCGCTGCTGGCGCTGGAACAGGCCATGGCCGCCGACGAGCGCGTGGTCGCGCTGGGCGAAGACCTGGGCCGCGGCGGCGTGTTCGGCCAGTACCGCGGGCTGCAGCAGCGTTTCGGCGCCGGGCGCGTGATCGACACGCCGATCTCCGAAGCCAACATCATGGGCGCCGCCGTCGGCATGGCGCTCACGGGGCTGAGGCCCGTCGTGGAGCTGCGCGTCATCGACTTCGCGCTCTGCGCGATGGACGAGATCGTCAACCAGGCGGCGAAGAACCGCTTCATGTTCGGCGGCCAGGGCCGCGTGCCGCTGGTGGCGCGCATGCCCATCGGCATCTGGTCGGCTTCGGCCGCCCAGCATTCGCAGTCGCTGGAAAGCTGGTTCGCCCATCTGCCGGGCCTGGTGGTGGTGACGCCGGCGACGCCGCAGGACAACCACGGGCTGCTCAAGAGCGCGCTCGCCTGCGGCGACCCGGTGGTCTACATGGAACACAAGGAACTGTGGCCGCTGAGCGCGCCGGTGGACACCACGGTCGAAGTGCCGCTGGGCCGGGCCGCGAAGCTGCGCAGCGGCAACGACCTGACGATCGTCACCTGGTCGCGCGGTGTCGCACCGGCGCTGGAAGCGCTGGACGGGCCCGAACTGAAGGGCGCCGGCGTCGACCTGCTGGACCTGCGCACGCTGTGGCCCTGGGACCAGCAGGCCGTGTTCGAATCGGCGGCGCGCACGAAGCGCCTGCTGGTCGTGCACGAAGCGGTGCAGGTGGCCGGCTTCGGCGCCGAGGTCGCCGCCGCCACCGCCGAAGCCACCGGCTGCCGTGTCGCCCGCTGGGGCGCGCCGCGCATTCCCGTGGGCTACGCGCCGGTGCTGGAAGCCGAATCGCGCATCACCCCTTCCAAGATCGCGCAGGCCGCGTTGCGGCTGCTGGAATCCCGCTGAGACGAACGACGACATTACCGCTGAAGGAGCACACGACACCATGAACACGCAAGGCAGCCGCCGCCACTTCCTGCAGACCACCGCCGCCGCCGGCGCCCTGGCCACCCTCGGCCGGCCGGCGTTCGCTCAGCAGGCCGAACACAGCTTCAAGTGGGCCAACAACATCCCGGCCACGCACCCGAGCACGGTGCGCATCAAGGAAGCGGCCGACGCGATCCGCGCCGAGAGCAAGGGCAAGGTGGACATCCAGCTGTTCCCGAACAACCAGCTCGGCGGCGACACCGACATGCTGAGCCAGGTGCGTTCGGGCGCGATCGACTTCTTCCCGCTGTCGGGCCTGATCCTGCAGACCCTGGTGCCGGTGGCCGCCATCAACGGCCTGGCCTTCGCGTTCAAGGACTACCCCACCGTGTGGTCGGCGATGGACGGCGAGCTGGGCGCCTTCGTGCGCGCCGCCATCGGCAAGGTGAACCTGCACGTGTTCGACAAGTGCCTGGACAACGGCTTCCGCAACATCACCACCAGCACCAAGCCGATCAACACGGCGGCCGACCTGCAGGGCTTCAAGATCCGCGTGCCGGTGAGCCCGCTGTGGACCAGCATGTTCAAGGCCTTCGGCGCCGCGCCGGCCTCGATCAACTTCAGCGAGGTCTACTCCGCGCTGCAGACCAAGGTGGTGGAAGGGCAGGAGAACCCGCTGGCCATCATCGAGATCGCCAAGCTCTACGAAGTGCAGAAGTACGTCAGCATGACCGGCCACATGTGGGACGGCCAGTGGATCCTGGCCAACGGCCGCCGCTGGGCCGGCACGCCGGCCGACGTGCAGGCCTTGATCACCAGGCATGTCACCGAAGCGGTGGTGAAGCAGCGCGACGACATCCGGCGCCTGAACAACAGCATCGAGGCCCAGCTCAAGGCCAAGGGCATGATCTTCAACTACCCCGACGTGAAGACCTTCCGCGAAGCGCTGTCCAAGGCCGGCTTCTACAAGGAATGGCGCACCAAGTTCGGCGACGACGCGATGGCCAAGCTGGAGAAGTACTCCGGCAAGCTCGCCTAGAACCCGTGCACGCCGCAGAAGAGGGCGCCGCGCCGCGCGCGCGCGGCTTCGTCGCCTTCGACCGTCTGATCGGGGCACTGACCGACTGGCCGGCGGCGCTGCTGGTGCTGCTGGAGACCGGCATCCTGCTGGCCGGGGTGATCTCGCGCTACGTGTTCAACGCGCCGCTCACCTGGTCGGACGAACTGGCGTCGATCCTCTTCCTGTGGCTGGCCATGCTGGGCGCGGTGATCGCGCTGCGCCGCGGTGAACACATGCGGCTGACGACCATCGTCAACGCGCTGCCGCCGAGCGCGCGCGCCTTCGTCGAGTCGCTTGCGATGGCGCTGGTGCTGCTGTTCGTGGCGCTGCTGCTGCGGCCGGCCTGGGAGCATTTCGAAGACCAGTGGGTGGTCACCACGCCGGCGCTGGAATGGCACGACGGCGTGCGCGTCGCCGCCATCGGCGTGGGCGCGGTGCTGATGGTGTTCATCGCCGCCGCGCGGCTGCTGGAACGCGCCGGCTGGCGCCAGCTGCTGGCGGTGCTGGCCCTGGTGGCGCTGGTGGGCGCGCTGGCCTGGTTCGCCAGGCCGGCGTTGATGAAGCTGGGCAACACCAACCTGCTGCTCTTCTTCGTGGTCGGCGTGGGCATCGGCGTCGCCCTGGGCATGCCGATCGGCTTCGCCTTCGGACTGGCGACGCTGGCCTACCTGGCGCTGACCACGCGCACGCCGCTCACCATCGTGGTGAGCCGCATGGACGAGGGCATGTCGCACATCATCCTGCTGTCGGTGCCGCTGTTCGTGTTCCTGGGCGCGCTGATCGCGATGACCGGGCTGGCGCGCGCGATGGTGGACTTCCTGGCGGCGCTGATCGGCCACGTGCGCGGCGGCCTGCAGTACGTGCTGCTGGGCGCGATGTACCTCGTCTCCGGCATCTCGGGTTCGAAGGCGGCCGACATGGCGGCCGTGGCGCCGGCGCTGTTCCCGGAGATGAAGCGCCGCGGCGCGAAGGGTGGCGACCTGGTGGCGCTGCTGTCGGCTTCGGGCGCGATGAGCGAGACCATCCCGCCCAGCCTGGTGCTGATCACCATCGGCGCCGTCACCGGCGTTTCCATCAGCGCCCTCTTCACCGGCGGCCTGCTGCCGGCGGTGGTGGGACTGGCCGCGCTCTGCGTGCTGGTGTGGTGGCAGACGCGCGGCGAGGACATGACCGGCGTGCAGCGCGCCAGCGGCGCGCAGATACGGCGCGCCCTGCTGGTGGCGCTGCCGGCGCTGGCGCTGCCCTTCGTGATCCGCACCGTGGTGGTGGAAGGCGTGGCCACCGCCACCGAGGTGTCCACCGTCGGGGTGGCCTACACGGTGCTGGCCGGCCTCTTCATCTACCGCCAGTTCGACTGGCGGCAGTTGAAGCCGATGCTGGTGGACACGGCGTCGCTGTCGGGTGCGATCCTGCTCATCATCGGCTGCGCCACCGCGATGGCCTGGGCGCTCACGCAGTCGGGCTTCTCGAACGCGCTCGTCGCCACGATGAAGGCGGTGCCGGGTGGCAAGACCGGCTTCCTGGTGGTGTCGCTGCTGGCCTTCGTGATCCTGGGCAGCGTGCTCGAAGGCATTCCGGCCATCGTGCTGTTCGGGCCGCTGCTGTTCCCGGTGGCGCGCGCCCTGGGCGTGCACGAGGTGCACTACGCCATGGTGGTGATCTTCGCGATGGGCCTGGGGCTGTTCGCGCCCCCCTTCGGCGTGGGCTTCTACGCCGCCTGCGCCATCGGCAAGGTACCGCCCGACCAGGCCTTCGGCCGCGTCTGGCCGCACCTGGGGGCGCTGTTCCTGGCGCTGCTGGTGATCGCCGCGGTGCCGTGGATCTCGACCGGGTTCCTTTGATCCGCTAGGCAGGCCGGTGGCCGGCGTACCAGCGCCGGCCCAGCGCTTCGAAGAGCGCGAAGGCGCGGTACTCGGCCGGCACGGGCGCGATCCAGGGCTTGTAGCGGTCGCGTTCCTCCGGCAGGACGAGATGCTTCCGGGAAGGATCCAGCGTCACCGTCGCCACCGCCACGCCCACCCCTTCGATCACCCGCGCCCGCTCCTCGCCGTCGCTGTCGGCTACGTGGGTGCAGCCGACGAATTCCGACCGTTGCGGCCCCAGCAGCAGCGGCGGCAGGCGACCGGGCAGATCGCACTGCCACGGGCCCCACTTGTTGGCCAGCGCGCAGGGCAGGCCCAGCAGCCGGGCGGTCTGGGTGGCACCGTCGCGCATCGTCGCGATGAAGGCGTCGATCCGGTCCTGGCCGTAGAAAAGCCTCCTTGCCGGGGCCGGCACGCACATGGGCAACAGCAGCAGGTCGGGCCGCGCGGCGAGCAGGCGGTCCCAGACCTCGCGCAGGCTGCTGTCGTAGCAGATGGCCACGCCGATGCGGCCCAGTGGTGTCTCGATCACGTGCAGGTCGTCGCCGGCCTTGAAGACATAGGCCTCGACCGAACAGGGGTGGCGCTTGCGCACGCGCCCGGCCACGCCTTCGGGCCCGGCCAGCGCGAAGGTGTTGAAGTAGTCGGCGCCACGCCGCTCCATGTAGCTGCCGCCGACGAAACAGTGGCGGCGGCGCGCGAAGTCGGCCAGCCAGCGCTCGGTGGGACCGCCTTGCGGCTCGGCCGAGCGCCAGGCCCTGGCGTTGATCTCGAAGCCGGTGGAGAAGAGTTCGGGCAGCACGATGAGCTGCGCGCCCTGGTCGGCAGCGGCCGCGGCGCCCTGTTCGGCGCGGCCGAGGTTGGCCTCGACCTCGCCGTTGGCGCTGACCATCTGCACGGCGCCCAGGCGCAGGCTGCGTGCTTGCATGACGTGCCGAGGTCAGCCCTTGTTCCTGCGCAGCGTCGGCAACCCCACCCCGCTGGCGTCGAAGCCGCCGTCGGCGGCCAGGGTCTGGCCGTTGACGTAGCTCGCCTCCGGGCTGCAGAGGAAGCCCACCGCGTTCGCGATCTCTTCCGTCGTGCCGTAGCGGTTGAGCGGAATGGCGTCGTAGTAGTCGCTGCGGATCGCCACCGTGTGCACGAGCTTGCTCATCTCGGTGTCCACCGGTCCCGGGGCGACGCAGTTCACGCGGATGCCGGCGTCGCCGTACTCGATGGCCTGCTGCTTGGTGAGGTGGATCACCGCGCCCTTGCTGGTGCCGTAGGCCACGCGCATGGTGCTGGCGCGCAGGCCCGAGATGCTGGCGATGTTGACCACCGCGCCGCCGCGCCCGCCCTTCACCATGATCGGTGCCGCCGCCTGGGTGCACAGGAAGGGGCCGTCCAGGTTGGTGTTGAGCACGTACTTCCAGTCGTCCCAGGTCGTCTCGCCGATCTTCTTGAAGACCGCGACACCGGCGTTGTTGACCAGCGCATCGACGCGGCCGAACTGTTGCTCGACGCCGGCGAAGGCATCCTTCACCTGCTGCGGGCTGGAGACGTCGGCATGGAGGCCCAGCACTTCGCCGGCCTTCACGCGTTCGTCCAGCGCGGCCAGGGTCTTCTGCAGCGTCTCGTGGTCGATGTCGATCAGCGCCACGCGGTGGCCATGGGCCAGGAACCAGTGGCCGCAGGCGAGGCCGATGCCGCGCGCGCCGCCGGTGACCACGGCCACGGGCCGCGCTGCGATGGGATTGCTCAAGGGTGTCTCCTGAATCGGTTGCTTCAGGAGCGATTCTGTACGCCCTTCAGAACTCCACGACCTCGGCTTTCACCCCTTGCCGGGCCAGCACGGCCAGGGCGTCTTCGGCGGCACGGCGGCTGCGGAAGGGCCAGCCGACGACACGCCACTCGTTCCCCACGGCCATCGTCTCGACACGCAGCCCCGCCTGGCCGGCGGCGGCCAGCTGCTGCTGCATGCGGGTGGCCCCCTTGGCCGCCGTGCGCGCGTCCCGCACCTGCGGCGCGGCGATGGCCCAGACCGACTTGCTCGGTTCCTTGCGCGGCACGATCTCGGGCCGCACGCGCGGCAGGTCGATGCGGCCCCACCGGGGTTCGACGTCGACCGGGCGCGCAGTCCCCTGCGGCGCGGCCGGCGGTGCTGCCGCGGGTGCGGCGGAGGCCGCAGCCGAAGGCGCGGCGGTCACCGCGGCGGCCGATGCCGGCAGCGGGGGCGGCGGGGCCTGGGCCGCGACCGAAGCCGCGGTCTCGGGCGCCTCGGCCGCCTCCTGCGGCATGGGTTCAGGGGGCGGCGGCGGTTCGGCGAGGTCGGGTTCGGAAGCGGCCGGCTCCCAGACCGGCGCCGCGTCCTGGGGGTCGGCCACCGCCACGTTGTCGAACGGCGCCGGCGGGTCTTCGATGCCCAGCCGTTCGTGCGCCAGGATCGCGAAGCGCAGCACAGCGCTCACGGCCGCCAGCCCGAACAGCCCGGCCAGCGCCCCCAGGCGCCCCGCCGATCGCCAGCGCCGGCCCAGCACCGCGGGCCGCTTGCCGGCGCCCACCAGCACGCGCTGCACGCGGCCTTGAGATTCCAGGCTGGCGGTGCGCACCACCAGCGGCACCAGGGTGCCGTCGGGGCCCAGCACGCCGGCGTCCAGCGCCACGTCGCGGCGCGGCGCGCCGGCCGGCATGCCGGCGACGTCGCGCCCATGGCGCAGCGCCCAGCGGGCGATCTGCTGCGGCGTGAACGGGGGCAGGAAATCTTCGCTGAAGGCCGGGCGCAGCGCGCGCCGGCCGCGGCGGGCGTCGGCCCCGACGGGCCGCACCACGTAGCCCGGCGACGTCACCTGCGCCGCCGCGACACGCTGCGCCAGCGGCAGGCGGTTGTGCCATGCCGCCACCGCAGCCGCCATGGGCTCGAGGCGCAGTTCTTCCAGCATCTGGGCATGGTGCGCCGGCCGCGGGCGGCGCGGTCGGCCGAACAGCGGCACCTCGGGTGCCCAGTTCAGGCTTGACTCAGCCCTTGAACCAGCCGGCCGGGTGGTGCGCCAGCGCGATGCCCACGACCCATGCCAGCAGCACCAGCGCCGCGGCGTAGCAAGCCGCCTTGGCGGTGCGCGTGGGTGCGCGCTTCAGCGCGAAGGTGCCGACCACGATGTAGGCCACCACCAGCACCAGCTTCAGCCCCAGCCAGCCGTCGCGCACCGGGTTGAGCGAGAGGATGGCCCACAGCGTGGCGCCGGCGCCGAGCAGCGCGGTGTCGATCAGCATGCTGGCGACGCGCAGCGCGCGCGCCATCGGCCAGGCCTGGCCGGCCAGCACGGCGGCGCCGCGCAGCACGAAGAGCGTGCCGCTCAGGGTGACCAGACCGATGTGGGCCTGCTTGACTTGGGGGTACCAGGCGGCGAGTTCCATCGCCGCCATGGTGCCATCAGTGAAGCGCCCTCAGTGGAGCACCAGCAAGGGCAGCTTGCTGCCCGCCAGCACGGCCTTGGTCTGGCTGCCGAAGAGGAACTCGCCAAAGGCGCCGCGGCCATGCGTGACCATCACGATCATGTCGCAGCCCTGCGATTCGGCAGCGTCGATGATGGCCTGGTCGACGCGCGGCACGCGGTCGAAGCAGCCGTCGAAGGACACGCCGGCTTCGCGTGCGCGCTGCTCGAAGCGCTGCAGCACCTGGCGCGCGTGCGACTCGGTCATCGCGTCGTGTTCCTTCAGTTCCTCTTCGAACCAGGCGCGGGAGCGGGCGGCGGCCGGCGGCGTCATGACCGGCTCAGCCACGTAGCCGGTGATGGAGGCCCCGAGCTGGCGCGCAAGGTTGATGCTCGCATCAATGGCCTTGTCGGTCAGATCGCTGCCGTCCACCGGGACGAGGATGCGTTGGTACATGGCGGACACTCCTAACACAGGGAACGAGCTGCGAATCTAGGCAGCGACGGGGAACGGCACTTTGTCGCTGCTCAAGTCGCGCGCATCACGAAGTCGCGCCGAGGGGTATTCCCGGGGTCAGCAGGCGTTCGATCAGGTCGCGTACCGCGACGATGCGCTCGCCGAAGGGCAGCGCGCCGGCGCCGCGGAAAAACAGGCCCTTCTTCACGTCGCCGCGCAGGCCGGCCGCCAGCTGCGTGTCGATGCAGAACTGGCCCCAGCCCGCCAGACCGTCGCGCAGGCCGCACTGGGCCAGGCAGTCCCAGGCCAGCGTGCAACGCGGCTTCTTGTGCGCCTGCGCCTGCAGCCGCGGCTCGGCGCGCAGGTAGCTGGCCAGCCAGGGCGTGCGCACCGCACGCGCCGGCAGGCCGGCGACGCTGGTGAACTCGACCATGTCCTCGTCCTTCGCCTCGGCGAGCACGCGCTTGAACTCGGGGTGGGCGTCGCACTCCTCGGTGGCGACGAAGGGCGTGCCCAGCTGCACGCCGGCCGCGCCCAGCGCCTGCAGGCGCGCGATGTCCTCGAAGCGCCGGATGCCGCCGGCGGCGATGAGGGGCACCTCGCGTTCGATGCCGGCATGGCGCAGGAATTCGCGCGCCGCCGGGATCACGGACTCGAACTCGAAGCGCGGGTCGCCCAGGTCGGCGATCTTCGCCGCGCCCAGGTGGCCGCCGGCATGCCGGGGGTGTTCGATGACGATGGCGTCGGGGAGGCGCTGCTTGCGTTCCCACTTCTTCACCACCAGCGCGACGCCGCGCGCGTCGGAGAGGATCGGCACCAGCAGCGCCTTCGGGAAGTCCTTCGCCAGGTCGGGCAGGTCCAGCGGCAGGCCGGCGCCCACCACCACCGCGTCGATGCCGCATTCGAGCGCACGCTGCACGGCTTCGGCGTAGTCGCTGAGCGCACGCATCACGTTCACGGCCAGCAGGCCGCGGCCCTGTGAGAGTTCGCGCGCGGCGCGGATCTCGCGTTCCAGCGCTTCGAGGTTGGCGTCGACGATGGCGCGGCGCGAGGCCTCGCCCTGGCGGCCGGCGTGGTGTTCGCGCGTGCGTTCCATCAGGTCGGGATGCAGGCGCCGCAGGTCCACCGACGACAGCGTGCCCACCGCGCCCAGCGCCGCCACGCTGCCGGCCAGCCGGTGCGCCGAGACGCCCACGCCCATGCCGCCCTGCACGATGGGCAGCAGCTCGCGCCCGCCCAGCCGCAGCGGCGCCAGCGGCCCGCCGGCGAGCAGCGATTTCAGGGTCTCGATCGATGGGCAGTCACGGTCATTCATGCAGCGGGCCCTTCGGGGCAGGCTTCGGGAGGCTGCATTGGAACCGGCCCTGCGTGGCGCGGCCTTGATCTAGTACAGACGGGCGGCGGTGCGCCTCAGGCCGGCACGATGGTGCCGCTCACAGGACCGAAGCCGATGCGCACCGCGCCCGGCGCTTCGCAGCAGGCGCGCAGCGCGACCAGGTCGCCGTCTTCCAGGAAGCTGCGCTGGACGCCGCCGGGCAGCGTGAGCGGCTGCTTGCCGCCCTGCGTGAGTTCCAGCAGCGAACCGCCCTGCTCCGGTGCCGGGCCGGAAATCGTGCCGGTGCCCAGCAGGTCGCCCGGCTGCAGGTTGCAGCCGTTGCTGGCGTGGTGGGCCAGCAGCTGCGCCGGCGTCCAGTAGGCGTCGAGCAGGCTGGAACGCGACAGGCGTTGCGGGCGTGCCATCTCGGGCGTGCGGATCCAGGCTTCGAGTGCGATGTCCAGCGCGCCCGCTTCACGGTTGAAGGCCGAGTCCAGGTAGGGCAGCGGCGCCGGGTCGCCTTCGGGCCGCACGAAGGGGCGGCGGAACGGCGCCAGGGCTTCCATCGTGACGATCCAGGGCGAGATCGACGTGGCGAAGCTCTTGGCCAGGAAGGGTCCCAGCGGCTGGTATTCCCAGGCCTGGATGTCGCGCGCCGACCAGTCGTTGAGCACCACCATGCCGAACAGGTGGTCCTCGGCCTGGTCGATGGGGATGGTCTCGCCCTGCGCGTTGCCGGGGCCGACGATGAGCCCCATCTCCAGCTCGTAGTCCAGCCGCCGCGTGGGACCGTAGACGGGTTCGCCGCTGCTGGTGCGCAGCTGCCCCTTGGGGCGCTTCACGTTGCCGCCGATGCCGATGGACGAGGCACGCCCGTGGTAGCCGATGGGCACCCATTTGTAGTTGGGCAGCAGCGGTGCGTCCGGCCGCAGCAGGCGGCCGGCGGCGGTGGCGTGATGGATGCCGGCGAAGAAGTCGGTGTAGTCGTGGATGCGGCAGGGCAGTGAATACTCGACCTGCTTCATCGGCACCAGGCACAGCTCCAGGAAGGGGCCCTGCTCGCTGCCTTCGGCCAGCGCCATCGACAGCGCTGCACGCATCGCACGCCAGGCCGTGCGGCCGGCGGCGATGAAGGGATTCAGCTCACCGGCCTCCAGCGGTTCCAGCAGCGGGTAGATCTCGTCGGCCCAGGGGCACTGGTGCGAAGCCAGCTTCAGGTCCAGCACCATGTCGCCGATGGCGACGCCGATGCGCCAGGGCTCGTCGACCTTGCGGCGACGGAAGCGCGCGAAGGGCAGGTTCTGGACCGGGAAGTCGGTGCCCGGCTCGTTGGCCGAAGCCACCCAGCTGCGAAGTGCGGGGTCGTGGGTGGCGTCGGCAACATTCATGCGCCCGGATTGTGGGGCGCCCCTCGGGCCAGCGCCAAGGCTTCGCTCAATACCTGTCGATCGCCCACGTGATTGGCCAGGATCAGCGCCAGCCGGGCGACGAAGGACTCGGCCGCGGCTTCGTCCAGGTCGCGCTGGGCACCGATGAGTTCCTCGTAGAAGCCGTCGGGGTCGGCGATGTTGGGGTGGCGGTTCAGCGGCATGGCGGACCTCAGGCGTTCAGGCAGCGGGACAGCGCGGCCTGCACCTTGGCGGCGTCGAAGCGGCGCCAGCGGGCGGCCACGTGCTGGTCGGGACGGATCAGGTAGACCGTGCCGGGCTTCGCGTCGTAGCGCTCGGCCAGCACGCCTTCGGCGTCTTCGAGATCGCGGCCGACCTGCAGCACGCTCGCCCGCACGCTGCCACAGGCCACTTCGGCGGCACCGGGCCCGAAGGCCAGCAGCCGGAAGCCGCCGCCCAGGTGGTCGAGCAGCCAGCCGTTGCGGCCGCCGGCGCGCACCGGCGCGTCGGCGCAGTTGGTGCCCGGCTTCATGCGGCCGGCGAAGGCGTCCTCGTCGGGCGTGTTCAGGGTCGACTGCAGGTAGGGCGTGGGCGTGGAAAGCCGCCCGCTGTTGACCAGCGGCCGCGCGAAGGCCTCGGTGCGCGCCAGTTCCAGCACCGCGTTGCGCAGCACGCGGCTGGTGCGGCTCTTCGGGGTGATGAAGTCGGTGCTGCGGGTGGAGTTGAGCAGGTTGTCGTCGGCCGCGTACGCACGTTCGGCGTGGTAACTGTCGACCAGCGACTCGGGCGCCGCGCCCTGCAGCACCAGCGCCAGCTTCCAGGCCAGGTTGTCGCAGTCCTGCACGCCGGTGTTGGCGCCGCGCGCGCCGAAGGGCGAGACCTGGTGCGCGGCGTCGCCGGCGAAGAGCACGCGGCCGTAGCGGAAGTTGTCCACCCGGCGGCAGGCGAACTGGTAGACCGAGACCCATTCGAGCTCGAACTCGGCCTTCGGGCCCAGCATGGCCTGGATGCGCGGGATCACGCGCTCGGGCTTCTTCTCTTCTTCGGGGTCGGCGTTCCAGCCGAGCTGGAAGTCGATGCGCCAGACGTTGTCGCACTGCTTGTGCAGCAGCACGCTCTGGCCGCGGTGGAAGGGCGGGTCGAACCAGAACCAGCGTTCGGTGGGGAACTCGGCCTTCATCACCACGTCGGCGATGAGGAAGCGGTCCTGGAAGAACTGGCCGCTGAACTGCGCGCCCACCATGCGCCGCACGTCGCTGTTGGCGCCGTCGCAGGCGACAACCCACTGCGCTTCGGTGCGGAAGATGCCGTCGGGCGTCTCGATGCTCAGCACCGCGTGGTCGTCGTGCTGCTGCAGCGACAGCAGCCGGTGCTTCCAGCGCAGGTCGACCAGCGGCGAACGCTGGCAGGCGTCGACCAGCGTCTCCTCCAGGTAGTACTGCTGCAGGTTGATCATGGCCGGCTGCTTGTGGTGCGGCTCGGGCAGCAGGTCGAAGCGGTAGACCAGTTCCTCGTCCATGAAGACCTTGCCGACCTGCCAGCGCACGCCGCGCTCGACCATCGGCGCGGCCACGCCCAGGCGGTCCCAGATCTCGAGCGGGCGCTTGGCATAGCAGACCGCGCGCGAGCCGATGCTCACGGTGTCGTTGTCGTCGACGATGACGCAGCGGATGCCGCGCGCGGCGCAGTCCAGCGCCATCGTCAGGCCGATGGGGCCGGCGCCGATGATCACCACCGGGTGGCGTTCGGGGCGGCCGCTCTTCTGCTCTTCGCTCCGGGCGTAGGGAAAGCGGGGGTAGGAGTAGGTGTGCAACATCGTGCGCGCTCCGCCCGCCTCAGGCGCCGGCGAATTCCTTCTCGTGCATCCAGGCCGCGTGCTTGGGTGCGCGGCGCGTGCGGCTCCACTCTTCCAGCATGTCCCACTTCACGGCGTCCAGCTTCTGCTGCATTTCGGCGGTGGCGGTGTCGGCCGCCAGTTCCACCCGGTGGCCGTTGGGGTCGAAGAAGTAGATCGACTTGAAGATGGTGTGGTCGGTCACGCCCACCACCGGGATGCCGGCCGCTTCCAGCCGCGCCTTGGTGTCTTCCAGCGTCTTCACGCTGTCGACCTTGAAGGCGATGTGCTGCACCCAATCCGGCGTGTTGGTGTCGCGGCCCATCGCCGGCGAGTTGGGCAGTTCGAAGAAGGCCAGGATGTTGCCGCCGCCGGCGTCCAGGAACACGTGCATGTACGGGTCTGGCGCGTGGGTGGAAGGCACCTGGTCTTCGGCGATGGCGAGCACGAAGTCCATGCCCAGGTGCTGGCGGTACCACTCGACGGTCTGCTTCGCGTCCTTGCAGCGGTAGGCGACGTGGTGGATGCGGGCGATCTGCATGGCTTGTCTCCGGTGTCGGTGCGGGTTAGATCATAGCCAATTGATTTGCTATTGTCTAATCCGTTTGTTTTGGTAGAACATTCGCCATGACCCAAAGAGGCATCCAGAGCGTCGAGGTCGGCGGCCGCCTGCTGCTGGCGCTGGCCGAAGCCGGCCGGCCGCTGCCGTTGAAGGACCTGGCGCAGGCGGCGGAGATGCCGCCCGCCAAGGCGCACCCCTACCTGGTGAGCTTCGGCAAGCTGGGCCTCATCAACCAGGACGCCACCAGCGGCCACTACGGCCTGGGCCCGCTGGCCATGCAGCTGGGCCTGATCAGCCTGCAGCAGTTCGACCCCATCCGGCTGGCCACCGAACGCCTGCCCGCGCTGGCGCAGGCACTGGGCCAGACGGTGGCGATCGCGGTCTGGGGCGAACGCGGGCCCACCATCGTGCGGGTGGAGACCGCGCCAACCGCGGTGCACGTGACCATGCGCCATGGCGCGGTGATGAGCGTGCGCGGCACCGCTTCCGGCCGCTTGTTCGCCGCCCACCTGCCGCGCGCCGCAGTGCGCGCCGCGGGTGCCGGCACGCTGGACGCCGCCTTCGAAGCCGAACTGGAGGCGGTGCGCCGGCAGGGCATCAGCAGCGCGGTCGACGCGGCGGTGCCCGGGGTCAGCGGGCTGGCGGCGCCGGTGCTCGCGGGCGGGCGCATCGTACTGGCGCTCACCGCCATCGGGCCCAGCGCCAGCTTCGACGTGCGGCCGGGTGGTGCGCCGGCCGCGGCGCTGCGCGAAGCGGCGCAGGCACTGACGGCGGCGCTGGGCGGCGCATAGCCGGATGTGCACGATGCCACGCAAGAGGCATCCGGATGGGCTTGCATTGAAGGACTGGGGATAGGACGCCGGCCGTGCCCCGCCTACCTTGCGCTGCATGCGAAAGACGCTGCTGCGCACCCTGCTCATCGCACGCCTTGCGATCGGTGCCGCCGCCGCGGCGCGCGCCGCGGGCTGGCTGCCCGAGGCCGGTCCCGCCAGCATCGACGGCGCGGCCGGCGGCGGCATCACGCCCTGGGCCATGCCGCTGTCGGAAGACGACCCGCTGGCCCCCGGCGCCCGCGGCTTCATGCGCAGCACGCGCACCTTCGACTACCAGCTGGCCCTGCGCGGCGGCGCGGTGCGGGTGGCGCCGCGCCTGGAGCTTTCGCTGGCGCGCCAGCTGTTCGACGCCCGCGGCAGCCTGGCTTCGCTGGGGCTGGTGGACCAGCGCCTGCGGCAGGACGTGGCCGGCCTCAAATGGCGCGTCGCCGGTCCCGAGCAGCGCGAAGAGGGCAGCAGCGCCAGCTGGCTGGCCCTGGGCCTGCTGCGCAAGCGCACGTCGGCCGGCGCGCTGGAGCCGATGCTGGTGGACTCGCTGGGCGCGCGCTGCAGCGGCTTCGAGCTGTACGCCACCGCGACCCGCTGGTTCGCCGACGAAGGCCTGGTGCTCAACGCCACGCTGCGCGCCACGCGCGCCAACCAGAACGGCCTGCTGGGCTTCGGCGGCCGGCACGGTGGCGGCACGAAGTTCGCGCCCGAGTTCTCGGTCGCGTGGCAGGCGTCGCCGCGCTTCACGCTCGGCCTGGAAGCGCGCGCCAAGCCCGACAACCTGAACCACAGCGTGCTGGGCACCGGCGCGCTGAAGGAAGACGGCTGGTTCGACGCCTGGGCCCGCTGGCAGCCGCGCGCCGACCTGTCGGTCAGCTTCAGCTGGCTGGACCTGGGCCGCATCGCCCCGGCGCTGCAGCCGCGCCGCCAGAGCGGCAGCCTGCTGACGGTTCAGCTTTCCTACTGATAGCGCACCGGCTCGGTGTAGCGCGCGTCCTCGTGCAGCGCCCAGTAGGCCTGCTGCAGCCGTTCGCTCACCGGCCCGAAGCGGCCTTTGGGGCGCCCCGCCACCGGCACGCCGTCGACCGAGGCGATCGGGATCACGCCGCCGCCGGTGCTGCTGAGGAACACCTCGTCGGCCTGACGCAGCTCGTCGACGCCGACCGCGCGCTGTTGCACTTCCAGCCCGGCGGCCTGCGCCAGCTCGATCACCGTGCGGCGCGACACGCCTTCGAGCACGCCGCCGGCCGCGGTGGCCACCGTGCGCCCCTTGACGACGAAGACGTTGAAGCCCGGTCCTTCGGTGACGTGGCCGGCGCCGTCGGTCAGCACGACGGTTTCGCCGCCCCGCTCGTAGGCCTCGAAGAGGCCCGCCACGAAGTCGAGCCAGTGATAGTTCTTGACCCGCGGGTCCACGCTGGAAGCAGGGATGCGTTGCGGCGAACCCACCACCAGGTCGATCCCGCGGCGCTGCTTGTCGGGGTCGGCGATCCAGACGAAGGGGATCGCGAAGGCCATGAAGCGGTTGCTGCAGGTGCGCGGGTCGCGCGAGCCCGGCGCCGGCCGGCCGCGCGTGCACAGCACCTCGACATAGGCTTCGCGCAGGCCGGCGCGGCGCACGCACTCGTGCATCGCCTCGCGCATGCGTTCGCGCGTGACCCCGGGGTCCAGGCGCAGCGCCTTCAGGCTGGCCTCGAAGCGCGTCAGGTGGTCGTCCAGGCGGAAGAAGCGGCCCTGCCAGACATGCGCCACGTCGTAGGTGGCGTCGCCATGCAGGAAGCCCCAGTCGAAGATCGAGATCTTCGCGTCTTCGGGGGCGACGAATTCGCCGTCGACCCAGGCGCAGCCTTGCATGACGGGCTCCTCGGGAATGGGGACCACCATGCTACGCCGTGCCTAGAATCGACCGCATGGAAACGAGCCCCGGGACCCGACCGCCGCGCTGGCTGGTGTGGGCCATCGGCCTCGTCGCCGGCGTGGCCGGCGCGAAGTTCAGCTTCGACTTCGGCTTCCAGGTCGCGGGCTGGGGATTCGGCGCCGTGACGGGGCTCAACGGCGGCGTGATCTGCGCGCTGTTGGCCGCTTCGTTCGCCGACCGGCTGCTGCGCCGGCGCTAGCGGTTCACTTGCGTTCGGTGCGCTGGTTGTGGGCCTTGAACTGGCGCGCCACCCAGAACAGGAACACGATGAACCAAAGCGCGAACAGGATGGTGGTGACCTTCACTTGACACTCTCCGGAGCTAGGGTGGGACCGAGGTTCAGCCGGCGGTGGTCGCCGACCAGTGCGCCCATCACGAAGACGTTGGCCAGCAGCAGCACGACTTCCAGCGCGTAGACAAAAGCATAGCCGGTGGCCGGGCCGGCCAGCGCAGGGCCGAACCAGCCTTCGGTGGCCAGGGCACCGGCCAGGTCGCGCAGCAGGCCGCCCGCGGCCATGCCCACGCCGGCGGCGGTGGCCTGCACCGCGCCCCAGGCACCGAGCGCCAGGCCGACCTGTTCCTCGGGCGCACGGTTCATCGTGACGGTGAGCGTGCCGTGGCCGAAGATGCCGCCTCCCACGCCGATGAACAGCGCGCCGGCGGTGAACACGGGCACCGAATGGGTGGTCGCCGCCAGCATCACCGCCAGGAAGGCGGGCACGCCGATCCAGGAGCCGATGGCCGCCATGCGCGCCGGGTCGGCGCCGCGGCTGAGCACCACCGACGCGTAGCTGAAGCCGAACAGCCCCCCGGCCGCCAGCGTGGCGCTCAGCCAGGTGGTGCCGCCGACCGACATGCCCAGGATCTGGCCGCCGTAGGGTTCGAGCAGCACGTCCTGCATGCTGAAGGCCAGCGTGCCCAGCGCGATGGCGACGAGGCGCCGGCGCGTGCCGTCGCCTTCGATGTAGCGGCTCCAGGCTTCCTTGAAGTCGGGCTCGGGCGCGGCCGCGCGTTCGGCGCCGCGGCGCGGGTTGCGCGTCTCCTGCTTCCACAGCGCCACCGTGTTGAGCACCAGCGTGGCGACGGCGCAGCCCTGGATCACCTGCACCAGGCGGCCGGGCGTGAAGTCGGCCAGCGCGAGGCCGAAGACGAAGGCGCTGACGATGGTGCCCAGCAGCAGCATGACGTACATGAGGCCCACGACGCGCGGCTGCGATTCCACCGGCGCCAGGTCGGTGGTGAGCGCCAGGCCCGCGGTCTGCGTGGTGTGCAGCCCGGCGCCGACGAGCAGGAAGGCCACCGCCGCGCCCGCCTGCCCCACCCAGGTGGGCCATGCCGCGGCATTGCCGCCGCCGCCCAGCACCAGCAGCGCGAAGGGCATGACGGCGAGGCCGCCGAACTGGATGAGCGTGCCCATCCAGATGAAGGGCACGCGGCGCCAGCCGAGCGCCGAGCGGTGGGTGTCGGAACGGTAGCCGATGAGCGCGCGCATCGGCGCATAGAGCACCGGCAGCGCCACCATCATCGCCACCAGCGTGGTCGGCACGTGCAGCTCGACGATCATCACGCGGTTGAGCGTGCCGACCAGCAGCACCAGGGCCATGCCCACCGACACCTGGAACAGGGCCAGGCGCAGCAGGCGCGACAGGGGGAGTTCGGCCGTCGCCGCGTCGGCGAACGGCAGGAAGCGCGGGCCGAGATGGGCCCAGCGGTTGATCAGGCCACGGCTGAAGCGGTTCATCGCAAGCCTGTCGGGCGGGATTCGCGGTGGGGGAATGCGTCCCGACGGCCGGTACCGTGCCGCAATGACCCGGTCCGTGCCGCGGGAGCGCGGTACTACCTGGTCGCCTGCGCGACGAGCGTAGTCGTGGGTGCAGTCGCCACCGAGGCGGGGGCCTCGACGGCGGCCGTCTTCGTGGCCTTGCCCTCGTAGTACTTCGGCAGCCAGGTCGTGTGCGTCAGGAGCATGTAATGCACCAGGAACGAACTGACCGCGACGGCGCCGAGGAACACGGGGATGCCGACGGACGGCTTCACCACAGTCCAAATCTTTCCGTAGATCATGTGAGTGACTCCTACCTACTTCAGCCAGGGGCTGTAGATGTAGGCGAACAGGTGCGCCAACACGGCGATGAACCCGAAGATCTGCGTACCCTGGATCAGGTGCCGGTGGATCTCTTCCGATTCCGCCTCGGTGAAGCCTGTGGGCCAAACCTTGTTGGGATCCGACTTGCTTTCTGACATGGGCCCTCCTCTCGAAAAGGGGCTGTCTTCCGTTACGTGCAAACCCTGCACGCGGGCACTGCGGCAGGTACCCCACTGGTACCGGTCGATGTAATCTCTACCTTACGTTTGTCTTTGTCAAGCGAGCCTGACAGTTTGAGCCCAGATCTAGGGTTTGCGCGAACCTGAACGCAACAGGGCCGCCACATCGCCGGCGCCGATATGCTTGGGCGATGCGCCTGTTGCTCGTCGAAGACGACCGCATGATCGGTGAGGGCCTGCGCGCCGCCCTCAAGCTGGAAGGCCATGCGGTGGACTGGGTGCGCGACGTGGCGGCCGCGCGCGGCAGCCTGGCCACCGAACGTTTCGACCTGGTGCTGCTGGACCTGGGCCTGCCCGCCACACCCGGCGGCGAACCGGCCGACGGCCTGGCGGTGCTGCGCGAACTGCGCGCCCGCCGCGACGCCACGCCGGTGATCGTGCTCACCGCGCGCGACGCCGCCGGCGACCGCGTGAAGGGCCTGGACAGCGGCGCCGACGACTACCTGGTCAAGCCCTTCGAGCTGGACGAGCTGAACGCGCGCATCCGTGCCGTCATGCGCCGCCAGGGTGGGCGCGCCGAACCGGTGCTCAGCCATGCCGGCGTGACGCTGGACCCGGCGACGCGCCAGGTCACCCTGCACGGACAGCCGGTCATGCTGTCGGCGCGCGAATTCGCGGTCCTGGAAGCGCTGATGCAGCGCCCGGGCGCGGTGCTCTCGCGCGCCCAGCTGGAAGACCGGCTCTACGGCTGGGGCGAAGCGGTGGAGAGCAACGCCGTCTCGGTCTACGTGCTGCAGCTGCGGCGCAAGCTGGGGGCCGACTTCATCCGCAACATGCGCGGCGTGGGCTACTTCCTCGCTCCGGCATGAGCGCGCCGGGCCGCTCCCCAGCGCGCATCCCGAAGCGCGCAGCGCGCAGGGACGCCTGATGAACTCCATCCGCGCGCGCCTGCTGGCGCTGCTGATGGCGTTGCTGGCGGCGGCCGCGCTGGCCATGGGGGGCGTCACCTACCGCAACGTGCTGGCCGAGACCGAGACCCTGTTCGACTACCAGCTGCGCCAGATGGCGCTCTCGCTGCGCGACCAGGGCGAGATCGCCCCCGACCAGGCCGGCGCGCTGGCCGACGAGACGCTGGACTTCGTGATCCAGATCTGGAGCGCCGACGGCCGCGCCATCTATGCCTCGCGCCGGCACGAGGAGCTGCCCAGCCGCGCGCTGCTGGGCTTTGCCGACATCACGGCCGGCGGCCAGGCCTGGCGCACCTTCAGCGTGCAGACCGGCACGCGCGTGATCCAGGTCGCGCAGCCGCGCCAGATCCGCCGCCGGCTGGCCGCCGACGCCGCCCTGCATGCGGTGGCCCCGCTGGCCGCGGTGGCGCCGCTGCTGGCGCTGGTGATGTGGTGGGTGGCGGCGCGCGCGCTGCGCCCGCTGGCCCGGGTAGCCCAGGCCGTGCGCGAGCGCGACGCGGAGTCGCTGGCGCCGCTGCCCGAAGCCGCCCTGCCCGAAGAACTGGCGCCGCTGGTGCGTGCGCTGAACGCGCTGCTGGCGCGCCTGTCGCAGAGCCTGGACCGCCAGCGCGCCTTCGTCGCCGACGCCGCGCACGAACTGCGCTCGCCGCTCACGGCGCTGAAGCTGCAGTTGCGCCTGCTGGAGCGGGCCGAAGACGGCGGCACGCGGGCCGCCGCCGTGAAGTCGCTTGGCGAAGGCATCGAGCGCACCGCCTGGCTGGTGGAACAGCTGCTGGCGCTGGCGCGCAACGAACCCGGCGCGCCGCCGCTGCCCAGGACAGCAGTCGATCTGTCCGAGATCGCGCGCCACGCGCTCGCCGCCACCGTGCCGCTGGCGCTGGCCAAGGGCACCGAGCTCGACCTGCAGGCCGCCCAACCGGTGCCGCTTTCGGGCGACGCCGCGTCGTTGACGGTGCTGGTGCGCAACCTGGTCGACAACGCGGTCCGCTACGCCCCCGGCGGCACGCGCGTGGAGGTGCGCGCGCTCGTGCAGGACGGCACGCCGGTGCTGGTGGTCGACGACGCCGGTCCCGGCATCCCGCCCGAGGACCGCGAACGCGTCTTCGACCGCTTCTACCGCCGCGACCCCAGCCAGGGCGACGGCAGCGGCCTCGGCCTGGCGCTGGTGCGCACGGTGGCGCAGCGGCATGGCGCGACGGTGACGCTGGGCGAATCGCCGCTGGGCGGGCTGCGCGCGACGGTGCGTTTTCCGGCGGCCTAATCCTCGCTTCATCGAAGGCTCACGCAGGCCTCATCGGGGGGGCTTACCTTGCAGGGCATGACATCCCGCAAGGAGCCCTCCATGAACACCAAGCCCCTGGTCGCCGCCCTCGTCGCGGGCGGCCTGCTCGGCGGCGGCGCCGCCGGCGCCTTCAGCCTGCCTTCCTGGCTGCAGCCGGGCAGCAGGAACGCCGACAAGCCCGCCGTCGTGGCCACCGCCGAGACCGCTGCACCGGCCGCGGTGCCGATGATCCCGGCGCAGGGCCAGATCCCCGACTACCGCGCCATCTTCCGCCAGTCGGCGCCTGCCGTCGTCGGCATCACGGTCGAAGGCATGCACAAGACCGGCCGCGAGGGCGACGATGGCCCCTCGGTCGACAGCGACCCCTTCTTCCAGTTCTTCCGCGGCATGCCCGGCTTCCAGCAGCGCCGCGGCCCCGCGCCTTCGGTGCCGTTCCGCGGCCAGGGGTCGGGCTTCATCATCAGCGCCGACGGCCTGATCCTGACCAACGCCCACGTGGTGCGCGAAGCCAAGGAAGTGACCGTCAAGCTCAGTGACCGGCGCGAGTTCTCGGCCAAGGTGCTGGGCAGCGACCCCGCCACCGACATCGCGGTGCTGAAGATCGACGCCAAGGGCCTGCCCGTGGTGCGCCTGGGCGACCCCAAGCGGCTGGCGGTGGGTGACCCGGTGATGGCGATCGGCTCGCCCTACGGCTTCGAGCAGACGGCCACCAGCGGCATCGTCAGCGCCAAGGGCCGTTCGCTGCCCGGCGACGCGGTGGTGCCCTTCATCCAGACCGACGCCGCCGTGAACCCCGGCAACTCCGGCGGGCCGCTGTTCGACGGCAGCGGCGCCGTGGTCGGCATCAACGCGCAGATCTATTCACAGAGCGGCGGCTTCCAGGGCCTGAGCTTCGCGATCCCCATCGACGTGGCGCTGAAGGTGAAGAGCCAGATCGTCGCCACCGGCAAGGCCAGCCATGCGCGCCTGGGCGTCACCGTGCAGGACCTGAACCAGGGCCTGGCCGAAAGCTTCGGCCTGCCCAGACCCGACGGCGCGCTGGTGGCCAACGTGGCGCCCGACAGCGCCGCCGCCGCGGCCGGCCTGAAGCCGGGTGACGTGGTGACGAAGGTCAACGGCGAGACGGTCGAGCGCTCGGGCCAGCTGTCCAGCCTGATCGGCCTTTCGGCGCCGGGTGACAAGGTCAAGCTGGAGGTCTGGCGCGACAAGTCCTCGCGCGAGATCGAGGTCAAGCTCGGCAGCGCCGACAGCAAGGTGGCGCAGGCCGAGGAAAACAGCGAAGCCGTCGGCGGCGGCCAGCTCGGCCTGGCGCTGCGGCCGCTCACCAGCGCCGAACGCCGCGAGGCGCGCGTGGACGGCGGCCTGGTGGTGGAAGACGCCGCCGGCCCGGCCGCCCGCGCCGGCGTCACCGCGGGCGACGTGCTGTTGGCCATCAACGGCCAGCCGGTGCAGAGCGTCGAGCAGGTGAAGGGCGTGATGAAGGGCAAGCCGCGCAACGTGGCGCTGCTGGTCTGGCGCGACGGCGAGCGGATCTTCGTGCCGATCCGCCTGGGCTGAAGGCTAGCGGCGGGCCGCCAGGTAGGGCACGTCCACCTGCACCTGGCAGCCCGGCGTGCGGTAGCACATGGTGGCGCGCGCCAGGTGCTCCAGCGAAGCCAGTTCGCTGGGCGGACTCCAAAGGTCCACCACCCAGCGGCGGCGAGTGTCCAGCGGGAAGCGGGTGCCGTTGACGACGGCGACCGTGGCGGCCTCGTCTTCAGGCGCCTGTGCGTCGCAGACGAGCTGGATCAGGTCGCTGGACAGCGTGCAGCGCCATTGCGGCGCGGCCGCGCACGGCAGTGCAAGGGTGGCCAGCAGCAGGCTGCAGGCGGCGGTTCGGGGGCCCATGGCCCCGATATCGGCCGCCCCGCCGCGTTCCGTAGCGCCGGCGGCGTGACCGCCGGCACGCGGCCTCAGCCCGCGCGCTGCAGCCGGCGCGCCAGCCGCGGCGTCGCCTGCTGGCGGCCGTGGCGGTCGATGAGCAGCACCTGGTCCACCCCCATCCGTTCGGCCACGCGCTGCCAGCGCGCCGGGCCGGCCACCAGCAGCGCGGTGGCGGCGGCATCGGCCAGCGCGGCCGAGACGTGGACCACGGTCACGCTCACCATGTCGTTCGCCGGCACGCCGGTGCCGGGGTCCAGGAGGTGGGTGCGGCGCTCGCCGTCGGCCAGGCGCCAGCGTTCGTAGCTGCCGGAGGTGACGACCGCCTCGCCAGTGGTCTCGACCACCGCCACCAGCCCCGGCCCCTGCGGGTCGCGGATGCCGACGCGCCAGGGGCGGCCGTCGACGCGCCCCATCGCCGCCAGGTTGCCGCCCAGGTTGAGCATCGCGTCGCGCACACCGCGGCGGCGCAGTTCCGCGAAGGCCTGGTCGATGGCGACACCCTTCGCGTAGGCCCCCAGGTCCAGTTGCAGCGCCGGGTTGAGGCTGCGCACTTCGGTGCCGCGCCATTCCAGCTGCGCCAGGCTGGGCCGTGTGGCCAGGCGGCCTTCGAGCGCCGCGCGCGAAGGCGCGGGCCCGTCGCGAAGTTCGTCGGCGTGGAATCCCCAGGCCCCGACCAGGCCGCCGATGGCAGGGTTGAACAGGCCGAAGGACCGTTCTTCTAGCCCCTGCGCCGCCCGCAGCGTGGTCGCCAGCAGCGGCGACGCGCTGGCGCTGCGGCCGGCGGCGAAGGCGGTGTTCAGCGCCGTCAGCTCGCCCGGCTTCCAGGCGTTCCAGCGCGCGTTCATCGACTCCAGGTCGTGCAGCACCGCGTCGCGCGCGGCGCTGGCCGCGGCCGGCAGCACCAGGTCGAGCGGCGAGCCGAAGAGGAACCGCCGTTCGTGCGCCATCGCCGACGCCTCGGCCGGCAGCACGACGGCCCCGGCCGCCACCGCCAGCACCGACCGCCGGCGAAGCCCGGCGCCTTCGAGCGGCCGCCGCGGATCCGGCTCTGCCGGTCCGCTGGCGGCGCCCCCCTGGGGGGGAGCGCCGAAGGCGCTTCGGGGGGGAGCCACCTCAGTAACGCATGCGCAGGGCGGACAACGCGGCGACGGCGCGCTCGCGCTCCGGCTCCAGCTGCGCCACCAAGGGCGGCAAGGCTTCCAGCCGGCCGGCGCGCGCCTCGGTCTCGATGTGCGCGCACAGGGCGGACAGGCGTGCCGCGCCGATGTTCTGCGTGGCCGACAGGAAACGGTGCGCCAGCGTGCGCAGCGCTTCGGCGTCGGCGATCGCGTGCGCTTGGGCGATGCGCGCCACATGGCCGGGCGAATCGGAGTTGAAGAGGTCGATCAGCTCGCGCACCAGCGTCGGCTGGCTGTCGTCCTGCAACAGGCGCAGGTGGTCGAGCCGGTCCTGGTCGATGACGGCGTCGCGGCCGCCGGCCACGCCTTCGTTGGCCAACGTGGCGGCGTGGGCCAGCACGTCGGCGAGGCCGGACAGTTCGATCGGCTTGGCCAGGTAGCCGTCCATGCCGGCGGCCAGGTAGAGCTCGCGGTCGCCGGGCATCGCGTTGGCCGTCATCGCCACGATGCGCGGCAACCCGCCGGCGCCACGCTGGGCGACGATGCGGCGCGCCGCTTCGACGCCGTCGATCTCGGGCATCTGGATGTCCATCAGCACCACGTCGTAGGTGCGGCGCGCCACCGCTTCGAGGACCTCGCGCCCGTTGCCGGCCATGTCGGCGCGGTAGCCCAGGTGTTCCAGCTGGCGCAGCACCACGCGCTGGTTGATCGGGTTGTCTTCCGCCACCAGCACGCGCAAGTCGGAAGCGCGGCCGCGTGGCGCCGGCGCGGCCGGTGCCGGCGCGCCCGCGGAAGGCGGCTGGCCGGCCATCACCGAGACCAGGGTGGCGTACAGCTGCCCGGCCTTGATCGGCTTGGACAGGCAGGCCGCCAGGTCCGACGCGCGCCCGTCGGCCAGCGCCTGGCGCTGGCCGAGCGAGGTGAGCAGCACGATGGGCAGTTCCTCGGGGCTGCGGCGGCGCCGGATCTCGACCGCCAGGTCCAGGCCGTCGATCTCGGGCATGCTCATGTCGAGCACCGCCACGTCGTAGGGTTCGCCGTGGCGGATGCGGTCCAGCGCCTCCAGCGCCGACGGCAGCGTCGAAGGCTTCATGCCCCAGCGCAGCGCCAGCCGGGTGACGATGCGCCGGTTGGTCAGGTTGTCGTCGACGATCAGGATGCGCCGCCCCACCAGCGCCGGCGCGTCGCGCTGCAGGAAGTCGGCGGTCTCGGCCACCGGCGCGCGCCGCACCAGGACCGTGAAGCTGAAGGTGGAGCCGCGCCCGGGTTCGCTCTGCACGTCCACGCCGCCGCCCATCAGTTCGGTCAGCCGCTTGCTGATCGCCAGGCCCAGGCCGGTGCCGCCGTACTTGCGGGTGGTGGAAGGGTCCACCTGCGTGAAGCTCTGGAACAGCAGCGGCAGCTGCTCGGGCGAGATGCCGATGCCGGTGTCCTTCACCGCGAAGCGGACGCGCTGCGTCTCGGCGTCCAGCGCCTCGCCGTCGACGGTGACCAGCACCTCGCCGTGCTGGGTGAACTTGACCGCGTTGGACAGCAGGTTCACCAGCACCTGGCGCACGCGCACCGGGTCGCCGACCAGCGCCTCGGGCGTGCCTTCGTCGATCAGATAGGCCAGGTTCAGGCCCTTCTCCAGCGCGCGCGGCGTCACCAGGTCGAGCGAGTCCTCCACGCAGCGGCGAAGGTCGAAGGGGCGCTGCTCGATCTCCAGCTTGCCGACGTCGGCCTTGGAATAGTCGAGGATGTCGTTGATGACTTCCAGCAGCGTCTCGCCGCTGGCGCGGATGGTGCGGGCGAAGTCGCGCTGGTCATCGCTCATCGGCGTGTCCAGCAGCAGCGTGGTCATGCCGATCACCGCGTTCAGCGGCGTGCGGATCTCGTGGCTCATGTTGGCCAGGAACAGGCTCTTCGCGCGCGCCGCGGCCTCGGCTTCGGACTTGGCGCGCTCGAGCGCCTGGCTCTGCTGGTGGCTTTCGGTCACGTCGGTCACGGTGCCGATGAAGCCGTCCACCTTGCCGTCGACGCCCTGGTGCGGCACCGCGTTGCCGATGACCCAGCTTTCGCTGCCGTCGGGGCGCAGCAGGCGGAATCATCTCGAAGCCGTGGCGCGAGAGAACGGCCTGCCCAGGCCAGCTGCACGCGCGCGCGGTCGGCCGCATGCAGCGCGCGCTGCCAGCCGTCGCCGCATGCCTCGTCGGGCGACATGCCGCCATCTGGCACCAGCGGTCGTTCACGTACACCAGGCGCCCGGCGGCGTCGGCCTGGAAGATGCCCACCGGCGCCGCCGACGCCAGGCCGCGGAAGCGCGCCTCGCTCGCACGCAGCGCCTGCTCGGCGCGCCGCTGCTCGGTGACGTCGCGCACGATGGCGGTGAAGATGGTGCGCCCCTCGACCTCCAGGTGCGAGATCGACGCCTCGGCGGCGAACAGGCTGCCGTCGGCGCGCCGGCCGTGGATGGCGCGCCGTTCGCCCATGCGCCGCGAGGCCACCCCGAGTGCGCGAACTCGGCCACGTGGCGCATGCAGTCGCGCGCGCCCTCCGGCAGCAGCATGTCCAGCGGACGGCCCAGCAGCACGTCGGCGCGCATGGCCGAAGATGCGCTCCGGCGCCTCGTTGAACAGCAGCACCACCGTCTGCGCGCGTCGACGACCACCACCGCGTCATCGGCGATCGCCAGCAGCCGTTCGAGCAGGGTGCCGGACGAACGCGGGTCGAGGGTGCGCAGCAGCGAGTCGTTCATCGCGTCATGCGGGCATCACGACGGTTTGATCTTGGCCACGCCGCCGAAGCTGCCCACCCACAGCGTGCCGTCTCGCGCCGTGCCCATCGAGAACACGGTGTTGTTGAAGAGGCCGTCGTTGGTGGTCATGACCTCGAACTTCTCGCCGTTCTTGCGCGCCAGTCCGTTGTTGGTGCCGATCCAGAGCCGGCCCTTGGGGTCGATGCTGAGCATGAACACGTGGTTGCCCGGCAGCCCTCGCTCACCGTGTAGGCCTTCCGAGGCTGGCCGTCGTAGCGCGACAACCCGCCGCCCCAGGTGCCCGCCCAGACCACGCCGTCGGCGTCGACGACCATCGAGACGATGTAGTTGGGGTTGTAGGCGACGTCGACGTTCTCGAGCCCCATCTCCTGCTTCTGCTTGGCGTGGTGCTGCGACACCTTGGACAGCGGGTCGTTGCTGTACTGGATGTGGTCCTTGACGCGTTCATAGGGCGCGCCCAGCCCTTGGCATGGTTCCAGTTCTGCCACTTGCCTTCCTGGAACAGGGCCAGCCCGCCCTCGGTGCCGAGCCAGATGTCGCCGTTCCTGCCCTCGGCCAGCCCGTACACCCAGTCGTTGGGCAGGCCGCCCTTGGTGCTCTCCACCGTGTGCAGTTCCACTTCGAGCGGTCCTTCAGGTCGCCGCCGCGCACGCGGTTCACGCCGGACCAGGTGGCGATCCAGATGTCGCCGTTCTTCGCCCTGAGCACGTCGTAGACGAAGGCGTCGCCCAGGCCCTCGGGGATGTTGAGGGTCTCCACGTCTGCGTCTTCTGGGGTCGAGCAGCAGCATGCCGCCGCCGTAGGTGCCGATGACGATCCGGCCGTCGATCTTGCCGACGTGGAACACGCCGTTGGACAGCAGCCCGCTCTTCACGTCGAAGAGCTTGTACTCGTCGCTGCGGGTGTCGTAGCGCACCGCGCCGCCCGAGGTGCCCACCCAGACCGTGTCGCCGTCGACGTAGATGCGCTTGACGTTCTTGTTGCCGACGCGGAAGTGGGTGAACTTCTGCGACGGGTCCGGAGCGAGCTTGCCTTCGCGCGCGCCTCGGCCGGCGGCGCCGACCGGCCGGCACCGGCCGTGCGGCGCCGGCCTGCGTGACGTGCGTGCCGCGGCGCCGCCGGCGGCGCAGCCGTCCGCGCCGCTGCTGCGCCCCATCTGGTAGGCGCCGGCCAGAGCCGCGCCAATGCCGACGGCCACGAGGCCGGCGCCACCTTGAAGTTGAACGCCATGATGCGTTTCATCGTCCGCTTCGCGGCTGCCTACTTGCGCGATGCGCGCCACGCCTTTGCGCGTGCCGACCCAGACGTCGCCATCGGGGGCCACCGCGATCGCGTAGACGTTGCGCTCGAGCAGGCCCTCCTTCATGCCGAGGGTCTTGAAGCGCTTGCCGTCGTAGCGCGAGACGCCGTTGTTGGTGCCGAACCAGATGCCGCCCTCGTGGTCCTGTGCGACGCTGTAGACGATGTTGCCGCGAGCCCGTCGAGCGTCCTGAGGTTGCTCCAGGCCTTGCCGTCCCAGCGCGCCGCGCCGCCGCCCCAGGTGCCGGCCCAGATGCTGCCGTCGGCCGCGTGCAGGATCGAGAACACGTAGTTGGGGTTGTAGGTGGCGGGGCCTTCGGTGCTCACCGACAGGTCGTGCCGCGAGCGCGTGCCCAGGCCGGTGTTGGTGCTGGCGGGCAGGTTGTCGCTGTTGGGGGCGCCCAGCCCGTCCTTGTGGGTCCACGATTTCCACTTGCGGCCGTCGAACATCGACACGCCGCCTTCGGTGCCGAACCAGACGCGGTCCAGCGCGTCGACGGCGATGCCGTAGACCCACTCGTTGACCAGTTCCTTCACGTAGGTCTTGAACTTGCCGCCTTCGCGTCGAGAGCTTGTTCACGCCGGCCCAGGTGCCGATCCAGAAGTCGCCGTTCTTCTGCTGGGCGAAGGAGTAGATCCAGTAGTCGGCCAGGCCGTGCATCGGGAAGAAGGTCTTCCACTTGCCGTCCTTGTAGCGCGACACCCCGCCGGCGTTGGTGCCGAACCACTTGTTGCCGTCGCGGTCGATGCCGACGGCGAAGACGTACTCGTTGGCCAGCCCTTCCTTGCGCGTGAAGGTGTTGCGCAGCTTGCCGCTGCCCAGGTCGACCTCGTGCACGCCGGCCGAGGTGCCCACCCACAGGGCCCGGGCCTGCGGCTCGACGGTGAGCGCGCGCACGTAGACGTTGGGCCCGGGACGTCGAACGACTCCTTGACCTTGTAGGCGGGCTGGCGCTTCCAGGCCGGCGACAGGCCGCAGAGGATGGTGGCCGCGGCGGCCGCTCGTCGGATCGAGGGCATTCATCGGAGGGTGCGCAGGTGGAAGACGATGTCGAGGATCTCGCGGTCGCGCAGCAGGCCCTGGTAGGCCGGCATCGCGCCACGACCGGAGCGGATCGACGCCAGCAGCGTCAGGTCGGCTGAGCAGCGCCGTC
>JBGAKY010000111.1:0-9021 GCA_044224175.1 Rubrivivax sp. | reverse complement strand
ACGTGCTGGAGTGGGTGATCGACAAGGTCGACCTGGTGCTGGTGATGAGCGTGAACCCGGGCTTCGGCGGCCAGAGCTTCATCGACAGCGCGCTGCGCAAGGTGGAGAAGGCGCGCCGCATCATCGAAGCCAGCGGACGCGACATCCGGCTCGAAGTCGACGGCGGCATCAAGGTGGACAACATCCGCCGCGTGGCCGACGCCGGGGCCGACACCTTCGTGGCCGGCAGCGCCATCTTCGGCCAGCGCGACTACAAGGCCGTGATCGACGCGATGCGCGCCGAGCTCGCGGCGCCGCTGAAGAAGGCCGCGTGATGGCGGCGCCGCTGTACACCATCCCCGGCACCGCCGCCGCGCCGGCGCCGGCCGCCGAAGCCCCGAAGCCGACCGCGCGCACCGTGGCCGAGGTGCTGGCCGAAAGCCAGGTCGAATCGGTGATGGACGAGCTGGACCGCGACCTCGTCGGCCTGGCGCCCGTCAAGCAGCGCATCCGCGACATCGCGGCGCTGCTGGTCATCGACAAGCTGCGCCTGGCGCGCGGCCTGCAGGCGCACAACCCCAGCCTGCACATGAGCTTCACCGGCAACCCCGGCACCGGCAAGACGACGGTGGCCCTGCGCATGGCCGAGATCCTGCATCGCCTGGGCTACGTGAGGAAGGGCCACCTGGTCGCCGTGACACGCGACGACCTGGTCGGCCAGTACATCGGCCACACCGCGCCCAAGACCAAGGAAGTGCTGAAGAAGGCGATGGGCGGTGTGCTCTTCATCGACGAGGCGTACTACCTGTACAAGCCCGACAACGAGCGCGACTACGGCCAGGAGGCGATCGAGATCCTGCTGCAGGTGATGGAGAACCAGCGCGACGACCTGGTCGTGATCCTCGCCGGCTACAAGGACCGCATGGACACGTTCTTCCAGAGCAACCCCGGCATGAGCAGCCGCATCGCGCACCACCTGGACTTCCCCGACTATTCGGAAGCCGAACTGCAGCAGATCGCCGGCAAGATGCTCTCGCAGATGAACTACCGCTTCGGCGAAGGCGCCGAAGCCGCGTTCGCCGAATACCTGTCGCTGCGCCTGGCGCAGCCGCACTTCGCCAACGCCCGCAGCGTGCGCAACGCCCTCGATCGCGCACGCCTGCGCCAGGCTTCGCGTCTGTTCGCCGACCGCGACCGCGAACTGAGCGCCGACGACCTGTCGACACTGACGCCGGCCGACATCCGCGCCAGCCGGCACTTCAACGGCAACGCCCACTGATCCAAGAGACCGCCATGCCGCTTTCGCACCGCTGGACGCTCACCCGCTACCTGATCGAGGAGCGCCGCCGCTTCCCGAACGCCAGCGGCGACCTCAATGCGCTGATCCTCGACATCTCGCTCGCCTGCAAGGCGATCGCGCGCATCGTCGCCTTCGGCGACCTGGGGGATTCGCTCAACACCACGGGCACCGCCACCGCGGTCGGCGGCGAGACCAACGTGCAGGGCGAGGTGCAGAAGCCGCTGGACGTCCTGTCCAACGAGATCTTCATCCGCATGAACGAGTGGAGCGGCCACCTGGCCGGCCTGGCTTCCGAAGAGATGGACCGGCCACGCCAGATTCCCGGTTCCTACCCGCGCGGCAAGTACCTGCTGGTGTTCGACCCGCTGGACGGCAGCAGCAACATCGACGTCAACGTCTCGGTGGGCAGCATCTTCTCGATCCTGCGCGCGCCGGCCGACGCGGTGCAGAGCGGCCGCGACGTGAGCGAGGCCGACTTCCTGCAGCCCGGTGCCACCCAGGTGGCCGCCGGCTACGCGATCTACGGCCCGGTGACGATGTTCGTGCTCTCGGTGGGCAACGGTGTCGCCGGCTTCACGCTGAACCCCAACCTGGGCGAGTTCGTGCTCACGCACCCCAACCTGAAGGTGCCGGCGGACACGCACGAGTTCGCCATCAACACCAGCAACAGCCGCTTCTGGGAGCCGCCGGTCAAGCGCTACGTCGACGAATGCCTGGCCGGCAAGACCGGCCCGCGCGGCAAGGACTTCAACATGCGCTGGATCGCCAGCATGGTGGCCGAGGCGCACCGCATCCTGATGCGCGGCGGCGTCTTCATGTACCCGCGCGACACCAAGGACCCGGCCAAGCCGGGCCGGCTGCGCCTGCTGTACGAAGCCAACCCGGTGGGCTTCATCATGGAGCAGGCCGGCGGCCGCGCCAGCACCGGCCGCCAGCCGATGCTGGGGGTGAAGCCTTCGGAACTGCACCAGCGCATCGGCCTCGTGTTCGGCTCCAAGAACGAGGTCGAGCGCATCGAGCGCTACCACCATGAACCCGCCACGCGCGACAACGGCTCGCCCTTGTTCGCCGAGCGCAGCCTGTTCCGCGACTAGAGAAGGCCCCCCGCCATGTCAGAACGTCACCCGATCATCGCGATCACCGGTTCCTCGGGCGCCGGCACCAGCAGCGTCACGCGCACCTTCGAGAACATCTTCCGGCGCGAGAACGTGCGCGCCGCCGTCATCGAAGGCGACAGCTTCCACCGCTACGACCGCAAGGAGATGCGCGCGCGCCAGCAGGAAGCCGAGAAGGCGGGCAACAAGCATTTCAGCCACTTCGGCCCCGAGAACAACCTGTTCGCCGAACTCGAGCAGCTGTTCCGCAGCTACAGCGAGACCGGCAAGGGCAAGCGCCGCAAGTACCTGCACGACCCGGTCGAGGCCGCGCCCTACAAGCAGGACCCCGGCACCTTCACGGCCTGGGAAGAACTGTCAGGCGACACCGACCTGCTGTTCTACGAAGGCCTGCACGGCGCGGTGAAGACGCCCGAGGTCGACGTGGCGCGCTACCCCGACCTGCTGATCGGCGTCGTGCCGGTCATCAACCTGGAGTGGATCCAGAAGCTCTACCGCGACAAGCACGTGCGCGGCTACTCGGCCGAGGCGGTGACCGACACCATCCTGCGCCGCATGCCCGACTACGTGAACTACATCTGCCCGCAGTTCGCGCACACGCACGTGAACTTCCAGCGCGTGCCGGTGGTGGACACCAGCAACCCCTTCATCTCGCGCGACATCCCGAGCGCCGACGAAAGCATCTGCGTGATCCGCTTCGCGAATCCGAAGGGCATCGACTTCCCCTACCTGCTGAACATGATCGACGACTCGTGGATGAGCCGCGCCAACACCATCGTGGTGCCGGGCGGCAAGATGGAGCTGGCGATGCAGCTGATCTTCACGCCCTTCATCTGGCGCATGATGGAACGGCGCAAGCGCGCCTTGGGGGCGCTGTGATGGGCGCCACCGCCGAGACGAAGGCGACGCCGGCCGACGCGCTGCGCATCCTGGCCGCCGACGCGGTCGAGAAGGCGAAGAGCGGCCACCCCGGCGCGCCCATGGGCATGGCCGAGATGGCCACCGTGCTGTGGACAAGGCACCTGCGGCACGACCCGGCAGCGCCGCACTGGCCCGACCGCGACCGCTTCGTGCTGAGCAACGGCCATGCATCGATGCTGCTGTACGCGCTGCTGCACCTGACCGGCTACGACCTGCCGATGAGCGAGTTGCAGGCCTTCCGCCAGCTGCACAGCAAGACTCCCGGCCACCCGGAAGTGGGCGTCACCCCCGGCGTGGAGACGACCACCGGCCCGTTGGGCCAGGGCCTGGCCAACGCGGTGGGCATGGCGCTGGCGGAGAAGCTGCTGGCCGCCGAGTTCAACCGCCCCGGCCACGCCGTCGTCGACCACCGCACCTGGGTCTTCCTGGGCGACGGCTGCCTGATGGAAGGCATCAGCCACGAAGCCTGCTCGCTGGCCGGCACGCTGCGGCTGTCCAAGCTGATCGCGCTCTACGACGACAACGGCATCAGCATCGACGGCCATGTCGAAGGCTGGTTCACCGACGACACGCCGGCGCGCTTCCGTGCCTACGGCTGGAACGTGATCGGCCCGATCGACGGCCACGACAGTGCCGCGCTCGAGCGCGCGCTGGTGAAGGCGCGCGCGCAGGGCGAAGCGGCCGACGGCAAGCCCACGCTGGTGGTCTGCCGCACCACCATCGGCAAGGGCGCACCCACCAAGGCCGGCGGCCACGACGTTCACGGCGCGCCGCTGGGCGCCAGCGAGATCGCTGCGCTGCGCGAGTCGATCGGCTGGACCTGGGCGCCGTTCGAGGTGCCGGACTCGATCCGCGCCCAGTGGGACCAGCACGAGCGCGGCCGCGCGCTGCACGGCGAATGGGATACCCGCTTCGCCGCCTTCCGCGCGGCCTTTCCCGAAGCGGCGGCCGAGTTCACGCGCCGCATGGCGGGTGACCTGCCATCCGACTTCGATGCCCGCGTCGAGGAAGCGCTCGCCAGGCTGGCGGCCAGCGCCGGCAGCGTGGCCACGCGCAAGGCCTCGCAGCTGGTGCTGGACGCCATCGCACCTGCGGTGCCGGGCCTGTTCGGCGGTTCGGCCGACCTCACCGGGTCCAACCTCACCGACTGGAAGGGATGCAAGATCGCGCGCCGCGACGAGCCGGGCAATCACATGAGCTGGGGCGTGCGCGAATTCGGCATGGCCGCGGCGCTGAACGGCATGGCGCTGCACGGCGGTTTCATCCCCTACGGCGGCACCTTCCTCACCTTCAGCGACTACAGCCGCAACGCCATCCGCATGGCGGCGCTGATGAAGCAGCGCGTGATCCACGTCTTCACGCACGACAGCATCGGCCTGGGCGAGGACGGCCCCACGCACCAGAGCGTGGAGCACGTGCCTTCGCTGCGCCTGATTCCCAACCTGGACGTCTGGCGCCCGGCCGACACGCTGGAGACGGCGGTGGCGTGGACCGAAAGCCTCAGGCGGCGTGACGGCCCCGCGGTCCTGGCGCTCTCGCGCCAGGCCATGCCGGTGGCCGCCAAGGACGCGGCGCTGGCTTCGCAGGTGGCGCGCGGCGGCTACGTGCTGTCGGACGCCGCCGCGCCGCGCGCCGTGATCATCGGCACCGGCTCCGAACTGCAGCTGGCGCTGGCGGCGCAGGCCGCGCTGGCGGCCGAGGGCATCGCAGTGCGCGTGGTCTCGATGCCCTGCACCAACGTCTTCGACCGCCAGGGCGACGAATACGTCGACACGGTTCTGCCGCCTTCGCTGCCCGCGGTGGCGGTGGAAGCCGCGCAGCCCGACTTCTGGCGCAAGTACGTGGGGCGCAACGGCGCCGTGGTGGGCATCGCCAGCTTCGGCGAATCGGCGCCCGCGCCGGCCCTGTACAAGCACTTCGGCATCACCGCCGAGGCCGTGGCCGCGGCCGTGAAGCGGGTGATTCGATGATCGGCGAGGACACTGCCCCCATGCTGCGCGCCCTGCTCTTCGACCTGGACGGCACGCTGATCGACACCGCGCCGGAGATCGCCCTCGCGCTCAACCGCACGCTGCGATGGCTGGGCAGGGCCGAGGCCGACGACGACACAGTGCGCGGCTGGATCGGCGACGGCGCGCGCGCCCTGCTCGAGAAAGCCCTCGGCGGCCCGGCGACCGAAGCCGTCTGGCAGCACTTCTCTTTCGAGTACGAAGCCGCCTGTGGCGAAGCCAGCCAGCTCTACCCCGGCGTGCGCGCCATGCTGGAGCGGCTGCACGCTCGCGGCCTCAAGCTGGCGGTGCTCACCAACAAGGAAGCCCGCTTCGCCCACAAGCTGCTGGCGCTGCACGACATCACCTCGCACTTCGACCTGCTGGTGGCGGGCGATTCGCTGGCGGTGAAGAAGCCGCATCCGGGCGTGGTGAGCCACGCGCTGGCGGCGCTGGACGTGCAGGCGGTCGACGCCGCCTTCGTCGGCGACTCGCTCACCGACCTGCGCACCGCACGCGCCGCCGGCGTGCGAGCCTGGCTGGTGACGCACGGCTACCCGAACGGCGAGTTCGAGGGCGCCGACGCGCCCGACGCCTGGATCGGCCGCTTCGCCGACTTCGACCCGGTCGAAGGCGACCACGCGCCGGCGCCGCCGCTGCCCCCCATCCACTGAAGGAAGCCCCGCCCATGTCGCTCATCGCCCTGCGCCCGCTGCTGGACCACGCCGCCGAACGCGGCTACGGCGTGCCCGCCTTCAACGTCAACAACATGGAGCAGATCCAGGCCATCCTGCAGGCCGCCGTGGCCTGCGACGCGCCGGTGATCCTGCAGGCCAGCGCCGGCGCCCGCAAGTACGCGGGAGAGCCCTTCCTGCGCAAGCTGGTCGAAGCGGCGGTGGAGCAGTACCCCAACACGCCGATCTGCCTGCACCAGGACCACGGCGCCTCGCCCGCGGTGTGCCAGCAGGCCATCCGCTCGGGCTTCACCAGCGTGATGATGGACGGCTCGCTGCTGGAAGACCAGAAGACGCCCGCCAGCTACGACTACAACGTGGACGTCACGCGCCGCGTGGTGGAGATGGCGCACGCGGTGGGTGTCAGCGTGGAAGGCGAACTGGGCTGCCTGGGCAGCCTGGAGACCGGCACCGCGGGCGAGGAAGACGGCGTCGGGGCCGAAGGCACCCTGGACCATTCGCAGCTGCTCACCGACCCCGAGCAGGCGGCCGACTTCGTGCAGCGCACCGGCGTCGACGCGCTGGCCATCGCCATCGGCACCAGCCACGGCGCCTACAAGTTCAGCCGCCAGCCCACGGGCGACATCCTGGCCATCGACCGCATTGCCGCCATCCACGCGAAGATCCCGAAGACGCACCTGGTGATGCACGGCAGCTCCAGCGTGCCGCAGGAATGGCTGTCCATCATCCGCCGCTACGGCGGCGACATCCGCGAGACCTACGGCGTGCCGGTGGAAGAGATCGTGCGCGGCATCAGGTCGGGGGTGCGCAAGATCAACATCGACACCGACATCCGCCTGGCGATGACCGGCGCCATGCGCAAGGTCATGGCCGAGAAGCCCGACGAGTTCGACCCGCGCGCCTTCCTCAAGGCCGCCACGGCTGCCGCGCGCGACGTCTGCAAGGCGCGCTTCGAAGCCTTCGGCTGCGCCGGCCAGGCTTCGCACCTGCTGGGCCGTTCGTGGCCGAAGGCGGCGTGAGCGCGCTGCCGCTGGTCGCGCTGATCTGGGACGTCGACGGCACGCTGGCCGAGACCGAGGACGAAGGCCATCGCGTGGCCTTCAACCGCGCCTTCCAGGAGGCGGGCCTGCCCTGGCACTGGGACCGCGCGCTCTACGAACAACTGCTCGCCGTCACCGGCGGCAAGGAACGCATGCGGGCCTGGTGGCGCTGCGTGGACCCGGCCGCAGCGGAAGGCCCCGGGGCCGACGCCACCATCCGGCGCCTGCACGAGCTCAAGACCACGCACTATCTGACACTGCTGGACCGCGGCGCGGTCACGCTGCGGCCAGGCGTGGAACGGCTGCTGATGCAGGCGCGCACGCGCGGCCTGCGCCAGGCCATCGCCACCACGACCACGCCCGACAACGTGCGGCGCCTGCTCGACGTGACGCTGGGTCCCGCCGGGCGCTCGCTTTTCGAGGTGGTGGGCGCGGGCGACGTGGTGGCGAACAAGAAGCCGGCGGGCGACATCTACACCTGGGTGCTGGAAAGACTGCAGCTGCCCGCGGCCGCCTGCCTGGCGCTGGAGGATTCGGCACCCGGTGTGGCGGCCGCGCTCGGCGCCGGTGTGCCGGTGCTGCGCGTGCGCAGCGTCTTCGGTGCCGGCGTGGACTCGCCCGGTGCCGCTGCCGAGCTGGCCAGCTACGAAGGCCTGTGCGTCGAGCAGCTGGCGGCGCTGCACGCCGCCGCGCAGCACGCTACGGGCAGGCCATCGGCTGCGGCTGGCGGTTTTCGGTGACGGCAGCCACGGCGTCCAGGCCGAACAGCTTCTTGTCGCACAGCTGCGCGCTGGAACGCTTGAAGCGCTGCACCATGTCCTTGGGCGTGGCCTGTGGCGCCACGCTCTTCACCAGCGCCGCCACGCCGCTGACCAGCGGCGAGGCCATCGAGGTGCCGCTCCAGGTGGCGTAGCCGCCCCCGGCCATGCTGCTGGTGATGCCTTCGCCCGGCGCCGCCAGCGTGACCCAGGGACCGTAGTTGCTGAACGGGGCGGTGCGCCCGCTGCTGGCGACGGCGCCCACCGACAACAAGCCGTAGGCGGATTCGGCCGCCGGGTATTCCTTCAGGCTGCCGCTGCCGTCGTTGCCGGCCGCGGCCACCACCAGCGTGCCGCTGCGGCCCACGCAGCGCGCTTCGTCGTCGGCGTACCCGGGGTCGGAACGGTCCAGGATGGGATCGTCGGCCACCGCCGGTTCGCAGGCGGCGATCTGCGCGATCGTGTCCATGATGCGGGTGCGCGTGAGGCTGCCCAGGCTCAGGTTGATGACATGGGCGCCGTCGTCGGTGGCGGGGTTGCCATCGGGGTCGATCGACCAGAGGATGGCCTCGGCCAGCACCCAGGCGTTGCCGACGCCATCCGGGTCCAGCACGCGCACCGGCATGATCTGCGCTGCCGGTGCCGCCAGGGCCACCAGCCCGGCCACGTGTGTGCCATGGCCCCAGGCGGCGTTGGCCGGGCTGCCTCCCTCTGCAGGGTCGAGATCGCCGTCGACGAAGTCGCGCCCGGGCAGCAGGCGGCCGGCCAGCGCGGGGTGGCCGAAGTCCACACCGGTGTCGAGCACCGCCACCCGCACGCCGGCGCCGGTGGCGAGCGCCTGCGCCTCGGGCAGGCGCAGCGCCTGCGGCGCCCACTGCGCCACGTAGTCGGTCTGGGTGCCGACGAACCAGCTCACGTTCTTGCGCGCTTCCGGGCTGCGATGGGTGGGGTTGCTCTCGGCGATCATCACCGTGGGGTCGGCCGAGAGCGCGGCGATCACGTCCTTCAGGCGCGCGGCGCCCAGCACCTTCAGCCGGTAGATCGGGCGGGCGCCGAACTGGCTGACCAGCGTGACCGGGTAGCGGGCCAGCAGCGGCTGCAGGTCCGGCGTGCTCCGCAGCTTGACCATCAACTCGCCGGGCATGTCGGCGTCGGCATTGCCGCTGTTGCCGCCACCGCCACCTCCACCCCCGCCCCCGCCACCACCGCCGCTTGCCGCCAGGGC
>JBGAKY010000110.1:0-9077 GCA_044224175.1 Rubrivivax sp. | reverse complement strand
GCGCGCCATGCGCGCCAGCACGCGCCGTTCGGGCAGCACCATCTGCACCACGTCGGGCCCGCCCTCGGCGGCGCCTTCCACCAGCGCGGCTTCCACCGGCGGGTAGGGCTGCGCGGGGTCGCACAGGGCGTGGAAGGCGCGGTCGAATTCGGCCAGCGACAGCGCCTCGGCGCCGCCCGCCGGGTCGAGCCCGGTCATGTCCAGGAAGGCCTGGTTGCAGTAGACCAGCCGGCCTTCGCTGTCGAAGACGACGAAACCGTCGGGGCTCAGGTCGAACACCGCGTTCAGGCGCGCGCTGCGCTCGGCGATGGCCATGCGCGAGCGTTCGCGCTCGGTCACGTCGTTGAGCACGCCCACGTAGTGGCGTATCGGTCCGGTGCCCTCGTCGACGGGCGAGATCGCCAGCTCGTTGAAGAACAGCGTGCCGTCCTTGCGGTAGTTGCGCAGCACCACCTGCGCGCTGCGGCCTTCGCGCACGGCGGCGCGGATCTCGCCGATCTCGGGCTGCGCGGTGTCCTCGCGCTGCAGGAAGGCGCAGTTGCGGCCGATCGCCTCGCCCGGCTCGTAGCCGGTGATGCGGTAGAAGGCCGGGTTGGCGTAGAAGACCGGGCTGCCGGGCAGCGTCATGTCGGAGATGACGACGCCGTTGGTCGTGCACTCCAGCGCCCGGCTGTACAGGTTGAGCATCGCGAAGCCCATGCGCTGCTCGGTCACGTCGCGCACCACCACGGCGTAGCGCGTGCCTTCGGCGGTCTCGATGCGCGACAGCGACAGCTCGGCCGGGAATTCGGTGCCGTCGTGGCGGCGCGCGCTGGTCTCGAAGCGCGCCACGTGGGTGTTGCTGGCGCGCATGAACAGGCCCGCCAGCGTGCGCTGCTCGGCCGCTTCGGGCGTGAGGCCGGGCACCAGCTCGTCGAGCCGGCGGCCGAGCGCGTCTTCCGGCGGCAGGCCGAAGACGCTGGCGATGCTGGGGTTGGCCACCCGCACGCGGCAGTCGCCGTCCAGGCCCAGGATCACGTCGGGCACCGCGTTGAGCATCGCCTGCGTGCGCGCCTCGGCCGCGCGCAGCGCGTCCAGCCGCTCGCGCAGGGTGGACGACGCGTCGTTGAGGGCGTCGGTCAGCTCGGCCACCTCCAGGCTGCCGCCATGCGGCGCCAGCCGCACGCCGGCCTGGCGGCCGATCTCGGTCGAGAAGCGCGCCAGACGGTCCAGCGGCGCCAGCGCCCGCAGCACGAAGGTGTAGACGGCGACGATGGTGACGAGCCCGGCCAGCGCCAGCGCCAGCACGGCGTCATAGCGTATCGAGCCGAGCGGCGCGCGTTCGTCCGCCAGCGCGTAGGTGACGCCGAAGCTGCCCAGGCGGCCGGCGGCGGCCCAGGCCTGCACCGCGTCCTGGTCGTCGACGACCAGCCGGCGCGGCTGCCGGCTGCCGGAAGTGGCCAGCGGCGTGTCGCGCGGCGCGAACTGCGAGACCACGCGCCCTTCGGGCAGGTGGAGCAGGGCCAGGAGCGGCCTGCCTTCGGTGTCCAGGATGTCGATGCGCAGCACGCCGCGCAGGCTGGCGATGTCGCGCACCGCCACTTCCAGCGCCGCCGTGTCGCCGGCCTCCAGCGCCAGGATCCCGGCGTTGGCGGCGCTGCGCGCCACCGCGCCGGCCCAGCGCTGGCTGCCTTCGAAGGCCACGTCGTCCAGCCGCGCCGTCGAGACGGTGTACAGCAGCGCCGTCGTCAGCGAGGTGATCAGCGCCAGCAGCAGCAGCAGCTGGTGCCGCAGCCGCCGCGGCCACCAGCGGCGGAGGGCGAGGTTCACGCCGTCTCCAGCAGGCGTTCGATGGTCTCGATCAGCTGCAGCGGGCTGAATGGCTTGACCAGGTACTCGTCGGCGCCGACGGCCTGGCCGGCTTCGCGGTCGCGCGCCTGGCCGCGCGCGGTGAGCAGCACGATCTTGATGCCGCGCGTGACGGGGTCGGACTTCAGCTGCTGGCAGACCTGCAGGCCGTCCAGCTCGCCGGGCATCATCACGTCCAGCAGCATGAGGTCGGGCTTCACGGCCTGGGCCATGCGCAGGCCGAAGGCGCCGTCGCTGGCCTCGTGGATCTCGTAGGCCTCGAACTCCAGCGTCATGCGGATCAGCTTGCGGATGTCGGCCTGGTCTTCGACGATGAGGACGCGCTTCATGGCGGGCTCCTTGGGGGGTCGGTTTCGGTTCAGTGCCCGGAGGCGCCGCGGCTGCGGGCGCGCGCCATCAGGGCGGCCAGGTCGCGCGCGTACTGCTGCGCCTGGGCGATGTCGAGCTGGCTGGTGTCGTTGCGGTGCGGCGCGCCGGTGGGCAGGTCGATCAGGAAGTGGCGCATGCCGTCCTCGTCCTCCTCGCGCAGCTGGCCGCCGTGCAGCGAGACGATGTGCTGGCACAGCTTGAGGCCGATCTGGTCGCGCGCGGCCAGCCGCGGCGCGCCCTTGCGGCCCGTCTTCGCCATCTCGACCGCGTTCCTGTCGGCGCGCGGCGCGAAGACGCCGCAGTCGCGGAACACGATGAGCGCGCGCGGTCCCATCTGGCGGTGCTCGATCTCCAGCGTGGCGCCGTGGCGCGAGCTGCGCACCGCGCCTTCCAGGCATTCCAGGAACACGCGGCGCAGCCAGTGCTCGCTGCCGTACAGCGTGGCCAGGCTGGAGGCTTCCACCTGGGCGCGGAAGCGCACCTTGACGCCGTGGTCCATGGCCATCGGCTCCAGCTCGGCCCACACCTGCTGCAGCAGCGGCCACAGCTCGATGCGGTCGGTGGCGAAGAGCGCACCGCTGCCCCACAGTTCGGCCAGGTCGACCAGCTTGTCCAGCACGCGCAGCAGCTCGCCCACGCTGTCGGCCAGCGCGTCGGTCTCGTGGCCGTCGCCGTGGTCGCGCGCCACGGCCAGCGCCTTGCCGGCCTGCCGCAGCGGGTCGCGCAGGTCGGAGCGGATCACCTGCATCAGGTTGTCGTACGCACTGCCGTCCCCCGCTTCGTTGCCGATGAGCACGAAGGCGTCGTCGCGCGCCAGGCCGGGCAGCACGCGGCAGGCCATGTTCTGCGGGCCGCCCTCGCGGCCGGGGCTGCTGGCGATGGCGTTCACCACGTGCGGGGCCTGCGCCGCGATGGCGGCGATCACGGCCTTCGCGAGGTCGGGGTCGTAGAGCTTTCGGCCCGGCGCCAGGCCGGTGCGGGCGGCGGCGTGGCCGTTGGCGTAGCGCACGACGCCGTCGCGCTGGACCCACAGCAGTCCCGACTTCATGTTCTCGAGCAGTTCGGCTAGCGAGGAGTGCATGGTGTTTTCTCCTGACCGCCAGTGTGCAGCTTTATCATTTTTGCCGCTGTGAAGTCTTGCCGCTTTATCACTTTACGCCGGCTGGGCGTGCAGCTGGAAGGCGGCGACGGCCTCCACCAGCTGGCCCGCCTGCTGGCGCAGGCTCTCGGCGGCGGCGGCGCTCTCCTCCACCAGGGCGGCGTTCTGCTGCGTGACCTGGTCCATCTCGCCGACGGCCTGGCCGACCTGCGTGATGCCGGCGCTCTGCTCGCCGGTGGCGGCGCTGATCTGGCCCACCAGGTCGTTCACGCGGCGGATCGCCTCCACCACGTCGACCATCGTGCGGCCGGCCTCGCCGGCCAGCGTGCTGCCGTCGGCCACCCGTTCGGCGCTCTGCGCGATGAGCGCCTTGATCTCGCGCGCCGCTTCGGTGGACCGCTGGGCGAGCGCACGCACTTCGCTGGCCACGACGGCGAAGCCGCGGCCCTGTTCGCCGGCGCGCGCCGCCTCGACCGCGGCATTGAGCGCCAGGATGTTGGTCTGGAAGGCGATGCCGTCGATGACGCCGTTGATCTCGCCGATGCGGCGCGAAGCCTCGTCGATGCCCTTCATCGTCTCCACCACCCGGGCCACCACGGCGCCGCCGCGGCCGGCCACGTCGCTGGCGCCCTGCGCCAGCCGGCTGGCCTGGCGCGCGCTCTCGGCGTTGTGCGTGACCGCCGCGCCCAGCTGTTCCATCGACGCCGCCGACTCCTGCAGCGCGCTGGCCTGGCGCTCGGTGCGCTGGCTGAGGTCGCCGTTGCCCTGCGCGATCTGCGAAGCCGCGACCGACACGCTCTCGGCATTGCGGCGCACGCCTTCGACCACGTCGCGCAGGCGTTCCTGCATGCGCGCCAGCGCCTGCATCAGCTGCGCCATCTCGTTCTGGCCGCGCACTTCGATCACGCTCGCGAGGTCGCCTTCGGCCACCCGGCCGGCCACCGCCACCGCGGCGGCCACCGGGCGCACGATGCTGCGCGCGATGAGCAGCGAGGCCGCGGCGGCCAGCACCAGCAATACCGCCATCGCGCCCAATGCCTCCAGCCGCTGCAGGCGCAGTTCGTCTTCGCGCACGCCCAGGTCGGCGGTCAGCATCGCCGAGGCCCGGCGGTCCAGTTCGAACAGGGCGTCGAAGCCGTCGTTGATGGCCTTCGCCGCCGCCGCGGCGGCGGCTCCAGCCGTGGCCCTCTCGGCCTGCGCCAGGCCGGCTTCCACGGTGCGGGCGGCGCTGTCCACCACGCTCGCGAGGCCGGCCCTGATGCGCGGTTCGCGGCCCATGGACTTGCGCGCCGACTGCAGCAGCCCGGCCATGCGTTCGCGCGCGTCGGCCACCATCGGGCGCACGGTTTCAGGGGCGAAAGGCTCGGCCGCCAGCGCCATGCGCAGTCGCGAGAGGCGGTCACCCAGCTCGGGCGCGCGCAGCAGTGCGGCGTCGATCAGGTAGTAGCTGTCGAATTCGGGGTCCAGCGCGAGCGCCCAGTGGTCCAGGCCTTCGTGCAGCAGGGCCAGCACACCGGCCACCTGCGCTTCGTGGCGGCGGTCCGAAGCGGCCTCGGCCAGCCGGCCGCCGGCCACTTCGGCTTCCAGCGCTCGCCAGTCGCGCTCCAGCGCCGCCAGCGTGGCGTTCATGGCGGCCGAAGCCTGGGCCTTCTCGAACGCGCCCTGCGCCACCTTGAAGGCCTGGCCGACCGCCAGCGCCGTCTTCGCCCGTTCGGCGGCAGGTGCGCGGGTGCCGTGCTCGCGCAGCTCCTCGCTCAGGTGCGCCACGTGCGCCAGCGCGGCCATCGGCTCGGGGCCGCGCCGTTCCTGCGCCGCGGTGCCGACCTCGGCGTTCACGCGCTGGAGGAACAGCACGGTGGGGATCGCGGTCATCACCAGCGCGATGGCCAGCACGACGGCCAGTTTGGTGCCCAGCGACATGCGCGCCAGTGCCTGTTGCAGCCAGGATTCGGTCTTCATGAATCACCTCGGGTTTCGCGCTCGGGGCGATCCCTTTCGCTCCGACATGATCGAGATGATCAGGCAGAAGTGATAATAGTGATATGAACGAAATCACGCCACCGACGCCGCGCCGGCCCGGGCGGCGCCTGCATCAGCGGCCGGCGGCGCGCAGCGCTTCCAGCGTCGACCGCAGCGCCGGCCAGGCCGCCAGCGCGCGCCCGGCATCGCCTTCGGCGGCCACCGTCTCCAGCGCCGCGGCCCGGCGCGAGGCCGCTGCGTGGCCCAGGGTCAGCAGCACCGTCTTCAGGCTGTGGGCCAGCCGGCGCAAGGCCGGCAGGTCGGCGGCGGCGGCGGCCGCATCGCCCTGCGCGACGTCGGCGCCGAACTGCCGCAGGCAGCTGGCGAGGTAGGCTTCGAAAAGCGCGCGGTCACCGCCGAAGTGGCGCGTGACCACATCTTCCCCGTCATCGGCCGCCGGCGCGGCGGGGGCGGCGGCGGGCGGCGCGGCGGAGAGCGCGCGCTCGACGCAGTCCACCAGCGCCGCCAGCGGGACCGGCTGGGCGAGCACCTCGTCGACGCCCAGCGCTTCCAGCTGGGCACGGCGCGTGGCCGAGATGCCGGCGCTGAACGCCACCAGCCGGGCGCCGGCCCGCCGCGCGGGGTCGGCGGCCAGCGACTGCAGCAGCGCGGTGCCACTGCCGTCGGGCAGCATCAGGTCGCACAGCAGCACGCGCACCGGCGCCGCGGCCAGTTCGGCTTCGGCCGCGGCCAGGCTGGCGGCCTGCAGCAGCCGGATGCCAGGCATTTCCTCCAGCGCGATCTCGACGAAGCGGCGGATCGAGGCGTCGTCCTCGACCAGCAGCACGCGCGCCGGTTCCGGGTTCACGGGCTCACCGCCCGCCCAGGGCCTGCTTCAGCAGCGGCGGCAGCGCCGTCACGATGGCAGGCTTGTGCACCACCGGCACCCCTTCGAGCGCGAACGCGTAGGGCGCGCGCTGCGCATCGTCGAGCGAGGTCACCACGATCAGCCGGCTGGCGCCGAACTGCGGGTGCGAACGCAGGCTGGTGATGAGGGTGGCGCCGTCGATGCCGGGCAGCAGGATGTCGACGATCAGCACGTCGGGCTGCAGCTGGCCCGCCATCGCCAGGCCGGCGATGCCGTCGTCGGCCACGTGCAGTTCCACGTCGGGGAACGACTGGCGCAGCAGCAGCGTCACCAGGTTCTGGAAGTGGGCCGAGTCCTCGATCAGCAGCACGCGGCGCGGCCGCGGCGCTTCGGACGGGTTCTTCGCCGGCGCGGCCACGCGCGGCGCCGCAGCGGCCGGCGGCGTCGCCAAGGCGCCCTGGCGCGCGGCCCGCCAGCGCTGCACCGATTCGCGCGAGATGCGGCGGTGGCCGCCCGGCGTCTTCCACGCTTCGAGTTCGCCGCGGTCGACCATCATCTGCACCGAGCGCACGGCCATGCCCAGCAGGCGCGCCACTTCCAGCGTGCTGTAGTGGTCGCTGACCGGGTCGTCGGGAGGTGTGCTCTTCGCCATCGAGTAATTCTGCCGAATTGGCCGGATCCCGACCCGTATTCCATCAAATGATAAAAGCGGCACCGATGATAATCGATGCAGACCGCTTCAGAGAACCACCCGTGATGTCCGAAACCGCCGTCCCCGCGACCGAATCCCTGCGCTTCGACAGCGCGGCGGGGGCGCAGATGGAGTGCATGCTGCGCGACCTGGGCCGCATGTACCGCGAACGCAACGAGGCGCTGCAGGAAGTGGCGCGCGCCCACCACGACGCGCTGTTCCGGCTGGCGATGGCGGCCGAGTACCGCGACGACGACACCGGCGAACACATCGTGCGCCTGGGCTTCATGGCCGAGGCGCTGGCGCTGGCGCTGGGCGAAACCGCCGCCTGGGCGGCCACGCTGCGCAAGGCGGCGCCCATGCACGACATCGGCAAGATCGGCATTCCCGACGAGGTGCTGAAGAAGCCCGGCCGCCTGAGCCCCGAGGAGCGTGTCGTGATGTGCCGCCACGCCGAGATCGGGGCCGACATCCTGGGCCAGTCGCGCATCCCGCTGTTCCAGCTGGCCGCCGAGGTGGCGATGACGCACCACGAGCGCTGGGACGGCAGCGGCTACCCGCGCGGCCTGAAGGGCGGGCAGATCCCGCTGTCGGGCCGCATCGTCGCCGTGGTCGACTTCTTCGACGCGCTGACCATGGACCGCTGCTACCGCAAGGCGCTGCCCGACGCCGAGGCGCTGGCCATGCTGCTGGCCGAGTCCGGCCTTGCCTTCGACCCGCGGCTGGTGCAGGTGTTCGCCGAGAACGCGCCGCGCATGATCGCGCTGCGCGATGCCGTGAACCGCCGCCGTGCCAGCTTCACCGACCTGGTCGAAGGCACGCCGATCCAGGCCTGAGCCGGGCGATGAAACTAGGCCGCTCCCGCCACCGCCGCGACCTGCTGGTGCCTGCCGGCGTGGCGCTGCTGGTGCTGTTCGGCGCCGCCCTGACGCTGCTGGCCACCGCGCGCGGCCTGGCGGCGCTGGCGGCCGGCGCCGGGCTGGCCACCACCGTGGTGGCGGCCGGCGCGCTGGGGCTGCGCTGGCGCGGCCGGCAGGCCGACCGTCTGCGGCGCCGCGACCGCGCGCTGGCCGAACTGGCGCGCCGCGAGCAGGAACTTTCGCTGGTGGTCAAGAGCGTGCAGGAACTGCTGTTCCGCACCGACGCCGGCGGCGCGCTCACCTTCGTCAACGCCCGCTGGCAGCTGGCCACCGGGCGTGCCGAGTCCGGGCTGCTGGGCCACACGCTGGCCGACCTGGTGGACCCGGCGTCGCGCAGCGCAGTGCAGGGCCTGCTGGACCCGGCGGCCGAAGGCACGCGCACGGCGCAGGTGCGACTGGACTGCTGCGGCGCCCGCCCGTTCGAGGTGGCGGTGGCGCCGCTGCGTGAAGGCGGCCGCCTGGCCGGTTTCGTGGGCAGCGCGGTCGACGTCACCGAAAGGCTGGCCGCTCAGGCGCGGGCGCAGCAGGAGCTGGCCTTTTCCGACCTCGTGCTGGACACGATGCCGGTGCCGGTGGCGCTGGTCGACCGGGACAGCCGCTACCGCATGGTCAACCGGGCCTGGGAGGCGGCGCTGGGCCAGCCGCGCGAAGCCCTTGTCGGCCGCCTCAGCACCGCCCACCTGCCGCCCGAGGAGGCGGCCCGCCACGAGCAGCAGCACCGCGAGGTGGCCGACCGCGGCGGCCAGGTGCGCTTCGAGGCGGCCATCACGCGGCCCGACGGCCGCCGCGCCCACGCCGCCTTCACCAAGGTGGCGGTGCCGGCCGCCGAAGGCCGCCCGGCCGGGGTGCTGATCTCGATGATGGACATCACCGAGCGCCACGAAGTGGAGCGCGCTTCGCAGGAGTCGCGCGACGCGGCCGAGGAAGCCTCGCGCGCGAAGTCGGAGTTCATCGCCAACATCAGCCACGAGCTGCGCACGCCGCTGCAGGCCATCATCGGCTTCTCGGAACTGGGCCAGGTGCGCGGCCGCCAGCACGAAAAGCTGGCGTCGATGTTCGGCGACATCCACGCCGCCGGCCAGCGCATGCTGGCGCTGGTGAACGACCTGCTGGACGTGTCCAAGATCGAAAGCACGGTCGGCACCTTCCATCTGGAGCGCAGCGACCTGCGACCGCTGGTGCGCGAGGTGGCGCACGAACTGGGCCCGCTGCTGTCGGCCCGCCGCCTGCAGCTGGCGCTGGAGCTGGGCGACGTGCCGCTGGTCGCCAAGGTCGATCCCATGCGGTTCCAGCAGGTGGTGCGCAACGTGCTGGCCAACGCGG
>JBGAKY010000032.1:0-67480 GCA_044224175.1 Rubrivivax sp. | reverse complement strand
CTGGGCGCTGGTGCGGCTGGCCCGCGGCGCCGCGCCGCGGCCCGGTTCGGTGTGGTTCGGCGAAGGCACGGTCGACGGCGTGCTGTTCCCGGTGCTGGCGCTGCTGCTGGCGCTGGCCGGGCGCTGGGGGCTGGCCAGCTTCATGCCGCTGGCGGTGTTCAAGCTGGTGGTGCCGGTGCTGGTCTCGCTGCTGGTCATCCGCCTCACGGTGCGGGTGCTGCGCGCCGCCTTCCCCGATTCGCGCCTGATGCGCATCGTCGAGCGCAGCGTCTCCTGGCTGGCCTGGGCGGCGGTCGTGCTCTGGGTCACCGGCGTGCTGCCGCTGGTGATGAACGAGCTGGACGACGTGAAGTGGAAGTTCGGCAGCACGCGCATGTCGCTGCGCAACCTGATCGAGGGCACCCTCACGGCCGGCGTGGTGCTCGTGATCGCGCTGTGGATCAGCGCCGCGCTCGAACGCCAGCTGCTCGCCGGCGCCACCAGCAACCTGTCGGTGCGCAAGATGGCGGCCAACGCGCTGCGCGCGCTGCTGCTCTTCGTGGGCCTGATGTTCGCGCTCTCGGCCGCCGGCATCGACCTCACGGCGCTGGGCGTGCTGGGCGGTGCGCTCGGCGTGGGCATCGGCTTCGGCCTGCAGAAGCTGGCCGCCAACTACGTGAGCGGTTTCGTCGTGCTGGCCGAACGCAGCGTGCGCATCGGCGACATCGTGCGCGTCGACGGCTTCGAGGGTCGCGTCACCGACATCAAGACGCGTTACACGGTGATCCGCGCCTTGAACGGCCGCGAATCCATCGTGCCCAACGAGATGCTGATCTCCAACCGGGTGGAGAACTGCTCGCTGGCCGACCCCAAGGTGGCGCTCAGCACCACCGTGCAGGTGGCCTACGGCACCGACCTGGGCGCGCTGATGCCGCGCCTGGTGGAGGCCGTGGCCGGCGTGAAGCGCGTGCTGGCCGAGCCCGGCCCCGCCGCGCAGTTGTCGGCCTTCGCGGCCGACGGCCTGGAGCTGACCGTGGTGTTCTGGATCGCCGACGCCGAGAACGGCGCCGGCGGCGTGCGATCCGACGTGAATCTGGCCGTGCTGGCGCTGCTGGAACGGGAAGGCGTCGAGATCCCGTTCCCGCAGCGCGTGCTGCACCAGCGGGCCGGCTGAGTCAGCCCTTGCGGTTCTTCAGGTAGAGGTAGAGCGCCCGCGCGTCGGTGTCGTTCAGCTGGCCCAGCGCCTCGAAGGGCATCACCTTCACTGTGCTGCCGTCGGCGCGCTTGCCGCTCCTGAACATCGCGATCAGCGCGTCGGCGTCGGGGTAGTGCGAGAGCACGCCCTGAGGGCCGGGCCGCAGGTCGGCGGCGGCGGGCCAGTCGGGCGGCGCGCCCGGGACCTTGCCGCCGGCCAGGTCCTTGCCGTGGCAGCCCACGCACATGCCGGCCACGTAGCGGCCATGCTCGACGCTCACGCCTTCGGGCACCGGCTGGGCGGGCGGCAGGCCGTGGTCGATCTTGGCCGCCGCGTCCTCGATGAGGCCGAAGCCGTAGAGCGCGCGCACCGGCAGCGGCAGCTTCAGCACCGCGGCGCTGCCTTCGGCCGGCGCCAGGCTCTGCACGTAGGACGCGATGGCGGCCACGTCGGCGTCGGTGAGGCGGCTGTAGTCCTCGGCCGGCATGATCATCAGCGGCCGGCCGCTGGGCTTGACGCCGTGGCGCAGCGTGCGCTCCCAGTCCTGCGGGCGGTAGCCGGCGACCACGCTGCCGGGGCCCGGGCTGATGTTGGGGCCGGCCAGCTTCAGGCCCTTGCCGTCGTCGACGAAGGTGCGTCCTGCGCCGTCCAGGCCATGGCAGTCGGCGCACCCGCGCGAGGTGTAGAGGTAGCGCCCGCGCTCCAGCGTGGCGGCGTCGGTCTTCAGCAGCAGCGGCGTCGGCGCGATGGCGAGCCGGCGGTTCATCTTCTGCTCGGCCAGCAGGGTGCCGGCGCCGACGGTGCCGGCGGCCAGCGCCACCAGCGAGACGGCGGCCACCAGGCCGCGGCGGATCCAGGTCTTCATGATTCGGTGTCTCCTTGTGCAGTGGCGGCGGTGCTTCAGACCGAGATCAGGCCGGGCACCGGCGGGCGGCCGAGCGCGCGCGCCAGCTGCGCCCAGCGCTTCTCGCTGAGCTGGGTGCGGGCGATGTCCAGCATCGCCTCCACCGCCGGCGCGGGCGCCTTGGCCTGCATGGCGGAAAACAGCGCCGCCAGCTCGGCCGGGTTCAATGCGGCGGCCATCCAGCGCACCACCAGTGCCATCTCGGCCGGCGGCACCGCGGCCAGGAGGCGGTCGTGCAGCGCCAGCAGTTCCTCGTCGCTGTACAGCGACCACAGCGCCTCGTTGTTGCGCGTCTCCTCGACCTGCATGTGCACCAGGTTCTCGCCGACGAACTCGGCCAGGTGGCGGTACAGGCGCAGCGCGTGGGCGGGGCGCTGCTCCTGTCGCACCACGGACAGCGCGCGCGCCTCGTCTTCCAGGTTGGCGATCGCGTCCACGTGCAGCAGGTGGTCGTCGGCGGTGTGGCGCGCGCCGCCCGCACGGCGCGCCTCGATGGCGGTGTGGATGAAGTCGTTCTCGTGCTGCAGGTGACCCTTCATCAGCACCAGCAGCGAATCGACGCCGGCCAGCACGGCGCGGAAATCCTCCTCGTCTTCCAGGTCCACCGCCCCCAGGCGGGTGAGGGTGTGCGCCATGAACTGGCGCAGCGCCTTGTGGATGGTGACGTAGAGGTCGACGCGCCGGGCCTTGATGGCGGCGGCGGCTTCGGGACGGGTGGCGATCTCGGTCATGGCGGTTCCTTCGGTTGCAGGCCGTCGGGGGTGACGGCGTGGAACGAAGTCTCCGCATCGAGGCCCTGGGCCACATCGCCCGATGGAGCCATCGGGCGATGCGCCGGCGGGCCATCGGCGGGCCGCCGGCGCGGGAACGCTCAGGCGTTGCTGCGGTACCAGGCGGCAGCCTGGCCGCGCGATTCAGCGCCCAGCTTGTCCAGGATGTTGGCGACGTGCCGCTTCACGGTGTGCGGGCTGAGGTCGAAGGCGCGCGCGATGAGCTTGTTGCTGTCGCCGGCGGCGATGCGCTCCAGCACTTCCATCTCGCGCGAGCTCAGGCCGCCGGGCTGCACCGGGGCGGGCGCCATCGCCTCGGCCGGCGCTGCGTCCACGCCGGCCAGCCAGCCGCGCAGGCGCGCCGCCAGCGGCGGCGCCAGACCGGCGCGCGGGCCGGCCGCGAGCAGCCGCTCCACCGCCGGCCGCGCCAGCAGCACGCCGCCCACGCCGGCACCGGCATCGACCCGTTCCACCACCACCTGCAGGTGCGGGTGCGCGGCCTCGGCCCGGCCGCCTTCCAGCAGCGCCGCCGCCAGCGACAGCCGGGTCTCGGTGGCATGGCCCAGGCGGTCGATCGCGGGTTCGTCCTCCAGCGCGCGCTGCCAGTGTTCGATGGCCGCTTCGCGGTCGCCCGCCAGCCAGGCGCGGTGGCCGCGCAGCGGCTCCAGCAGCGTGAGCTGGGTGGCCGGCGCGCTGATGCCGCCGTCGGGTTGTTCCAGCCGGGCAAGCCAGCCTTCGAGCGCCGCGCGGTCCTCGAAGCGCGCCGCGATGCGCGCGGCGTAGTACACGTTGGCCCACAGCGACCAGGCGCCGCGGCCCGGCGGATGGTCTTCCACCAGCGTCTGCGCCGCCACCAGCGCGCGCGGCCGGTTGCCGCGCAACGTGTGCACGAAGGCCGCCAGCAGCTGGATCTGGCCTTTCACGTTGACGGGGTTGCCGAGCCAGCGGCAGTCGTCCTGCGCGGTGGCCAGCGCGTCCTCGGCGGCGTCCAGGTCGCCCACCTGCCAGGCCTGGTGCCAGCCGGCCTGCGAATGCGCCAGCGCTCGCAGCGGCATCGGCCGTTCGCCGGCCAGCCGCAGCGCGCCCTGCACGTAGCGCTGCAGCGCCGCAGCGGTGCCGGGCAGGCCGTTGATGCGCGGCAGCGGGTGGCCGCGGTACCACAGCGACGCGTCGTCGCTGCGCTCCAGCAGGGTGGTCAGCTCGTCCTGCAGCGGGCCGATGCGGTGGATGGCGTTCAGGTCCAGCGCGTGCCAGGTGCAGGCCACCAGCACCACCACGCGCGTGCTGGTGGACAGCGACTCGCGCCGCAGCACCTGCAGCCGCGCCGCGCTCTCGGCATTGCGCCCCAGCGCGTTCAGCGCCAGCGACTGGTAGGCCGCGGCGGCGCGCGCGCGCTCCTGGTCGCCGGCGGCCACGAAGCCCTGCTCGGCGCGCTGCATGGTGCGGAACATGCTGGCGAAGTCCCAGCGCGCCCACGACAGCAGGCCCAGCGCCTGCTGCATGACGGGCGAGCTGTTGACGAAGGGGCCCGGGAACTGGTCCACCAGGTGCGACACGCCCGCCAGCGCGCCGCCGGTCAGCAGCGAAGGCACTTCGGAACCCAGCGTCTCGGCGGCGCCTGGCAGGTCGCCGGCGGCGCGCTGCATCTCGATGCGACGCACCGGGTCGGGCTCGCCCTGGGCGGCGCGTTGCCACAGTTCGGGCTCGGCCTCGGGCTGTTCCAGCTTGAGCCGCTGCGCCAGCGCGGCGCGGAAAAGGTCGTGCAGCTTGTAGGTGGGCTCGCCCGCTTCGAGCCGGGTGACGAAGAGGCCCAGGCGATCGATCTGCTCCAGCCACTGCAGCGCCTGCGCGTCGCCCGAGACGGCGGCGGCGCGCGAAGCGGTGAGTTCGGGCAGCACCGAGGTCTGCAGCAGGAAGCGGCGCAGCCCCGGAGGCAGGCGCGCGATGACCTCGCTGGCGATGAAGTCGAACATCGCGCGTTCGCCCGAGCGTGGCGCCTGGCCGGCGCCGCCTGTGAGCCCGAGGCGCAGGCCGGCGGCCCATCCCTGGGTGCGTTCGAACAGCGCGTCGGCGGTGGCCTCGTCGAGGCCGGCAGCCAGCACCAGCGAACGGACCTCGGCGCGGTCGAACTGCAGATCGGCCTGGCGGAATTCGGCCAGCTCGCCCGAAGCGCGCAGCCGCGGCAGCGCCAGCGGCGGGTCGTGGCGGGTGGAGAGCACGATGGTCCAGCGCGGCGTCAGGCGTTCGAGCAGGCGATCGAGGAACTCGAACACCGCGCCGTCTTCCACGCGGTGCAGGTCGTCCAGCACCACGAGTCCGTGCTCCACGTCGCAGGCGTCCAGCGCGTTCAGCAGTTCGGCGGCGGCGCGTGCGCGGCCGCGCGCTTCGTCCACCTGCGAGATCAGCGCCTCGGGCGCGGTGCGCCAGGGCAGGTCGAAGGGTTCGAGCGCGGCGACCAGGCATTCCAGCAGGCGGTGCAGGTCGTCGCCGGCGTCGGCCGAGACCCAGGCGCAGGCGCGGCCCGGGCGTTCCAGCTGGCGCGCCAGCGCGGTGGTCTTGCCGTAGCCGGCGGCGGCGCTCACCAGCACCAGGCGCGCCGAGTCCAGCGCCGCGCCCAGCCGCGCGTGGTCCACCAGCGCGCCGGTATCTTGGTGCCGCGAGCTGGCGCGGCCGCTTCATGTTGCGGCAAGCCGGCCGGCAGGCGCTGACCAGGCGCGCCGAGTCCAGCGCCCCGGCCAGCCCAGCCGGCGTGCCGCGTCCAGGCGCGGTGAAACGCGCCCGTGGCGCCACCGGGCTCGTCAGCGCGCGCTGTACTTTCGTAGGCGCGGAGCCCTTCGTGTCGGCTTCAGGCTTGTAGATCGCCCACTCGTAGTCGCGCGAGCTTGCGACCCCTTGGCTGGACCTTGATATGAACGCTCCAGGCCGCTCATGTTGCGGCGCTCCTCGGCGTGGTTCGCGTGCAGGCCCAGGATCTGGAACAGGCCCCAGCTGGCCGACGCGGGGTGCTCGGCGAGCCGCGCGCTCCAGGCGGCTGTATTCGGCCAGTCCACCGGTGTTCGAGTCCTTGAACAGGATGTCCTCGTTGCCCCGGGCGGCCTTCTGGGGGTCGATGCCGGCGGCCTGCAGCTGGGCCCAGAACACGTGGCCTTCGAACAGGATCTTCGGCTTCACGCCCACGAAGCCGGAGCCGCCCGATTCGACGCTGTAGACGGTGCGCACCAGCGGCACTTCCAGGTCGCTGGCGGCGGCGAAGTCGTCGATGTCCTTCTGCGACAGCCATTTCGAGGACATCTCGGCCAGCAGGGCAGGCTGCTGCGCGAACAGCGTGGTCCAGGTCTTCTCGCCGGCCACGCCGTCGGCAATGAGTCCGTTGCGCAGCTGGAAGTCGCGGATCGCCTTCGTGGTGGCGGGGCCGAGCATGCCGTCGGGGTTGATGTCGGCGCCGCAGGCGCGCAGGAACACCTGCAGCGTGACCGCCTCGCGCTCCGGCGCGATGCCACGGGTGATCGGGTCCATCAGTCCTCCTCGGTTTCGAACGGTTCGCGGCGTCGCCTGCTGTCGCGCGCGGCATCTTAGTCACGCGCAATGCCCCTGTCGACGCGCGCGCCGTGTCACGTGTCGATACACTGAATGCGCGCAAAGGCGGAGGGAATGGACCGAGTCTGGCAGTGCGCCCCTGCACCGGCCCTGCATGCATGGCGCGCGACCGGCGGGCTGCAGGTGCAGCCCAACGACGCGGCCTTGCGCTGGGCCCACCAGCACGGCCTGTCGGAAGACGACTGGCTGGCCTTCGCCGTGGCGCGCGCGGCACCCGGCTCGCCCGAAGTGGAACTGGTCGAGATCGGTCCGCGCCGGCGCCCGTGACCTGCCGCCGCGTGCTGCTGGAAGACGGCAGTCTCTTCTTCTGGCTGGACCCTGGCGCCGAGGTGCTGGCGCAGCACACGCAGCTGGTGGCCGACGCCATCGGCGTCGGCTTCTGGAGCCGCGACCTCGACGCCGGCACCGCCTGGTGGGACGAGCAGATGTTCCGCATCCACCGCCGCCGCCCCGAGGAAGGGCCGCCAGAGTACGGCGAATGGATCGCTCGCCACGTGCACCAGGACCACGCCTGGGTGGCCGAGGTCCACCGCCGCGCGAACGACGAATGGCTGCCGGTGGTGGACGTCACCTTCCGCGTGCCCGACGCCGGCGTGGGCGAACGCTGGGTCCAGACCTGGACGCGCCGCCTGCGCCGCGGCGGCCACCGGGTGGCCTTCGGCATGCACCTGGACGTGACCGACCGCGAACACGCGCGCGCGCCTCTCGAACGCGAGCGCGCAAGCACGCGCTTCGCGATCGAGGCCGCCGAACTGGGCGTCTGGGAACGCACGCTGCAGGGCCGCCTGGCCTACTGGAACGAGGCCATGTACCGCCTGCGCGGCCTGGACCCCGCCGACCCGCGGCCGCTGGACGAGCTGGCCGCCGCCACCGCCCACCCCGACGACCATGCCGCGCCTGGCGCAGGCGGTGCAGCGCCATGTCGAGCAGGGCCAGGCCTACCACTTCGAGTTCCGCGTCCGCCGCCCCGACGGCCAGTGGCGCTGGCTGGTCACGCAGGGGCGCGCGCTGCACGACCCGCAGGGGCGCGTGTCGGGCGTCGCCGGCATCAACCTGGACATCACCGAACGCAAGCAGGCCGAGGCGCTGCGTTTCGAGAAGGCGCGTGCCGAACAGGCCAGCCGCGACAAGTCGGCCTTCATGTCGCGCCTGTCGCACGAGCTGCGCACGCCGATGAACGCCGTGCTCGGCTTCACCCAGCTGATGCTGGCCGACGAGGCCGAGCCGCCCAGCACGCGCCAGCGCGGCCGCCTGGGCCGCATCGCCGGGGCGGGGGCGCAGATGATGGAACTGGTCGACGAACTGCTTCAGCTGGCGCAGGTCGACGAAAGTGCCGCCGCGCTGCCGGCCGAAGTGGCCGTGCCCGGCACGCCCGGCGCCGCCGCCGTCGCCGGCGCCGGCGAAGCGCCGCTGCGCGTGCTGTGCGTGGAAGACAACCCGGTCAACCTGCTGCTGGTGCGCGAACTGCTGGCGCAGCGCCCCCGCATGCAGCTGCTGGAAGCGGTGGACGGCCGCAGCGCCGTCGAGATGGCGCTGGCGCACCGCCCCGAACTGCTGCTGGTGGACCTGCACCTGCCCGACATCAACGGCCTGGAGGTGCTGGCCCGCCTGCGTGGCGAGCCCGCACTGGCCGGCAGCGTGTTCGTGGCGCTGTCGGCGAACGCGCTGCCGGAGCAGATCGCGGCCGCGCGTGCGGCCGGCTTCGACGACTACTGGACCAAGCCGATCGACCTGGCGCAGTTCCTGGCCGGCATCGACCGCATCGCTCAGGGCGCCAGCCGCTCGCGCACCCAGCCGCCGCCTTCGGCCGGCCGGTAGCGCAGGCGGTCGTGCAGGCGGCTCTTGCGGCCCTGCCAGAACTCCCAGCGGTCGGGCACCAGCCGGTAGCCGCCCCAGTGCGGCGGGCGCGGCGGGTTCAGCGCGTGCAGCGCGGCGTACCTGGCCGCCGCCGCCACCAGCACCGCGCGCGAGGCGATCACCTGGCTCTGCGGCGAAGCCCAGGCGCCGATGCGCGAATCCAGCGGCCGGCTGGCGTAGTAGGCGTCGGACTCTTCGGCGGCGGTCTTCTCCACCCGGCCCTCGATGCGCACCACCCGCTCGAGCTCGACCCAGTGGAACTGCAGCGCGGCGTGCGGGTGCGCAGTCAGTTCGCGGCCCTTGCGGCTTTCGTAGTTGGTGTACCAGACGATGCCGCGTGCGTCGAAGCCCTTGACAAGCACCACGCGGGTGGAAGGACGGCCGTCTTCGCCCACGGTGGCCAGCGTCATCGCGTTCGGTTCCGGCAGCTGGGCCTTCAGCGCCTGTTCGAACCAGTGTTCGAACTGCCTGAGGGGGTCGACTTCTGACGCGTGCTCGTCCAGAGCGTCGCGCTCGTAGCTCTTGCGCAGGTCGGCGATGTCCATCGGCCGAGTATAGGAACGCCGTAACCGCGCGAAACCGGCACCGGTGCATCCCTTACGTGGAACGCCGTAAGTGATCGTCCCACTTTATGCACCCCGCCATCACCACCATGCTTGTTGCCCAGGGAGGTCTCGCCGCGAGTGGGGCCCAAGACCAACAAAGCGACATGAAACAGCGCCCGACCATCATCGTGCTCGCCGCCGGGCAGGGCCGGCGCTTCCAGGGCGCGAGCCACAAGCTGCAGCAGCCGCTGGGCGGCGGCACCGTGCTCGGTTCGACGCTGCGCCATGCCATCGAGACCCAGCTTTCGGTGGTGGTGGTCACCACCGCCGCGCTGGCGCCGCTGGTGTCGGACCAGCTGGCGCTGCGCGACACCGTGGTCGTGAGCGACGAGGACGCCGCGCGTGGCATGGGCGCCAGCATCGCCACCGGCGTGCGCGAGCGTGCTTCGGCCAACGGCTGGCTGGTGCTGCCGGGCGACATGCCGCTGGTGCGGCCGGCCACCATCCTGGCGGTCGCCTCGGCGCTGGACGAACATGCCATCGCCTACGCCCAGCACAATGGCCGGCGCGGCCACCCGGTGGGCTTTGCGGCCGAGCTGTATTCGGAACTGAGCGCGCTCGACGGCGACGAAGGCGCGCGCCGGCTGATCGCGCGTTATCCGGCGCGGCCGGTGGAAGTGGACGACCCCGGCGTGCTGGTCGACGTGGACACCGTGCAGGACCTGGACGCCTTGCGCGCCGCCGGCGCCTGAATCAGGCCGTCACGGGCCGCCAGGCCCATCAGGCGTTCGATTTCGCGGTCGCGCAGGCCGCGCGCGCGCAGGGCGTGCGCCGTCTCGGCCACGTAGTCCAGCGTGGTGCCGTAGCGGCCTCTCGCATGGCGCAGGATGTGCAGCATCTGCTCGTCGGGCAGGCGGCCGGTGTAGGCGTCGCTGCGGCGGCTGAGCGTGAAGGTCAGCGCGTGCACGGTGCCATGGGGCGTCTGGCAGGGCAGCAGGCGCGCGTCGTAGACGCCGGTGGGCATCTCGCGTGCCCACAGGCGGTCGATCTCTTCCTCGGCCGTCTCGCGGCGCAGGCGGAACACCACGCCGCGGCAGGCGCCGCCGGGCAGGAGCGCGAACACCAGCCCCGGCTGTTGCGGCGTGCCGCGGTTGATGCGTGACCGCATCGACAGCGCGCGGTGCCAGCCGCGCACCAGCGCCGGGCGGTGCTCGGCAGCCTCGAATTCAGGGCGCCAGATCAGCGACGCATAGCCGAAGACCCAGCGCTCGGCATGCGGCCGCCAGGCGTGGCGCAGCAGGTTCAACTGCTCGGCGGGGTCGCGAACGATCAGATGCTGGGGGATCTCTTGCATGGCGCGCGGCAGCATGGCATGGAGGCTTGGCGATTGGCAAACGCGCGGGAGGGCGCTTTCGCTGACCGAGTGATTGAATTGACGATGTAACTCAGTTACTAGATAATAGACCCATTGGTTACATCAGGCCAGCCCATGAACCCCGTCGTCGCCGAAGTCACCCAACGCATCCGCGAACGCAGCGCCCCGCTGCGTCGCGCCTACCTGGAGCGCCTGGACCGGATGGCGGCACGCCCGCGCGGCAGTGACCGCATGGGTTGTGCCAACGTGGCGCACGCCTTCGCCGCGCTGCCGGCGAACGACAAGCTGCGCGTGGTGGCCGAGCGGGCGCCCAACCTCGGCATCGTCACCGCCTACAACGACATGCTCTCGGCGCACCAGCCCTACGAGGGCTACCCCGAACTGGTGCGCCAGACCGCCCGCGCGCTGGGCGCCACCGCGCAGGTGGCCGGCGGCGTCCCCGCCATGTGCGACGGCGTCACCCAGGGCCTGGCGGGCATGGAGCTGTCGCTTTTCAGTCGCGACACCATCGCGATGGCCACCGCCATCGCGCTGACGCACGACGTGTTCGACGGCGCCCTGATGCTGGGCGTGTGCGACAAGATCGTGCCCGGACTGCTGATCGGCGCGCTCCACTTCGGCCACCTGCCGGTGGTCTTCGTGCCGGCGGGCCCGATGTCCAGCGGCCTGCCCAACAACGCCAAGGCCAAGGTGCGCGAGCAGTTCGCCGCCGGCCAGGCGGGGCGCGAAGCGCTGCTGGCCGCCGAGAGCGCGGCCTATCACGGCCCCGGCACCTGCACCTTCTACGGCACCGCCAACAGCAACCAGATGCTGCTGGAGGCGATGGGCCTGCACGTGCCCGGCGCCGCCTTCGTGCACCCGCACGAAGGCCTGCGCGGCGCGCTCACGCAGGACGCGGTGCGCCGCGTGCTGGCGCTGCGCGCGCAGGGCGGCCGCTACACGCCCATCGGCCGCCTGGTCGACGAACGCGCCATCGTCAACGCGATGGTCGCGCTGCTGGCCACCGGCGGCAGCACCAACCACCTGATCCACTGGGTGGCGGTGGCGCGCGCCGCCGGCCTGCTGATCGACTGGACCGACTTCGCCGACCTTTCGGCCGTGGTGCCGCTGCTGGCGCGCGTCTACCCCAACGGCAGCGCCGACGTGAACGAGTTCCAGGCCGCCGGCGGCCCCGGCTACGTGCTGCGCGAACTGATGGCCGGCGGCTGCCTGCATGCCGACGCCGCCACCGTGGACGAAGCCGGCCTGGCCGCCTACACCCGCGTGCCGGTGCTCGACTCGGGACGCCTGGCTTGGCGCGACCTGCCGGAGCCGAGCGGCGACGAGAGCATCCTGCGCCCCTTCGCCAGCCCGTTCAGCGCCACCGGCGGCCTGAAGCTGCTGCAGGGCAACCTGGGGCGCGCGGTCATCAAGACCTCGGCGGTGCCCGCCGACCGCCACGTGGTCGAGGCGCCGGTGCGCGTCTTCGACAGCCAGGAAGCGCTGCTCGCCGCCTTCAAGGCCGGCGAGCTGACGCAGGACGTGGTGGCCGTGGTGCGTTTCCAGGGCCCGAAGGCCAACGGCATGCCCGAATTGCACAAGCTCACGCCGCCGCTGGCGGTGCTGCAGGGCCAGGGCCTGCGCGTGGCGCTGGTCACCGACGGCCGCATGAGCGGCGCTTCGGGCAAGGTGCCGGCGGCCATCCACGTCAGCCCCGAGGCGCTGGACGGCGGGCCGATCGCGAAGCTGCGCGACGGCGACCTGGTGCGCGTGGACGGCCTGGCCGGCACGCTGCAGGCGCTGGTGGGCGCCGAAGACTGGGCCGCGCGCGAGGCGGCCACCATGACACCCGCGGCGGTGGAGGACCATGCCCACGACCTGGGCCGCGAACTCTTCGCGGGAATGCGCCGCAACGTGAGCAGCGCCGAGTCCGGCGCCGTCACCTGGCTCTGAAACCGAGTGGAATCCAAGGAACGACCATGATGGACCCGCTGCAACTGGCCGACCACGGCCCCGTGATCCCGGTGATCGTGCTCGACCGGGTCGAAGACGCGGTGCCGCTGGCGCGCGCCCTGGTGGCCGGTGGCGTGCGCGTGCTGGAAGTGACGCTGCGCACGCCGGTGGCGTTGGAGTGCATGCGCGCCATGGTGCGCGATGTGCCCGAAGCCATCGTCGGCGCCGGCACCCTGCGCAGCCCGGCCGACGTGGAAGCCGCGGTCGCGGCCGGCTGCCGCTTCGGCGTCAGCCCCGGCTACACCGCGGCGCTGGGCGAGGCCTGCCGGCGCGCGGGCCTGCCGCTGCTGCCCGGCGTGGCCACGGCCAGCGAGGTGATGGCCGCCAGCGCCGACGGCCACCGCTTCCTGAAGTTCTTCCCCGCCACCGCCGCCGGCGGCGTGCCCATGCTCAAGGCGCTGGCCGGTCCGTTCACCGACATCGTGTTCTGCCCCACCGGCGGCATCACCGTCGAGACGGCGCCGCAGTTCCTGGCGCTGCCCAACGTGAAGGTCTGCGGCGGTTCCTGGCTGACGCCGGCCGACGCCGTGCGCGGCGGCGACTGGGCGCGCATCACGAAGCTGGCCACCGAGGCCTCGACGCTGAAACGCTAGCGCAGCAGCGCGGTCGCGATCACCTTCGCGCCGGTGGCGCGCGACAGCCGCGCCGCGATGACCGACGCGTCGCCGTCGTCGTAGGTGCGGCCCAGGGTCACGCGCTTGAGAAAGCCCAGGTACAGCGTGACCGACCAGCTGCGTTCGCCCAGGCCGCCGGGGAAGGCGCCGACGTCGATGGACTGGATGTCGTCGAAGGGCGCCAGATCGGCGCCGTCCTTGCGCACCATGCGGCGCTGCAGGTCGAACTCGAACTCGCCGTGGGTCGAATGCAGCACGATGAGAGGCTCGCCGGGCGGCGAGATCTCCATTGCCGGTTCCACCAGGGGCCAGCCGCGAGCCGCTTCCACCAGCGGCGATAGCTTCACCCTCAGCGCCGGCGGCAGCTTCACTTGCGGCAGTCGCCGCCCATCGACACGCGGCCGTCCTTGCATTCGGTGAGGATGGGCTCGCGCGCCGGCCTGGCAGGCGCCGAAGTCGAGGCGGTGGCGGCGCCCACCTGCACGATGCGCTTGGTGCCGCGCTCGCAGCTGCCCAGCACCTTGCCGCGCGGCGGGGCTCCGGCGTCCACCACCTCCAGCGTGAAGTGGCTCAGGCCGCCGGCGCGCAGCTTGGCTTCGATATGTTCGCGGATGCTGTCGCAGTTGCTGGCGGCCTGCGTCGCCGGTGCAGCGATCAGCAGGGCCAGCAAGACGAGGTGGGGCGTCGGCATGGGGCGGCCAGCATAAACGAGCGGCGCGGCCGCCGCGATGGCGCCCGGCGCGTGGGGTCTCAGGCCCGGACGAGGCGGCTGTAGCGCGTTTCCAGCGCCTTCGCGTTGGTCAGGCGCAGCGCGACCATCACGCGCTCCATGAAGGTCAACGGCTGGATGCGGCCGTCGGGCATCACCAGCACGGTGCCGAGAATGGGTTCGTCCTCGATCTTGGATTCCTGGAACTCGCGGCTGACGGGCGCAATGTCCATGGCTGTCTCCTTGATGCTGACCAGGGTCGTGAAATCGAACACGGTGAAAGATAGCACCGAAGTGTAACCACTGGTGTGTGCGGTGCAGCCTGATCACCCGACCATCCGCGGGGGACCCGACCCCCCGGTTCAGCTGCGCAGCGGCAGCGCCACGCCGATGGCGATGAAGATGCCGCCGCAGGCGTGGTTGAAGCGCCGGCCCACACGCTGCAGCCAGGGGCTGATGCGGTGCGCCAGGCCGGCGATCAGCATCTCGGTGCAGAACTCGATGCCGACGAAGGTGCCCGCCATCACCGCGAACTGCAAGAGCAGGCTGCGCGCCGGGTCCACGAACTGCGGCAGGAAGGCGGCGAAGAAGAGAAGCCCCTTGGGGTTCGTCACCGCCGACAGGAAGCCCTGTCGGAACAGCGACCCGCCCGCGCGCGGCAACGCCGCGCGCTGCAGATCCACGCCGATGGGCGGCGCGCGCCAGACCTGCACGCCCAGCCACACCAGGTAGGCACCGCCCAGCCACTTCATCACCGCCAGCCAGGTGAGCGAAGCGGTCAGCAGTGCGCCGATGCCGAACATCGACGCCGCGATCACGGCCGTGAAGCCGACCGAGCCGCCGCACACCGTGAACAGCGCGCGCCGCCGGCCGTGCAGCGCGCCATGGGTCAGCGCGAGCAGACCGTTCGGCCCGGGCGACAACGAAAGGCCCACCGCGGCCACCAGGTAGATCAGCCAGGCCTGAAAGTCCATCGCCGGCCGCGTTCAGGCTTCGTGCACCGCGGCGTAGAGCACGCTGTCGATGAGCTGGCCGTCCTTCAGCACGCTGCGCCGAAGCAGCGCCTCGCGCGCGAAGCCGGCCTTTTCCAGCACCCGCATCGAAGCCGGATTCCAGGCGTAGACGCGCGCTTCCAGGCGCTTGAAGCGGCCCCGCGCGAACGCATGCTCGCGCAGCGCGCGCGCCGCCGCGGTGGCGTAGCCGCGGCCCCAGTGCGCGCGGCCCAGCCAGTAGCCGAATTCGCCGCTGTGGAAGTGCACCCCGTCGCCGGCGATGACGCCGGCGCCGCCGATCGCTTCGCCGGCCAGATCGATCGCCAGGTGCAGGCTGGCGCCGGGGGCGTTGGCGATGGCGAACCAGGCTTCGGCGTCGGCCTCGGTGTAGGGGTGGGGGAAGCGGTCGGCCATGTTGCGCCACACCGCGCGGTCGTCGGCATGGCGCAGCAGCGCCGCCCGGTCCGCGGGCCGCCAGGGCCGCAGGGTCAGCGAGGGCAGGGCCGTGGCCAGCACCGCGGGTTCAGCGCGTGTTCCGGGCCACGCGCCAGAGCACGCCCGAAGGGTCGAACAGCACGAAGTCGCGCATGCCCCAGGGCTGGTCTTCCGGCGGGCCGATCTTCACGCCGTAGCGCTGCGCGATGCCGGCTGCGCCGAGCTGGGCGTGCCAGGCGTCCACGTCGTCCACCAGCAGGTGCATCATGAAGTGCTCGCTGGCCGCGCTCACGTGGAAGTCCTGCAGCAGGAAGGCGCAGTGGCCCAGGCGGAAGCAGGCGACGCCGTCGCCGTCGGACGCCATCGTGAAGCCGATGTCGCGGTAGAAGCGCTTGGACAGTTCGAAGTCGCGCGCCGGCACGAAGGCCTTGATCTCGACCGCGTTCAGGTTGGCCAAGCGCCTACTCCAGGCGGGCGAGCGTGCGTTCCAGCCGGGGCAGCCAATGGCCCAGGATGTCGGCCGAGACCAGCACGTGGTGTGCGCGGCCGATCAGGAGATTTCGCGGCACGAAGCCGATGTAGCGCGAGTCGGCGCTGTTGTCGCGGTTGTCGCCCAGCATGAAGTAGTGGTCCGGCGGCACCACCGCGGGGCCGAACTCGCGGCCGCCGAAGGCCGGCAGGCGCTGGACCGCGTGCTGGCGGCCGCCCAGCCGCTCGGTGGCGCGGATGGCGTCGACCACGATGCCGGCGCCCACCGGTTCGGCCACCGCCACCAGGTCGCTGTACTGCGCCGGCTCGCCGTTCACCACCAGTTGCCCGCGCCGCACCTCCACCGTGTCGCCCGGCAGCGCCACCAGGCGCTTGATGAGCCGGGTGCCGTCGGCCGGCGAGTGGAAGGTGACGATGTCGCCGCGCTGCGGCTCGCCCAGCGGCTTGATGACCAGGTCGGTCAAGGGCAGCTTCAGGTCGTAGGCCAGCCGGTTGACCAGCACCACGTCGCCCTCCAGCAGCGTGGGCCGCATCGAACCCGAAGGGATGGGGTTCCAGTCCGCCACCGCGGTGCGGAAGCATCCGAACGCCAGCAGGAAGATGATGAAGCCGCGGTTGTCGCGGAGCCACTTTTTCATGCGCCGTCACCGAAGGGGTTGCGATGGGACCGCACAAGTCTCGCACAAGGCCGGTGTCACTGACGCCAGTACCAGTCGCGCTGCAGCAGGCCGTAGAGCGCGCTGTCGGAGACCTCGTCGCCGACGATCCAGCGCTGGCGCAGCACGCCTTCGCGCTGGAAGCCCAGCCGCTCCAGCGTGCGGGCCGAAGCTTCGTTGCGCGGGTCGATGTCGGCTTCCACGCGGTTCAGCCCCATCGTGGTGAAGCCATGGCGCAACAGCGCGCGCAGCGACTCGTCCATGTAGGCGCGGCCCCAGAACGCGGGCAGCAGCGCGAAGCCGATCTCGGCGCGCCGGCACTGCGGCACCAGGTTGAACAGCGTGCAGGTGCCCACCAGCACGCCGTCGTCGCGCCGCGTGATGCCCAGGCGCAGGTGTTCGCCACGCGCCAGCGCTTCGCGGTCGAGCGCGACCATTGCCTGCGCCTGCTCCATGCCGGTCCACGGCGGCGTGCTCCAGTAGCGCATCACCTGCGGGTCGGAGAACAAGGCCAGCAGCGCGGGCGCGTCGCCTTCCTGCAGCGGCCGCAGGCGCAGGCGGCGGGTGTCCAGATGGCAGTCGGCGAAGTTCATGGCGGGCCGATGCTAGCGGACGCACGGGGCCTGGCGACGGCGCAGAATCGGCCGGTGTCCCGCGCCGGCCCGCCTTCGACTTCGCGCCGCGCCTGGCTGGCCGCCTGCGCCGCGGCCCCGCTGGCGACGCGGGCCGCCGAGGCGCTGCGCCTGGAAGCCGGCGGCCTGCTCGAGTTCCGCGTCGAACTGCCGGCGGCGCTGCACCGGCTCGCCGGGCCGGTGCGCCGGGCCTGCGTGCAGGTGGCTGCGCCGCCTGCCTTCGACCCCGCCCGGCGCTGGCCCCTGCTGGTGGTGAGCGCCACGTCCGACCCCAGCCACCAATCGAGCCGGGGCCTGCTGGCGCACTACCGCGCGGCCGCCAGCGCAGCGGGCTGGGAGGCGCTGGCCGCCGACCCCGAGCCCGAAGTCGCGCCGGCCGAAGACACCCTGTCGCTGCGTTTCGCGCTCGTGCGGGCCGCGCTGGCCGCGGTGCAGACCCTGTGGCGCGACGCTGCCACGGCAGCGCTGGCGTTCGGGGGGTTCTCGGGTGGCGCCAAGTACGCCGGCTCGCTGGCGGCCCTGTTCGCGCAGCAGGGCGCGGCCATCGCCGGCGTCTTCCTGGCCGGCGTGAACGAGGAACCGCTGGCCGGTGCCGCGCGCCGGCTGGGCGTGCTGGACGCGCGTTTCACCGCCACGCCTGTGTTCCTGCAGGCCGGCCGGCTCGACCGCATCGCGCCGCCACAGCGGCATGAACGACTGCTGGCCGAACTGCGCGAGGCCGGTTTCACGCGCCTGCGCCTGGGCCTGCGCGACATCGAGCACGAACCCGACGCCGGCACCCTGGCCGAAGCCCTGGCCTGGTTCGCTCAGGCGCCCTGAGCGCGCGGCACTTCGTAGTGCAGTTCGGCGAACCCGCTGCCCACCTGGCGCACGGATACCAGCTTCAGCGAAGGGTGCACGATGCGGCGCGGCAGCAGCGGCTTGCCGGCGCCCAGCGTGACCGAACCCACCTGCACGAAAAGGTCGTCCAGCAGTCCGGCGTCGTGGAACTGCCCGGCCAGGTCGCCGCCGCCCACCACCCAGAGGTTGCGGCCGGCCGCAGCGGCGGCCATCTGCGCGTGCACCGGCCGCACGTCGCCCCGCACGAAACGGATGTCGGCCCCGGGAACGCCGGGCAGGGGCGGGTGCGAGAACACCCACGTGGGCTGCTCGTAGGGCCAGGGCCGGCCGGCCTGCACCAGGTGGCGCAGCATCCACCGGTAGGTGGCCGAACCCATGGCCAGCGCGCCCACCCCGGCGATGAACTGCGGGTAGTGGGTGTCGTTCACGTCGCCCAGCGGGAACAGCCACTCGAGCGAATCGTCCTCGGTGGCGATGAAGCCGTCCAGGCTGCTGGCGGTGAAGTACTGGGTGCGCATGGCGGGGCGCTCCGTCAGTGCTTGGTGATGCAGATGCTGCGGTTGAGTCCGGCACAGGTGTAGCCGGCACAGCACTGGGCCTGTGGCGGGCCGCAGTCGCCGCCTTCGGGAACACAGCGCGGTGCCGCCTCGCCCTGCAGCCGCAGGGGCTGCGGCGCCGAAGCGGCGGGCGTGATCGGCTGGCCCCAGCCACCGGCGGCGGGTAGCGTCGATGCCGGCGGCGATTCGACGGGGGGGCTGGCGGACCAACTGCACGCCGCCAGCAGACCGGCGGACAGCAGGGGCCACAGGAAGGCGGGCATGTTCATGGCGTCGGAGTCTAGGCTGCCGCGCAACGCGCCACGGTGTCCAGCGTGCGGGTGGTGATGTCGCTGCCGAAGGTCTTCTCCAGCAGCGTCATGAAGACCGGGCCCTTGGGGTGCGGCAGGTAGGCCGTGAACACCTCCTGGCCGCGGGCGTGCAGGATGCGCACGCCTTGGTGCTCGATCGGCAGCGCCGGCAGCGGCCGTGCGTCGCGGCCGAGAAAGGTGACCACGCACTTGGCGGCGGGGTCGACCTGGAGGTCCGCGAACGGGTCGGCCGCCAGCAGCGCCTGCAGCCGCTTTGTGGGCCGCACCAGCGTCCTGAAGCTGCGGCCCAGGCCCTGCTGCATCGCCGCTTCGGCCCGGCGCTCCAGCACGGCTTCGGAGGCGGCCTTCGCACTGAAGACGACGTTGCCGCTGGACAGCACGGTGCACACCTCGCCGAAGCCGGCCGCTTCGAAGCAGCGGCGCAGGTCGGCCATGCGCGCATTGGACGGGCTCACGCCGCGCAGGAAGGCTACGTAGCGGGCCATGGCCGCGGGAGCGTCCTGTTCATCGGTCGATTGTGGCGTGCACAAGTCGCGGCCGACGTCGGCGGCGGCAGGCAGTCGACCGACCTGCGCGGGACAATCCGGACACCTGCAGATCGTCCCCCACCCACCATGTCGTCCCTTGCCGCCATTTCCCTTTGGGGCATGACCGCCGCGCAGGCCGCGCTGGGCGCCGCGGCGCACAACGTGGCCAATGCGCAGACCGCGGGCTTCCACCGCCAGCAGGTCCTGCAGACGCCGGTGGCCTCCGGCGGCGTGGCCACCACGGTCGCGCCGGCGGCGGAAGAAGGCAGCAGCCTGGAGACCGACATGGTCGGCCTGCTGCAGTCGAAGAACGCCTTCCTGGCCAACCTGGCCGTGTTCAAGGCCGACGACCAGATGATGGGATCGCTGCTCGACCTGAAGGGCTAGGCGCGCTCCGGCAGCGTCCATGGCGGCGTGCCGCGCCGCCGCCGCAGGATGAGCCCGATGGCATAGGTCGAGAAGTAGCCTGCCAGCATGCCGACGATGAGCAGCGTCAGCGGGCTCTTCACCAGGTTCGAAGGCGGTTCGCTGAAACCCGCCGAAGCGGTGTAGCCGCGGTACAGCTTGTAGCCGATGCGGCCGGTGAACAGCAGCGACAGCGCGATGCCCAGGTGCGCGTTGGGCGTGTAGAACAGGCCCTGCCCGGTCTTCTCGAAGGTGGTCAGGCGCAGGCCGTACAGGCCCAGGCCCACGCCGACCGCCAGCCCCAGCAGTTCGGCCGCCGAGCCGACCGGGTGCCGCAGCGTGCCGACCAGCAGGCCGATCAGCAGCGCCGGGAAGACCAGCGCCGAGATCCACGAACGCAGCGGCCGGTAGGGCTGCCGGCCCACGAGGCGGCGGATGCGCGAATACAGCCGCCAGGCCACGAGCAGGCCGACGCCGACGAAGACAAAGGGCTGGACGTTGGCGGGTGTTGCCATGGCCGTCACGCCAGCCTGGCCTTGCACGCCTGAGCCACCAGCTGCTCCAGCACCTGGGTGTCGACCTCGCCCAGGCGGCCCAGGTACAGGCAGCCCTTGCCCAGCTTGTGCTTGCCCAGCTTGCCGAGCAGCGCCGCTGCGGTGTCCTCGCCGGCCACGCCGTAGACCGAGATGTCGCCCTTGCGCGACGAGAAGCCCACCGCGCAGATCTCGCCCAGCTTGCCGCCCGCCAGCGCGTAGCGGTGGACGCCGAAGCCGACGATGGCCGTGCCCCACATGCGCGCCGGCTGCTTCGACACCCGGGCCATGAGGGCGGCGAGCGCTTCGCAGTCCTGGCGGCGCTGCGGGTCGGCGATGGCGGCCAGGTAGGCGGCCACGCTGGCATCGGTCTGCACGGTCTTGTTGCGCGCCATCCATCGGCTCCTGGTTCCCGAAGGGATGATAAGCATGCGCCGCCACCGCAAGCCCGCGCCGCGGCTTGTGTAGTCTCGGCCGATGTCTTCCATGAGCTCGCCGCAGGACCGCGCCCTTCCGGGCCGCTGGCCGATCGCCATTGCCGGGGCCGTTTCGCTGGCCGTCGCCATGGGCATCGGCCGTTTCGCCTTCACGCCGCTGCTGCCCATGATGCTGGCCGACGGCGTGATCGACCTCGCCGCCGCCGGCTGGCTGGCCAGTGCCAACTACCTGGGTTACCTGGCCGGCGCGCTGCTGTGCACCTTCCAGCCCTGGATCTGGGCCCGCGTGCGCGGCCTGCCGCCGGTGGACGGACCGCGCGTCGTGCGCGGCGGTCTCGTCGCCACCGGGGTGCTGACGCTGGCGATGGCGCTGCCCTGGCCGCCGCTGTGGCCGCTGCTGCGCTTCGCCGCCGGCGTGACCAGTGCGCTGGTCTTCGTCTACACCTCGGGCTGGTGCCTGATGGCGCTGGCGCGGCGCGGCGACGCGGCACTGGGCGGCGCCATGTACACCGGTCCGGGCGCCGGCATCGTGCTGAGCGGGCTGCTCGCCAGCGTGATGGTGGCCTGGCAGTGGCGGGCCGCCGCGGGCTGGGTGGTCTTCGGCGTGCTGGCCTTCGGACTCGCGGCCCTGGTCTGGCGCACGATCCGGAGCGACCCGGTGGGGGCCGCTTCCGGCGCAGCCCCCGCAGCGGCCGACGCCGGCCTCGCTCACGGCCGCGCCGAAGTCGGCTGGCTCGCCGCCGCCTACGGGCTGGCGGGCTTCGGCTACATCATCACCGCCACCTTCCTGCCCGTGATCGCACGCGCGGCGCTGCCGGGCTCACACTGGCTCGACCTGTTCTGGCCCATCTTCGGCATCGGCGTCGTGGCCGGCGCGCTGCTGGCGACGCGCGTGCACATCGCCGGCGATCTGCGGCGCGCGCTGGCGGCCTGCTATGGCGTGCAGGCGCTGGGCATCGCCTGCAGCATCGTCTGGCCCACGCTCGCCGGCTTCGCGCTCGGCAGCCTGCTGCTGGGGTTGCCGTTCACGGCGATCACGTTCTTCGCGATGCAGGAAGTGCGGCGCCTGCGGCCGGCCAGCGCGGCCAGCACCATGGGCCTGTTGACCGCGCTCTACGGCCTGGGCCAGATCGTCGGGCCGCCGCTCGCATCGACACTGCTGCACCGGAGCGCCAGCCCCGCGGCCGGCTTCACGCTGTCGCTGGAGATCGCGGCCGCCACGCTGGCGGCCGGTGCGCTGGCGTACCTGTGGATGGGCCGCGCCTTCCCGAAGCGCTGAACGACGGTCCGGACGTTCAGTCCTGCATCAGATCCTTCACCAGCCTGCGCACGATCGGCAGCGCCGGCGGCTCGGCGCGGCGGGCCAGCGTGACGATGCCGAAGCGCGCCGTCGCGTTCATGGCCGGCTTGAGCGTCAGCTCCACCAGTTCGGGCGCCGCGGCGCGGATCGCGATCAGCACCGCGTCGCTGTCGCGCACCACCTCGACCAGGCTGGAGATCTCCTCGCAGCGCAGCGTCACGCATTCGGAAGGGTGGGCCGCCGGCCCGTAGCGTTCGACCATCGTGCGTGCGATCTCGTCGCTGAGCGGCGTGGACGCGACCGGGAACTGGCGCAGCGCCTCGAAGCGCAACGGGCCCTTCCAGCGCGCGAGCGGGTGGCCTTCGCGCACCATGAAGGCGCCGCGCATTTCCACCAGGTTGGCCACCCGCAGGTCCGGCGCCGGCGGCAGCGAGCGGGCGTCGACCACCAGCGCGTCGAGCTCGCGATCGCGCAGGCGGCGCGCCAGCACGTCGGTGTGGCCGCGCGCCACTTCCACGTAGATGGTCGGGTGCGACTTCGCCATCGTCTTCAGCAGCGGCGTCATCAGCATCGCACCCGGACCCGAGCCCAGGCCGATGCGCACCGTGCCGGAGCGGCCTTCGCGCATCTGGCGGCCGCTGCCGGCCAGTTCGTCGGCGTCGAAGACGAGCTGGCGCGCGCGCTGCAGCGCCTCCACGCCGAAGGGCGTGAGCACGCTGCGCCGCCCCACGCGGTCGAACAGGGGCTGGCCCAGTTCGTCTTCCAGCGCGCGGATGCTGCGGCTGAGCGCGGGCTGGGTGAGGAACAGCGCCTCGGCCGAACGCGTGAACGAACCGCTCTGCGCCAGGGAGATCAGGTGTCGAAGCTGGACCAGCGTCATGGGGAAAACCTGGATGATGCATGCAGTGAACTCATCATATCGGCTCCAACAATGCATTGGACGTGCGATGGCGCGGCTCCTACATTGCGCCCGTCCGCTGGCTCCGTCGAGCCGGCGCCCGACCCGCGAGGACCGTCATGAACCCGTCTGTCTCCCAGCCCCTGCCCCTGCCGCCGGTGCGCGCGGCGGTGCCCCGTGCGGGCGTCGCCGCCAGCGGCGCCGTCCCCCGGCGCGTGGTGGCCGCCACCGTGGCCGGCAACGCGCTCGAGTTCTACGACTTCGTCACCTACGCGTTCTTCGCCGTCTACATCGGCAAGACCTTCTTCCCGGCGTCCACGCCGCTGGGCAGCCTGCTGCTGTCGGTGGCGGTGTTCGGCGTCGGCTTCTTCGCGCGGCCGGTCGGTGGCGTGCTGATCGGCGCCTTCGCCGACCGTGCCGGCCGCCGCCCGGCGATGCTGCTGACCATTGCGCTCATCACCATCGGCACGCTGGGGCTGGCGCTGACGCCTTCGTTCGAGAGCATCGGTCTCGCCGCGCCGGTGATCGTGGTGCTCTGCCGGCTCGTCCAGGGCCTGGCGCTGGGCGGCGAAGTCGGGCCTTCGAGCGCCTTCCTCATCGAATCGGCACCGGCCGCGAAGCGCGGCCTGTATGCCAGCTGGCAGCTGGCCAGTCAGGGCGTGGCCGGTCTCGTCGCCGGCCTGTTCGGCCTGGCGCTCACCAGCAGCCTGTCCCCTGCCGAGATGCTGGCCTGGGGCTGGCGCGTGCCCTTCCTGGTCGGCCTGCTGCTGGTGCCGCTGGCGCTGTACCTGCGCCACAACATGCCCGAGACGCTGCACGCCGCGCCGGTGAATGCCGCCAACAGCGGCATGGTGGGCCTGAAGCGCCAGCGCCGGCTCATCACGCTGGCGGTGCTGGTCGTCGTCGGCGGCACCGTGTCCACCTACGTGGGCAACTTCATGACCACCTACGCCATCACCACGCTGAAGATGTCGCCGGTGCTGGCCATGGGCGCCACCGTCGTCGGCGGCCTGTGCACGCTGGTCTTCTCGCTGCTGGGCGGCTGGCTGTGCGACCGCTTCGGCCGCCGGCCGACGATGTTCTGGCCGCGCGTCGCCGCCGCCGTGCTCACCGTGCCGGCCTTCCTGCTGCTGGTGGGCAACCCCTCGGCGGCCACGCTGTTCGCGGTGTCGGGCTTCCTGGCCGCGCTCACCGCGGTCAGCGGCGCCGCTTCGCTGGTGGCCATTCCCGAACTGCTGCCGCGCGGCATCCGCGCCACCGGCATGTCGATCGCCTACGCGGTGGGTGTCTCGCTGTTCGGCGGCACCACGCAGCTGATCATCACCTGGCTCATCGGCGTCACCGGCAACCCGGCGGCACCGGCCTGGTACGTGGCCGGCGCCAGCGTCGTCACCGCGCTGGCCATGCTGGCGCTGCCCGAAAGCCGCGACCGCGCGCTGGAGGACTGAACCGGCCATCGACTCGTCTTTCCGTGCAGGAGAGTGCCGGCCCCGTGGCCGGCCACCGAAGGCGCAATCTCCCATGAACGCTCAGGTTCCGTACTGCACACCACCATCGCCGTCTGGAGAGCTGTCACACGCGTGACGCACCGAAGGAGCAAGGCCGAGGGCGCGAAGCCCGACGGCTGAATCTCTCAGGTACCGAGGACAGGGGGAGCGGCAACACGCAGGGCTTCGGCCCGGCGTGCCATGCATCCGCTCAGGAGAGTTCCCCATGAAAGTCATCGTCCTCGGTGCCGGCCTGCTCGGCGTCACGTCCGCCTACTTCCTGCGCCAGCAGGGCCACGAGGTCGTCGTGGTCGACCGCCAGGCCGCGCCGGCGGCCGAGACCAGCTTCGCCAACGGCGGGCAGATCTCGGTCAGCCACGCCGAGCCCTGGGCCAACCCGGGTGCGCCGCTCAAGCTGCTGAAGTGGCTGGGCCGCGAAGACGCGCCGCTGCTGTTCCGCCTGCGCGCGGACATGCGGCAGTGGGTGTGGGGCTTGCCGTTCCTGCGCGAATGCACGCCGGCGCGCACGCGCCACAACATCGAGCAGATCGTGCGCCTGGGCACCTACAGCCGTGCCACGCTGCAGGCGTTGCGGCGCGACCTGGGGCTGGAGTACCAGCAGCGCACGCAGGGCATCCTGCACTTCTACACCAGCCAGAAGGAGTTCGACGGCGCCGAGGCCCCGGCCGCGCAGATGCGCGCACTGGGCTGCGACCGGCGCGTGATCTCGGCCGACGAAGCGGTGCGGCTGGAACCGGCGCTGCGCCACATCCGCCCGCGGCTGGCCGGCGCCACCTACACCGCGGAAGACGAATCGGGCGACGCGAACGCCTTCGCGCGCGCGCTCGCGCAGCGCTGCCGCGCCGACGGCGTGCAGTTCCTGATGAGCCACACGGTGACCGCGCTGCGTGAAGCCGGCGGCGAGGTCGACCACGTGGAAGCCACCGACGCCGAAGGCCGGTTCCTGCGCCTGCGCGCCGACGCCTACGTGCTGGCGATGGGCAGCCTGAGCCCGCGGCTGGCCGCGCCGCTGGGCCTGCGGCTGCCGATCTACCCGGCCAAGGGCTACTCCGTGACGATGCCGGTGATGGACGCGTCGATGGCGCACCAGGTTTCGCTCACCGACGACGAGTACAAGCTCGTCTTCTCGCGCCTGGGCGACCGCCTGCGCATCGCCGGCACCGCCGAACTCAACGGCTACGACCGCGACCTGAACCGGGTGCGCTGCGAGGCGATCGTGAAGCGCACCGAGGAACTGTTCCCGGGCGCGGGTGACGCCACGCAAGCCCAGTTCTGGACCGGGCTGCGGCCGGCCACGCCGTCGAACGTGCCGATCATCGGCCGCTCGAAACTGCCCAACCTGTTCCTCAACACCGGCCACGGCACGCTGGGCTGGACCCATTCGTGCGGGTCGGGCCGCAGCATCGCGCGCATCGTGAGCGGCCTGGCGCCGGAGGTGGACTTCGCGTTCAGCGGTGCCAACGCAAGGCGGCCGCAAATCAGCCCGCGCCGCCTGCCGGCCTGAGCCCTGGCGAGATGCACAAGGAAAAAGGGCCTGGACGCATCCAAGCCCTTGATCCGCATAGAGAAACCTTGGTGGAGACGAGGAGGATCGAACTCCTGACCTTCGCATTGCGAACGCGACGCTCTCCCAGCTGAGCTACGCCCCCACATGAGCCGCGCAGTTTAACATCTCCCGCAGGCCCTGCAGCCAGGACCCCAAGGAGTTTTCCGCACATGCAACGCCGCCTGGACCCCGCGTGGCTCGATGCCCAGTACAACGCGCGTGCCGCGATCCCCGACCACGCGGCCATCTTCGAGCGCTGGGCGCGTGCCTCCGCTGCCGCGCGCGAAGGCAGCGCCGGCCGGCTGGACATTCCCTACGGGCCCGGCGGCAGCGCCGAGACGCTGGACGTGTTTCCCGCCCCCGCCGGCGGCGCGCCGGCGCCGGTGCTGTTCTTCATCCACGGCGGCTACTGGCGTTCGCTGGACAAGAAGGACTTCTCCTACGTGGCCCCGGCGCTCAACGCCGCCGGCGCCATGGTGGTGGTGCCCAACTACTCGCTGTGCCCGGCGGTGACCATCGAGCAGATCACGCTGCAGCTGACGCAGGCGCTGGCCTGGACCTGGCGCCATGCGGCCGGGCACGGGGGCGACCCTGCGCGCATCGTCGTCGCCGGGCATTCGGCGGGTGGCCATCTGACGGCGATGATGCTGTCGTGCCGCTGGAAGCAGGTGGCCGAAGACCTGCCGCCGAACCTGGTGGCCGGCGGGCTGGCGATCTCGGGGCTGTACGACCTGGAGCCGCTGCGCCATGCGCCCTTCCTGCAGGTGGACCTGAAGCTCACGCCTTCGTCGGTGGCCCGCCTGTCGCCCGCCTTCTTCCCGCGCCCGCGCAATGCGCCGCTGTACGCGGTGGCCGGCGGCGACGAGAGCGAGGAGTTCATCCGCCAGAACCGGCTCATCCGCGACGTCTGGGGGCCCACCGCGGTGCCGGTGTGCGAAACCGCGCTCGGCGAGAACCACCTCACCGTGGTCTCGGGTCTGGCCGACCCGGCGGCGCGCCTGCACGAACTGGCGCTGCGCCTGCTGGGCCTGCGCTGACCCTATGAGGGACATTGATCTTTTTCATCGGTGGCGGGCCGGGCCGGTGGTAGCGTTCGCGCCGGCCGCGCTGTTGCAGCGCTTCCGATTTCCGCGACAAGACAAGGAGCAAGCATGGGCTTGAAAGGATCGAAGACCGAGCAGAACCTGAAGGACGCCTTCGCGGGCGAATCGCAGGCCAATCGCCGCTACCTCTACTTCGCGAACAAGGCCGACGTGGAAGGCCAGAACGACGTGGCGGCGCTGTTCCGTTCCACCGCCGAAGGCGAGACCGGCCACGCCCACGGCCACCTGGAGTTCCTGGAACAGGTGGGCGACCCCGCCACCGGGCTGCCGATCGGCCCCACCCGCGCCAACCTGAAGGCCGCCGTCGCCGGCGAGACGCACGAGTACACCGACATGTACCCGGGCATGGCCAAGACGGCGCGCGCCGAAGGCTTCGACGAGATCGCCGACTGGTTCGAGACGCTGGCCAAGGCCGAGCGTTCGCACGCCAACCGTTACCAGAAGGCGCTGGACCAGCTGGTCGACTGAACGGCCCCTTCCCTCGAACCGGACAAGGGGCCTTCGTGCCCCTTGTTCTTCATCTGCCAAGGCTTTCTCCATGCGCGAAGGCAATCTCGAGGCGCCCACCCGGCATCCGCTGGACTGGCGCAACCCCGACTTCAACGACGAGGCGAAATGCCTCGTCGAGATGGAGCGTGTGTTCGACATCTGCCACGGCTGCCGCCGCTGCGTCAGCCTGTGCCAGAGTTTCCCGACCCTGTTCGACCTGGTCGACGCCACCGCCGACGGCGAAGTGCACGGCGTCGCCAAGGCCGACTACGGCAAGGTCGTCGAGCAGTGCTACCTGTGCGACCTGTGCTACATGACCAAGTGTCCGTACACGCCGCCGCACGAGTGGAACCTGGACTTCCCGCACCTGATGCTGCGCGCCAAGGCCATCAAGTTCCGCAAGGGCGAGGTGAAGGCGAGCGAGAGGTTCCTCGCCTCCACCGATGCGCACGGCCAGTTCGCCGGCATCCCCATCGTCGTGCAGGTGGCCAACGCGGTGACGCGCACGAAGGCCGCGCGCGGCGCCATGCAGTCGGCGCTGGGCGTGCACGACCAGGCCTGGATGCCCGACCTGGCGACCCAGCGCTTCCGCTGGGGCCGCGCGATGAGCGGCAGCGCGTCCACCGTGACCGACGGCCAGCGCACACCCGGCAAGGTGGCCGTCTTCGCCACCTGCTACGTGAACTACCACGAACCCGGCATCGGCGCCGACCTGCTGGCGGTGCTGGACCACAACGACATCCCGTGGGAGATCGTCGAGAAGGAACAGTGCTGCGGCATGCCGCAGCTGGAACTGGGCGACCTGGAAGCGGTGGCGCGCGCGAAGGAAGCCAACATCCCGGTGCTGGCGAAGTACGCGAAGGCGGGTTACGCCATCGTCTCGGCCATTCCCAGCTGCACGCTCATGTTCAAGCAGGAGCTGCCGCTGATGTTCCCCGAAGACGCCGACACCCAGCTCGTGAAGGAGGCGATGTTCGACCCCTTCGAGTACCTGGTCGCGCGCCACAAGGACGGCCTGCTGAAGACCGACTTCACGCAGCCGCTGGGCAAGGTCAGCTACCACATCCCCTGCCACGGCCGGGTGCAGAACATCGGCCGCAAGACCGAGGAGATGTTCAAGCTCATCGGCCAGACGGTGGACGTGAAGCTCAACACGGTGGAACGCTGCTCGGGCCACGCCGGCACCTACGGCGTGAAGCAGGACTACCACCCGGTGGCCCTGAAGATCGGCAAGGCCGTCTTCAAGGCGATGGCCAAGGACGAGCCGGACGTCATCGCGAGCGACTGCGCGCTCGCCGGCCACCACATCGCGCAGGGCATGCAGATCGCCGGCACGCCGGCGAAGGCGCTGGCGCACCCGCTCACGTTGCTGCGCCAGGCCTACGGACTGGAGAGCGAATGATGACCATCACCCGCGACAGCCTGCTCACGCTGGAGGCCTACGCGAAGATCCGCAAGACCAGCCGCGCCGAAGCCATCGCGCACCGGCGGCTGCGCACGGTGCACCTGGGCGAGCACCTGACGCTGCAGTTCGAGGACGAGCAGACCATCCGGCGCCAGATCCAGGAGATGCTGCACATCGAGAAGATCTTCGAAGAGGAAGGCATCCAGGGCGAGATCGACGCCTACGCGCCGCTGGTGCCCGACGGCGGCAACTGGAAGGCGACGATGCTGCTGGAGTACCCCGACCCGAACGAGCGCAAGCGCGAACTGGCGCGCCTGATCGGCGTCGAGGACCGCATGTTCGTGGAAGTGGAAGGCCACGCCCGCGTCTACGCCATCGCCGACGAGGACCTGGAGCGCGAGAACGAGGAGAAGACCTCCTCGGTGCACTTCGTGCGCTTCGAGTTCAGCGCCGCGCAGCGCAGTGCCATCCGCGCCGGCGCGGCGGTGAAGGTGGGCTGCGACCACCCGAACTACCCGGCCCACGTGCAGGTGGCGCCGGAGACGCTGGCCAGCCTGGCGGGCGACCTGCGCTGAAGGGGGCTCAGCGCAGGCGCTGCGGCGCCAGCGCGGCCGGGTCCACGCCTTCGGCGGCCAGCGTGGCGGGCAAGGCGTCGCCGCACAGCAGCGCGGCGGCCAGTTCGGAAGCGCCCGCCGCGCTCTGGATGCCGTAGCCGCCCTGGCCGGCCAGCCAGAAGAAGCCGGGGCAGGCGGGGTCGTGGCCGATCACCAGTTCGCCGTCGGCCACGAAGCTGCGCAGGCCCGCCCAGGTGCGGTCCGGGCGCCGGATGACGAGCGTGGTCGCTTCCTCGATGCGGTGGATGCCCAGCGCGATGTCCAGTTCCTCTGCCACCACGTCGTGCGGTGCCACCGGGTCTGCGTTGGCGGGCGACCCCAGCAGCCGGCCGGCGTCTGGCCTGAAGTACCAGCTCTCGTCGATGCCGCACACCGTGGGCCATGCGCTCACGTCCAGGCCTTCGGGCGGCCTGAACACGAAGGCGCTGCGCCGGTGCGGCACCAGGCCCACGGGCGCGGCGCCGCAGCGCTGCGCCAGGTCGTCGGCCCAGGCGCCGGCGGCGTTCACCAGGGTGTCGGCCCGCACCGTCTCGCCGCCGGCCAGCGTGAGTTCCCAGTGCGGGCCCGCGCGGCGGGCGCGGTGCACTTCGGCGTCGCAGCGCAGCGTGCCGCCCTGCCGCTTCAGCCCGCGCAGGAAACCCTGGTGCAGCGCATGCACGTCCACGTCCATCGCGTCGGGTTCGGCGATGGCGGACAGCAGCCGGTCCGGCCGCAGCACCGGCACGCGGGCCAGCGCGTCGCCCGCGCCGACGCGGTCGACGCGGCTGCCGCTGCCTTCCAGTGCTGCCCAGGTCCGGTCCAGCAGGTCCTGCTGCCCGGGCGACGCCACGTAGAGCACGCCGCGCGGTGCCAGCACCGGCACGTCTGTGAAACCGGCCGGCGGCGCGGCGTAGAAGGCCCGGCTGGCGCGCGTGAGCGCGCGCACCTGCGGCGGCCCGTAGCTTTCCATGAACATGGCGGCTGAACGCCCGGTGCTGTGCAGCCCCGGCTGCGCTTCACGCTCCAGCAGCAGCACGCGGCCGCGGCCGGCCAGCCGGTACGCCAGCGAAGCCCCGGCGATGCCGGCGCCGGCGACGGCGACGTCGTAGCGTTCCATCAGCGGCTGCCCACGCCGAAGGCCTGGCCCCAGCCGATCTCGACCACCGGGCTGGAGAGCGCCCCGCCGCGCAGCGAACGCACGCCGCCCACGGCCAGGCGAAGGCGTCCACCGGCCAGCGGCAGGCCGGCCCAGGCCAGCGACTGCACGATCGCGCCGCCGCCGCTGGCCACGGCGCCGCCACCGGCGGCCCCCAGCAGCGCTTCGGCACCGAACTGCCAGCCCACCGGCGCGGTGTTCAGGCCCGCGCCCACCAGCCCCACCGAATAGGCCCCGGCACCGCCGGCAAAGGCCGAATGCGCCTGCACCGTGACGTAGGCGTTGTCGGCCAGCGCGCGGTTCAGTCCCAGGCCCACGGCCTGCAGCGCGCCGCGTGTGCCGTCAACGCGCTGGGCATGCGGCACATGCTCGATGACGGCATTCCATTCCACCCGCGCCACCGTGCCGGCGCTGCCCGGCGCGGGGGTGGTCTCGGTGGACAGCGTGAGCAGCGTGGTGCGTGCCTGCGGCTTGCCGTGCAGCCCGTCCAGCGCGCCCAGTTCCAGGCCCAGCTGCCAGTCGGGCAGGAAACGCCAGCGCAGCGTGCCCGCCAGCTTGCCGATGACGCCGCCGCCGCTTTCGAAGGCGCCACCGCCGCCGAGGCCCAGCGCCGCGCGTGCGCCGGCGCGCAGGCCGGGCAGCCATTCGGCGTCCCAGCCCAGGCTGCCCAGGATTTCCATGTAGCCGGCGGCACCGCCGCTGGCCGCGGCCGCGGCTTCGAAGCCTCGTTGCCAGCCGCCTTCGCGCCGTTCGACGCGGGCGCCGATCAGGCCCACGCGGCGTCCGGCCGCTTCGCGCAGGCGGTACTGACCCAGGGCGACCGTGGCGATGTCGAAGCCGGGGCCGACGCCCGCGGCCGGCTGGCCTTCCTGTGCGCTGCCGAAATGCTTCCAGCGCGTGTCCACCGAAAGCACCAGGCCGAACTGGCGGCTCGAGATCTCACCGCTGGGGAAACGCACGGCCGACCACGAAGGACCGACCCGCCAGCCGCCCAGGTCGGCCAGCAGTGCCAGCGCCGGCCGCAGCATCAGCCCGCCGCCCACCGGCGCCGCGCCGCCGCCGCCGCCGCCGGCGAACAGGCCTGCCTGCAGCCCCCAGCCGGGCGCCAGTGCGAAGCGCCGTTGAACCTCCAGCCCGCCGACGAAGAAGCCGCCGCGCCGGCCGGTGGCGGCGCCCCAGACTTCGGGGCCCGCGCGCCAGCCGTCGGCGGCGTCGAACAGGAGGCCGATGCTGGCCAGGCCCAGGCGTTCACCGCCCGGCAGTTCAAGCCGTTCGGCCGCGAACTGGGCGGCCGCGCCGCGTTCCAGCGGCTGGGCCGGCACGGCGGCCGCCCAGCACAGCGCCGCCAGCGGCGCGCACAGTTTCAGGGTCTTCATCGGCCCCGGTTGTACCGCGCCCGGCGCTATCGTCGGCACCCATGACAAAGCTTTCGCCGGTCGCGGCGGGCCTGTGGCGCCTGCACGAATGGGGACTGGACACGCCGGCCCTGGTGCGCTGGATCGGGGCCGCGCTGGACCTGGGCATCACCACCTTCGACCATGCCGACATCTACGGCGACCACGGCAACGAGGTCCGCTTCGGCGCCGCGCTGGCGGCGGCGCCGGGCCTGCGCGACCGGCTTCAGCTGGTCACCAAGTGCGGCATCAAGCTCGTCTCTGCGGCGCGGCCGGCGCATGCGGTGCATTCGTACGACAGTTCGCGCGCGCACATCGTGGCTTCGGTGGAGAACTCGTTGCGCGCCTTCGGCACGGACCGCATCGACCTGCTGCTGATCCACCGGCCCGACTTCCTGGCCGAACCCGACGGGGTGGCCGCCACCTTCGCCGACCTGCAGCGTGCCGGCAAGGTGCTGGCCTTCGGCGCCAGCAACCACACGACGGCGCAGTTCGCGATGCTGCACCGGCGCTTCGCACTGGCCACGAACCAGGTGGAGTTCTCGCCGCTGCAGATGCGCGCGCTGGCCGACGGCACGCTGGACCAGGCCACCGACCTGGGGCTGCCGCCCATGGTCTGGTCCCCGCTGGGCCGCGGGCGCCTGTTCGGCGACGGTGACGAGCAGGTGCGGCGCGTGCACGGCGTGCTGGGCGCGCTGGGCCGCGAACGCGGCGTCTCGGTGGCGACGATGGCCTACGCCTGGATCCTGCGCCACCCGTCGCGGCCGGTGCCCATCACGGGGTCGGGGCGCATCGAGGCGCTGCGCGAAGCGGTGGCGGCGCCGTCGCTGCGCATGGCGGCCGAAGACTGGTACCGCGTGTGGCAGGCCAGCATGGGGCACGAGGTGCCCTGAGCCTTTGCGGCGCCCCCGGGGTGTCGGTGCTTTGCGCGAATGCTTGCGGTTGCGCAAGGAGTTGGCGGCCTGGAACGGTGCGCGGCGCCGCACAATGGCCGGGGTACTGAAGACCGACGCCGCAAGAGGTGTCCTGAAGGTGGGGCCGTGAGCCGTACCGCCCCAAGGAGACGCAAGGTGAGCCAGCGGTTCGCGTTCGAGGCCCTGTCCCGGATCGCACTGGCTTGCACGTGGCTGCCGCTGGTGTCCGGCGCCCAGGCCGAGCCGCCATCCGACGTGGTGGTGCGGGGCCCGCGCGCCAGTGCCGCCAGTGCCCTGGCGCTCAAGCGCGAAGCCCCCGGCGTGCTGGACGCCGTGGTGGCCGAAGACATCGGCCGCCTTCCCGACCTGAACGTCACCGAAGCACTGCAGCGTGTGGCCGGCGTGCAGATCGCGCGCGACCGCGGCGAAGGCGCCGGCGTCGCCGTGCGCGGCCTGGTGCAGGTGGAGACGCTGCTCGACGGGCGCGAGGTCTTCACCGCCGGTACCGGCCGCAGCCTGGACTTCACCGACCTCCCTGCCGAGCTGGTCTCGGCCATCGAAGTGCACAAGACCGCCTCGGCGGCGCAGATCGAAGGCGGCCTCGGCGGCAGCATCGACCTGCACAGCTGGCGGCCGCTCGATTTCGGCGGCCATGCCGGCGTGCTGGCGCTGCGCGCCATCCACGGCGACCTGGCGCGCGCGACGCGCCCGCAGTTCGCGCTGCTGGCCAGCACGCGCGGGCACAGCGCCGAAGCTGGCGGCTTCGGCCTGCTGGTGAACCTGTCGCTGCAGCGACGGGCCTTCCGCGAAGACCTGCGCAGCACAGGCGCGCCGCTGCTGCGAACCGACCTGCTGCCGGGCCAGGCGGTGTCGGCGCCCAACGGCACCTCCGACACCATGAGCGTGGGCGAACGCCGCCGCAGCGCGGCCGCGGCGGTGCTGCAGTGGCGCCCGCGGCCCGCGCTGGAGCTGCTGGCCGAATTCAACGCGACCGAGCTGCGCACGCGCCAGGACTCGCACCAGGTCAACGTGGCCGCCGGTCCCACGGCGGTGCCGGGCAGCGTGGCGCTGTTCCCCGGCACCGCCGATGTCATGCAGGTCACGTGGGAGCGGGCCCCGGTGTCCCTGCTGAGCTTCGCGCGCGACACCGTCGACCGCAACCGCATGGCCGCGCTGGCCGCGCAATGGGAAGCCGGCGGCGGGCTGTTGCTGAAGGCCGATCTCAGCCACACGCGCAGCGTGAACCGGCTTTTCTTCAGCGGCCCCTTCGCCGCCGCCACCGCCGCCACCTTCCGGCAGGACTTGGCGCCGGCGGTGCCCGTGGCGCGCGTGGAGGGCACCGACCTCACCGACCCGGCGAACTGGCGCATCACCGGCATCGCCTACCGCGACCGTCCCTTCGAAGGCCGCCTGAGCGCGGCCCGCATGGACGCTTCGCAGACGTTCGACGCCGGTCCCTGGACGACGCTGGACTTCGGCCTGCGCCATGCGCGCCGGCACGCGGACAACGCACCCGGGCTGGTCTTTGCCGATGCCACCGTCAGCGGGCTGAGCGCCGCCGACCGGCCCGACCTGGTGCAGGCCGACCGCTACGGCTTCATGCCCGGCACCGGGCCGGTGGCGCCGCACCTGATCGGCAACCTGGCGCTGGCGCGCGACCCGCTGGCGCTGCGCGCCGCGGCAGGCGTGGGTTCGGCCATTCCGGACGCGGGCAACCCGCTGGGCGTGTGGCGCATCGAAGAGACCACCGATGCCGCCTACGCTGCCGCCGCCTGGCGGGCAGCCGCCGGCGCGCTCCAGGGCCAGCTGGGTGCGCGGGTGGTGCGCACGCATGAGACCGTGACGGGCAACGAGTCGGTGCCTTCGGCCGGCGGCGTGGTGCCGGTGGCGGTGGACCATGTGGACCGCGACTGGCTGCCCAGCGCCACGCTGCGCTGGGCCTGGGCCGAAGGCTGGCTGCTGCGCGCAGCAGCGTCGAAGACCGTCACGCGGGTCGGCTTCGACCAGCTCTCGCCTTCGCTCACTCTGGTGCCGAATTCGATCGACCACGCCCGAAACTCCGGCTTCGCGGGCAATCCGGAGTTGAAGCCGATGCGGGCGCAGAACCTGGACCTGGGGGTCGAGCACCATCGGTCCGACACCGACGCGCTCACCGCCATCCTGTTCTGGAAGCAGGTCGACGGTTTCGTCACCAGCGTGGCGGCACCGGAGGAACACGACGGCGCCACCTACCTGGTGAGCCGGCCGCAGAACGTTCAGCGCGCGCGCCTGAAGGGCGTCGAACTGGGCTGGCAGCAGTTCGTGGGCCGCTGGGGGCTGCTGGCCAACTACACCTGGGTCGACAGCCGCATGCCGCTGGGCCCGCTGGGCGACGCGCAGCCGCTGGCCAATCTGTCGCGCAACAGCGCCAACGTGGTGGGTGTCTACGAGGCCGGGCGCGTCTCGGCGCGGCTGGCGTGGAACTGGCGCGACCGCTTCCTGACCGGCTTCACCAGCGTGGTCGGCGTCGGTGCGCTGCCGCTGTGGACCGAAGGCTATGCGTGGGCCGATGCCGGCCTGCGCCTGCGAGCCGGCGAAGGCCTTACCTGGGGCCTGGACGTGACCAACCTGCTGCGCACCGTGCGCCGCTCCTACCACGGCGAGCCGACCCGGCCGCAGGGCGCGTGGCTGAACGACCGCCAGTGGGTGCTGACCTTGAACGCGAGGTTCTCGTGAAGCGGCACGGCCGGTACTGGTGGTTCGCCGCCTGGCTGGTGGCCGCGACGGCGTGGGCGCAGACCGCACCCGCCGACTGGCAGGCCGAATTCGCGCGCGTGCGGGCGCTGGCCGAGAACGACGCTCCCGGCGCGCGCGAGCAGGCACAACGCCTGCTCTTCGCGTTGCCGGCTTCGGCCCCGGCGGCGCAGCGCACGAAGGCGCTCAACGTGCTGGCGCGCGCCGAGACCTACATGGGCCTCACCGAAACGGCCGCCGACCATGCGGCCACCGCGCTGACGCTGGCTTCGCAGCAGGCCGACCGCATCGGCCAGGCCGAGGCCAACCTCAACATCGCCATCAACGCCATCAACCGCGGCCAGCTCGACGAGATGGTGCGCGCGGTGCAGGACGCGGCGACAGAACTGGAAGGCACCGACCGGCCCGAACTGCTGGGCGAGGCCATGCTGCGCGTGACGGTGATGTACCGGCGCTTCGAGGAGTACGAGGAGTCGGCCGCGGTGGCGGTACAGGGCATGGAAGTGGCACGCCGCAGCGGACATCCGCTGGCCCTGATGTACGCCGAGCAGGGGCTGGCGATCGCCTTCGAACGCAGCGGCCGCACCGACGAGATGGCCGAGCACTACGCGGCGATGCGCCGCTACGCGCGCCTGGCGGGGTCGAAGCTGTCCGAGGGCTTTGCGGTCGCCGGCCTGGCCGGCGCGCAGGCCTTCCGTGGCGACCTGGCGGGCGCCGAGCGCCTGCAGCGCGAGGCGCTGGCCCTGCACCGCGAGGTGGGCGCCCCGTTCGCCGAGAGCTTCGGTCTCTTCGGCGTGGCCGAACTGCTGGCGCGCCAGAACCGGCATGCCGAGTCGCTGCGACTGCTGGAGGAGGCCGAGCGCAAGTACCTCGAGCACCCCAACCGCATCGGCATGTGGTTCGTGCAGGGCGCCAAGAGCCAGCGCTACGAGGCGCTGGGCGACCGGGCTCACGCCCTCGAAGCCGCCGAACGCTCCTACGCCCTGGCGCGCGAACTGGGGCACGCCATCTACCTGAGCAGCAGCGCCGCGCGCCTGGCCGCGCTGGCCGCCGAACGCGGCGACTACCGGCGCGCCTACGAGCTGACCACCGAAGCGGCCGGCATGACCGACCGCTACGGGCGCGAGAAGGCGGGCGACCGCATGGTGCACCTGATGCAGCGCTACGAGCGCGAAAGCAAGCAGCGCGAGATCGCCGACCTGCAGCACCGCAACGAGCAGCAGGCCGCCAGCCTGCACCAGCGGGAACTGCAGCAGCGCTGGCTGGCCACGCTGCTGGGCGGCAGCGCGCTGCTGCTGGCCGGCGCCACCTGGTCGGTGCTGCGGCTGCGCCAGTCGCAGCGCCAGCTGCGCGGGCTGAACGAACAGCGGCAGCGCTCCGAAAGCGAGGTGCGCGCGCTCAACGTCACGCTGGAGCAGCGGGTGCAGGAACGCACCGGGGAGCTGAACCGGCGCAAGGCCTACCTGCGCACGCTGATCAACCTGCTGCCCATGTGGGCCTGGTTCAAGGACACCCAGGGCCGCTACCTGGTGGTGAGCGCCGCCCACGCGAAGGCGCGCGGCCACGAGGTGGACGAAGTCGAAGGCCGCACCGACGCCGAACTGCTGCCCGCCCCCGAGGCCGCGGCCGAGCTTGCCGAAGACGAACAGGTGATGGGCACACGCGAACGCCGCAGCGGCGAGAAGCGCCTGCGGGCCGATGGCGGCGAAGCCTGGCTGGAGACCTACAAGGCGCCGGTGCTGGACGCCGACGGCACGCTGCTCGGCACGGTGGGCGTGGCGCGCGACATCAGCGAACGCCACGCGGCCGAGGCGGCGCGCGAAGCGGCGCTGGAGGAAGCGCGCAAGCTGGCGCGTCAGCGCAGCGAATTCCTGGCCCAGATGAGCCACGAGCTGCGCACGCCGCTCAACGGCATCCTCGGTTTCGCCCAGACGCTGCGGCGCGACCGCGCGCTCACCGAGCGGCAGGCGCGCGGGCTGCGCATCATCGAGGAAAGCGGCCGCCACCTGCTCGCGCTGATCAACGACATCCTGGACCTGGCCCGCATCGACGCCGCCAAGCTGGAGCTGCAGCCGGCCGACGTGGACCTGGCCGCCTTCCTGCAGGTGGTGACCGACATCGTGCGCGTGAAGGCCGAGGAGAAGAACCTGCTGTTCGACTGCGAAACGGCGCCCGACCTGCCGCGCGTGGTGCGCGGCGACGAGAAGCGGCTGCGCCAGGTGCTGCTGAACCTGCTGTCGAACGCGGTCAAGTTCACCGACGCCGGCCGCGTGACGCTGGCCGTCTCGCGCCAGGGCGGCGCGGCTGGCCAGGCGCGGCTGCGCTTCGAGGTGCGCGACCAGGGCATCGGGATGAGCGAAGAGCAGATGCGCCGCCTGTTCGAACCCTTCGAGCAGCTGGGCGACGCGCGCCGGCGCGAAGGCGGCAGCGGCCTGGGCCTGGCCATCAGCCGAAGGCTGGCGCAGCTGATGGGCGGCGCGATCGGCGTCCGGAGCCGTCCGGGCGAAGGCAGCGTGTTCTGCTTCGAGGTGGAACTGCCGGTCTCCGAAGTACCGGTGCGGCTGCCGCCACTGCAGGGCGTGGTCACGGGCTACCAGGGCCCGCGCCGCCGCGTGCTGATCGCCGAGGACGTGCCGCAGAACCGCGCCATGCTGGCCGACGCGCTGGGCACGCTGGGCTTCGAGGTGGCCGAGGCCGCCGACGGCGCGCAGGCGGTGACCATGGCCGACGCCTTCGCACCCGACCTGGTGCTGATGGACCTGATGATGCCGGTGATGGACGGCTTCGAGGCCACGCGCCGGCTGCGTGCCTCGCCACGCTGGCGTTCGCTGCCCGTCGCCGCCATGTCGGCCAGCACCGCCGGCCGCACGGAGGCGGAGGCACGCGAGGCCGGTGCCGACGCCTTCGTCGCCAAGCCGGTCGACCTGCCGGTGCTGCTGGGCACCATCGGCGCTTTGCTGTCGCTGGCCTGGATCCACCAGGCGCCGGAAAGCGTTCCGGCCGCGCTCGCCGGCCACTGAGGCGCGGCCGGGCCCACGGCGGCGGCGCTATCCGCGCCTTAGGCAAAGTCAATCGGGTTGAGATGGTGGATAGTAAATAATCTATCCATCGCGAGCTCCCGATAGCCGCTCTCGATTCCAACCTCCCCGAAAGGAAGACCCACCATGTCGATCATCAACACGCAAATCCAGCCGTTCAAGGCGCAGGCCTTCCACAACGGCAAGTTCGTCGAAGTGTCGGACGAGTCGATCAAGGGCCGCTGGTCGGCGTTCATCTTCATGCCCGCCGCGTTCACCTTCAACTGCCCGACCGAGGTGGAAGATGCCGCCACCCAGTACGCCGAATTCCAGAAGGCCGGCGCCGAGGTCTACGTGGTCACCACCGACACCCATTTCGCGCACAAGGTGTGGCACGAGACCTCGCCGGCCGTCGGCAAGGCGAAGTTCCCGCTCGTGGGCGACCCCACGCACCGCCTGGCGCGCATGTTCGGCGTGCTGATCGAGGAAGAAGGGCTGGCGCTGCGCGGCACCTTCATCGTCAACCCCGACGGCGTGGTCAAGACCGCCGAGGTGCACGACAACGCGATCGCCCGCGACGTCAAGGAGACGCTGCGCAAGCTGAAGGCCGCCCAGTACGTGGCCAGCAACCCCGGCCAGGTGTGCCCGGCCAAGTGGAACGAAGGCGCGCCGACGCTGACGCCTTCGCTCGACCTCGTCGGCAAGATCTGAGCACGAGCCGAAGGACGACCCCGATGCTCGACGCCAACATCCGCGCCCAGCTGGGCGCCTACCTCGGCCGCGTCACGCAGCCGGTGGAACTGGTGGCCTCGCTGGACGCGAGCGAAGCCGCAGGCCAGATGCGCGAACTGCTGGAGGAAATCTCCCAGCTGTCGCCGCTGGTCAGGGCGCGTTTCGACGGCGGCGCCGAGCGTCGGCCTTCGTTCCGGATCACCCGTGCCGGCGCCGACATGGGCGTCACGTTCGCCGCGGTGCCCATGGGCCACGAGTTCACGTCGCTCGTGCTGGCGCTGCTGCAGGCTGGCGGCCACCCGCCGAAGCTGGAAGCCGACGTGATCGCGCAGATCCAGGCCCTGGAAGGCGACTTCGTCTTCGAGACCTGGATGAGCCTGAGCTGCCACAACTGCCCGGACGTGGTGCAGGCGCTCAACCTGATGGCGGTGCTGAACCCGCGCGTGCGCCACGTGGCCATCGACGGCGGCCTGTTCCGCGAAGAAGTCGAGGCGCGCCAGATCCTGGCCGTGCCCAGCGTCTTCCTCAACGGCAAGCCGTTCGGCAACGGCCGCATGGAGATCGGCGAGATCCTGGCCAAGGTGGACAGCGGCGCCGCCGCGCGAGACGCGAAGAAGCTGGCCGCGAAGGACACCTTCGACATGCTGGTGGTCGGTGGCGGCCCCGCCGGCGCGGCGGCCGCGGTGTACGCGGCGCGCAAGGGCCTCCGCACCGGTATCGTGGCCGAACGCATGGGCGGCCAGACGCTGGACACCCTGGGCATCGAGAACTTCATCTCGGTTCTGGAGACGCAGGGCCCGAAGTTCGCCGCCGCACTGGAAGCGCACACCCAGGCCTACGACGTGGACCTGATGGCCGGACACCGCGTGGCCGGGGTCGAACCCGGCAGCACCTTCACGGTGACGCTGGACAACGGGGCCGAGCTGAAGGCCAGGAGCGTGGTGCTGGCCACCGGCGCGCGCTGGCGCAAGGTGAACGTGCCGGGCGAATCCGAGTACGCCACCAGGGGCGTGGCCTACTGCCCGCACTGCGACGGCCCGCTGTTCAAGGGCAAGCGCGTCGCCGTCATCGGCGGCGGCAACTCGGGCGTGGAAGCGGCCATCGACCTGGCGGGCATCGTCGAGCACGTGACGCTGCTCGAGTTCGCCGAAACGCTGAGGGCCGACGCCGTGCTGGTGAACAAGCTGAAGAGCCTTCCCAACGTGGCGATCCGAACCCACACCCAGACCACGGAGATCAGCGGCGACGGCCGCAAGGTCACGGGCCTGATCTTCAAGGACCGCGCCAGCGGCGAGCTGGGCAGCATCGAGGTGGCGGGCGTGTTCGTGCAGATCGGCCTGGTGCCGAACACCGAGTTCCTGAAGGGCACGGTGGAGCTGTCCCGATTCGGCGAGATCATCGTCGACGCGCGCTGCGCGACCAGCGTGCCGGGGCTCTACGCCGCCGGCGACGCGACCACGGTGCCGTACAAGCAGATCGTGGTGGCCGCGGGTGAAGGGGCGAAGGCGGCGCTGTCGGCCTTCGATCACCTGATCCGCAGCTGATCCGCTTCGGACCCGCTCCCGGGCCTGCGCCCGATTGACGCCCGCGGCACGGCGCGCATCATGCGCCCATGCCGCGCGTCGTCTTCACGCCCCAGCTGCGCCGCTTCACCGAGACGCCCGAAGTGCAGGCGTCCTCGACCACGCTGCGCGCGGTGCTGGAAGAGGCCTTCGCCGTCAACCCGGTGCTGCGCGGCTACGTGCTCGACGACCAGGGCCACGTGCGCCCGAACGTCGTGATCTTCATCGACGGCCGGCGCTGCACCGATCGCGTGGCGCTGACCGAAGGCGTCGAGCCCGCGAGCACGGTGCACGTGCTGCAGGCCCTGTCCGGAGGCTGAGACCATGAACGAGAGCGAACGCGCCTGGGTCGCCACGCGCAAGGGCCTGTTCGAGCTGCGCCGCGGCGGCGCGGGCTGGTCGATCGCGAGGCTCAGCTTCCTCGGCGACCCGGTGACGATGCTGCTGCCACCGCAGCCCGACGGCCGCATGCTGGCGGCGTTGAACCTGGGCCACTTCGGCGTCAAGCTGCATGCTTCCGAAAACGCGGGGCAGAGCTGGCACGAGGTGGCCGCACCGGTCTACCCCGAGCAGCCGGCCGACGCGCCCGGCCCGGCCTGGAAGCTTTCGCAGGTGTGGGCGCTGGAACAAGGCGGCGGCACGGTATGGGCCGGCACGCTGCCCGGCGGCCTGTTCCGGTCGCGCGATTTCGGCGCCACGTGGGAACTGGTGTGGGCCCTGTGGGACGACCCGCGGCGCGCCGAGTGGTTCGGCGGTGGCAGCGAACTGCCGGCGATGCACTCGCTGTGCCTGCACCCGCAGGACAAGGGCGACCTGATCGTCGGGGTCAGCTGCGGCGGCGCCTGGCGTACCAGCGACGGCGGCGAGCACTGGACGCTGCGCGCCAAGGGCATGCGGGCCGACTTCATGCCGCCCGAGCAGGCCGACAACGAAAACGCGCAGGATCCGCACCGCATCGTGCGCAGCGCGCTGCGGCCCGAGATCCTGTGGTGCCAGCACCATTGCGGCATCTGGCGTTCGGTCGACTCCGCGGCCAGCTGGCAGCGCCTGCACGCGCCCATCTCCAGTTTCGGCTTCGCGGTGGCGGTGCACCCGCGCGAGCCCGACACCGCCTGGTTCGCGCCCGCCGTCAGCGACATGTGCCGTGTGCCGGTGGACGGCAAGATGATCGTGAACCGCACGCGCGACGGCGGCCAGACCTGGGACACGCTGCGCGAGGGCCTGCCGCAGCAGGACTGCTACGACCTGGTCTACCGCCACGGCCTGGAGGTGGCCGCCGACGGCCGCACGCTGCTGATGGGCAGCACCACCGGCGGCCTGTGGACCAGCTTCGACGGCGGCGACCGCTGGCAGACGGTGTCGCTGACGCTGCCGCCGATCGCCGCGGTCCGCTTCGGCTGAGCTACTTCAGTTCGCCGTCCACGTAATACCAGCGGCCCGCTTCACGCACGAAGCGGCTGGTCTCGTGCAGGCGGTGCGCGCGGCCGCCGAGCTTGCTGCGGGCGACGAACTCCACCGTGGCGCGGTCGCCCTCGGCCACGTGGCGGCGCACTTCCAGTCCCAGCCATTTCACGCCGGGCTCCACCTCCAGCGCCGGCGGTCGCGTGCTGGCATGCCAGGTGTCGCGCACGTAGTCCAGGCGGCCGCTGGCGTAGGCGGCATAGCGCGAACGCATCAGCGCTTCGGCGGTGGGCGCGGGTTCGCCGGCATGCCAGCGGCCGCAGCAGGCTTCGTAGGCGAGGGCGCTGCCGCAAGGGCACGCGATCAAAGGTCCATCTCCCAGGTTTCGCCGACCATCTTGTGGCCGAAGCTCTGGTGTTCCTCGCTCGCCACCAGCCGGTAGCCGGCCTTCTGGTAGATGCCGCGCGCCGCCAGCAGGATGTGGTTGGTCCAAAGCCGCATGCGGCGGTAGCCGGCCTGGCGCGCGAAGCCGTGGCAGGCCTCGACCAGCCGCTTGCCCAGGCCGCTGCCGCGCGCTTCGGGTTCCAGCAGCAGCATGCGCAGCTGCGCCACGCCGGGGTCCGGCGCGCCCGTCGCTTCGTCGCGCGCCTGCACCAGGAACACGCAGCCCAGCGGGCGGCCTTCGCGTTCCGCGATCCAGCAGGCTTCGCGTGCAGGGTCGAAGCGGTCCACGAAGTCGGCCGCGATGCGCGCGACCAGCGCTTCGAAGCGCCAGTCCCAGCCGAATTCCTGCGCGTACAGCGCGCCGTGGCGCGAGACCACCCAGCCCATGTCGCCGGGGCGGGGTGCGCGAAACACGATGTCAGGGGCCATGGCCTCAAGCCTACACTCGCCGCACGAAGGAGACCGCCGTCATGCTCGACCCCCAAGCCCGCGCGCTGCTGGACCTGATGATCGAACGCCGGGTGCCGCCGGTGCACACACTCTCGCCTGCCGACGCGCGCCGCATGTACCTGGAACGGCGCGGCTTCACGCAGCCAGCGCCGTTGCCGATGGCCCAAGTGCGCGAGCTGAAGACCGACGGTGGCACGCCGCTGCGCCTGTACCGCCCGGCCGCCGGCACGCTGCCGCTGCTGGTGTACTTCCACGGCGGCGGCTGGGTCATCGGCGACCTGGACACCCACGACGTGCTGTGCCGCCACCTGGCCGCGGCGGCCGGCTGCGCGGTGCTGGCGGTGGATTACCGGCTCGGGCCCGAGCACCGCTTCCCCGCCGCGCCCGACGACTGCGTCGCCGCCGTGCGCTGGGCGCGCGCGAACGCGGCTTCGCTGGGCGCGGACGCGGCCCGCATCGCGGTGGGCGGCGACAGCGCCGGCGGCAACCTCTCGGCCGTGACGGCGATCGCCGAGCGCGACGCCGGCCACGCGCTCGCGTTCCAGCTGCTGATCTACCCGGCCACCGACATGCGCGCCGTGGCGCCTTCGCACAAGACCAACGGCCAGGGCTACCTGCTCACCGCCGAGAGCGTCGACTACTACCGCGGCCAGTACATGCCCGACCCCGCTTCGTGGAGCGACTGGCGCGCCTCGCCGCTACTGGCGCGCGACCTCTCCAGGCTGCCGCCGGCGCTGGTGCTGACCGCCGGCTACGACCCGCTGGTCGACGAAGGGCGGCAGTACGCCGACGCGCTGTCGGAGGCCGGCAACCGCGTGCAGTACGTCTGCTTCCAGCGCCAGATCCACGGCTTCGCGACCATGGGCCGCGTCATCGACGAGGCGAGCACGGCGCTGGACCTGTGCGGCGCCGCGCTCAAGCGCGCCTTCAATCCGGCTGCCGCTTGAGGTCGCGAAAGGCGGCGAAGAGCCAGGAGCGCATGGCCACCACCAGCGTGTAGGCGTCCTTGCGCTCGGGCGGCAGGCGCTGGTCGGCCACGTGCTGGGTGGCGAAGTCCTGTCCCAGGCGCTGCAGCCGGTCGACGAAGAGCGCCGCGTTGGGCCGGCTCACCTGGCCGTGCACCAGCATCAGCACTTCGCCTTCGGCGTCGAAGCCGCCGCCGAAGTAGTCGCCGATCACGTTGTCGCGGAAGTACTTCATCACCGGTCCGTCGGGCCGCCAGCGGAAGGTCTTGTCCACCTTCAGGCGGTAGCGGTTGAGTGGCTTGAGCTCGATCACGCCCAGCCGGTCCAGCACCACCAGGTAGGCCACCGCCTCCGCCTCGCTCAGGCGGTAGGTGGCGACGATCTGCTCGGCACTCCACTGGCTGAGCACGCTGATGGCCATCAGCAGCAGCTTGCGGTCTGCCACCACCGCGCGTTCCTGCTCCAGCGTGAGCTCCTTGCGCAGCGGCTGCGCCTGCACCACGCGCGCCGCCAGCTCGGCGAAGTCCATGCGCAGCACGCGCAGCACCTCGTCGATGCGTGACAGCGGCATGTCGCCCTTGGCGAAGATGCGCTTCACGCTCGATTCGGCCAGCCGCAGTTCGCGCGCGAGGTCGGCGTAGGTGATGCCGGCGCGGCGCAGTTCGGCCTTCAGCGCGGTCACCAGGTCCTGGCTGGAGCTCATGGCGGCAGGGTCCCAAGAAGTACCGTCAAATGATACTTGCGGTCGCGAGGATCGCCACCCTCCCTGGAGTGATGGATACCGAGCGGGAAGCCCGGCAGGATGCGTCCCGTGTTCAACACCTCGACGGGAAAGACCCCCATGCAAGCCGCCACGATCCGCCACGACACCAAGGCCTGGAAGGCCCAGGTCTGGATCTCCTTCGGCACCGCCGCCGCGCTGGCCGGCACCGGCCTGGCCTGGCTGCCGGGCACCGACATCGACCGCGCGTTCATGATGATGGGCTACCTGTTCTGCGTGACCTCGGCCTTCGCGCTGGCCAAGTTCATCCGCGACAACGAAGGCCGCCGGGTCGACACGCCGCTGTGGCGCTTCGTGGTGTGGGGCGCCTTCGCGCTGGCGATGGGGCTCACCGGCTGGGGTCTGGTGCGCATGGAGATCAGCCCGCCGTACAAGGCCTACCTGGGCGTGTGCTGGCTGTTCCTGATCTGCAGCACCTTCACGCTGGCCAAGACGCTGCGCGACGCCTTCGAAGCCGCGCTGGCCGAAGCGCGCCGCGGTGCGGAATGAAGGGGAGGGCGAAGACCATGAAGAAGCTCGTCTCCGTGCTCGCCGTCGCGCTGGCCCTGGCCGGCCCGGCCCATGCCCATGACCCTTCGGCCGAGAGCAGCGCCCTGTCGCTGCTGCCGGTGGCCGTCTCGGTGGCGGCGCCGGTCGTCGTGATCTCCGCTGGCGCCGCACTAACCGTGGTGGCGGTGGAAGCCAGCGCCGCCAGCACCGTGTGGGTGCTGGAGCGTGCCTCCGACGGCGCCCGCGCCAGCGTCACGCTGGCGGGCGGCGCCTCGCTCGCAGTGGGCTCGGTGGTCGTGTGTACCGCGGTCAGCGCCGGCTGGGTGCTGTCGGCCGCCGGACGCGCCATCGCCATCGTGCCCAACGAGATCGGCCGCGCGCTGCTGCACAACGAGAGGATCACGCGATGAAGCGCCGCGTCGTCGCGCTCGTTGCCGCCGCCGCGATGGCCACCGCGCAGGCCGGCCGCGATTGCACGCCGCACGCGCCGCAGGCCACCAGCGTGGTGCGGTCGCTGGACCTGGCCGAACGCACGCGGCAGGCACTGGACGCCAGCGGCGCCCAGGTGGTGCTGCTGGCGCGCGCGGGTCAGGACCTGTCGCGCTGGGGCCTGGCCTGGTCGCACGTGGGCTGGGCGTACCGCGGCGAAGGGGCCTGGCGCGTCGTGCACAAGCTCAACGCCTGCGGCAGCGCCGAAGCCTCGCTCTACCGCCAGGGCCTGGGCGAGTTCTTCCTGGACAACCCCTTCGACTACCGCGCCGGTTATGCGGTGCCGACGCCGGCGCTGCAGGCGCAGCTGCTGCCGCTGCTGCATGACAACGGCCGCGCCGCCCGGCTGCACCAGCGCGACTACAGCATGGTGGCCTACCCCTGGGCACAGCGCTACCAGCAGTCCAACCAGTGGGCGATCGAGACGCTGGCACTGGCCGCCAGGCCGGCGCTGCAGACGCGCACGCAGGCCCAGGCCTGGCTGCAGCTGGAAGGCTACGTGCCCGGCCTGCTGCACGTGGACGCCTTCACCCGGCTGGGTGCGCGCATCGGCAGCCCCAACGTGGCCTTCGACGACCACCCGGACGGTGAGCGCTACGCCGGCCGCATCCGCACCGTGACGGCCGACTCGGTGTTCGCCTGGCTGGCGCGCAGCGGCCTGGCGCAGCCGCTGGTGGTGGTGCGATGAACCGCCGCCACGCCCTGTGCTGCACCGGCGCGCTGGCGGCCGGGCTCTTCACCTCGCTGGTCGCGGGGGCCCACGAACCGGCGGCGCAGGATCTGGTGCTGCAGGCCTTCGAAGGCCTGGACCCCACCCGGCTGAGCGACGTGCACGCCCACCTGCTGGGCACCGGCGACGGCGGTTCGGGCTGCAGCATCCACCCCAGCCTGCAGCAGTGGTGGCACCCGGTGGAGACCCTGCGCCGGCGCACCATCCTCGGCGCCGCCGGGGTGGCGGCCGACGCGCCTTCGATCGACGCCGCCTACGTGGACCGGCTGAGGGTGCTGGCCGCCGGCTTCCCGCCCGGCGCGCGCTGGTGGCTCTACGCCTTCGACCAGGCCTGCGACGACATGGGCCGGCCGCGCCCCGACTGGAGCACCTTCCACGTGCCCGACGCGCATGCGGCGCGGGTGGCTGCCGCCTGCGACCGCTTCGAGTGGGTGGCCTCCATCCACCCCTGGCGGGAGGACGCGCTGGCCCGGCTGGAAGCGGCCATCGGCGGCGGCGCGGTGGCAGTGAAGTGGCTGCCGAGCGCGATGAACATCGACCCGGCCGACCGGCGTTGCCGGCCTTTCTACGAACGGCTGGCGCAGGCCCGCCTGCCGCTGGTGGTGCATGGCGGCGAAGAGAAGGCGGTGCCCGGGGCCGGCCGTGCCGCCTGGGGCAACCCGCTGCTGCTGCGCACGGCGCTGGAAGCGGGCGTGCCGGTGATCGTGGCGCATGCGGCTTCGCTCGGCCGGGCGGCCGACCTGGACCGCCGCTCGCGGCCCGCGCTGCCCGCCTTCGACCTCTTCGCGCGCCTGATGGGCGAAGGCCGCGGCCTGCTGCTGGCCGACATCTCGGCGGTGTTCCAGGCGAATCGCGAGCCGCGCGTGTGGCGCGCGATCCTCGAGCGCGAGCACTGGCACGAGCGCCTGCTCAACGGGTCCGACTACCCGTTGCCGGGCGTGCCGCTGCTGGTCTCGCTGCCGCGCCTGGTGCGCGCCGGCCTGCTGGCCGAAGCGGCGGTGGCGCCGCTGGAGGCGCTGCGCGGCCACAACCCGCTGCTGTTCGACTTCGCGCTCAAGCGGCAGTTGTGCGCGGGTTCCAGCCGGCTGCCGGCCGCCGTGTTCGAAGCCCGCTCTTTGCCCGCTACATTGCGCAGCGCGTGACCGCCTGCAGGGAGACCGACGACGTGACCCCCCACGACCACCCCAACCAGTTCGCCCTGCTCGGCCAGCGCCGCTTCGCCCCGTTCTTCTGGGTGCAGTTCCTGGGCGCCGGCAACGACAACCTGTTCAAGTTCGCCTTCACGGTGCTGGTCACCTACCAGCTGCAGGTGGAATGGCTGTCGCCTTCGATGGCCGGCCTGGTGATCGGCGCGCTCTTCATCCTGCCCTTCCTGCTGTTTTCGGCCACCAGCGGGCAGCTCGCCGACAAGCACGACAAGCGGGTGCTGATCCGCTTCGTGAAGACGCTGGAGATCGGCATCATGGGGCTCGCCGGCTGGGGCTTCCTGCGCAACGACGTCGTCGTGCTGCTCGCCTGCGTGTTCCTGATGGGCCTGCACAGCACCCTGTTCGGCCCCGTGAAGTTCGCCTACCTGCCGCAGCACCTGAACGAGCGCGAGATCACCGGCGGCAACGGCATGGTGGAGATGGGTACCTTCGTCGCCATCCTGCTGGGCCAGGTGGCGGGCGGGCTGCTGATCGCCATGCCCGGCATCGGCGGCGAGCTGGTGGCGGCCGGCTGCGTGGGCGTGGCGCTGCTGGGCCGGCTCATCGCGCAGGCGGTGCCGGTGTCGCCGGCCACCGACCCCGGCCTGAAGATCAACTGGAACCCGTTCAGCGAGACCTGGCGCAACCTGCAGCTGGCGCGCGGCAACGTGGTGGTCTTCCGCTCGCTGCTGGGCATCTCGTGGATGTGGTTCTTCGGCGCCGTGTTCCTGTCGATGTTTCCCGCCTTCGCGAAGGAGGTGCTGCACGGCGACGAGCGCGTGGCCTCGCTGCTGCTGGTGGTGTTCTCGGTCGGCATCGGCACCGGCTCTCTGCTGTGCGAGGTGCTGAGCCGCCGCCACGTGGAGATCGGCCTCGTGCCGCTGGGCGCCATCGGCATGACGGTGTTCTCGGTCGACCTGTTCCTGGCCTCGCGTTCGCTGCCGCCTTCGGCCGGCTACACGCTCACCCAGTTCGTCGCCTTCGCGCCGCACTGGCGCGTGATGGCCGACCTGGCGCTGCTGTCGCTCTTCGCCGGCCTGTACAGCGTGCCGATGTACGCGCTGATCCAGCTGCGCAGCCAGCCCACGCACCGGGCGCGCATCATCGCCGCCAACAACATCCTCAACGCGCTGTTCATGATCGCCAGCGCGCTCATCGTGGGCGCGCTGCTGAAGGCGGGCTTCACCATCCCGCAGGTGTTCCTGATCACCGGGCTGGCGAACGCCGTGGTGGCGGCCTACATCTTCCTGCTGGTGCCCGAATACCTGCTGCGCTTCCTGGCCTTCGTGCTGAGCCGCCTGATCTACCGCTTCCGCGTGCGCGGCGACCAGCACATCCCCACCGAAGGCGCCGCCATCCTGGTGTGCAACCACGTCAGCTTCATCGACGCGGTGCTGCTGATGGCGGCCAGCCCGCGGCCGATCCGCTTCATCATGGACCACCGCATCTTCGCGGTGCCGGTGCTGGGCTGGCTGTTCCGGCTGGGCAAGGCGATCCCGATCGCGCCGCAGCGCGAGAACCCGCAGGTCTACGAAGCCGCCTTCGAGCAGGCGCGCCGGGTGCTGGGCGAAGGCGACCTGCTGGGCCTGTTCCCCGAAGGCGGCATCACGCAGGACGGCAGCCTGGGCGAGTTCAAGGGCGGCATCATGAAGATCCTGCAGACCCACCCGGTGCCGGTGGTGCCGCTGGCGCTGCAGAACCTGTGGGGCAGCTTCTTCTCGCGCGTGGAACGCGGGGTGGCGATGGTCAAGCCGTTCCGGCGCGGCCTCTTCAGCCGCGTCGGCCTGGTGGCGGGGGAGGCGGTGCCGGCGGCGGCGGTGAGCCCGGTCGTGCTGCGCGAGCGGGTGGCGCGGCTGCTGGAGGCGTGAAATCGGGTGCTTGCGTTGAGTACTGTATGAACGTACAGTACCCTGGTGGAAGTTCCCCCTGCCACTGCAGCCGTTGCCTTTGCCGCCGTCCCGATGCCGCCTTCGCGTGCGCCGGGCGGCGGCCCCTCTTCGGCCGGTGGCGCGGCCGCCTCGCCTGAAGACCTGCACCCCGCGCTGTGGCGGGCCCACCAGCTGGGCCGCGCGCGCGAAGCCGCCTGCGCCAGCGGCTACCCCGAACTGGACGCGGTGCTGCCCGGCGGCGGCTGGCCCACGCGCGCGCTGACCGAACTGCTGCTGCCGCACCCCGGCATCGGCGAGATGCGCCTCGTGGCCCCGGCGCTGGCCGCGCTGCAGGCGCGCCAGCTGGGCGTGATGCTGTTCGACCCGCCGGCGCAGCCCTACGCCTGGGCCCTGGGCGCCTGCGGGCTGGACGTGCAGCAGGTCTACGTGGTGCGCAGCCGCGCCGCCGAACGCGGCCGCGCCACCGGTCCGCTGCCGGCGGCCGACGTGCTGTGGGCGCTGGAGCAGTCGCTCAAGAGCGGCCACCTGGGCGCCGCGCTCGCCTGGCTGCCGGCGCGCCTGGCCGCCGACGCACTGCGCCGCCTGCAGCTGGCCGCGCAGGCGCACGACGGCCCCGTGTTCCTGCTGCGCGAGGAAGCCCAGCGCCTGCGCCCCAGCCCGGCGCCGTTGCGCCTGCTGCTGCGCGCCGCCGGACCCGACCTGCTGCGCGTGCAGCTGCTCAAGCGGCGCGGGCCACCGCTGGCGCAGCCGCTGCTGCTGGAACTGCCGGCCGTGCTGGCGGCGCCGGTGCTGGCGCGGCTGGAACGTTCGCCATCACCCCATCAACCCCGGGAGACCGCCAGATGACACAACAAGTGAGTGGCAATTTCGACGTCGCCATGCAGGCCCAACCCGACACCTTCCCCGAGCGGCGGGGGCTGTCCAAGCGCTACCACGGCGCGCTGGACGCCACCGCCGAAGGGCAGATGCTGTCGTGCATGGGCGGCCGGCCGGGATCGGCCGGCTACGTCGCCATCGAACGCGTGACCGGCACGCTGCAGGGCCGGCGCGGCAGCTTCGCGCTGCAGCACAGCGGGCTGATGAACCGCGGCACGCCTTCGCTCGTCATCACCGTGGTGCCCGATTCCGGCAGCGGCGAACTCACCGGCCTGGCCGGCCGCATGGGCATCCGCATCGAAGGCGGGCGGCACTTCTACGACTTCGACTACACGCTCGAACCATGAACCCGAACCCCCAGGCCGCCGAAGTGGCGCGCGAGTTCTGGCGCCTGATGGCCAGCAACGACTTCGCCGCCGTCGCGCCGCTGCTGGCCGAAGACTTCGTGCTCGACTGGCCGCAGTCGAACGAACGTTTCCGCGGCGCCGAGAACTTCGTTCGCATGAACGCCGAATACCCGGCGCACGGCCCCTGGCGCTTCACGGTGCACCGCATCGTGGGCGGGCCCGGCGAAGCCGTCTCCGACGTCAGCGTCACCGACGGCGTGCAGCAGGCGCGCGTGCTCTCCTTCTTCGACCTGGAAGGCGCGCGCGTGCGCCGCATGGTCGAGTTCTGGCCCGAACCCTTCGCCGCGCCGGCGCACCGCGCGCACCTGGCCGAACCCATCGAGGAAGGCGAGCGCGATGACGACTGAACCCGGCTTCGTGCTGCGCCCGCTGGAACCTTCGCGCCAGGCCGACTTCGCCGCCTTCTTCGCCGGCGACGCCTTCGCCGACAACCCGAAGTGGCGCTTCTGCTGGTGCCAGTTCATGCACGTCGACCACGGCCAGGTGGTCTGGCGCGACCGCACCGAAGCGCAGAACCGCGCCGCCGCCGCCGAACGCATCGCCAGCGGCCGCATGCAGGGCTGGCTGGCCTACCGCGAAGGCCGCGTCGTCGGCTGGTGCAACGCCGCGCCGCGGCCGCTGTTCGAAGCGCTGGCCGACGAACCCGACCCCGAAGCCGACCGCATCGGCGCCATCGCCTGCTTCGTGGTCGCGAAGTCCGAAAGGCGCCAGGGCGTGGCGCGCGCACTGCTGGCCGCCGCCTGCGACGGCTTCCGCGCCCGCGGCCTGGCGCTCGCCGAAGGCATCGCCTTCGAGAACGCCACCGGCGAAGCCGAGAACCACCACGGCCCGCTGGCCCTGTACCTGGCCGCCGGCTTCGCCGTTGCGCGCCGCTTCGAGGACGGGCGCGTGCTGGTGCGGCGCCCCCTGAGCTGAGGACCTGCCGTTCCATGCAGCGGCTGTGCACATGCTCTGGATCGCGCTGCACCTGCCGCTGCTGTCGCTGGAAGCCTTCTGTGCCACGCTGACGGAAGCCGAAGCGGCGCGGCCGGTGGCGCTGATCGCCGAGCACCGCGTCGAGGCCGTCAACCGGGTGGCCGCCGGGCTGGGCGTGAAGCCGGGCATGAAGCGCGCCACCGCACTGGCGCTGGCGGCCGACCTGCAGGTGGGCCAGGCCGACGCGCTGCGCGACGCCGCCGCGCTGCAGGCGGTGGCGCATGCGGCACTGGCCTTCACGCCGATGGTGCTGATCGAAGACCGGGCCACCGTGCTGCTGGAAGTGCAGGCCAGCCTGCGCTACTTCGGCGGCCATGCGCGCCTGCTCGGCCGGCTGCGGCTGGCGCTGAAGCCGCTGGGGCACGTGCTGCGCATCGCCAGCGCGCCCACCGCGCTGGGCGCGGCTGTCCTGGCACTGTGGCGCGACGACCTGGCCGAAGGTGCGCACGCCACGAAGAAGAGTGCGCTGGGCGTGCTGCTGGACGACGCGCCGGTCTGGCTGCTCGGCCCCGGGCGCGAACACTGGGAAGCGCTGCAGGGCATGGGCCTGCGCACGCTGTCCGACCTGCGCGTGCTGCCGCGCGCCGGGCTGGCGCGCCGCTTCGGCGAAGGCCTGCTCGACGACCTGGACCGTGCGCTCGGCGCGAAGCCCGACCCACGCCAGCCGCTGGCGCCGGCGCCGGCCTGGGACGGCCGGCTCGAACTCTTCGCGCGCGCCGACAGCAGTGCGCAGGTGCTGGCCGCCGCCGGCGTGCTGCTGTCACGCCTGGTGGCCTGGGCCCAGGCGCAGCACGCGCGCATCGCCGCGTTCACGCTGGCCATGCTGCACGAGCCGCGCCACCGGGGCGAAGCCGCGGAAGCCACCACGCTGCGCATCGAACTGGCCGAGCCTTCGCTGGACGCCACCCACCTGCAGCTGCTGCTGCGAGAACGGCTGGCGCGCGTGGCGCTGGCCGCGCCCACGCTGGAGCTGCGCCTGCACTGCCACGAGATCGTGCACGCCGCGGCGCCCAATGCCGAACTGTTCCCCACCCGCCAGAGCCAGGCCGAAGGGCTGACGCGCCTGCTGGAGCGGCTGCGTGCGCGACTGGGCGAAACGCAGGTGCTGCGCGTGGTGGCGCTGTCGGACCACCGGCCCGAACAGGCCGGCCGCCTGCTGCCCGTGAGCCAGCCGCTGCCGGCCGCCGCGGTGGCCGAAGTGCCGCCCGCCGGCGACCTGCCGCTGCACCGCCCGGTGTGGCTGCTGCCCGAGCCGCTGCCGCTGGCCGAACGCGGCGCGCTGCCGCTGCACGAAGGGCGCGAACTGCAGCTGCTCTCGGGCCCCGAGCGCATCGAATCGGGCTGGTGGGACGACGCCTTCGCCGCGCGCGACTACTTCATCGCGCTGGCCACCGACGGCGCGCTCCTGTGGGTCTACCGCGAACGGCTGCCGCAGCCGGGGCCGAACTGGTTCCTGCAGGGGCGCTTCGGCTGACGCATGACATCATGGGCCCACCTTGCGCACCGCCACCCCGCCCTGGGCCTTTCTGCTGCTGGCCATGCCCTTCGGCGCGCAGGGCGGTTTTCTCACGGTGACGCTGGCCTTCGGGCTCGAGAAGGCCGGCGTGGCGGCCGACACGATCGCGACGCTGATCGCGCTGTCGTACCTGCCGCACACCTGGAAGTTCGCCTGGGCCCCGCTGGTGGACCTGACCTGGACGCGCCGGCGCTGGTACGCGGCTTCCACCGCCGTCACCGCCACCGGCGTGGCCGCGATGGCCTGGTGGGGCACCGACGCCACGCACTGGGGGCTGCTGACGGCCGCCGTGCTGGTGGCCAACGTGGCGGCCACGCTGTCCGGCATGGCGGCCGAAACGATGATGGCGCACGGCACCGCCGAAGAAGCCAAGGGCCGCGCCGGCGGCTGGTTCCAGGCCGGCAACCTGGGCGGGCAGGGCCTGGGCGGCGGCCTGGCGCTGTGGCTGGTGCAGGGCGCGGGCCTCACGACGCAGGCTTCGGGCACGGTGCTGGCGCTGCTGTGCGCCGCCTGCATGGCCGCGCTGGGGTTCGTGGCCGACGCCGGGTCGCGCCCGGCCTCCGGCGACCTGCGCGCCGCGCTGCGGGCCTTGTGGACCGACCTGCGTTCGGTGGCGCTGTCGCGAACCGGCGCGCTGGCGATGGCGATCTGCTTCCTGCCCATCGGCACCGGGGCCGCGTCCAACCTGTGGGCCGCCATCGCGGGCGACTGGCAGGCCGGCGCCGGCACGGTGGCGCTGGTGAACGGCGCACTCACCGGCCTGGCCTCGGCCTTCGGCTGCCTGGTCGGCGGGCAGCTGTGCGACCGCATGGACCGCAAGGCCGCGTACTGCCTGTTTGGCGCGCTGCTGGCCGCGCTGGCGGTGGCGATGGCGCTGTGCCCGCGCACCGAGACCGCCTTCATCGCCTTCGCGCTGGCCTACGCGGTGCTGCTGGGCATGAGCTACGCCGCCTTCACGGCGGTGGTGCTGGAAGCCATCGGCCGCGGCGCCGCGGCCACCAAGTACAGCCTGCTGGCTTCGCTGTCGAACGTGCCGATCGGCTACGTCACCTGGATCGACGGCCAGGTCTATGCGCGCGCCGGCGCGGGCAGCATGCTCTACGCCGAAGCCGCGCTGGGCGTGGCCGGCCTGCTGCTGTTCGTGGCGGCCACGCGCTGGCGGCGCTGAAGGCGGCTACTTGCCCGAGTTGTAGTTCGCCGGCACCCAGTCGTAGCCGCTGCCGCTGCTGCGCAGCTTGCCGATGCCGGGGAAGGACACGTGCGCGATGGCCACGTAGTAGCCCTTCTTCGCCGCGTCGGCGTAGTTCTTCCGGCGCTGCGGCATCGCGGCCTTCGAATCGGTGTCGAACTGGATGGTCACCGTGGGCTGCACGAACTGCACCGCCGCCACGTGCATCAGGTCGCCCCAGACCACGAGCTTGTTGCCGTCGCTTTCGACCGCGTAGAGGGTGTGCCCGGGCGTGTGGCCGATGGCGGGGATGGCGCGGATGCCGGGCACCAGTTCGGTCTCGCCGTCGAAGGTCTTCAGCCTGCCGGCGTCGACATAGGGCTTGAGCGAGGCCATCGCGCCCTGGAAGAAGCCCTTGGAGCCTTCGGGCGCGGCGTCCAGGTTGGCCTGGCTGAGCCAGAACGCGCCTTCCTTGGCATGGGCGCGGATGGTGGCGTTGGGGAACACCATCTTGCCGTCGGCCGCCAGTCCGCCCACGTGGTCGGGGTGCATGTGGGTGACGTAGATCTCGTCCACCTGCTCGGGCGTGTAGCCCGAAGCCTTCAGGTTGGTCACCAGCTTGCCCAGCGTGGGGCCGAAGAGGCCGGCGGCGCCGGTGTCGATGAGCACCAGCTTCGTGCCGGTGTTGATCAGGTAGCCGTTGACCGAGGTCTCGACCGGCGGCTTCAGGTAGCTGCGCGCCAGCAGCGCCATCAGGCGGTCGGCCTTCACGTTGGTGAGCAGCTTGTCCACCGGCAGGTCGACCGTGCCGTCTGACAGCGCGGTCACCTCGAAGCGGCCCAGCATCATGCGGTACCAGCCCGGCGCCTGGCCCTTGGCTTGCGGAGCTTCAGCCTGGGCGGCGAAGGTGGCGGCCAGCAGGGCGGTGGCGAACAGCTTCTTCATCATCGTGGCGTCTCCTCGTTGGGAAGGGGCGCCACGATAGCGGCAAAACGCGCCGGTTGCAGGCGACCGGGAATCAGGCCAGGACGCGGCGGATCCAGGTTTCCAGCGCCTGGATCTCCTCCATGCAGACCGAGTGTTCCATCGGGTAGTCGTGCCACTCGACGTCGTGCCCCAGCGCGAGCAGGGCGTCACGTGCGGCCTGGCCGCGGTCCAGGGTGACGATGCCGTCGCGCTGGCCGTGGGCCTGGAAGACGGGCACGTCGCGGTTGGCGGCATGGCGCTCGGCTTCGGTGCTGGCGGCCAGCGGCAGGTAGCCCGACAGGCCGGCCAGCCCGGCCAGCCGGTGCGGGCAGCGCAGGCCGGCCCGCAGTGATGGCACAGCCCTGAGAGAAGCCGGCCAGCACGATGCGCCGCGCGGGGACGCCGCGCGCGATCTCGCGTTCGATCAGTGCATGCACGGCGGCGATCGACTCGCGCAGGCCGGCTTCGTCTTCGCGCCGTGCGAGGTCGGTGCCCAGGATGTCGTACCAGGCCCGCATGCGGTAGCCACCGTTGATGGTGACCGGCCGCACCGGCGCGCGCGGCAGGATCCAGCGCACCGGCCCCAGCGCCGAGAGGTCCATCTCGTCGGCCATGGGCAGGAAGTCGGTGCCGTCGGCGCCCAGGCCGTGCAGCACCACCACGGTGGCGGCAGGGGCCGCGTCGCCATTGAGTTCGATGGTCTGCATCAGTAGCCCAGCCCCATGGCGTCGCGCACGTCCTTCATCGTCTGGCGGGCCACCGTGCGCGCGCGCTCGGTGCCCATCTCGACGATCCAGTGCACCTGCTTGGGATTCGCGGTGTAGGCGGCCGCGCGTTCGCGCCAGGGCGCCTGTTCCTTGACGATGGCGTCGATCACCGGCTGCTTGCACTCGAGGCAGCCGATGCCGGCGCTCTTGCAGCCCTGGACGACCCAGTCCTTCGTCGCTTCGTCGCTGTACACGTTGTGGAACTGCCAGACCGGGCACTTCTCGGGGTCGCCGGGGTCGGTGCGGCGCACGCGCGCGGGGTCGGTGGTCATGCCGCGGATCTTCTTGGCCACCGTGTCGGGGTCGTCACGCATCAGCACGGCGTTGCCGTAGCTCTTGCTCATCTTCGCGCCGTCCAGGCCGGGCAGCTTCAGCACGGTGGTGTGCAGCGCCTGCGGCTCGGTGAGGATGCTCTTGCCGGCGCCCTTCAGGTGGCCCAGCAGCAGCTCGGCGTCGGCCTCGGTCCAGCCGGCCACGTTGGCCTGCGCCTTCTTCACGATGCCTTCGCCCTTGGCCAGCGCTTCCGGCGCACCGGTCTCGCCGAAGGCCTTGCGCTGCTTCTCGAAGTAGCGCGCGTCGTCCTTCGAGAGCTTGGCCAGCGCGGCGGCGACCTGGGCTTCGAAGTCGTGCGCGCGGCCGTACAGATTGTTGAAGCGGCGCGCCACCTCGCGCGTGAGTTCGACGTGCGAAGCCTGGTCCTCGCCCACCGGCACGTAGCTGGCCTTGTAGATCAGGATGTCGGCCGCCTGCAGCAGCGGGTAGCCCAGGAAGCCGTAGGTCGCGAGGTCGCGGTCCTTCAGCTTGTCCATCTGGTCCTTGTAGGTCGGCACGCGCTCCAGCCAGCCCAGCGGCGTGCCCATGGCCAGCAGCGTGAACAGCTCGGCATGCTCCGGCAGGCGGCTCTGGATGAAGATGGTGCTGCGCTCGGGGTCCAGCCCGGCGGCCAGCCAGTCGATGACCATCTCGTAGACGGTCTTCTCGATGACCTCGCGCTCCTCGTAGTGGGTGGTCAGCGCGTGCCAGTCGGCCACGAAATAGAAGCAGTCGTAGTCGTCCTGCAGGCGCACCCAGTTCTTCAGGGCGCCGTGGTAGTGGCCGAGGTGCAGGGCGCCGGTGGGGCGCATGCCGGAGAGTACTCGTGGTCGCATGGGGCGCGATTCTGGCAGACGACCCGCTCGCTACACTGCCGCCCACATGAAGCGCATCGTGATCCTCATTTCCGGCCGCGGCTCCAACATGGAAGCGATCGTCCAGCGCTGCGCCAGCGAAGGCTGGCCGGCGCGGGTGGTGGCCGTGCTGGCCAACCGCCCCGACGCCGGCGGGCTGGCCTTCGCCGCCGGCCACGGCATTGCCACCGCGGTGGTGGAACACCGGGGCTTCGCCCGCCGGGAGGACTTCGACGCCGCGCTGGCGCAGGCGATCGACCGCTTCGAGCCCGACCTGGTGGTGCTGGCCGGCTTCATGCGCATCCTGGGCGCCGACTTCGTGCGCCGCTACGAAGGGCGGCTGCTCAACATCCACCCTTCGCTGCTGCCGGCCTTCACCGGGCTGCACACGCATCGGCGCGCCCTCGAAGCCGGCTGCAAGGCGGCCGGCGCCACCGTGCACTTCGTGACGCCGGAACTGGATCACGGTCCCATCGTCATGCAGGCGGTGGTGCCGGTGCGGGCCGGCGACGACGAGGATGCGCTCGCCGCCCGCGTGCTGGCGAGCGAACACGTGATCTACCCGTTGTCGGTGCGCTGGTTCGTAGAAGGCCAACTGGCCGTCGAAGGCGGCCTGGTGCGGCACCGAGAGGGCGCCTCGCAGGTGCTGATTTGAGGCTGACGCGCTGATGCATCCGAACGCCCTGCTCGACCTGGAAACCGAACTGCTGAAGGCCGTGCTGGTGTTCGACCAGCCCGCCGACAGCGTGGTCTCGGCCTTCTTCAAGCGCCACCGTGCCCTGGGCACGCGTGAGCGGCACACGCTGGCCGAGACCACCTACGCCGTGCTGCGGCAGCGCCTGCTGTTCAACCACCTGGCGCAGAGCGGCAGCGGCGCGCTGGAACGCCGGCTGGCCATCCTGGCCTGGCAGGGCAGCGAGACCTTCCTGCGCGGCGCGCTGGGGCCGCAGGAACAGCAATGGCTGGCCCAGGTCATGGCCATCGACCGCGCCAGCCTGCCCGAGAAGCTGCGCCACAACCTGCCAGACTGGCTGGCCGGCGCGCTGCTCAAGCAGCTGGGGCCGGAAGAGTTCTGGCCGCTGGTGGCCGCGCTGGAGCAGCCGGCGCCGCTGGACCTGCGCGTGAACACGCTGAAGGCCAAGCGCGAAGACGTGCAGGCGGCGCTGAAGGCGCTGGGCATCGAGTCCGCGCCCACCCCGTACTCGCCCTGGGGCCTGCGCGTGCAGGGCAAGCCGATGGTCAACAAGCTGGACGTCTTCACCTCCGGCGCGGTGGAGGTGCAGGACGAAGGCAGCCAGCTGCTGGCCCTGCTGACCGACGCCAGGCGCGGCGAGATGGTGGTGGACTTCTGTGCCGGCGCCGGTGGCAAGACCCTGGCGCTGGGCGCGGCGATGCGCAACACCGGGCGCCTGTACGCCTTCGACGTCTCCGGTCACCGCCTGGACGCGCTGAAACCCCGGCTGGCGCGCAGCGGGCTTTCCAACGTCTACCCGGCGCAGATCGCCCATGAGCGCGACGACCGCATCAAGCGCCTGGCGGGCAAGATCGACCGCGTGCTGGTCGACGCTCCCTGTTCCGGCCTGGGCACGCTGCGCCGAAACCCCGACCTGAAGTGGCGCCAGTCGCCGAAGTCGGTGCAGGAACTGCAGGCCAAGCAGCAGGCCATCCTGGCCGGCGCCGCCCGGCTGCTCAAGCCCGGCGGGCGGCTGGTCTACGCCACCTGCAGCCTGCTGGAGGCGGAAAACGAGTTCGTCGTGGCGGCGTTCGAGGAAGCCCAGGGCAGCGCGTTCGAGCGCCTGTCCGTGGCCGCGCTCCTGGAAGGCCTGAAGGTGGAGCGCGCGGCCGACATCGTGAACGGTGACGCGCTGCGGCTCTGGCCGCACCGGCACGGCAGCGATGGATTCTTTGCTTCGGTCTGGCAGAAGCGCTGAACCGCCGGTTTCTTTCGCCAAAGTGGCTTGATCTGCGGCAATCGTGCCCAACCTGGGTTCGACGAGGATCGCGGCGGCCTAAGTGGTTTCCACCTCGGCCGGCGAGGGTCGCCGTTTACAATCTGCCACCTGCAAAACCGACGGAACATTGATGAACGAACTGATGGCCCTGCACGACGGCCTGGTGGACTGGCTGGCGAACGGCCTCTGGCGCGCTCCCTGGTGGGAGGTGCTGCTGTTCACACTGGCGGCCACGCACGTGACCATCGCGTCGGTGACCATCTTCCTGCACCGGGCGCAGGCGCACCGCGCGCTGGAACTGCACCCGATCGCTTCCCACTTCTTCCGCCTCTGGCTGTGGCTGACCACCGGCATGGTGACCAAGGAGTGGGTCGCCATCCACCGCAAGCACCACGCCAAGTGCGAGACGGTCGACGACCCGCACAGCCCCGTCACGCGGGGCATCAAGACCGTGCTGCTGACCGGCAGCGAGCTCTACCGCGCCGAGGCCGCGGTCCAGGAGACGCTCACCAAGTACGGCCACAACACCCCGGACGACTGGGTCGAGCGCAACCTGTACAGCCGCTTCACCTGGCAGGGCGTGGGCCTGATGCTCATCCTGGACCTGCTGTTCTTCGGTGCCCTGGGTGCCGCCGTGTGGGCGGTGCAGATGCTGTGGATCCCCATCACCGCGGCCGGCATCATCAACGGCATCGGCCACTACTGGGGCTACCGCAATTTCGAGGCGCCTGACGCCTCGACCAACGTATTCCCCTGGGGCATGATCATCGGCGGCGAAGAGCTGCACAACAACCACCACACCTACCCCACCTCGGCCAAGCTGTCGGTCAAGTCGTACGAATTCGACATCGGGTGGCTCTACATCCGCGCCATGGAAATGGTGGGGCTGGCCAAGGTGCGCAAGACCCCGCCCAAGCTGGCGCTGGGCAGCATCAAGCCGGTGGCCGACGACAAGACGCTGGAAGCCCTGATCGCCAACCGCTACGAGGTGATGGCCGGCTACGCCAAGGAAATGCGGCGCGCCGTCGGCACCGAACTGGACCGGTTGAAGGCCCAGGGCGCGGTGGACAGCACCAAGTGGAAGAACATGCTGGCCGCCAAGCGCTGGCTGCACCGCGACGACGACAAGATTCCCCAGCGCCTGAAGCCCGAACTGGCCCAGGCCCTGGGCGACAGCCCGAAGCTGGCCAAGCTGGTGGCCATGCGCGAGGAACTGCGCAGCCTGTGGACGCGCACCGGCGTCTCGTCGCAGCAGCTGGTGTCCGATCTGCAGGCCTGGTGCAGGCAGGCCGAAGACAGCGGCATCGCCGCGCTGCAGGAGTTCTCTCTGAAGCTGCGCTCCGTGCGGGCATAAGTCGCCGCGCACCAATGACAACGGGGCCCGCGGGCCCCGTTTGCGTTCGAACCGAAGGAAGGGCCCGCATCGCGGGCCCGCCATCGCTTCCTACTTGAGCTTGACCTCTTTGTAGAGGACGTGCTTGCGCGCCTTCGGGTCGAACTTCAGGAATTCGAGCTTCTCGGGCGTGGTCTTCTTGTTCTTGCTGGTCGTGTAGAAGTGGCCGGTGCCCGCCGTGGACTCCAGCTTGATCTTTTCGCGTCCGCCTTTGGCTGCCATGTCAGGCTCCTAGCTCAGAGTTCACCCTTGGCACGCAGGTCGGAAACGACCTGTTCGATGCCGACCTTGTCGATCAGCCGCAGCGCGGCGTTGCTCACGCGCAGGCGCAGCCAGCGGTTTTCGCTCTCCAGCCAGAAGCGGCGGTACTGCAGGTTCGGCAGGAAGCGACGCTTGGTCTTGTTGTTGGCGTGGGAGACGTTGTTTCCCACCATCGGGCGCTTGCCCGTGACTTGACAGACGCGTGCCATGACGCTCTCCGTAGGCTGTTCGAACGAGGTTTTTGTTGCCGAAGTCCGGCAAAGCCCAGCATTATAGCCCGTTCTGCTCCAGGTACCGCTGGGCGTCGAGCGCGGCCATGCAGCCGGTGCCTGCGCTGGTGATGGCCTGCCGGTACACGTGGTCCTGCACGTCGCCGGCGGCGAACACGCCCGGCACGCTGGTGGCGGTGGCCATGCCGTCCAGGCCGCTCCGGGTGACGATGTAGCCGTCGCGCATCTCCAGCCGGCCCTTGAAGAGGTCGGTGTTGGGCTGGTGGCCGATGGCGATGAAGCATCCCTTCACCGGCACCTCGGTCGAGGCGCCGCCCTGGGTGGACTTCAGGCGCACGCCGGTGACGCCGGAGCCGTCGCCCAGCACCTCGTCGAGCGTGTGCCACAGGTGCAGCACGATCTTCCCCGCTGCCACCTTCTCGTGCACCTTGTCGACCATGATGGGCTCGGCGCGGAACTTGTCGCGCCGGTGGATCAGGTGGACCTTGCTCGCGATGTTCGACAGGTACAGCGCTTCTTCCACCGCCGTGTTGCCGCCGCCGACCACGCAGACCTCGTCGCCGCGGTAGAAGAAGCCGTCGCAGGTGGCGCAGCCGCTGACGCCCTTGCCCATGAAGGCCTGCTCGCTGGGCAGTCCCAGGTACTTGGCGCTGGCGCCGGTGGCGATGACGAGCGCGTCGCACGTGTAGCGGCCGCTGTCGCCGGTGAGCGTGTAGGGCCGCTTGCCGAAGTCCACCGTGTGGATGTGGTCGAACACGATCTTCGTGTTGAAGCGCTCGGCGTGCTGCAGGAAGCGCTGCATCAGGTCGGGGCCCATCACGCCGGCCACGTCGGCAGGCCAGTTGTCAACTTCGGTGGTGGTCATCAGCTGGCCGCCCTGGGCGATGCCGGTGACGAGCACCGGCGAGAGGTTGGCGCGCGCGGCGTAGATGGCGGCCGTGTAGCCGGCCGGGCCGGAACCGAGGATGAGGACGCGGGCGTGCTGGGTGGTGCTCATGGGCGGGTGCAGGCAGGTGACGGGGGAGGGCTGGCGCGACCGCAGACCGTCGCGCCGAACCGACGACAGGAGGCTACATCGGGTTGCAACCCACTCGCTGCAAGCCTCTCAATCGGCACAATAGGGGCATTCTCTCAGACCTGTGGCGTGGTTCCTGCAAGCCTGGGAGTTCTGGGAAGCACAACCAAAGAGGGGCTAGCCGATGTCGATGCTGTCGAACCTGGATCTCATCCGCCGCGTGCCGCTGTTCTCGATGCTGACAGCCGACCAGGCGCAGGCGGTGGCCGACAGCGTGGTCAAGCGGCGCTTCCGCCGTGGCGAGCTGGTGGTGGAGCAGGGCCGCAAGAGCAACGCGCTGTTCATCCTGCTCAACGGCCGCGCCCGCGTGCTGACCTCGGACACGCGCGGCCGCGAGGTCATCCTGGCGGTGCTGGAGTCCGGCGACTACGTCGGCGAGATGAGCCTGATCGACAACGAACCCCACTCGGCCACCGTGCGTGCCGAGGTGCAGACCGACATGCTGGTGCTGGCGCGCCAGGACTTCGCGCGCTGCCTGCCGGAAAATTCCACGCTGGCCTACGCCATCCTGCGCGGCCTGGTGCGCCGCCTGCGCAATGCCGACCGCCAGATCGAAAGCCTCGCCCTGCTGGACGTCTACGGCCGCGTGGCCCGCACGCTGCTGGACATGGCCGAGGACATCGAAGGCGTGAAGATCATCCGCCACAAGGTCAGCCGCCAGGACATGGCCAAGGTGGTGGGCGCCTCGCGCGAGATGGTCAGCCGCGTCATGAAGGACCTGGAAGACCGCGGCGTCATCGAGACGCAGGAAAACGGCTCGGTCATCATCAAGGAACGGCTGCAGAACGACTGATGCCGGACCGCCGCCGCGAATGACCGCGCGCGCCCTGACGGCCGGCGAGCTGGCGCCCGCCGACGCCGAACTGCCCCCCGATTTCGACGAGCCGCAGGCCGGCGCGCCGCCGGCCATCGTGGGCCAGCCGCGTGCCGCCGCCGCGGTGCGCTTCGCGCTGGCGATGCATCAGCCCGGCTACCACCTCTTCGTGATGGGCCCGCCCGGCAGCGGCCGCCGCACGCTGGTGCGGCAGGCGGTGGCCGAGCAGGTGGCGGTGCTCGGCGTGCAGCGTTCCGACTGGGCCTACGTCAACAACTTCCAGGAACCGCACAAGCCGGTGGCACTGGAACTGCCGGCCGGCCGCGGTGCGCGCCTGCGCCAGGATCTGCAGACCCTGGTGCGCGACCTGCGGGCGCTGATCCCCACCGTCTTCGAGTCCGAGGACTACGCGACCCAGGTCGAGCGCATCAACACCGAATTCAAGGAACGCGCCGACAAGGCACTTTACGAGGTGGCGCAGGAAGCGGAACGGCGCGGCCTGGCCATTGCGCGCACGCCCACGGGCTTCGGGGTCACGCCGCAGAAGGACGGTGAGGTGATGCCGCCGGCCGACTTCGAGGCCCTGCCCGAAGCCGAGCGCCAGCGTCTGCAGCAGGGCATGGTGGAAGTGCAGGAGCAGCTGGCCCGCGTGCTGCGCCAGTCGATGCGCTTGCGCAAGGAACACGCCGACCGCGTTCGCGAGCTGAACCAGGCCACCACGCGCATGGCGGTGGACCACGCGATCGAGGACGTGCGCGAGCGCCATGCCGACCTGCCGCGGGTGGCGGCCTGGCTGGAAGCGGTGTGCGCCGACGTCATCGAACACGCGCAGAGCTTCCGGGGTGCCGAGCAGGGCGAAGGCGAAGGCGGCCCCGAGGCCGCCGCCGACCTCTCGCGCTACGAGGTCAACCTGATCCTGGACGCCGGCGCCGTCGACAGCCCGCCGGTGGTGGAAGCCGACCTGCCCACGCATGCCAACCTGGTGGGCCGCATCGACAACCTGGCGCGCTTCGGGATGCTGGTGACCGACTTCCGCCTCATCAAGGGCGGCCTGCTGCACCGGGCCAACGGCGGCTTCCTGCTGATCGACGCACTCAAGCTGCTGACGCAGCCCTTCGCCTGGCCGGTGCTCAAGCGCGCGCTGCTGCGCGGCGAGATCCGCATCGAGCCGATGGCCGAGTGGCTGGGTGCCATTGCCACCGCGCAACTGGAGCCGGAGCCGATCCCGCTGCGCCTGAAGGTGGCGCTGGTGGGCGACCGCGAGATCTGCGAGCTGCTGCGCCAGGCCGACGAGGAATTCGACCTCCTCTTCCGCGTCGTCGCCGACGTCGGCGACGACCTGCCGCGAGAAGGCGAAACGCTGGCCGCGCTGGCCCGTTCGCTGGCGTCGCAGGCGCGCGGCTGCCAGCTGCTGCCGGTGGCCGTGCCGGCGATGCAGCGCACGCTGGCCCATGGCGCGCGCCTGGCCGACGACGCCACGCGCGTCACGGCGCAGGTGCGCCAGCTGCTGGACCTGCTGAAGGAGGCCGACCGCTTCGCGCGCGACGCCGCCCGTGCGCGCATCGAAGCCGCCGACGTGCAGGCCGCCATCGCCGCCCGCCGCGAACGCGCCGCGCGCGCCGACGAGCGCCTGCGCGACGCCGTGCTGCGCCACGTGCTGCTCATCGCCACCGATGGCGAACGCGTCGGCCAGGTGAACGCGCTGGCGGTGCACGAGATCGCGGGCGAACGCTTCGGCAGCGTGATGCGCGTCACCGCCACGTCGCGCCTGGGGGACGGCGAGGTGATGGACATCCAGCGCGAGACGCGCACCGGCGGCCCGCTGCATGCCAAGGGGGTGCTGATCCTGTCGTCGTTCCTCGCGGCCCGCTTCTCGCCGCTGCGCGACCACCCGGTGCGCGCCAGCCTGGTGTTCGAGCAGAACTACGGCTACGTCGAAGGCGACAGCGCTTCGCTCGCGGAGACGGTGGCGCTGCTGTCGTCGGTGGCCGAATGGCCGGTGCGCCAGTCGCTGGCCGTCACCGGGTCGGTCAATCAGCTGGGCGACGTGCAGGCCATCGGCGGCGTCAACGAGAAGATCGAAGGCTACTTCGACCTCTGCGCCGCGCGCGGCCTGGACGGGCGCCACGGTGTGGTGATCCCGGCCGCCAACGCGGCCCACCTGGTGCTGCGCGAAGACGTGGTCGAGGCGGTCGCGCAGGGCCGGTTCGCGGTGCACGTGGTGGACACGGTGGACGAGGCGGTGGCCCTGCTCACCGGCCTGCCGGCCGGCGACCCGGCGCGGCCGGCCGAAGACACCGTGAACGGCCGCATCCTGCGCCGCCTGCAGCTGCTGGTGACGGCACGCCACGGCGGCCCGCGCGGCGGCCTGCGCCGCATGACCGTGCGACGCGGCGGCGGCCACCCGGGCTGACGGCCGCCGCGCCGCGGCGCGACCGAACAGTCCGGACACATCTTTGCGTGTCGCCGCCGGCATCGCGGCGGGCCCGTTCGGCCACAATGCCGGCCATGACCTTTCCGCTCGGTTCCCTCTCGGCCGAAGGCGCAGCCACCGCCCGTGCGGCGGGGCCGGCGGCCGCCCCGGCGCGCTGGCGCCAGCAGCTGTGGCTGGCGGCGGGCGCGGTGCTCTGGATCCTGTTCGTACTGGCGATGGCCACCCACGACGCCAACGACCCCGCATTCACCACCTCGGGCAACGGCGAAGCGCTGCACAACCGCGCCGGCGTGCTGGGCGCCTGGGTGTCGGACCTGGCGCTGTTCGTGTTCGGCTTCTCGGCCTGGTGGCTGGTGCCGGTGGGCCTGCGCGCGTGGCTGGCGGCGCTGGCCCACCAGCTGCGCCACGAGTCCGATGAACCCGTGGGCCTGCGTCCGCGTGCCGCGTTCTGGACCGGCCTGGTGCTGCTGCTGGCGGCCAGCGCGGCACTCGAGTGGACGCGCCTGTACCGCTGGGAGACGCTGCTGCCCGGCCATGCCGGCGGCGTGGTGGGGCTCGCGCTGGGGCCGTTGTCGATGCGCGCGCTGGGCTTCGCCGGTTCGGGCGTGCTGTGGATCGCGATGCTGGTCGTCGGCATGGCCTGGGCGCTGCGCTTTTCGTGGGTGCGCCTGGCCGATGGCATCGGCGAACGCTTCGACACCTTCCGCGAGCGACGCGCCGAGAACCGCGAACGGGCCGAGGACCGTCGCATCGGCGAACAGGCACAGCGTGAACGCGAACATGTCGTCGAGGTCGAACGCCACGAGGCCGAGGACCACGGTCCGATCGTGATCGAGCCGCCGGTGCTGGAAGTGCCCAAGTCCGAACGTGTGGCCAAGGAACGCCAGCAGCCGCTGTTCACCGAACTGGCCGACACCAGGCTGCCGCAGGTGGACCTGCTGGACGCCGCGCCGGCGCGCCAGGACACCGTCTCGCCCGAGTCGCTGGAGATGACCAGCCGGCTGATCGAGAAGAAGCTGAAGGACTTCGGCGTCGAGGTGCGCGTGGTCGCGGCCCAGCCCGGCCCGGTGATCACGCGCTACGAGATCGAGCCGGCCACCGGCGTGAAGGGCGCGCAGGTGGTGAACCTGGCGAAGGACCTGGCGCGTTCGCTCTCCCTCGTGTCCATCCGCGTGGTGGAAGTGGTGCCGGGCAAGAACTTCATGGCGCTGGAGCTGCCCAACGCGCGCCGCCAGACCATCCGCCTGGCCGAGATCCTGGGCTCGCAGGTCTACAACGACGCCGCGTCCATGCTGACCATGGGCCTGGGCAAGGACATCGTCGGCAATCCGGTGGTGGCCGACCTGGCGAAGATGCCGCACTGCCTGGTGGCCGGCACCACGGGTTCGGGCAAGTCGGTGGGCATCAACGCGATGATCCTGAGCCTGCTCTACAAGGCCGAGGCACGCGACGTGCGGCTCATCCTCATCGACCCCAAGATGCTGGAGCTCTCGGTCTACGAAGGCATCCCGCACCTGCTGGCGCCGGTGGTCACCGACATGAAGCAGGCCGCCAACGCGCTGAACTGGTGCGTGGGCGAGATGGAGCGCCGCTACAAGCTGATGAGCAAGCTGGGCGTGCGCAACCTGAGCGGCTACAACAAGAAGATCACCGAGCACGTCGCCAAGGGCGAGCCCATCGGAAATCCCTTCAGCCTGACGCCGGAGCAGCCCGAGCCGCTGGAGCGGCTGCCGCACGTGGTGGTCGTCATCGACGAGCTGGCCGACCTGATGATGGTGGTCGGCAAGAAGATCGAGGAACTCATCGCCCGCCTGGCGCAGAAGGCGCGCGCCTCGGGCATCCACCTCATCCTGGCCACGCAGCGGCCCAGCGTGGACGTCATCACCGGCCTCATCAAGGCCAACATCCCGACGCGGCTGTCGTTCCAGGTCAGCAGCAAGATCGACAGCCGCAC
>JBGAKY010000031.1:0-68454 GCA_044224175.1 Rubrivivax sp. | reverse complement strand
GCGGCAGGCGCGGCGCTGCTGCGGCCCAGCTGGTAGGAAGCGGCGAGCGCCGCGCCCGCCGCCACCAGCCCCAGCCCGACGGCCGTCATGTTGATTCCCATGGCCATGGTTCTCCTTCGATGCCTTCAACGCGGCGCGATGCGCGCGACGCCCTTCTTGGTGCCGGCCCAGATCTCGCCGTTCGGCGCCACCGCCAGCGCGTAGACGTTGCGGTCGAGCAGGCCTTCGGCGACGCCGATGTTGCGGAAGGCCTTGCCGTCCCAGCGCGAGACGCCGTTGCTGGTGCCGAACCAGAACGTGCCTTCGCGGTCCTGCACCGCGCTGTAGACGATGTTGCCGGCCAGGCCGTCCTGCGTGGTCAGGTTGGTCCAGCGCTGGCCGTCGAAGCGCGAGACGCCGCCGCCCCAGGTGCCGGCCCAGATGCTGCCGTCGGCCGCGGCCACCATCGCGAACACGTAGTTCGGGTTGTAGGTGGCGCTGGTGGTGGTGGCCACGGTGAGGTCGTGGCGCGAACGCGTGCCCAGCCCGGTGTTGGTGGAAGCCGGCAGGTTGTCCACGTTGGGCGCGCCCAGGCCGTCCTTGTGGGTCCAGCTCTTCCAGGTCCTGCCGTCGTACAGCGTGACGCCGCCTTCGGTGCCGAACCAGACCCGGTCCTTCGCATCGACCGCGATGCCGTAGACCCATTCGTTGACCAGCTCCTTCACATAGGTGCTGAACTTGCCGGTCTTCGCGTCGACCTTGTTGACGCCGGCCCAGGTGCCGATCCAGAAGTCGCCGCTCTTCTGCTGCGCGAAGGCGTAGACCCAGTAATCCGCCAGTCCGTGCAGCGGGAAGAAGGTCTTCCACTGGCCGTCCTTGTAGCGCGAGACGCCGCCCGCGTTGGTGCCGAACCACTTCTGGCCTTCGCGGTCCAGGCCGACCGCGAACACGTATTCGTTGGCCAGCCCTTCCTTGCGCGTGAAGGTGTTGCGCAGCTTGCCGGTGGCCAGCTCCACCTCGTGCACGCCGGCCGAGGTGCCCACCCACAGCGAGCCCTTCGCGGCTTCGACCGTGAGCGCACGCACGTAGACGTTGGGGCCGACCTCGTAGACGTCCTTCACGCGCTGCGCGAAGAGCGGATTGGCCAGCAGGAGCAGCAGCATGGCGGCGAAGCGCATCATCGAAGGGTTCTCAGGTGGGCCACGATGTCCAGGATCTCGCGGTCGTGCAGCTGGCCGCCGAACGAGGGCATGCCGCCCTTGCCGGCGCGCACCGAGGCCATCAGGGCGAGGTCGGGTTTCATCAGCGCGGGCAGGCGCGTGAAGTCGGGGGCGCCGGGCAGCACGGGACGGCCGTCGTTGCCGTGGCAGGCGGCGCAGTGGCGGCGGTAGAGGCTGGCGCCCTGCATCACGTCGGCGGCGTGGGCGGTGCCGGCGGCCATGAGCAACAGCAGCGGCCACGCCTTCATCGACCCGCCTTCGGCGCCGGCGTGGCGCGCAGCTTGCGCAGTTCGGCCGCGCGTGCGCTCCAGGCGGCGGCCTGCTGGGCGTCGGCCGAGACGCCGAAGCGCCCGCCTTCGCGGAAGGCCTGTGCCAGCGCGTCGATCGCGGGCAGGTGGTTGCGCAGCGCGGCGCGCTCCAGCGCGGCGCGGCCCGCGGCGGCGTCGGCCGGCAGCGAAGGCGCGAGCGGGCCGCCCAGCCAGGCGTCGGCCAGCAGCACGATCGAGGCCTCGTGCCCGGCCTCTGCCGCTTTCGAGAAATGCGCCAACGCCGCTTTCTCATCTTTGGCAACGCCGCGGCCGGTGAGCAGCAGGTTGGCCAGACCGGCGTGGCCTTCGGTGTCGCCGCGTCCGGCGGCCTCGCGGTACCAGCGCGCGGCTTCAGTGTCGAAGTCGGCGCGGTCGAGGATGAAGGCCAGCATCGTCATCGAAGGCGCATGGCCCGATTCGGCCGCCGGCCTGAGCGCCGCCATCGCGGCGACCACGTCGCCGCGCGAATAGGCGGCGCGTGCACGCTGGAAGTCGTCTTCGGGCGCCGCGGCGGCCAGAGCCGCCAGCAACCAGGCCAGCCCGGCGGTGATGCGCCGGACAGCCTTCAGGGTCACTCGCGAAGCCGGCCTGTCCACTGCCGCAAGGCAGCGAATTCCATGCCACTCGCCCTAGGACTCTCCCGCGGACTCCTCCAGCTTGCGGTACAGGCTGGACAGGCCGATGCCCAGCCGCTGCGCCGCCAGCCGGCGGTCGCCGCCGGCTTCTTCGATGGCGCGCCGGATCAGGCCCACCTCGAAGCGGCGCACGCGGTCGCGCAGGGTGCCTTCGCCGAGCGCGGCGCCGGGGTCGGGCGGCGGGCTGGACGACGGCACGCGCGCCACCTCGGGCGGCAGGTCGGCGACGCGGATGGTGCCGCCGTCGGCGAGGATGGCGGCGCGGTGCAGCACGTTCTCCAGCTGCCGCACGTTGCCCGGCCATTCGAAGTTGACGAGCAGGTCCTCGGCCTCGGGGTCGATGTCCAGCGCCGGCGCGCCCGAAGGCATGACGCGCTGCGCGATCACGTGCCGGATCAGCGCCGGGATGTCGGCCAGCCGCTCGCGCAGCGGCGGCATCGTGATGTGGAAGACCGAGAGTCTGAAGAACAGGTCCTCGCGGAAGCGCCCTTCGCGCACCATGGCCGTGAGGTCGCGGTTGGTGGCGGCGACGATGCGCACGTCCACCCGGCGCGGCGTCTCGGAGCCGAGCGCGCGCACCTCGCGCGCTTCCAGCACGTGCAGCAGCTTGGTCTGCAGCGCCAGCGGCAGCTCGCCGATCTCGTCCAGGAAGATGGTGCCGTGGTCGGCCTGCAGGAACAGGCCCTTGCGCGCGCGGTCGGCGCCGGTGAAGGCGCCCTTGGTGTGGCCGAAAAGCTCGCTCTCGATCAGGTTCTCGGGGATGGCGCCGCAGTTCACCGCCACGAAGGGCCCTTCGCGACGCGAGGACAGTTCGTGGATGCGGCGCGCCGTGACGCCCTTGCCGGTGCCGCTCTCGCCGCTGATCAGCACCGTGCTGTCGGTCGGTGCGACGCGGCTGACCAGCCGTTCCACCGACTGCATGGAAGCCGAGCCGAAGGCGAAGACCTTGCTGCCACTGCCCAGCACCAGGTTGCGCAGCGCGCGGTTCTCCTCGCGCAGGCCGCGCAGGGCGTCGATCTGCTCCAGCCGGTGCAGGATCTCCTCGTGGCGGACCGGCTTGGTGATGTAGTCCCAGGCGCCGGCCTTGATGGCGTCGATGGCGGAGTCGACCGACGCGAACGCCGTCACCATGATGAAGGTGGCGGCGTGGCCGCGCGCGCGCGCCGCCTTCAGCAGCTCGATGCCGTCGGTGACGGGCATGAACACGTCGGACAGCACCACGTCGAACGGGGTCTTGTCCAGCTTGGCCAGCGCCTCGGCCGCCGAAGCGGCGGCCTCCACCGCGTAGCCGCCCTTGGACAGGGCGGCCGCCAGCACCTGCCGCACCGCGGGTTCGTCGTCGACCACCAGCACCTGCAATTCGGCCATTCGGTTCATCCTTCGTCGCCGGCTTCGTCGAGCGGCAGCGTGAGCTTGATGCGCTGTCGCGCGGGGTCTTCCTGGGTGATGGCCAGGCGCCCCCTCAGCGGCTCGACCACGGCGCGGCACAGCAGCAGCGCGCGCTGCACCTCGCCGCGGCCGAAGTCCAGCACCGGCGGAAAGTCCAGCCGCAGTTCGGCCACCCCTTCACCCAGCGAAGTGGCCAGCTGCACCTGCGCGGGCGTGCCCGGCCGCGCCAGCAGCGCGTCGCAGCCCAGCGTGAGCAGCTGCATCAGCAGCAGCTGCAGCGCGTCGGCCGAACTCCGCAGCGCCGGCAGCGCGGTGTCGACCGCGACGTCGATCGCGATGGCGCGGTAGCGCTTGTCGTAGGTCATCAGCTGCACCACCTGGCGCGCGATCGCGTTCAGGTCCAGCCAGTCCCTCTCGGCCGGCTTCGGCGCCGCCGCTTCGGCCAGCTGGCGTGCGGCCTGCGCGGCGCGCTGCGTCTGCGTCAGGATCAGCTGCGCCGCTTCGCCCACACGCGCCGGCTCGGCGCCGCCCTTCAGTTCGGCGGCGACACCGGCGATCACCGCCAGCGGGTTGTTCACCTCGTGCGCCACGCCGGCGGCCAGCGCGCCCACCGCGAGCATCTTGTCGTGGTGCGAACGGCGGCGGCCTTCCAGCTCGATCTGCTTCTCGCGCTCGTCCAGGTCCACCGCCATGCGGTTGACGGCCTGCATCAGGTGGCCGATCTCGTCGTCGCGCCGCACTTCCAGCGCGCGCCCGCGCTCGCCGCCGACGATGCGGCGCGCGTGTTCCTCCAGCCGCCGCAGGTCGCGCGCCATGCGGCCGAAGAACCAGGCGGCCAGCGTGCCGAAACCCACCAGCCCCATCACCGCCAGCAGCAGCGAGGTGACGGTGACGGCGTCGTAGCGGCGCTGGTATTCCCGCATCAGCGACTCGCGCCGGTCGGCCAGCTGGCGGTGGCGGATCTCGAACTCGTCGCTGGCGCGGTGCAGCGACTCGCGCAGGTCGATCCAGTTGGCCCGCACCGGCTGCGCCACCAGGCTGTCGTAGCTGCGCACGATGGCGCGCTGCAGGCGTGCGTAATGGGGGTCGAACTCATCCAGCGCGGCGAACAGGCGCGAGCAGCTTTCCATGTAAAGCCGCAGTTCCGCGGGTGCGCCTGGGGCGCGCTGTTCGGCGTTGCTGGCCTCATTGACGTCGACCAGTGCCGAGGCGACCGAGGCTTCGGCCAGCGCCAGCGCCTTTTCGTGGCGCGACAGGTCTTCCAGCCGCTGCGTGCTGTCGTGGACCTTGGCACGTTCCCAGGCGATGTAGCCGCCGGCGGCCACCAGGTAGGCGAACAGCGCCACCGTGGCCAGCAGGCCGCGCGCGCGCAGCGAACGCCAGCGCGGCGGCGCCTGGTCGGGCAAGGCCGTCATCGGGCCTGCCACCGGCGCGGTACGCCGATTGCATGGTCCGGCCCGCCCATCGGGAGCCTTGCCATGAACCGCCGCCGCATCGTCATCTTCTGTGCCCTTTCATTCGCCATTCTCGGCGCCCGTGCCGACCCCCTGCAAGACGCGGGCGAGGCCGTGCTGCGCAAGGACTACCCCGCCGCGGTGCGCCTGCTGGAACCGCTGGCCCGGGGCGGCAACCCGCAGGCCCAGCTGCGGCTGGCCCTGCTGTACTACCACGGCCATGGCGTGCGCGAAAGCGATGCGGCCGCGCTGCAGTGGTTCGAACGCGCCGCCCGGCAGGGCCTGGCCGACGCCCAGTTCCACCTGGGCAACATGTATGCCTATGGCCTGGCGCCGCTGCCGCCCGAAGCCGACGGCGCCCGCCTGGCCGCGCAGTGGTACTTCGAAGCGGCGCGCCAGGGCCATGCCGACGCCCAGTACAGCCTGGGCATCCTGTTCCTCACCGGCAGCGGCGTCGAGCCCAGCCCGACCGAAGCCACGCGCTGGATCGAGAAGGCGGCCGCGCAGGGCCACGGCGACGCGAACGCCTTCCTGCTGGGGCGGGCGACGCCCAAGTGATCAGAGCGGCTTCTTGTAGGTGACGCCGCCGCGGATGCGGCCGAGCTGGAAGCCGGTGGCCTTGTCGTGCGGATAGTCGTGGCCGATCTGGCTGCGGATCGATTCCGAGATCTGATCGGCCGGACCGTGGCAGTTCATGCACACCGGCTGCATAGGCAGCGCGCGCAGGTAGCGCAGGAACCTGCCGCTCGGTTCGTTGACCACCTCGTACTGCTCCATGCCATCGGCCTTCTCGCCGCGCGCGACACGTTCGTCGAAGTCCATCAGCACCTTCTGCTCCCAGGGGTCGCCCCAGCCCAGCACCGGGTTGCGCGGCCCCAGGCTGACGCGCGTGACGCGGGCGCCGAACTTGCGCGAGACGGCGGAGGCGATCTCGGGCGTGGTGTACTTGCAGACCACCATCGCGCGCAGCGGGCCGCTCTGCTCGATCGCCTTCAGCAGTTCCGAACGCACGCTGGACACCAGCTCGGTGGCGGCCTTGCGCGCGTCTTCGAGCGCGGCCCTCGGCGGTTCCTCGGGGCCGGCGACGGTGGCACCGGCCAGGACGGCCAGCAGGCCGGCGGCAGCGATGAGGCGGACGATGTTCATGGACGTCGATTCTCGCCGCCCGGCGCCGCTTCCAGCTGCGCCGCCTGGGCGATGTTGGCCTGCATTCCCCTGGCCAGGGGAATGTCCGGTGGCAGCAGCGCCAGCGCGCGCTGCCAGTAGCCGCGCGCGGCACCGTAGTCGCGGCTCTCGAAGGCCACGCTGCCGGCCAGCGACAGCGCCTTCACGTGCTTCGGGTCCAGGTCCAGCGCCTGCTGGACCAGGCGCGCCGGCTCGCCGCTCAGACGCTTGCCCTGCGCCATGCCCAGCACGTCGGCCAGGTCGACCAGCACGTTCGGGTTGGCGGGCCACAGCGCCTGCGCACGCCGCAGCGCGAACGCGCTGTCGCGCCAGCGGCCGAGCGACGCGTAACGGCGCCCCATCTGGATCCAGCCTTCGGCACTGGCAGGTTCGGCCTGCGCCGCTTCGGTGGCCGCGGGCCGCCCCAGCTGCAGATACAGCAGCACCGCCGTCAGCGGCAGGCCCAGCGCCACCGCCAGCGCGGCGCGGCGGTCGGCGCGCGCCGCGGGCGGCGCCTCGGCCAGGCCCAGGTCGGCGAGCGCGCGGCGCTCGATCTCGGCCTTCAGCTGGGCGAAGCGGTCCGGCGCCAGCAGGCCGGCCGCCAGGTCGGCCTCGGCCTCGCGCACCTGGTCGGCGTACAGCGCCACGTCGATGCCGCCACCGGCCGCGGCCTTGGGCGCCAGCAGCGGCGGCAGCAGCATGGCCAGCGCACCGGCAATGAAACAGGCACCGACGATCCAGAACGCCGTCACCGGCTTCTCCCCGGGTTCAGGAACGTTTTCCCGGAAACGGGAACGGCGATGTCCGGCAACTGGCCCATGGGATGGCGGAAAGCAATCCGGCGGCCAGCAGTCAACGTTTCGCCGCCGACTCCCATTCCCACAGCGCGGCGCGCGCACGGCGCAGGTGCTCTTCGCTTTCCTGCCGCGCCAGGTGCAGGTAGCTGCGCATGGCGCCGATGGCCAGCGGCAGGTCGCCCGCCGCTTCGTAGGCGAGCGCGAGGCCGTAGTAGGCGTTGGCCTGCCCGGGCCGCAGTTCGGTGGCGCGCTCGAAGGCGGCGCGCGCCTCGGCCCCGCGCCGCTGCGCCACGAGGGCGAAGCCCAGGTTCACGTGCGCTTCGGGCAGGCGCGGCGCCAGCGCCAGCACCTGGTGCCAGGCCTGCACCGCTTCGGCCGGTCGGTTCTGCTGCTGCAGGGCCACCGCGGCGCTGAAGCGGCGCTGCAGTTCGTCGGGTTCGCCCGCGCGCCACAGCAGCGCGCCCACCAGGGCGGCGAAGGCCAGCGCGACGGCGGTGAAGACGCTACCGGCCCGCATCAGATCGCCCCCATCAGATCGCCCCCATCAGATCGCCCCCTTGTGCGGTGCCTCGGAGATGAACGGCACGCCGAAGAAGGTGAGGAAGGCCAGCACGAACACCGCGCCCAGCGCCAGCGCGTGACCGCGCGCCGTCAGGCGCCAGGCGAAGCGCGCATGCAGCGCCGCCGCAAGCGCGATCCAGGTGACGAAAGCCCAGGACTCGAGCGGGTCCCAGCTCCAGTAGCGGCCCCAGGCGTCCTGCGCCCAGACGGCACCGACGATGAGCATCAGTGTCTGGAACACGAAGGCGAAGGCGGCGAAGCGGTGCGCCAGTTCGTCGGGTGCCGGCACGCCGCGCCGGGCCGCGCGCGCGGCCAGCGCCAGCGCCACCAGCAGCAGGCCCAGGAAGAGCTTGCCCACCAGCGTGTGCAGGTACAGCAGCGGCGTGTCGTAGGTGGGCGGCAGGTGGCCCGGCCGGGCGTCGCTGAGGGCCAGCCACAGCACCATCATCAGCAGCACCGGCAGCAGCGCCGGCAGCGCGACCCGCACTTCGCGCAGCGCCCAGGCGGCGCAGGCCGCCACCAGCGCCAGGCTCCAGAGGTTGGAGCTCAGCGCCTCGTGCAGCGTGGTGAAGGGGCCGTGGCCGAGCGCCGACCAGCGCGTGGCCAGCGCCAGCGTGTGCAGCGCCAGCGCGGCCAGCAAGGCCGCGCCGGCCAGCGCCTGGGGCGGAAGGCGCCGGCCGCGGCCAGGTAGCCGGCGAGCGCGCCACGCAGCAGCCAGGCTTCATCCATCGGTGGCCTCCGCCAGCCGCGCCGCGCGCCGGCGCGGGGCGCGGAACTCCAGCCCGAAGTGCAGCGCCAGCGCCAGCGCGGCAAGGAGCGAGGTGGCCAGCAGCGCCGGCAGCGTGGGGTCGCCGGCGATGCGGTAGCCCATCCAGGTCGCCAGGCCTTCGTAGACCAGCGTGCCGCCGGGCAGCGCGACCGCTTCGCCTTCGGACAGCTCGAAACGCTGATTGTCCAGGCGGACCACCAGCCGGTGCGCGCGCGGCAGGCGGAACTGCGCCGCCCTGTCGGGGTCGATCAGCTTCTCGTCGATCTGCAGCATCACCCACAACGCACGGCCGTCGGGCAGGCGCCATTCGTTGGACTGGCGCAGCTCGTGCATCGGGTAGCTGGGCAGGTGCACGGCGCCCAGCTGCTCTTCGCCTGCGTCGGGGCGCCAGCGCAGCACCGGCGCGAAGCCCTTGTTCGGACTCGTGTAGATGCGGTAGCCCTGCAGCAGCAGGGGCCGGTGGTCGCCGATCACGGCGCGCTGTTCGTGGCCTGACTCGTCGGTCCAGGCCACGGTGTTGCGCGTGGGCCCGCGCTGGCGGCCGGGTGCGTAGTCGATCTCGAAGCCTTCGTGGCGGAAGTCCAGCGCATGCAGGCGGTCGCGGTGCCAGGGCCCGACCTCGCCGCCGAGCAGGCGGCCGTCGAAGGGCACGCCCTGGGTCAGCTCGAAGCGGCCGTCCAGCGCCGCCAGGCGGCCGAAGCCGGCCAGCGCGACGAAGGCCAGCAGTGCCAGGTGCGCCACCAGCAGCGCCGGCCGGCGCCGCAGCCGCGCGTGCACCAGCAGCCCGGCGGCCAGGTTGAGCACGAGGCCGCCGATCACCGGCGCCAGCCACACGAAGGCCGGCCGCGCGAGCACCACCGCCGCGAGCAGCGCGAACCAGGCCAGCGTGTGGCGCAGCGAACCGAGGTGGGACACGAGGCGCTTCATGGCGGGTTGCTGCAGACGTTCCTCATCCAGTCCCGGCCGCTGTTGGTGTCGTTGCCGTTGGCACCGAAGGTGAGGGCGGAGTTGTTCGAGCCGCAGTTGGTGTCGGTCCAGTTGCCGCTGGTGGCGAAGGTGCGCACCTTCAGCTTCGCGTTCAGGTAGTAGGGTTCCTGGTTGAAGGCCTGCGAAGAGGCGTTGTAGCGCCACTCCTCGTTGCCGGCGCGCCCGGCCTCGGGGCCGACGTCGTTCAGGTTGACCAGCAGCGCCTTGTTCTTCCAGCCGTGCGGCACCGCCACGTGGCACCAGTTGCAGCGGATCCGCCCGATCTTGTCGGTGTGGTACGCGTGCAAGTTGCCGCGCCCGCTGGGCTGGAAGTAGCCGGTGGTGCCGCTGCCGTTGCGGTTGGCGTAGGTGTCCGGGTTGTGGCACTTGAAGCACAGGCCGTTCGGGTTCGGCCCGCTGTCGCCGCGGTTGTCGGCACCGACGTTCGTGTTCCACAGCCCCTTGAGGAGGAAGTTGTTCTCCGACCCGTGCGGCCCCCAGGCGGTACCGTTCTCGCCGCCCGGCGGCACCACGCTGCCTTCGGGCGTGTTGGCGCCGTGGCAGTCGCTGCAGAACATGGTCTGGCTGCCGATCGCGTTGCCCCAGGGGGCGCGGAAGGCGCTCGCGCTGGGAGCGTTGCGGCCGGTGGGCCCCATCACCGGGTGCCAGCCGCGGTGGTTGTTGGTGGCGTAGTTGGAGCCCGCGCCCGAATTGGGCTTGCTGCCTTCGCCCTGGTGCGTGGCCGGCGCCTGGAACTCGCGCGCCTGGTTGGTGTACAGGGTCAGGTTGTTGGTGCCCGGCGGCGTGCCGCCCAGGCGCCCCAGGGCCGGCCGGTTGCCGGTGGGGTAGGCGTTGTTGTCGGCGTAGCCGTAGTCGCTGTGGCACTTCAGGCAGACCTGGTATTCGCGCGTCACGTAGGAGGCGCCGACCGAGGTGTCGACGCTGGCGCCGGGGTCGCCGCGCTTGACCGTGTAGCCGCCGGGCAGGACCTGGAACGAGGTGCTGGCGTAGAAGGGCTCCACACCCCAGCTGCCGCGCAGCACGCCGCTGGCGATGTTGGTGTGGGTGTAGCCGGTGGTCTCGTCGTGGCGGTGCGTGCCCGCGGCGTCGGGCGCGGCGGCGATGCCGCCGGCGCCGCCGGTGAAGCTGCGGAACTTCACCACCCGGTGCGGGTTGTGGCAGTCGGTGCACTCGGCATGGCGCTGCGCCAGCTTCGAGCGCGACTCCAGGAAGTCGGCACCGCAGCGCGTGCCGGTGGTCACGCAGTCGATGACGCCGTCGCTGAACGAGGACGAGATGTCGTGCACCTCCTCGTTGCTGCCGCCCTGTTCGGCCGTCGTGATGGGCATGCGCACCGCGAGCGAGAAGCCGCTCTGGATGTCGGGCACCTCGATCGAGCTGGCCAGCACCGAGTTGGCGGCCGTCGTGTGGCACTGGTAGCAGGTGTTCTCCAGCGCCGGGTTGCCGCCCTGGCGGGCGACGAAGGGGTTGCCCGGCGGCAGCGGCGCGTCGGTGCCTTCGCGCGTGAGGCGGCGCGCACCCTGCACCGTGTGGGTGTCGTGGCAGTTCAGGCAGCCGGCCTTCCAGACCGGCAGCGCGGTGGGGAACTCGCGCAGCGCGGCGGCGGCGTCGCGGTAGGTCTCGTTGGCGACATCGGGCCGCGCATGGGCCGAGTACGCCCAGGCGCCCACGCTCTGGTTCTTGTCGTGGCAGGCCAGGCAGACGATGTCGCCGGCGGCGTTGTAGGTGGCCGCGGGCGTGGTCTCCTGGAAGCGCTGCGCGCGCAGGAACTTCTGGTTGCCCTTGCTGGCGTCGAGTTCGCGCACGTGCGGGTCGTGGCAGCTGGCGCACTGCACCTGGCCGGCGCCGCCGGCACCGGTGGGCTCCAGTGGGGCCAGCGGCTTGAGCCCCGGCGCGCGCACGCCGACCACGCTGCCGCCGCCGGCCGGCCAGCGCTGCTGGGCGTCGACCGGGCGCAGTTCGCCGTCGCGCGCGGCGAGCGCGCTGCTGAAGGTGACCGAGATCGGGTGGTCGTTCGTGAGGTCGGTGCCCAGGTAGCGCGTGAAGCCGCTCGCCGTGCCCTGGCCCGCGGGCATGGTGCCGCCGGGGCCGGTGCCGGTCATCGCGATGCTGGCGTTGGCCTGGCCGTTGAGCACGTTGACGTTGCCGATGGCCAGCGTGCCGTCGTGGCACGACAGGCACAGCTTGCTGCTGCCGCCGGGCTGCGCTTCCAGCCCGTCCAGGATGGACTGCGCATCGAGCGAGCTGCTGGTGTAGGGCGTGTAGGTGGCACCGGCCGGGATGCGCCGGTTCCACAGCGGCGCGCGCACGGCGGTGCCGGCGGCGTCGGCCTGGGTGGCGCCGTGCGGCGTGTGGCAGAAGACGCAGACCTCGGTGGTGCCGCCGGTGGCCGCCTTGGTGGTGCCGGGGCCGTCGACCGAGAGGTTGTGGCGCGTGCCGCGCACGTCGGACACGCGCTGGGCGGCCAGCGGCAGCGCCACCAGCGCGAGGAGCACGAGCCACCAGCGCCGCATGTTCAGCCGCCGCCGAGGAACTGGAAGGCCACGACGCGGCCGTTGAACATGTCGGCGATGAAGACGCGGTTCTTCGCGTCGACCCACACCCCGGCCGGCAGGTAGAAGCGCCCGGTGGCGGTGCCGGTGCCGCCGATGGGCATGAGGAAGTCGCCCTCGCGCGAGAAGACCAGCAGGCTGTCGTAGTAGGACTCGACGACGTAGACGTTGCCGCCGGCGTCCACCGCCACGCCCTTGGGCCGCACCAGATTGCCCACTGCCAGACCGCGCGCGCCCAGGCTGCGCAGCACGCGGCCGGTGGCGGCCTCGAACACCTGCACGCGGTTGTTCAGCGTGTCGGTGACGAACAGCTCGCCCGCCGCCAGCGCCAGGTGGGTGGGGTAGTTGAACTCGCCGGCGCCTTCGCCGCGGCGGCCGATCGTGCGTTCGAGCCGGCCGTCGGCGCCGAAGACCTTGACGTCATGCGCATAGGTGTCGGCGACGAACAGGCGGCCGCCTGCGGCTTCGCGCGCCAGCCCGGTCGGCCGCCGCAGCACGCCCTGGCCGATGACGGCCTGCGGCGTGCCGTCGGCGCCCAGCCGGAACACCGCCCCCAGTTCGGCGTCGGCCACGTAGAGCGCTTCACCGGTGGCGGCCAGGCCCGAAGGGGCGACGAAGCTGCGCGACTCGGTGGCGCGGTCCCACACCAGCAGCTGGCCCTGCTTCTCGTCGAACACGAACACCGCCTGGCGGCTGGTGTCGCTGACGTACAGGCGCCCGGCATCGTCGCCCACCACCGCCGCCGGGCGCTGCAGCACCACGGGCGGCTGGCTGCGTTCGTCGATGCCGGCCAGCCAGCGGCCGAATGCCTGCAGCTGCGTGCGGCCACCGCCGTCGGGCGCGCGGAAGTTCTGCTCCCCGGTCAGCGTGCCGGCGTACAGGAAGCGCGGCACTTCGGGCGCCGCCGGCCACAGCAGGTTGCGCCCCTCGGGCGCCTCGTCCAGGCCGAAGTGCAGCGTGCCGCGCACCGGACCAGGCGCGGCACAACCGGCGGCCAGCAACGCGAAAGCGACGGCGACGGCGGCGCCCTTCATGCCGGCTCCGGCCGCGCCACCTGCAGCAGCTGCACCTGGCCGGCGCTCGGGTCGGACAGCGCCAGCGTGGCGCCGTCGCAGGCCAGCGCGACGGGGTCGCGCACGCCCAGCGTGTCGAACGGCAGCCGGCGTGCCGGTCGCCCGGCCTGCAGCACGACGAGCGCGCGCTCCGGCGGGTCGAGCACGAACACGCGGTCGAAGCGGTCGGCGGCGATGGCGCGCGGCTGCATCAGGTCGCCGCGGCCCAGCGTGGCCAGCGCGCTGCCGTCGCGCCGCAGCTGGTGCACCACGCCGGCCAGGCGGTCGAGCGCGTACAGGCCTTCGCGCGCCGGCACCAGGGCGTCGATCGCGCCCACCTTCGCCCCCGTGGCCGAAGGCCGCACCAGCTGCACGATGCCCCCCGGGCCGCGCTGTTCGGACCACTGCGCGCCCAGCCCGTCGGCCACCAGCAGCGTCTGGCCGCCGTCGGCGAGCGCGAAGCCCACCGGCGACGCGAGCGCGATGCCGATGCGGTAGGTCTGCAGCAGGCGGCCTTCACGCCCGAAGCGCAGCACCTGGCGGTCCACCGGGTCGAAGACCCAGGCCGACAGGTCGGGGCCGAGCGCAAGCGCGATGTCGGGCCCCGCCGGCGCGCCGGCGATGCCGCTGAAGCTGCCGGCCACCGCGTCGGCGCGCCAGAGGCGGCCGCTGGGCGGGTCGGCGATCAGCAGGTCGAAGTCGCGCAGCGCCAGCGCGCGCGGCGCCGCCAGCTTGGCGTAGATGCCGGTCGGCCGCACCGGCAGCCCGGTGGGCGGCACGGCGGGGCCCATGAAGCCGCCGGCGACGGCGCGCCAGGGCCGCAGCAGCGGCGCATCGCCTGCCGGCGCTGCCGACGCGGGGGGCGCAGGCGGGTCGACCGCCGCGCAGCCGGCCAGCGGCAGCGCCAGGAAGGCCCGCCGGCCCAGGCCCGGGCGCGGCGTCACCATCGCCCCGGCCCCGAGGTCTGTGCGCCGCCGACGATGCCCGCCGGCAGCCCCGGCTTGCCCGAGTGGCACAGGTCGCAGCGGTCCGGGCCCCAGGCGACACGGTCGTTGTGGCACATGCCGCAGAACTTGCCGTCCAGGATGTCGGCCATCTGCACCTCGTTCGCGCCGGCGCGCATCTTGAAGCCCAGCTCGTGGTGGCAGACCTTGCAGCGGAAGCGGATGCGGTGGAACCAGTGCGGAAAGATCACCGGCCGCACGCCTTCCTTGTCGGAACGCTTGTTGAGCACGACGTCGCCGTACTCGCCCTGCGCCGCGCCCGCCGCCAGGGCCAGCGCCAGCAGGCCGGCGGCGCGCCACCTCACGGGGCCGAAGCGGCACGGGCCGCGCGTTCGGCGCGCTGCAGCGCGGCGTTGGAAACGCTGTGGCAGCGGTTGCACTCGGTGAGCGGGAACGAGACCGCGCCATGGCACAGCCCGCACTGCTCGCCGTTGAGGATGCGCGTCATGCTGAACTTGTTCGCGCCCGCCTTGGCCTTGAACAGCACGTCGTGGCAGTTGGCGCAGTCCAGCCACAGCGTGTGCTGGCGGTGCGGGAACTTCACCGCCGGCATCGAGCCGTACCTGGCGATGATGAGGTCGCCTTCGAGCAGGCGCACCTCGGTTTCGGGAAACAGGTTGGTGCGCGGGTTGATCGCACCCTTGTCGATGGCGTCGACCCAGCGCACCATGTTGCCCGCGGTATCGCGCGGCAGCACGGACAGCGCCTCGGCCGGCTGCTGCAGCAGACGGATCGCCGGGTTCTTCGGGTCGTGCAGGCCGTCCTTTTCCAGCGCCACCCACGGCGATTGCGCCGCGGCGGCGGCGGCGGCGATGAGCGCAGGCAGGATCAGCCATCGGCCCATGGACTCAGCCGGGGATGTAGATGCCGCCGGCGCGGATGGCCCGCACCAGTTCCTTCGTGGAGTCTTCCAGCACCTTGATCGCCCCTTCGTGGTCGCCGCCCCGGGCCTTGCCTTCGGCTTCGGTGCGCAGCCCGGCCGCCTTGTCGATGAAACCCTGCATCAGCGCAGCCGCCTCCTTGCGGTCGGACAGAAGGACCTTGATCAGCATCCGATGGGTGTCATTACGGTCGACCTCGTAGTCGTATTCCTCGCGCTTGCTTGAAAAGGTGAGCGACCGCACCAGCGTGTCGCCGCGGCGCATGCTTTCGATGGACACTCGCGCGGTGAGGTACGCGCGGTCCAGCAGGGTGCGCGCCTCGTCGTCGCGACCGGCGGAAGCCAGCTTCTGCGCTTCGGCGATCTGGGTCTCGATCGTGCGCGCCGCGTCCTGCGCCTCGCGGCCGGCGTTCTTCTCCTGGGTGATGCGCTGCTGCGCGGCGAGCAGCGCACGCGCGCTTTCCAGCCGCGCCTCGAAGTCGAGCTTCTTCTTTTCGCCCACCACCTGGTCGGGGCGTGCCAGGCGGGCGCCGGCCATCATCTCGCGCGCGGCCTGGTCCAGCAGGCGGGCGGCGGTGGGCAGGTCGCCGGCTTCCAGCGCGGCGGCGGCTTCGCGGTGCACCAGGCGCGCGGTGTCGCGCTTGGCGCGCGCGGCGGCGTCGCCGCTGGAATCGATCTGGCGCGCCGCCGACGACGCGTCGATCAGCGTGCCGACCGACTGCACGCGGCGGGTCAGTTGCTCGCGGTCCTGCGCGAAGGCGCAGCCGGCGGCCAGCAGGAGGACGAGGACGAGGCTTCTCATGGCGGGTTCCCGGTCGCGTCGGGCGTGCTCACGCCGGCGGCAGTGAGCGCCCTCTGCAGGTAGAGGATGGCGTTGCGGATGTCGGCCAGCGCCTGCGGCGTGTCGCCGCCCTGGAAACGTTCCAGGGCCTGGCCGCGCAGGGTCTGGCTGGTCTTGCCGAAGCGTTCGATCAGCTGCTGCGCGTTCGCCGAAGGCTTCAGATCGTGCAGCGCCAGCGGCACCAGGTCGGCCAGGCCCTTGTGGCGCGCCAGTTCGAGCTGGAACTCCTCGGCCGGGTTGGACGGGCGCTGCGTGTAGTCGATGGTCTTGCCGCGCAGCAGCCGGTTCATGCCGACCAGCACATGGCCTTCGGCGCTGCCGAGCGTGAAGTCGGCTTCCTCGAAGCGGCTGTCGCGCGCGAAGGCCTTGGCGGTTTCGAGCAGGCCGCCGGCGGCCTGCAGGTCGCCGTCGATCGCGCCGCCGGCTTGGCGCAGTGCGTTCTCGATCAGGCGTTCCATCTCGGCCAGCTTGGTCTCGTAGCGGTTGCGCGCGGCGGCGCGGCGCGCCTGCTGGTCGGGCACCAGGCGGCGCGCCAGCGCCAGCAGGCGCAGCGCGTCCTCGGCCTCGCGCCGCGCCTTCGCGAAGTCGCCCTTCGCGAAGGCGTCCTCGGCCAGCGCCTGGTGCAGCCGCCCTTCCTCGAAGTGCGCCACCGCCTGCGCGTTGCCGCTGCCGGCGATGCGGTTGGCCGCGTTCTGGTCGGCGAACAGCCTGGCGCCCAGCTGCACGCGTGGTTCCACCTGTGCGCGCGTGGGGTCGTCGGCGGCCATCGCGCCGCCGGCCGCCAGCAAGAGCGCGCCGACGCGAAGGATCATTGCGGCCCCCTGCGGCCTGCGGCCGGTCCCCCCGAGGGGGCGTCAGTCCTCGGCGAAGCCTGCGGACTCACGGCTTGGCCTCCGCCGTCGCGGTGGCCTTCTTGCGCGAGTGGCAGAGCCGGCACTCGCTGACCGGGAAGGCCACCTTGCCATGGCAGACGCCGCACTTCTGCCCCAGCAGGATGGACGCCATGCTGATCTGGTTGGCCCCCTTCTGCGGCACGAAGATGGCCGGGTGGCAGTTGCTGCAGTCCAGCCATTCGGTGTGCTGCTTGTGCGGGTAGACCACGTCGGGCATCGAGCCCTTGACCTCGCGCACGATGTTCAGGTCCATCACGATCGCGTTCGCCGCCGGGTCGTTGCGGTCCCAGCGCGGCGTGATGGACTTGCCTTCGATCGCCTTCACCCAGTCGACATGGTTGCCGGCCGGGCTCTTGGGCAGGTCGACGAAGGCGGTGGCCGGCGGCTGCAGCTGCAGCGTCATGTCGTTGGTCGGGTCGTGGATGCCGGAGTCGACGGCCGGGCGGTTGAAGCGGCCCAGCGGCTTGAGCAGCCGGTTGAAGGCGTTCACCTCCGGGCCCGGTGCCGGCGTGGGCGCGGCGCGCGCCACCGCGGCCAGCGCCACCGCACTGGCGGCCGGTGCAGCTGCGGGGGCCGCGGCCACCGGGGGGGTGCTGGCCGCAGGCCGCGCGGCGGCGGCAGTGGCCGGCGCGGGGGCCGCTGCGCTCGCAGCGGGCTTCGCGGCGACGGCTGCCGGCGCCGGCTTGGCGGCGCCACCACCGGTCATCATGTATTCGATGGTGCCCTTGAGCTGCGCGTCGGTCAGGTCCATGCGGCCGCCCTTCGGCGGCATGCCCTTGGCGGTGCCGGCGGTGGCGCTCTTGACCAGCGCGTCCAGGTTCTTGCCGCGCGCGGCCCAGGCCGCGGCGTCGCCAAACTTGGGCGCGTTCAGGATGCCCGGCCCATGGCAGGCGGAGCAGGTGGATTCGTAGATCGCCTTCGGCGTCGTGCCTTGCGCCTGCACGGCGAAGGCGGCCAGGGCCAGGGCGGCGGCGGTGAGCAGCGTCTTCATGGTGCTGGTAGCCCTCGTCCACTTGGTGTGCCGGCCGCCGAGCAGTGCAGCGGGCGACGGCCGCCGCCGGCGGCGCCGAGGCGGCCGCGGCCGCCGGGGCCAGCTTCTGCAGCGTGCTTTCGTGCACCTGCGTCACGGTGCCGGGCTTGCCGGAGTGGCACAGGTTGCAGTTCTCCACCGACCAGGCCAGTTCGCCGTTGTGGCAGGCGCCGCAGAACTGGCCGTCGATGATCTTCAGCATGTTGATCTGGTTGCCGCCGGCCTTGAACTGGAAGCCCAGGTCGGCATGGCACACCTTGCAGCGGAAGCGCACGCGGTGGAACCAGTGCGGGAACACCACCGGGCGCATGCCGGCGGGGTCGGAGTAGTTGTTGATGACGACGTCGCCGTACTCGGCGGCGGCCGGCAGCGCCAGCAGCAGGGCCACCAGGGTGGCGGCCAGGAATCTCAGGAGTCTCACGGTCGGGTCTCCGCAATGCGTTTTCAGAAGCGGCGCTGGGCGCGCAGGATGATCGAAGCGACGGTGCGGCCGTCGACGCGCGCGGCACGGGCGGCCAGGCGCGTTTCCAGGCGGCCGACGGCGTAGTCGAGCCGGTTCTCGATCGACGCCGTGATGCGCTCGCGCGGGGCATCGATGTCGCCCAGGCTGCGGCGTTCCAGCTGCTGGCTGTTCGCGTTGGCGGCCAGCGTGTAGCGCAGGCGCGGCACGCCGAAGGCGCGCTGCTGCTCGAAGTTGATGCCGACGCTGTAGAAGCGCTGCCAGCCGCTGCTCTGCTCTCGCGTCTGGCCGGTGAAGGCGTCCAGCTGCGTGCTGTCGCTGCGCGAGCCCTGCAGCGTGATGTTGGCCGAGCCGCTGGAAAAGCGCGAGAACGCCAGCCGCTGGCTCCACTGCAGGTTGACGAGCTGGAAGCGCCCGTCGTCCTGCGACCAGTTGCGCGAGTCCGACATCGACAGCCCGACGAAGCTCTGCCGCTGGCCGTCGCCCGCGTCCTGCCAGTACAGGCTGGCCGAATGGACGAGCGCGCGCGAATCGGCACTGCTCGCCGATTCGCGCAGCGCCGCCGCGCTCTGCGAGAAGCTCAGCGCAAGGCCTTCGCCCTCGCCCAGCAGCACGTCGCGCGCCAGGCTGTGGCCGGCCTGCACGCCGACCAGCTTGCGCGTCGGCTCGCCGCTGCTGCGTGCAAGGCCGCCGTTGGCGGACGCGGTGGGCGTCCAGCGCCAGCCCATCACCTCGACCGAAGGCGAGGTCCAGCTGAGCGAGCCGCTGGCGTTGGCGCTGGTGGCCGCGAACGAAGGCCCCTGCACGCGCCCGCCCGCCACCGAAGCGGTGGCGCGCCAGCTGCGCGAAAGCTCCTGCGTCGCGCCCAGCGTCGCGTTGACGGCGCGCACCGCGCTCGCCTCGTCGGCGCCGACGGCGCGTGAATCGACCCAGCGCGCGCTCGCCCCCAGCACCAGCGGCTGGTCGGCCACGTACAGGGGTTCGCCTTCGTGCGGGCGCCAGGAGAGCACGCTGGAGAGCTGGCGCACTTCGCTGCCGGCTTCGTTGCCGGCGGCGCGCAGGCGCACGTCGTTCCAGGTGGCGAGCGTCTCCACGCGCAGTTCGTTGGCGGGGCGGAAGCCGTGGCGCGCCGACAGCAGCGACAGGCGGCTGCGGTCGCCGGTGTCGTCGCGCTGGTTCTCGCTCCACTGGGCGCCCAGCTCGACGGCATGGTCGGTGAACTGCGTCACCGCGGAGGCCGCCAGCAGGTTCAGGGTGTCGGTGCTGCCGTCGCGCGCCGTCAGGCGGCTGTGGTCGACGTTGACGCTGACGCTCTGGTTGCCCACCTCGGGCCGCCACGACTGGCTGGCGCCGACGCGCAACGAGCGGTAGTCGCTGCCCAGCGTGTCGCCCGAGGCGCGCGTGTCGCTGGCGTCGGCGCGGAACTCGAAAGGGAAGCGGCTGGCCGGAAACACCACCAGCTGCAGGCGGCCGGTCAGCGCGGTGCTGCGGTCGTCGTCGGGCGGCGCGTCGGCGCCGCTGGCGCGTTCGTTCACCAGCAGCAGGCCGACGCCGGCGCGGAACTGCACGAACCAGGGCTGGAAGACGTAGTTCGCCACTTCGAGGTCGGTGCTGACCACCTGCTGCGTGGCCTGGCGGCCGTCCTCGAAGTGCAGGCGGCGCAGGTCCAGCGTCAGCGAGCCGCCGCTGCGCCAGGGGCCGAACTCGAAGCGGATGCCGCTGCCGGCAGGTTCCGGCGGCGGCGCGGGGGCCGGGGCTTCGCCGGTGGGCGGGTCCGGCGGATCGCTGCCGGGCAGGAAGGCGGCGCCCTGCGCGGCCGCGGGCACCAGGAGCGCCAGTGCCGCCGGCCACGGGGTGGACCGGGGGCGGCGGGCGCGGAAGCTCCGGGGCCGATGCACGCGCGCCCTCGTGCCGGTGGCGGCCCGCGCCTCAGCTGGCGCGCGCCTTCGGCGGGGCGGCGGCGGGCAGCGGTGCATAGTGGCTTTCGTCCACGCGCACCGTGGTCGCGCGGCGCAGTTCGGCGATGAGCTGCTTCCAGCGCGCTTCGGACTCGGCGCGCTGCCACAGGTCGGTGGCCCGCTCGCGAACCTCTTCGAATCGGCGCTGCTGGGCCGGCTTGCGGCCGTCCAGGCGCAGGATCGCGACGCCTTCGAGCAGCTGCACCGGTTCGGCCAGCGTGCCCGGCGCGAGCTTGTCCACCGTCTCGTGCACCGCCTCGGGCAGCATGCCGCGGTGCGTGTATTCCATGAGGCCGCCGTTGGCGGCCGAGCGGTCGCCCGAATGCAGGCGCGCCAGTTCGCCGAAGTCGGCGCCGGCGGCCAGCTTCCTGTGCACCGCACGTGCCTCGTTCATCGCCGCCGTCCACACGGACTGCGGCGAGCTGGGGTCGACCTTGAACAGGATGACCGCCAGCTTGACCTGCTCGGGTTCGACGAACAGGTCCTTGTGTTCCTCGTAGTAGGCGCGCACGGCGGCCTCGGTGGGCGGCTCGGTGCGGCGCACCAGCGTCTCCAGCCGTTCGAGCTGGCTGTCGGACTCCAGCTGCGGCGTCACCGACGCGAGCATCTTCTCGCGGTTGGCGGCCCAGTTGGCGCTGCCCTTGTACTGCTGGTCGTAGCCGGCGATCGTGGCGCTGACTTTCGCGCGGTCGGGCTGGATGCCGCGGCGCTTCGCCTCGGCCAGCAGCAGCACGCGGTTGACGACCTCGTCGCCGACCTCGCGCTGGAACTTCGCCAGTTCCGCTTCCGGCGGCTTGGCGTGGTAGTACTTCTTGCGCATGGCCACCGCCAGCGCGCGCTGGTAGTCGGCGGCCGGGATCACGGTGGCGCCCACGGTGGCGAAGGGCTTCGCGGGCGGCGGCGCGGCGTCGGCGCCCCAGGCGGCGACAGGCAGCGACACGGCCAGCGCGAGCGCGGCCAATCCAGGGCGGGACAACATCGGTGGCTCCTTGGTCACGCCGGCGTCCTTGCGGCCCGGGCCCGCTGATCGCGGACCGGCCGCGGGCACTCTTCGGTGCCCTCGGACGCCGGCTTTCAATCCATCACTTCACGTGGCAGGACGTGCAGACCGCGCTCGAGGCGTTGCTCACGCGCAGGAAGGTCTCGCCAGCGGACTGGCCGGTGCCGGCCGGACCCGCCTGGCCCGACGAGACGTGCGGGTCGTGGCAGCTGGCGCATTCGACCAGGGGACCCAGGCCGCCGGACGTGCGCTGGTACAGGGGCATGTCGGTGCGCTGCTTGCCGGTGCCGCCGGTGTCGACCCAGAAGATCTGGTTGCCGTTGATCACCTGCGTTTCGGGCAGCTTGAAGTCGCCGTCCTTGCAGGTGCCCGACACCGTGGTGCCGGTGCCGCTGAGGCCGCCGCCGCAGTACTGGATGCCGATCGGGTGGTCGTTCGACAGGTCGGTGCCGATGAGCGCGATGCCGCTGGACAACCGGCCCGCCGCGTTGACGGTGCTGCCCGTCCACGTGTAGGTGCGGCCGTCATTGCCGCCACCGGTGGTGTCATAACCGCCGGAGCCCGGCGCGTTGATGATGTTGTCCATCGCCTGCGTGCCGTCGTGGCAGGACAGGCAGGCCATCGAGACCGAACCCACCGGCGCGATCGCGCCGTCCAGCGAAGGCGTCTGCAGCGTGTCGTAGGTGACGTAGCTGCCGCCGCCGGCCGGCGTGCCCGCTGCGCCCAGGCGCTTGTTCCACAACGGCGCCGGCGCGGCGGTGTCGGCGCCGTGCGGGGTGTGGCAGAACACGCAGATCTCGGCCGTGTCCGAGACCTGGTTGCGCCCGGCCAGGCCGGGGCCCGAACCGAGGTTGTGCTTGGTGTCGGCGATGCCCGCCGACGCCGTGCCGCTGAAGGTGAGCAGCACCGTCGCCAGCATTGCTGCTGTCGACGCTGCCCACCTTCGGCGGCCCTGAAGCCATGGAATCGTCATGTCGTCCTCTTGTTGAAGGCTGTTGAACAGATGGCGTCAGGCGCCGCACTCCCCAATGCCTTGCTTGACGCCTGGCGTTCTGCAGTTCCTGTGCCATGGTTCACGCGGGGCCGCGCGGGCGCAGCCGCAGGCCAAGGGCTCCCGATTCCCGGAAGCGGCGTTCCCGAACGCGGGAATGGAGGTGGCGCGCGCGTCAGGGACGCGTCAGCGCGCGGGCGCGGCGGGCGGGCGCCGTGCCAGCCAGCCCGCGCCGGCCTTCAGGGCCGCGGGGCGGTAGATCTCGATCTTGCGGAACCACTGGTCGACGACGACGACGCGGCCGTCCTCGTCGACGGCGATGCCCGAAGGCAGCATGTACTTGGCCGGGCCGTCGCGTTCCGAACGGTCGCCCACGAAGAGCAGCAGCTCGCCTTCGGGGTTGAAGATCTGGAAGTTGCCGAACGCGCTGTCGACCACGTAGACGTTGCCTTCGCGGTCGGCGGCGATCTCCTTCGGGCGCGCGAACTGGCCGTACTGCTTGCCCACGCTGCCGAAGCTGTGCAGGTAGCGGCCCTCGGCGTCGAAGACGACGACGCGGAAGTTGCCGCCGTCGACCACGTAGAGCCGGCCGCCGGCGCCGATGGCGACGTCGCGCGGCAGGTTGAATTCGCCCGGACCGCTGCCGCGGCGGCCGATGTCCTGCAGGTGCTCGCCGCTCACCGCGTCGAACACGCGCACGCGGTGCTGGTCGGAGCTGACGCCGCCGATGTCGACCGCGTAGACGCGCTTGCCCGCCGGGTCGACGGTGACGCTGGTCAGGCGCTGGAACCACTTGTCGCCGCCGATGCGGCGCAGGAACTGGCGCTCCGGCCCGTAGACCATGATCATGCGCGCGCCGATGTCGGCCACGTACAGGTTGCCGGCGGCGTCGATGTCCAGCCCGATGGGCTTGACCAGCTGGCCGACGCCGTCCTCGTCGCCGATGCGGTATTCCTTGCCCTGCGGAAGGTCGAACACGCGCACGAAGCGCGCGACCGTGTCGCTGACGAACAGGCGGCCGCGGTGCACCGCCACCGCATAGGGCTTGGACAGCGGCTCGCCGCGCACTTCCTCGCCCGTGACCAGGCGGCGCAGGTCGCTGGTCCTGGCGTCGGCCAGGATGTCGGCCGACGAACGGATGGTGCGCTCGAAGACGAAGCGCGGCTCGTCGGGCGCGGCCGGGAAGACGCGCGGCGCGGACTTGTCGTTCGCCGCCGGCGGCGGGCTGGCGCAGCCGCCCAGCAGCCCGGTGGCCGCGAGGGCCGCCGTGCCGCCGAGCCAGCGGCGCCGCAGCATCACTTGGCTGCCGACAGCATGTAGTCGATGGCGGCCTTGAAGTCGTCTTCCTTGAGGTCGGCGGCGCCGGCCTTCGGCGGCATCGCTCCCTTGCCCGTCAGCACCGACTTGAGCAGCGCGTCCTTGCCGGTGGCGGCGCGTGGCGCCCAGGCGGCCTTGTCGCCGAACTTGGGCGCGTTGGCCACGCCGGTGGCGTGGCACGCGAAGCAGGTCTTGTCGTACACGGCCTTGCCGTCGGCGGCGAAGGCGGGGGCGGCGGCCGCGGCGGACAGCAGCAGGGCGCAGGCGAATCTGGACATGGCTTCTCGACTCCTGGAAGTTCTCGTGGGTGGATGGGAAGGACAACTGCGCCCCGGGCTGCAAACGCCGTGCCAAAGGGCATGGCAAGGAAGTTGCAGCCAACGAGCCCGATTGCAGGAGGTGCTCGCGATGAGGGTGTTCTGGCTGGCGCTGGCGCTGTGGTTCAGCTGCACGGGCATGCACAGCAGCGACCCCGACCCGGCGGTGCTGTACCACAACTACTGTTCGGTCTGCCATGGCGACAAGGGCGACGGCAAGAGCCGCGCCGCCGGTTCGCTGTCGACGATGCCGCGCGACTTCACGTCGGCCGACTCGAAGCGCGAGCTCACGCGCGAGCGCATCGCCGCGGCCATCACCTTCGGCCGCCCGGGCACGGCGATGGTGGCGTGGAAGTCCCAGCTCTCGGAAGCCGACATCGCGCGCCTGGCCGACTACGTCTACGGCCGCTACGTGCAGGGCACGCTGGCAGCGGCACCGGCCGCCATCTCCGGCACCCAGGCCCATGGCGGCCGCCAGGCCGACACCGCTTCCACCCCCGCGCGGGTCGACATGACGGCCGGTCTCCCCAACGGCTTGAAGGGCGACCCGAAGCGCGGGGGTGCCTTTTACAACGCCAACTGCGCCACCTGCCACGGCCTGCGCGGCGACGGCGCCGGGCCGCGCGCCTACTTCATCAACCCGAAGCCGCGCAACTTCGTCGCCGACGAATCGCGCGCGCGCTACAACCGGCTGGCGCTGTACGCCGCCATCAGCGAAGGCAAGCTGGGCACCGAGATGCCGGCGTGGAGCAAGGTGGCGACGCCGCAGCAGATGGCCGACGTCGCCGAGTACGTGTTCCGCAGCTTCGTGCAGGCGACGCCTCCGGCAACCGCCGCACGCTAGGGCCATGCTGCGCGCGCTGGGCCTGGGCCTCACCGGCGCGCTGGCCGCGCTGGGCAGCCTGGCGATCGGCTACGACGCGATGAGCGGCGTGCTGCCGGCGCCCGACACGCACGAGGCCGGGCGCGCGGTCTACAACTACCGCTGCTACTTCTGCCACGGCTATTCGGGCGACGCGAAGACACTGGCCAGCACCTACCTGTCGCCCGCGCCGCGCGACTTCACGCGCGCGCCGCAGCTCACGCGCGAGGGCGTGCAGGCCACGCTGCACGCCGGCCGCCCCGGCACGGCAATGAAGTCCTACACCGGCACGCTGAGCGAAGCCGAGATCGCGGCCGTGGCCGGCTTCGTGGTGCGCGAGTTCGTGCAGGCGAAGGCGCCCAACACGGCCTACCACACGGCCGAGAACGGCTGGCCGCGCCACGAGCGCTTCGCCGTCGCCTTCCCCTACGCCCGTGGCGAGCGGGCGCTCGACGCCGAGCCGCGGACCGCTGCCGAACAGGAGGGCCGCGCGCTGTTCCTCTCGGCCTGCGTCTCCTGCCACGACCGCGCGCGCGTCGAAGACGAAGGCCCGGCCTGGGCCGCGCGCCCGGTGTCCTACCCGCGCCCGGCCGGCTTCGTGCCCGGCGGCCTGCCGGTGGACGCCGTCAGCAGCGCCAGCGTCTACGCGCGCCACGACATCGTGCCGCGCATCGAAGGCCTGGACGCACGCGAGAAGCGCGGCGAGGCGCTGTTCCAGGCCAACTGCGCCTTCTGCCATGGCGCCGACGGCAGCGGCCGCAACTGGATCGGCCAGTTCATGGAGCCGAAGGCGCGCGACCTCACGCAGTACAGCGCCGCGACGATGCCGCCGCAGCGCCTGAAGGCCACCATCGCCGAAGGACTGCCGCAGACCTCGATGCCGGCCTGGCGCCACGTGCTGGCACCGGCCGAGATCGACGCCATTTCGGCCTACGTCAGCCGCGCCTTCTTCCGCCGCGAAGGCGGTTGAAGCCTCACTTGCTGTGGCAGGTGAGACAAACCCCGCTTCCGGCGTTCGAGACACGCAGGAAGGTCGGGTTGAACACGCTGCCCGGGCCCGCCGACGGAACACCGTGCGGGTCGTGGCAGGAGGCGCACTCCACCTCGTAGCCGTCGCCGGTGTTGTAGAGGCGGATCTCGTTCGAGTCGGCGCGCGCGTTGCCGTTGTTGTCGAACCAGGCCAGCTTCGTCTCCTTGCGGCCGGGGTCGCGGAAATCGGTGCCGGGGCCGGCGGTGGTGGGGTAGCGGATGCCCACCGGGTGGTCGTTGCGCAGGTCGGTGCCGATCGCGAACACGGTGAAGTCGGTCGCGCCCGCGCCCACGATGCCGGCGCTGGACGAGTGGCAGGCCAGGCATTCGGTGGCCGCCAGCCGCGCGTGCGCGCTGGCGTCGGGGCCGCGGCGGTTGTCCCAGCTGTTCAGGAAGGCGGTGTTCTCGGTGGTCTCCTGCGCCGGTTCGTAGCGGCCGGCGCCGGGCATGTTGATGATGGAGTCGACCGCGGTCTGGCCGTCGTGGCAGGACAGGCAGGTCAGCGAGTTCAGGCCCGGCTGGGTGACCGGCTGCGTCAGGCTGGAAGTGCCCAGCAGGTCGTAGGTCTGGTAGGTGGTGGTCTTCATCGTCCGGTTCCACAGCGGCGCGGCGACGGTGCGGTTGGCACCGTGCGGCGTGTGGCAGTACACGCAGACTTCCTGGTAGTCGTTGCGGTAGGGGTCCATCAGCACGCCGGCCGGGCCGCCGCCCGAGGCCTGTCGCTGCGTCAGGTTGTGGCGCGTGTTGCCGACGCTGCCGATGTTGCTGAACTTCGAAGGCAGGTCGGTGTCGGCCCGGACCGGAAGGGCCGCCAGCCACAGCAGCGTGGCCAGGCCCACCACGCCCAGGAACCTGCCCGCTGCACGCCCGGTCGCCGCCGATTGCCGCATCGCTCTCTCCTGCCTTCGTTGTGGGCCGGCCCGCCTGCAAGACGCATACCGCCACCGACCCCCAGGCGAAGGGGCCCGGTTTTTCCCAGCTTTCGTTCTCCGATTCCCGGAACCGGGACTCCCCCGGCGCCGCAAATGAGTGTCATGAAGCCGATTCGAGCAGGCGCCGGCCCTCCTCTTCGCTCAGCCGGCGCAGCACCTCCACCTTGTGCAGGAACTGGTCGACGACGTACAGCCGCCCGGTCTCGTCGCAGGCCAGCTTGGCCGGCAGCAGGTAGCGCCCCGGCGCGTCGCCGCGGCCGGCGCGCGCGCCCAGCGCCAGCAGCAGCGTGCCGTCGGGGCGGAACACCTGCACGTTGCACAGCAGCGCGTCGCTCACGTAGAGCAGGCCTTCGGCGTCGACCGCCAGGCCGCGCGGGCGCGCGAACTGGCCGATGCCGTTGCCGGGGGAACCGAAGGCGCGCAGGAAGCGGCCTTCGCGGTCGAAGGCCTGGAGGCGGAAATTGCCCGCGTCCAGCACCCACAGCGTGCCGTCGGCGGCCACCGCGGCGTCGGTGGGCAGGTTGAATTCGCCTTCGCCTTCGCCGCGCCGGGTCAGCGAACGCAGCAGGCGCGCTTCGTCGTCGTAGACGTGCACGCCATGCGCGTCGCTTTCCACGCCGCCGGTGTCGACGACGTGGATGCGGTCGCCGGCCGCGTTCACCGCCACCGCGGTGGGGCGCTGCCAAAGCGTGCCGCCGTCGATCTGGCCCAGGTACAGGCCCAGCGCGTCGTAGACCACCAGCCGGCGCGCCGTGGAGTCGACCACGTAGACGCGGCCGCGGCCGTCGATGGCCAGGCCGCCCGGTTTCTTGAGTTGCCCGTCCAGCCGCAGGCCGAAGCTGAAGGTGCGCCGCCGCGGCAGGTCGAACACGAAGACGCGCCGCGCCTCGGTGTCGCTCACGTAGACACGGCCGCGCGCGGCGGCCACCGCCATCGGCTTGGAGAAGCTGTCGCGGCCCGGGTCTTCGCCCGTCAGCGCGCGCCGCAGGCGGCTGGCTTCGGGGTCGTCGGACAGGCTGGCCGCGTTGCGAAGCGTCGCTTCGAAGGCGAAGCGCGGCTGCTCCGGCGGCGAAGGCCACAGCGGCCGCGCGATGGCCTCGCGGCGCGGCGGCGGGGCCGCGCAGCCCGCGATGCCTGCCGTCGAGAGCGCGCCCACCCAGCCCGCGAAGTTCCGCCGCCCGATCATGGTCCCCGCATTGCAGCTTGCGTGCCCGCGGGCATGGCCCTTGCTGTCGCCGCCATCCACAAGATGGAGATCGCCTTGGGTCATGCCACCGCCGCATCCCCGCTGGGTGCCCCGCCGCGCTGGCGCTGGACCCGCTGGGCCGCTCCGCGCCTGTTCTATGCGCTGGCCGGCCGGGTGCTGCCCTGGCTGTGGGGCGCCGCGGCCCTGGCCGGTACCGCGGCGCTGGTGCTGGGCCTGGCGGTGCTGTCGGACGACTCCCAGCAGGGCGACGCCTGGCGCATCGTCTTCCTGCACGTGCCGGCGGCCTGGATGTCGATGCTGCTGTACCTGGCGATGGCCTTCTGGTGCGGCATCGGTCTGGTGTTCCACACCCGCCTGGCCGCGATGCTGGCGCGTGCCATCGCGCCCACCGGCGCGCTGATGACCTTCCTGGCGCTGTGGACCGGATCGCTGTGGGGCAAGCCGACCTGGGGCACCTGGTGGGTGTGGGACGCACGCCTCACCTCGGAAATGCTGCTGCTGTTCCTGTACCTGGGCTTCATCGCGCTGCAGGCCAGCACCGACGACCCGCGGCGCGGCGACCGCGCGGGCGCGGTGCTGGCGCTGGTGGGCGCCGTCAACGTGCCCGTCATCTACTTCTCGGTGGTGTGGTGGAACACGCTGCACCAGGGTCCGACGATCCGGCTTGCCGGCGAATCGGCCATGGCCCCGACCCTGCTGGCCACGCTGCTGCTGGCCGCCGCGGCCTGCTGGGGCTGGTGCAGTGCCGCCACGCTGCACCGCGTGCGATCGATCATCCTCGAGCGCGAGGCCGACGCATCCTGGATCGCCGAGGTCCGCTGAAATGGCCTGGTCCAGCTTCGCCGACTTCGTCGACATGGGCGGCTACGCGCTCTACGTCTGGGGATCGCTGGCCATGACGGTGGCCGCGCTGGGCTGGGAAGCGCTGACGCTGGCGCAGCGCCGCCGCGCCGCGCTGGAAGAACTGCGCGCGCAGTCCGGCGCCGTCCGGGACTGAACGGCCATGCTGCCCGAGATCGGCCACTTCGCGCTCGTGCTCGCCTTCGGTGTCGCGCTGCTGCTGGCCCTGCTGCCGCTGGCCGGCGCGGCGCGCCACCACGGTGGCTGGATGGCGCTGGCGCGGCCGGCGGCGCTCGCGCTGTTCGTCTTCGCCGCCACCGCCTTCGGCTGCCTGGCGGCTTCGTTCGGTCTGCACGACTATTCACTCACCCTGGTGGCCAGCCACTCGCACCGCGACCTGCCGCTGACCTACCGGCTGGCCGCCACCTGGGGCAGCCACGAAGGATCGATGCTGCTCTGGGTGCTGATGCTCTCGGGCTGGACCTTCGCGGTGAGCCGGCTCTCGCGTTCGCTGCCGGCGGTGATGCGGGCGCGCGTGCTGGCCACGCTGGGGCTGGTGGCGAGCGGCTTCCTCGCCTTCGTGCTGTTCACGTCCAATCCCTTCCAGCGCCTGCTGCCGCCGGCACTGGAGGGGCGCGACCTGAACCCGCTGCTGCAGGACCCCGGCATGGTTTTCCACCCGCCGCTGCTGTACATGGGCTACGTGGGCTTCGCGGTCGCGTTCGCGTTCGCGGTGGCGGCGCTGCTGGGCGGCCGGCTCGACGCCGCCTGGGCGCGCTGGTCGCGCCCCTGGACCGCTGCCGCCTGGGCCTTCCTCACGCTGGGCATTGCGCTCGGCAGCGCCTGGGCCTACTACGAGCTGGGCTGGGGCGGCTGGTGGTTCTGGGACCCGGTGGAGAACGCGAGCTTCATGCCCTGGCTGCTGGGCACCGCGCTGCTGCATTCGCTGGCGGTGGCCGAAAAGCGCGGCGCCTTCAAGGCCTGGACCGTGCTGCTGGCGATCGCCACCTTCAGCTGCAGCCTGCTGGGCACCTTCATCGTCCGCTCCGGCGTGCTGACCTCGGTGCACGCTTTCGCCACCGACCCCGCACGCGGCGTCTTCATCCTCGCCTTCCTGGGCGTGGTGGTGGGTGGCTCGCTGGCGCTCTACGCGTGGCGCGCCGGCCGCGTGGGCTTCGGCGGGCCGTTCGAGACGCTTTCGCGCGAGACGCTGCTGCTCGTCAACAACGTGCTGCTCGGCGCCGCCGCCGGCGCGGTGATGCTGGGCACGCTGTACCCGCTGGCGCTGGACGCGCTGGGCGCCGGCAAGATCTCCGTCGGCGCGCCCTACTTCGAAGCCGTGTTCGTGCCGCTGATGGCGCCGGTGCTGCTGCTCATGGGCGCCGGCCCGCTGGCGCGCTGGTCGCACGCGCCGGCGCCCGAACTGGCGCGCCGCCTGAAGGGGCCCGCGCTCGCCGCGGTGGCCGGTGCGCTGGCGCTGCCGCTGGCGGCCGGCCGCTTCGGCGCCGGCGTCGCCTTCGGCCTGCTGCTGGCGGGCTGGGTCTTCGCCACCACCGCGCTCACCGTGCTGCTGCGCGCGCGCAGCGGCGCCGGCCAGCTGGGGCGCGCGCCGCTCTCCTTCTGGGCCATGGTGCTGGCGCACCTGGGGGTGGGCGTGTTCATCGTCGGCGTGACGCTGGTCCGCGGCTGGGAGACCGAACGCGACGTGCGCCTCACGGTGGGCGAAGGCGTCAGCCTGGCCGGCTGGCGCTTCACGCTCGACAGCGTGGACGAAGTGCGCGGCCCCAACTACGCGGCGCTGCGCGCGACCATCGGCGCCCGGCCCGAAGCCGGCGGCGCCGCGCTGCAGCTGGCACCGGAGAAACGCGTCTACCACCAGCAGCCGATGCCGACGACCGAAGCCGCCATCGACAGCAGCCCCTGGCGCGACCTCTACGTGGCGCTGGGCGAGCCGATAGACCCTCGCACCTGGACGCTGCGCGTGCACCACAAGCCCTTCGTCTCGTGGATCTGGGCCGGCGCGCTGCTCATGGCGCTGGGCGGCGCCTGCGCGGTGGCCGACCGGCGCTATCGCGTGGCCGCGCGCCGGCCGGCTGCCGCGGCCGCGGTGGCCGGGCAGAAAGCCGCGGCATGAAGCCCGCCGCCGCGCTGCCGCTGGCCGGCTTCGCCGCGCTGGCGCTGCTGCTGGGCCTGGGCCTGCGGCTGAATCCGCGCGAAGTGCCGTCACCCTTCATCGGCAAGCCGGCGCCGGCCTTCGCGCTGCCGCAGCTGGGCACGCCGTCGAAGACGCTGGCCGCGGCCGACCTGAAGGGCCGCGTCTGGGTGCTCAACGTCTGGGCTTCCTGGTGCGCACCCTGCCGCGACGAACACCCGCTGCTGGTGGCGCTGGCGCGCGAAGGCCGCGTGCCCATCGTCGGCCTGGACTACAAGGACGACCCGCGCAACGCCGACGAATGGCTGCGCCGCCTGGGCAACCCCTACGAGGCGGTGGCGGTCGACGCCGACGGCCGCGCCGCCATCGACTGGGGCGTCTACGGTGTGCCCGAGAGCTTCGTCGTCGACCGTGAAGGCGTGGTGCGTCTCAAGCACGTGGGTCCGCTCACGCGCGAAGTCTGGCAGCGCGACTTCGAACCCTTGCTGGCGAAGCTGCAGGGATGAAGCGCGCGCTCCTCGTCGCCCTGCTCTGCGCGGTCTTCGCGGCGCGCGCCGCCGATGGCGTGGACACCGCCGAAGACCCGGCGCTGGAAGCGCGCGTGAACCGGCTCTCGGCCGAACTGCGCTGCCTGGTCTGCCAGAACCAGTCGCTCGCCGATTCGCATGCGCCGCTGGCGCTGGACCTGAAGGCGCAGGTGCGCGAACAGCTGCGCGGCGGCCGCAGCGAAGACGAGGTCGTGGCCTGGATGACCGGCCGCTACGGCGACTTCGTGCGCTACCGCCCGCCCTGGCGCCCAGCCACGCTGCTGCTGTGGCTGGGTCCGCTGCTGCTGGCCGCCGGCGGGCTGGCGCTGCTGGCGCGTTCGCTCAGGCGGCAGCGGCCCTCCGGCGAGAACACCGCCTGAGAAGGCCTACGATGGAGCTTTCGGACCCCTGCCCGAAGGATCTCCATGCCCTCCCTGACCGACACCGTCGCGGCCGCCGCAGCCGCGTCCGACCCCTGGGCGGCGGCTGACGCCGCTGCCCGTGCGCGCCTGCTCGAAGGCCTGGCGGCCGCGCTGGAAGGCGCGCGCGAATCCCTGGTGCCGCTGGCCGACCGCGAAAGCTCGCTCGGCCCCGCGCGCCTGAACGGCGAGCTCGACCGCACCGCGTTCCAGCTGCGCGCCTTTGCCGCGTGCGCGGCCGACGCCTTCGCCTTCGTCGACGACCCCGCGGTACCGGGCGCGCCGCCGGCCGGCCACCCGCACCTGCGCCGCGTGCGCGTGCCGCTGGGCCCGGTGGCGATGTTCTCGGCCAGCAACTTTCCGTTCGCGTTCTCGGTGCTGGGCGGCGACACCGCGTCGGCGCTGGCCGCCGGCTGCCCGGTGGTGGTGAAGGGCCACCCCGGCCACCCGGCGCTGACGCGCGCCGCGGTGGAACTGGCGCAGGGCGTGGTGGCGGCACAAGGGCTGCCGCGCGGCCTGTTCGGCCTGGTCGAAGGCGGCGTCGACGAAGGCGTGGCGCTGGTGCAGCAGCCAGACATCGCGGCGGTGGCCTTCACCGGTTCGGTCAAGGGCGGCCTCGCGCTGCAGGCCGCGGCGCAGAAGCGCGCACGGCCGATTCCGTTCTATGGCGAACTGGGCAGCGTGAACCCGATCGTCGCGCTGCCGGCGGCCGTGCAGGCGCGGGGCGCCGAGCTGGCGGCGGCGCTCGCCGCTTCCATCACCTTGGGCTGCGGCCAGTTCTGCACCAGCCCCGGCATCGTGGTCCTGTTCGAAGGTTCCCAAGCCTTCGTCGAAGCGCTGCTGCAGGCGCTGGCGGCGGCCCAGCCGCACGCGATGCTGAACCCTGGCATGCGCGCCAACTTCGACGCCGGCGTGGCGCGGGTCTCGGCCGTGCCCGGCGTTCAGGTGCTGCTGCAGAGCCCGCGCGCCGAAGCGCCGACGAACGCGGCACCGCGGCCTTTCCTGGCGCGCACCGGCGCCACGACCTTCTGCGCACAGGCCGCGCTGCACGACGAGGTGTTCGGCCCCGCCGCGCTGATCGTCGACGTGAAGAACGCCGACGAAGCGGCCCAGGTCCTGCGGGCGGTAGGCGGCAGCCTCACCGTCACGTTGTGGGGCGCCGAGGACGGCAGCGCCGAAGCGCGCCGGCTGCTGCGCGTGGCGCAGCAGGTGGCCGGCCGCGTGCTCTTCGCCGGCGTGCCCACCGGGGTGGCGGTGTGCGCGGCGCAGCAGCATGGCGGGCCCTTCCCTTCGTCCACCCAGCCGATGAGCACCTCGGTCGGGCTGGCCGCGCTGGACCGCTTCCTGCGCCCGGTGGCGCTGCAGGACGCGCCTGCCTGGGCGCTGGCGTAAGGCGGGCGCACCTTGGCGCACGACACGCTGCGCGGCCTGGCGCGCCTGGGCGCGGACGGCGTGGTCGGCATCACCGACCTGGTGGAAGCGATGCACCACACGATCGCCTCGCGCACCGGACCGCTGGGGTCGGCCCCGGCGGGACGCACCTCGGGCATCACCGGCTTCGTCTATCGCAGCGTGCGGGGCACGGCACGCTTCACGGCCTGGGGGATCGACAAGCTGCTCGGCGCCGTCGCGCCCGGGTCGGCGGGCAGGCAAGGCCCGCCCAGCCGCGAGCGCGAAGCCTTCGTCGCCGCGCTCAACGGCGTCTGGGGCGACCACCTGGCCGACAGCGGCAACCCGCTGGCCATCCGCATGGCGCTGCGCGCCGGCGGCCGCGCCTTCGACCCCGCGGCGCAGCCCTGCTCCGACCGCCTGCTGGTGCTGGTGCACGGGCTGGGCATGAACGACCTGCAGTGGCTGCGCCAGGGCCACGACCATGGCCAGGCGCTGGCCCGCGACCTCGGCTTCACGCCGGTCCGGCTGCACTACAACAGCGGCCGCCACGTGTCGCAGAACGGACGCGAGTTCTCGGCCCGGCTGGCCGACCTGGTGGCGCGCTGGCCGGTGCCGCTGCGGTCCGTCGCCATCGTCGGCCACAGCATGGGCGGCCTGGTCGCGCGCAGCGCCTGCCACGTGGGAGAAGGCGAACGCTGGCGTTCGCTGCTGACGCGCCTGGTCTTCCTGGGCACGCCGCACCACGGCGCACCGCTGGAACGCGGCGGGCGGCTCGTCGATGCGCTGTTCGGCATCAGCCCCTACAGCGCACCCTTCGCGCGCCTGGGCGGAACGCGCAGCGCCGGCGTCACCGACCTGCGCTACGGCAACCTGCAGGACGCCGACTGGCAGCACCGCGACGGCCACACCCAGCGCGCCGACGACCGCGTGCCGACGCCGCTGCCCGCCGGCGTGCCCGCCTTCGTGCTGGCCGCCACCACCGCCGCCACCGCGAAGACGGGCGGCCTGCACGGCCGCGTGGTCGGCGACGGCCTGGTGCCGCTGGGCAGCGCGCTGGGCGAACACCGCGATCCCGCGCTGGCGCTGCACCTGCCGAAGTCGCACCAGCGCGTCGTCACGCAGGCCCACCACTGGGACCTGCTGAACCGCGAAGACGTCTACGCGCAGTTGCGCGACTGGCTGGCCTGAGCGACCTTGCCGTCGCGCTGCGGCATCATCGGCGGCTGCTGCAACGGAGCCTGCCGGCCATGTCCCACATCCGCGCCCTCGTCTTCGACGTCTTCGGCACCCTGGTCGACTGGCGCACGTCCATCGCGCGCGAGGTGAAGGGCCGCCTGGCCGACCAGGTGAACGACCCCGAGGCCTTCGCCGACGCCTGGCGCTTCCAGTACCAGCCGGCGATGGAAGAGGTGCGCTCGGGCAGGCTGCCGTTCTCCAGGCTGGACGTGCTGCACCGGCGCAACCTGGACGTGGTGCTGAAGAACTACAAACTCGACCGCGTCGACGAATGGACGCGGCGCGAGCTCAACCTGGCCTGGCACCGCCTGGACGCCTGGCCCGACGTGACCCCGGGCCTGGTGCGGCTGCGCGAACGCTACCGGCTGGCGCCCTGTTCCAACGGCAACATCTCGCTCATGGTCGACCTGGCCCGCCGCAACGGCTTCCCCTGGGACGCCATCCTGGGCGCCGAGGTGGCGCGCGACTACAAGCCCAAGGCGGTGGTCTACACCACCGCCGCCGAATCGCTGGACTGCGCGCCGGACGAAGTGCTGATGGTGGCCGCCCATTCCAACGACCTGAAGGCCGCCGAAGCGGCCGGCCTGCGCACCGCCTTCATCGCCCGTCCCGACGAGTTCGGCCGCGGCAAGGGCGAGAAGGCGGCCAGCTTCCCGGTCGACTACAGCGCTCCTTCGCTCACCCACCTTGCGGCCCAGCTGGGCACCTGAAGACATGAACGACATCGTCGTCACCCTGCCGCGCCTCTCCGCGGCCGTGCAACTGCTGGTGCGCGGCTTCGGCAGCGCGGAAGACGAAGTGCAGGCCGTGGCCGGCAACCTGATCGAAGCCAACCTGCGCGGCCACGACTCGCACGGCATCGGCATGCTGCCGCGTTATGCCGAGGCCTTTCTCGAAGGCGGGCTCCACCCCAACACCCACGTGCAGGTGGCGCACGACGGCGGCAGCCTGCTGCGGCTGGACGGCGGCGCCGGCTTCGGCCAGGTCATCGGCCAGGAAGCGATGGCGCTGGGCATCGAACGTGCGCAGCGGCACGGCAGCTGCATCGTCGCGCTCGGCAACTCGCACCACCTGGGCCGCATCGGCGCCTGGGCCGAACAGGCGGCGGCCGCCGGGCTGGTGTCGATCCACTTCGTCAACGTGATCGCGCGCGCCATCGTCGCGCCCTACGGCGGCGCCGACGCGCGCTTCGGCACCAACCCGTTCTGCGCCGGCCTGCCGCTTTCCGGGCGCGAGCCGGTGATCCTGGACTTCGCGACCAGCGTCATCGCGCAGGGCAAGACGCGGGTGGCGCACAACAAGGGCGAACTGGTGGCGCCCGACTGCCTGATCGACGACCAGGGCCGCCCCACGCGCGAACCGCGCTGGACCGTGGTGCCGCCGCTGGGCGCGCTGCTGGCCTTCGGCGGCCACAAGGGCTACGGGCTGGCCGTGATGTGCGAACTGCTGGGCGGCGCGCTCGCTTCGGGCATGACGCAGCGCGACGTGGACATCGACAAGCGGCGCGTCCTGAACGGCATGCTGAGCGTGCTGATCGACCCCGCCGCGCTGGCCGACCGCTCCGCCTTCGAAGCCGAAGCGCACAGCTTCCTGGGCTGGCTGCAGGCTTCGCCGGCACGCGAAGGCTTCGGTCCGGTGCAGTTGGCGGGCGACCCTGAACGCGCGATTCGCGCGAAACGCTGCACCGAGGGCATCCCGGTCGACGCCACCACCTGGGCCGAGATCCTGGCCGCGGCCGCGAAGCTGGGCGTGGATCCGGCCGCCATCAGTGATGCCGCTGGCGTGAAGTAGTTCTGACGGTGACGCGAAACGGCCGAAACGAGGCCGGATGTCATTTCTTTTCTGATCAAGTGGCGATTGGACCAAGCCGACATCCGCACTGATCGTCAGGGGCATCTCTGACGACGCGAACGGGGCGCAACCGGCGCCCGGCCTGTCCATCGCATCAAGGCTCGGAAATATGAACAACTTCAGCGTCAAGCAGCAACTGGGCTTCGCCTTCTCGGCGCTGGCCTTCATGGTCGTGCTCGTCAGCGGCATCGCCGTCTGGGGACTGCAGGCGGCCGGCGCGCGGTTTTCGGACTACGTGCACGGGGCTGCCGACCGCCATTCAACGGCGGGGGAGATCCGCGCCGCCGCCAGCCGGCGCGCCATCGCCGTGCGCAACATGGTGCTGGTCGAAGAAGGCCAGCAGCGCGAGGTCGAGCGCGCCGCCGCCACCGAGGCGCATGCCGCGATGCAGAAGCACCTGCAGGCGCTGAAGCAGTCGATCGCCCAGGCGCACGACGCTTCCGACCGCGAACGCCAGCTGCTGGCCGACTTCGAGAAGACCGAAGCCGCGTACGGCCCGGTCGCCCTGAACATCCTGAAGCTGGCCACCGAGGGCAAGCACGAAGCGGCCATCGCGGCCATGAACAGCGACTGCCGGCCGCTGCTGGTCGCGCTGCTGAAGACGGCCGAGGACTACGTGGCCGAGAGCGATGCGCTGGCGCACCGCGCCACCGATGCGGCGTCGGCCAGTGCCGCCAGCCAGCGCACGTTGATGCTGGGCGTGTCCGCCGTCGCCGCCCTGCTGGCCATCGCGCTGGGCATGCTCATCACGCGCCACCTGATGGGCGCGCTCGGTGCCGACCCGCGCGCGCTGGGCGGCATCGCGCAGCGGGTGGCACGCGGCGACCTGCGTCCCGTGCAGGGCGCGGACGCGGCGCCGGCCGGCAGCGTGCTGGCTTCCATGGGCCAGATGCAGAACCGTCTGGTCGACCTGATCGGGCAGGTGCGCAGCGCGGCCGAGAGCATCGCCACCGCGAGCGCACAGATCGCGCAGGGCAACCAGGACCTGTCGGGCCGCACCGAACAGCAGGCCAGCGCGCTGCAGCAGACCGCCGCCACGATGGACCAGCTGGGGTCCACCGTGCGCAACAACGCCGACAACGCGCGCCAGGCCAACCAGCTGGCGCAGGGCGCTTCGCAGGTGGCGGGTCAGGGCGGCGAGGTGGTGACCGACGTCGTGCAGAGCATGCGAGGCATCAGCGACAGCAGCCGTCGCATCGCCGAGATCATCGGCGTCATCGACGGCATCGCGTTCCAGACCAACATCCTGGCGCTGAACGCGGCCGTCGAAGCGGCGCGCGCCGGCGAACAGGGGCGCGGCTTCGCGGTGGTCGCCGGCGAGGTGCGCAACCTGGCGCAACGCAGCGCCGAGGCGGCGCGCGAGATCAAGAGCCTGATCACTTCCAGCGTCGAGCAGGTGGAGCACGGCACTTCGCAGGTCGACAAGGCCGGTGCGACGATGCAGGAGATCGTGTCCTCGATCCGGCGCGTCAGCGACATCGTCGGCGAGATCACCGCCGCGAGCTCGGAACAGGCCTCCGGCGTCAGCCAGGTGGGTCATGCGGTGACGCAGCTGGACCAGGCGACTCAGCAGAACGCGGCCCTGGTGGAAGAAAGCGCCGCCGCGGCCGAGAGCCTGCGCCTGCAGGCCCAGCAGCTGGTGCAGTCGGTGTCCGTGTTCCAGCTCGCCGAGAGCCGGGCGTAGCGCGGCGCCGGCTTCGACCCGCGGCGTGACCTGAATGGCATGCCGTGGTTGCCGATCCACCCGCGGCGCCGCCCGCTCCCGGTGCGTTCATGGCCGAAGCGCGGGGCGTCCTGGGCTGGCGGCTGGCTTCGCCCGTGTGGCCTCCAGGCACCGCGACCTTGCGACGGCTTGGGATGGCGCAAGGACGCGCCGCCGCCCGCGGGATTCAATGCCGTTCGCCAGTCACATCGCGATCATGGATCTAAATGCGAATGATTCGTGTTAAAGTGATCGCGACTCACCCACGGACGAGCTCACCCGCCATGCCCAGAACCCTCTTGCTGGCCGCCCTGCTGGCCGCTGCCGGCGCCGCCTCGGCCCAGGACAACGTGCTGAACATCTACTCGGCGCGCCACTACCAGACCGACGAGGCGATGTACGCCAACTTCACCAAGGCCACCGGCATCCGCATCAACCGGCTCGACGGCAAGGAGGACGAGCTCGTCGAGCGCATCCGCAACGAAGGCACGTCCAGCCCGGCGGACCTGCTGATCACGGTCGACGCCTCGCGGCTGGAGGTGGCCGACCGCCTGGGCCTTTTCCAGCCGCTGAAGTCGGCCCTGCTGGAGCAGCGCGTGCCGGCGGGCCTGCGCACGCCGAACTGGATCGCCTTCTCGACGCGCGCGCGCGTGATCGTGCACAACAAGGCCGCGCTGAAGAAGGAAGACGTGCAGACCTACGAGGCGCTGGCCGACCCGAAGCTGAAGGGCCAGGTCTGCATGCGATCGGGCTCGCACCCGTACAACCTGTCGCTGGGCGCGGCGCTCATCGCGCACGACGGCGAGGCCAAGGCCGAGCAGTGGGCGCGCGGGCTGGTGGCCAACTTCGCACGTTCGCCCAAGGGCGGCGACACCGACCAGCTGCTGGCGGTGGCGGCCGGCGAATGCGGCGTCACCATCTCCAACACCTACTACCTGGTGCGGCTGATGCGTTCCACCAAGCCCGCCGACCAGGAGGCGATGGCCAGACTCAACGTGGTCTGGCCCAACCAGGCCAGCTGGGGCACCCACGTCAACGTCTCCGGCGCCGGCGTGCTGAAGCACGCGCCGCACCGCGAAGCGGCGCAGAAGTTCATGGAATACCTGGCCAGCGACGAGGCCCAGGGCTACTTCGCCAACGGCAACAACGAATGGCCGGTCGTGAAGAGCGCGGTGGCGAAGAACAAGGAACTCGAGTCGCTGGGCCCCTTCAAGCCCGACGCGCTGCCGGTCGGCGACCTGGCGAAGAACGTCGCCGCCGCGCAGAAGGCCTTCGACCGCGCCGGCTGGAAGTAGTCAGCCCTTCGCGATGCGCCGGCACAGCACGATGGTCGGCAGCAGCCCCACCGCCACGATGGCCAGCGCCGGCAGCGCCGCTTCGGCCAGCCGTTCGTCGGCCGCCAGCGTGTAGGCCTGCGTCGCCAGGGTGTCGAAGTTGAAGGGCCGCATCACCAGCGTGGCGGGCAGTTCCTTCATGACGTCGATGAAGACCAGCAGCGCCGCCGTCAGCATGCTGCCGCGCAGCAGCGGCAGGTGCACGCGGCGCAGCGTCTGCCCGGCGCCCAGGCCCAGGCTGCGCGCCGCATGCTCCATGTTGGGCGTGATGCGCGCCAGCCCCGCGTCCACCGACTGCACCGCCGCCGCCAGGTAGCGCACCAGGCAGGCATAGACCAGGGCCGCGATGCCGCCGGTGATCAGCAGCCCCGGGTGGTGGCCGGTCAGCTGCTGCACCGCCGCGCCCAGCAGGTGGTCCAGCCGCGTCACCGGGATCAGCACGCCGACCGCGATCACCGAGCCCGGCACCGCGTAGCCCAGGCCGGCCACGCGGTGCATCAGCGCCATCCAGCGGCCGCGGTGCACACGCGCCGCAAAGCTGATCAGCAGCGCCAGCAGCACCGCGCCCGCGGCGGTGAGACCGGCGACGGTGACGCTGTTGCGCGCCAGCTGCAGGAAATGCGCGCCCGGTGCCGGTTCGGTCTCGGCCAGCGCCAGGTTCAGCATCACCGCGGCCGGCAGCCCGAAGCCGGCCACCAGCGGCGCCAGCGCGGCCCCCACCGCCAGCACGGCCCGCGCGCCGGAAAGCGGAATACGCGGCGCGCCGCGCGTGCGAAGCGTGGTGTCGTGGAAACGCGCACCGCCCCGCGAGACGCGTTCCAGCGCCAGCACCAGCACCACGAAGCCCAGCAGCACGCAGGCCAGCTGCGCCGCCGCGACGCGGTCGCCGAGCGAAAACCAGGCGCGGTAGATGCCGGTGGTGAAGGTCTGCACCGCGAAGTAGGAGACGGTGCCGTAGTCGGCCAGCGTCTCCATCAGCGCAAGCGAGACGCCGGCGGCGATGGCCGGCCGCGCCAGCGGCAGCGACAGGCGCAGGAACGCACGCCAGGGCGTGAGGCCGAGCGCGCGGCCGGCCTCGATCATGCCGCCGGCGCGTTCGATGAAGGCGGTGCGCGCCAGCAGGTAGACGTAGGGATAGAGCACCAGCGTGAACATCGCCGCCGCGCCGCCCACCGAACGCACTTCGGGAAACCAGTAGTCGGCGCGCTGCCAGCCGAAGGCCTTGCGCAGCGCGCTCTGCACCGGGCCCACGTACTGCAGCAGGTCGGTGTAGGCGTAGGCCATCACGTAGGCCGGCATCGCCAGCGGCAGCACCAGCAGCCATTCGAAGTGGGCGCGGCCGGGGAAGTCGTGCCGCGTCACCAGCCAGGCCGAGCCCACGCCCAGCAGCGTGACGCCGGTGCCGACGCCGGCGCACAGCAGCAGCGTCGAAGCCACGTAGTCGGGCAGCACGGTCGAAGCCAGGTGCGCCCAGGTCGCGCCGGTGCCGCCCGACAGCACGTTCAGCGCGACCGAGGCCAGCGGGGCGGCCACCGCCAGCGCAGCCAGCCAGGCGGCCCAGCGCAGCAGCGGCAGGCCGTGCGCGCCCGATGTGTGACTCAAGACTCCCTCGACGACGACCCGGTGCGGCTGATTATCATGGTCCGGTGACGACGAAAGCCGACGACACCTGGCTCGCGCTCGAAGGCGTGACGCTCGGCTACGGCCGCAAGACCGTGGTGCATGCCCTTTCGCTGGCGCTGCCGCGCGGCGCGGTGGGCTGCCTGCTGGGCCCTTCGGGCTGCGGCAAGACCACCGTGCTGCGCGCGGTGGCCGGCTTCGAGCCGGTGGTCGAAGGCCGCATCCTGCTGGACGGCGAGGTGGTCAGCGCCGCGGGCGTGCACCACGCGCCGGAGACGCGCCGCATCGGCATGGTGTTCCAGGACCACGCACTGTTCCCGCACCTCTCGGTGGCGGCCAACGTGGGCTTCGGCCTGCAGGGCCGGCCCGACGCCGCCGCGCGCGTGCGCAGCATGCTGCAGACGGTGGGCCTGGAGCATGCCGCGCAGCGCTTCCCGCACGAACTCTCCGGCGGCCAGCAGCAGCGGGTGGCGCTGGCGCGCGCCCTGGCACCGGCGCCGCGCCTGCTGCTGCTGGACGAACCCTTCTCCAGCCTGGACGTTGAACTGCGCGAACGCCTGGGCGGCGAGCTGCGCACGCTGCTGAAGGCCACCGGCACGACGGCACTGCTGGTCACGCACGACCAGCACGAGGCCTTCGCCATCGCCGACGAGATCGGCGTCATGGAAGCCGGCCGCATCCAGCAATGGGCCAGCGCCTACAACCTGTACCACAAGCCGGTGAACCGCTTCGTCGCCGACTTCGTCGGCCAGGGTGCCTTCCTGCCGGGCGAGGTGGTCGACGGCCACCACGTGCGCATGGAACTGGGCACGGTGACCAGCCCGAACGCGATCCGCTGCACCGAACATGGCGACCTCTGCGGCGCCGGCTGCGCGGTCGACGTGCTGCTGCGCCCCGACGACGTCGTGCACGACGACGCCAGCCCGGTCACCGCGCAGGTGCTGCAAAAGGCCTTCCGCGGCGCCGAGTTCCTGTACACGCTGGCGCTGCCCAGCGGTTCGCAGGTGCTGTCGCTGGTGCCTTCGCACCACAACCACGCGATCGGCGAACGCATCGGCATCCGCCTGGACCTGGACCACGTGGTGGCCTACCGGCGCGAAGGCGCGCCGCCTTCGGACTGCGCACCGGAAGTGCGCCCCGAGGCGGCGTGAACGCCGCCGCCCCCCGAGGGGGCTGAGCAGCCCGGCAAAGGCGGATCTGCTCAAGCGTCAGCGTCCGAACAGCCCCTTGAGCTTGTCCTTCGCCTTCTCCTTCAGCTTCTCTTCGGCCTTGTCCTTGGCGGCCTCGACCTTCTGCTTCGTCGCCCCCGAGACCATGGCGCCGAAGTCCACCTTCACGCCGATGGCGCTGAAGGGACCCCTCAGCCGCACGGGAATTGTCTGGCCGCGCAATGCGTCGAGTTCGGCGCCGCCCTGGCCCTTGAGCGAGTCGACCACGGTGGCCTTCACCAGATAGTCGAGCCGGCTCTCGCCGAGGTCGATGTCGCCGGCGCCGCCCACGCGCAGCAGCGGGCTCTTGGCCAGCAGGTCCTCGTTGCGGGCCACGCCATTGGCCACCGTGAAGCTGGCGGTCAGCTCGCTGAAGTCGGTGCTCTGCGAAGGCGTGCCGGTGCTGTCTTCGCCCTTGAGCTTCGCCTTCGCCTCGCGGATGGCCTGGCCGATGTTGAAGCCCTTGACGGCGCCGTCGCGCAATTCGGCGCGTGCGTTGCCGGCCAGCGCCTTCTTCATGGCGGTCACCGTGGCGCCCTGCGCCTGCAGGTCCAGCGCCACGCTGCCGCGGCCTTCGATCATCGGCGCCTTGCCCAGCAGGTCCTTCAGCAGCGGGCCCAGGCTCACGTTGGCCAGGCGTTCGTTGAGGGCCACCCGGGGCGGCGTGGTCGCGTTCAGCACCAGGCTGCCGCTGGCGCTGCCCTGGTACAGCTCCAATGCCAGCGGGTCCAGTGCGACGCGGCCGCCGGCGGCATGCAGTTCGGTCTTCAGGTTCGCGGTCTTCAGGTTCATCACCTGCAGCGCGCCCACGCGCAGGCTGCCGCTGGCGTTGAGCGTGCGCAGGGCCGAGAAGTCCAGCGGCGCTTCCGGTGCCGAAGCGGCGGGCGCGGCCGGCGCGGCGGCTTCGGCCTTGCGGTAGCGGTCCAGGTCCAGGCGGTCGATGCCGACGTCGAAGCGCAGCGCCAGCGGCGAGAACGTCGGCAGCTGGACCTTCGCTTCGATGCGGCTCTCGTCGAAGGTGCCGGCCAGCTGCGCTTCGAGCCCGGGCCTGGCGCCCAGGCGCAAGGTCGCCTTGCCTTCGCCCTTGAAAGGCAGCGTACCGCCCTTGGGGTTGGGCAGCGTGGCACTGGCGCTGAAGGCCGGCAGGCGCAGCACCGCGGCGTCACCTTCCAGCGCCGGCACCGTGAGCTTCGCTTCCAGCGCCGGGCTGCCGCTCTTGACGGTCAGTTCCAGGCCGCTGGCCTTCAGCGCCATGGGGTCGGGCACCAGGTCGACGTTGCCGCGCAGCGCCAGCTTCGTGCCGGCCATTCCGGCGAGCAGGCCTTCGACTTCGGCGTCCAGCTTCGTGAGCGCGAAGTGGCGCGGTACAGCGTCGAACTGCAGCACCGTCTTCAGCGCCAGCTGGGCGTCGGTGGCCGGTGCATCCGTCTTCAGGCGGCCCTGGAAGGCCAGGTCGGCCGGCCGGCCGGGCGCCAGGTGGCCGATCTCGATGCCGGCGTTGCCCAGTTCGACGCGCCGGCCGCCTTGCCGGTCGTCGAACACCAGGTTCGCGTTCGTCAGCGTGAGGCCGGCCACGTCCACCGCCAGCGGCGCTGAAGGGGCCGCCGGTCCGGACGCCGAAGGTGCCGGCGCCGCCGCCGGTGTGCCCAGCAGGTCGTCGATGCTGGTGCGGCCGTCGGCCTTGCGCTCCACGCGCAGCGTGAGGCCGTCGATCGCGATGCGGTCCACCTCCACCCGGCGCGACAGCAACGGCCACAGCGCCAGCGACACGCGCGCCGACTTCAAGGATGCGAAGGTCTGGCGGCCGCCCGCTTCGGACAGCGAGACCTCGCCCGCCTGCACGCCGATGCGCGGGAACAGCATCAGCTTCAGGTCGCCAGGGATCGCCAGCGTGCGCCGGTACTGCTGCTGCACGCGGTCGATGGCGAGCGACTTGTAGGCATTGGGGTCGAAGGTGGCGATCACGATGCCCAGCACCACCGCCACCAGGGCCAGCAGCGCCGCCATCGACCAGAGCACGAGTTTCACGGGACGGGTCATGGGCGGGAGGGTGCCACGGACGCCGGAACCCACGTGAACGGGTGTGACAAGCGGCGGCCTGGAAATTTGTTGCAACTGGCGCGTATCAGGCCCCGCCGAGCCCGTTCTGTGAGGGACAGGACCGCTCAGCCATGACTTCCCCCACCGCCTGCCCCTTCCACGCCGCGCCCGCCGCCGCCGTGAAGGCGCTGGCGCCGGAAGACTGGCTGCACCTGCCGCACCACCAGCGCATGGTCACCCAGCGCGCCACCGCCGAGGACGGCACGCCCGAACTGCAGCTCTTCTACGGCGACAAGGAGATCTCCTTCGACGAGCCGGAGCTGTTCGTCTTCGGGGAAACCCTGGCGAAGCAGTCGCGCTTCCAGGCCGGTGAAGCGCTCGGCTGGGGCCAGCCGGGCGACTGGGCGCGGGTCGCCGGACTGCTGCAGACGCTGATCGACGAAGGCATCCTGCGCCACGCCGAGGAAGCGGACGACGCCGACGAACGTGTGCTGGGCGACGCCGGTGCGCGCCCTTCGCCGCTCCCGCCCGCGAAGACCGAAAGCGCGCGCACCTGGCACGAACTGCCGGGCCTGATGACGGAACTGGCCGGCCGCCCGCTGGAGATCGGCTGGCTCGAACTGGTGGTGCCGATCTTCCGCGTCGCCCACATGAGCCTGGACGCCGAAGGGCGCCAGGTCGGCGAGTCGAACGCCTTCCCGGCCGTGCTGCGGCTGGACGTGCCCACGCGCTGGCGCACCTGCATCTACCCCGGTTCGCGCTTCCAGAACGACAAGCCGATGAACGTGAGCGCGCTGAAGGCGATGCGCGCCCACTGGGGCCCGATGATGGCGATGCTGCTGAAGGTGCGCGAAGCCTTCCTGCAGCGCTGCCCCGAAGCGCGCGAAGGCTGGACCGTGGGCCAGCTGGAACGCCTGTCCACCGCCGTGCTGGCGCTGCCGGCCTGGCAGCTGATGCGGCGCGAAGGCCGGGTCGAGAACGGCCGCCTGCACCCGGTGCTGTCGTCGATGTTCCGGGTCACCGACGGGCTGCGGATGAGCATGCACCACATGCTGTTCATCCCCTTCGGCGAGCCCACCCGCAGGCCCGACACGCCGATGACGGCCGCCGAGGTGCATGCCTACGCCGAACGCGCCTTCTCGTTCCATTCCGAACACGGCGTGTGCGCCGGTCCGAAGGCGATGGTCGACGAATTCCTCTCGGTGCTGGTCGACGGCCAGCTGCCGCGCGAAGGCCTGCCCGCCACGCTGGACCCCGAGCTGCAGGCCGCGGCGGCCGACATCGAGCACGCGATCGACTACGCGATGCTGGGCCTCAAGGCCTACGCCGCGGTGTTCTCGCACTGGCCGATGGTGATGCGCACCTACGAGGAACTGCACGCCATCGTGCACGCCTGGGCCTGGGTCGAGCCGACGCCGCCCGTGCTGGCGGCGTGGCAGTGGCTGCACGGCGTGGTGGACCTGCTGCGCGCTTCCACCCACCTGGCCACCGAGGCCTGGCGTGCCGACCGCGACGTGGTCTACGCCGACATGTACGCGCAATGCGAACGCATGCTGAGCGGGCGCCTGCCGCCGAAGCCGCTGGGCGCGCTGCTCGCGTCGCGTGTGGTGCAGCGCGACGAAGCCGCGGCCCGCGCGCTGCGCGCCGCGGTGGAACGCCACTTCGGCCCCGGCGACGACGACGCCCAGCGCCACTTCCGCGCCGAATGGATCGCCTGCCTGCTGCAGTACTTCACCCAGGCCCAGGCCGCGGTGAGCACCGCCTGCGACGTGCAGCGCGAGACCAATCACCTGCTGGGCCGTGCGCAGCCCGAACGGCCGTTCCAGGTGGCGGACATCGACCTCTACGTGCAGCTCGACGGCCACACGGAAGGGCGCGTGCCCTTCCTGCTGGACGAACTGCGACAGCGCTTCGGGCTCGAGGTCGCGATCGACCGCGACACCCTGGCGCTGCAGGACAGGAAGGTGGCGGCATGAAGCCGGCACCTTCGAAGGATTCGTTCGACATGGTGTCGGCGAAGGCGCGTGCGATCGGCACGCTTTGAAGAAGAGGAAAAGACCATGAAGGTGAAGACCAATCTGCGCGCCGGGTCCGGCGGCCGCTGCTCGGGTGGTGGCGGTGGTGGTGGCGGCGGCGGCGGTGGTGGTGGCGGCGGCGGCGGCGGCGGTGCCGACAACCCGGCCGGCCACACCTGAGTCCAGGCGTCGCAGGACACAGGGGATGGGTGCGCGAAGGCGCGTCCGTCCCCTTGCTTCATTTCCGCAATCCCTCCCGAACATGAATCCCGAGCGACCTCGCGCCTGGCTCTGGCCCGTCGTCGTCGCACTGCTGGCCGGCTGTGCCGCGCCGCCGCCGCCCATGCCGGCGGCACCGGCCGCGCCGGTCGCGTTCTCGCGCGAAGCGGTGGCGCCCACCGCGCCGCCGCCGGCCGCCGGTGCCTGGTGGTCGGTCTTCGCCGACCCGCAGCTCGACCGCCTGGTGGCGCGGGCCGCCGAATCCAGCACCAGCGTGCAGCAGGCCGCCGCGCGCCTGGCGCAGGCCCGCGCCGCCGCGAAGGCCGCTGGTGCCGCGCGCGCGCCGCAGGCCACGCTGTCGGCCGGCGCGCAACGCCAGGGCGGCCCGCTCATCAACGCCGCCGGCGCCAGCGGCAACCTGTTCGACGTCGGCGCCAGCGTGGCCTGGGAAGTCGACGTCGCCGGCCGCCTGTCGCAGGCCGAGCAGGCCGCCGCGCTGGACCTGCGCGCGCGCGAAGCGCTGCTGCGCGAAGCGCGGCTGCTGCTGCAGGCCGAACTGGTCCGCCACTACTTCGCGCTGCGCGCCGCCGACCAGGAAGCCGCGTTGCAGCAGGCCGACCTGCAGGCGCTGCGCGAGACGCTGCGCCTGGTGGAACGCCGCCGCGCCGCCGGCCTGGCCCCTGAGCAGGAAGTGGCGCGCGCGCGCACCGAGATCGGCGCCGCCGAAGCCGAGGCTCTGCAGCTGAACGCGCGCCGCGAGTCGCTGGAACACGCCATCGCCTACCTCGCCGGCACCCCCGCCGGCGACCTGCGCGTGGAAGGCAGCGCCGCGCCCTTCGCACCACCCGCGGTGCCGGCCGGCATTCCGGCCGCGGTGCTGGCGCGGCGGCCCGACGTGGCGGCCGCCGAATTCGAACTGCAGGCCGCGCGCGCCCGCGTCGGCGCCGCCGGCCACCTGTGGGCCCCCGACTTCAGCCTCACCGCCAGCGGCGGCCAGGCGTCTTCGCAGCTGGGCGACCTGCTCAGGAGCGCGGCGCGCAGCTGGGGCCTGGGCGCGCTGCTGGCGCTGCCGCTGTTCGACGGCGGCCGCCGCGAGGCGCGCCTGGAAGCAGCGCAGGCCGACCTGGACCTGGCCGCCGCCACCTGGCGCGACAAGGTGCTGGCCGCGTTGCGCGAAGTGGAAGACCAGCTCTCGGCGCTGCACTGGCTGGCGCGCGAAGCCGAAGCGCTGGCCGCCACGCAGGAAGACGCGCAGCGCGCCGCCACGCTGGCCCAGTCGCGCTACGAGCGCGGCCTCACCAGCCAGCTGGAAGTGCTGGACGCTCAGGCCGCCGCGCGCCGCCTGCGCCATGGCCAGCTGCGCGTGCAGGCGGCACGCCAGCAGGCCACGGTGGCCCTCATCCGCAGCTTGGGCGGCGGCTGGGGCCCGGACACCCTCACCACTGCCCGTCTGGAACGCTGACATGGCTTCGCCGTTCGCCCGCACCACCCGTTCGCTGGCTGCCGACTCGCCGCGCCTGGCGTTCGCGGCCTGGTTCGTCGCCTTCGTGGTGCTGGCGGCCTGGGGCATCTGGTTCTTCGGCAGCCGCGTCACGGTGCTCGAGGTCTCGCGCAAGGCGCGGCTGGAAGTGAACACCGCGCCGCACGCGGTGGCGTCGCAGCTGGCGGGCCGGCTGGCCGGCAGCGCACTGGCCATCGGCCGCGCGGTGAAGACCGGCGACGTGCTGGCCGAGCTGGACGCCAGCGGCCCCCAGCTGCGGCTGAAGGAAGAGCAGGCGCGCCTGCAGGCGCTGCCGCCGCGGCTGGCTTCGCTGGAACAGGAGATGGCCGACGTGCAGGGCGTGCTGGCCGCCGAGCAGCGCGCCGCCCAGGCCGCGCTGCAGGCCGCCGGCGCGCGCGTGCAGCAGGCCGGCGCCGAGGCCGGCTTCGCGGAAGACAACGCGCGCCGCCTGCGCGCCGAGGTGGGCTCCGGCAGCGTCGCCGAAGTCGACGCGCTGCGCGCCGCCGCCGAAGCCGGCAAGCAGGGGGCCGCGCGCGAAGCGCTGTCGGCCGAGGTGCGCCGCATCGAGCTGGACGCGCGCACGCGCGTGCAGCAGACCCAGGTGCAGCTGGAGACGCTGCGCCGCGCCAGCCTCACCCTCAAGGGCGAGATCGCTTCCAGCCAGGCCGCCGTTGCGCGGCTGGAACAGGAGATCGAACGCCATCGCGTGCGCGCGCCGGTGGCCGGCGTGGTCGCCGAGGTGATGGCGCTCACCCCCGGCGCCTGGGTCGCCGAAGGCCAGAAGCTGGCCACCCTGGTGCCCGCCGGCGACCTGCTGGTAGTGGCCGAGTTCGACCCCGCCAGCGCCCTGGGCCGCCTGCACCCCGGCCAGCACGCGCGCCTGAAGCTCGACGGCTTCCCCTGGGCCCAGTACGGCAGCGTGGAAGCGCAGGTGCAGCGCGTGGCCGGCGAGGTGCGCGACGGCACGCTGCGCGTCGAACTCAAGCCCTCTGCCAACCCGCGCAGCAGCGCCTTGCTGCAGCACGGGCTGACCGGCGCGGTGGAAGTGGCGCTGGAACGCGCCACGCCCGCGGTGCTGGTGCTGCGCGCGGCCGGCCAGGCGGTGGGGAAGTGAATCCGTCGCGCCGGCGCCTGCTGGCGCCCGAGGTCGTGCAGACCTCGTCGATGGACTGCGGCCCGGCGGCGCTGAAATGCCTGCTGGAAGGCCACGGCGTGCCGGTCAGCTACGGCCGCCTGCGCGAAGCCTGCCAGACCGACGTGGACGGCACCTCGATCGACACGATCGAAGTCGTCGCGCGACAGCTCGGCCTGGCCGCCGAGCAGCAGATGGTGCCGGTCGACCACCTGCTGGCCGACCCCGAAAGCATGCTGCCCGCCGTGGTGGTGGTGCGCCATGCCGACGAGGAGGTGCACTTCGTCGTCGTCTGGCGCCGCCTCGGTCCCTGGCTGCAGGTGATGGACCCGGCCCTCGGCCGCCGCTGGGTGCTGGCCAGCCGGTTCCGCGACGAGGTCTACCACCACAAGCTGCGCGTCGAGGCCGCCGACTGGTGCACCTGGGCCGAAGGCGAGGAATTCCGCCAGGCGCTGCGGCTGCGCATGGCGAAGCTGCGCATCGACGAGACCACGGCGCGCGCGCTGCTGGACGAATCGCGGGCCGCCCCCGGCTGGCGCGGCCCCGCCACGCTGGACGCCGCGGTGCGCCTGGCGCAGGCCCTGCACGAAGCCGGCGGCACCGCCGCGGGTTCGGAAGCGGCGCGCCTGGTGGCCGCGCTGTGCCGCCCCAGTTCGCGCAGCGGCACCGACCGTTCGGTGCTGATCCCCGCGCCCTACTGGTCGGTCTCGCCGGTGCCCGACACCGGGCAGCTGGAACTGCGCGGTGCCGTGATGCTGCGCGTGGCCGGCCTGCGCGACACCCAGGCTGCGGCCCAGGAAGACCTGCCGCCGCTGGGCCTGGAGCTGGCCACCGCCTTGAGCGAAAAGCCGGTGCACCTGCTGAAGACGCTGTGGGCGCTGGTGCGCGAAGACGGCCTGCTGGCGCCGCTGGCGCTGCTGGCCGCCATCGGCGTGGCGGCCGGCGCGGTGGGGCTGGAAGCGGTGCTGCTGCGCGGCCTGTTCGACGTGGCGGCGCTGCTGGGCACCGCCAGCCAGCGGCTGGCCGCGGCCATCGGCCTGCTGGTCTTCCTGGCCGTGCTGGCGGCGGTGGAACTGCCCATCGTGCAGGAGACGCTGCGCCAGGGCCGCCAGCTCGAACTGCGGCTGCGCATGGCGCTCCTGCGCAAGCTGCCGCTCCTGAACGACCGCTACTTCCAGAGCCGCCCCATCAGCGACATGGCCGACCGCGCGCACGGCCTGCAGGCCACGCGCGGGCTGCCGGCGCTGGGCTTCCATCTGGTGCGGGCGCTGCTGGAGCTGCTGCTCACGCTGCTGGGCGTGGCCGTCATCGCGCCGCACAGCGTGCCGCTGGCGCTGTTGCTGGTGGCGCTGGCGGTGTTGCTGCCGCTGGCGGTGCAGCCGCTGCTGAACGAACGCGACCTGCGCGCGCGCAACCATGCCGGCGCGCTGAACGGCTTCTACCTGGACGGGCTGCTCGGCCTGGTGCCGGTGCGCGCGCACCGCGCCGAAGCCAACGTGGCGCGCCAGCACGAAGGCCTGCTCGTCGAATGGGCGCAGTCGGTGCGCGGCTGGATCGCCCTCGTGCAGGTCACCCACGCCGTGAACGCCCTGCTGTGCACCGGGCTGGCGGTGGGGCTGCTGTGGCGCCACTTCGCCCAGGCCGGCGGCGTGGGCGGCACCGACCTGCTGCTGGTGTTCTGGACCCTGAAGCTGCCGGCGCTGGGCGGCCGGCTGGCCGCGCTGGCGCAGCAGTACCCGGCGCAGCGCAACGCGATGCTGCGCCTGCTGGAGCCGCTGTCGGCGCCTTCGGACAGCGTGCCCGAGGACGTGCCCGCCGCCGCCCCCGGCGCGGCTTCGCTGCAGATCGAGAACGGCAGCGTCGTCGCCGCCGGCCACCCGCTGCTGCGCGACGTGAACCTGCGCATCGCGGCGGGCGAGCAGGTGGCCATCGTCGGCGTCAGTGGCGCCGGCAAGTCCACCCTGCTGGGCCTGCTGCTGGGCTGGCACCGGCTGGCCGGCGGCCGCCTGGTGGTGGACGGCCGTGAGCAGGACGCCGCCGGCTTGCAGGCACTGCGCCAGCGCACCGCCTGGGTCGACCCCGCCATCCAGCTGTGGAACGCCAGCTTCCTGGACAACCTGGGCTACGCCAGCGACAACGCCGACCTCGCGCGCACCGGCGCCGTGCTGGAGACGGCGCGCCTGAACGGCGTGCTGCAACGCCTGCCGCAGGGCCTGCAGACGCTGCTGGGCGAAGGCGGCGCGCTGCTGTCCGGCGGCGAAGGCCAGCGCCTGCGCCTGGGCCGCGCGCTGCTGGCCACCGACACCCGGCTGGCGCTGCTGGACGAACCCTTCCGCGGCCTGGACCGCGACCAGCGCCGCCGCCTGCTGGCCGAGGCGCGCCACTGGTGGCGCGGCACCACGCTGCTGTGCGTGACACACGACGTGGGCGACACGGTCGGCTTCGACCGCGTGCTGGTGGTGGAAGACGGCCGCATCGTCGAAGACGGCACGCCGCGCGAACTGGGCGCGCGCGCATCGCGCTACCGCACGCTGCTGGACGCCGAACGCCGCGTCGAGCAGGTGCTGTGGCGCGGTGCGCAGTGGCGCCGCCTCTCCGTGCACGAAGGCCAGGTCGTCAAGAGCGGGGCGCGGCCGTGAACGCGCGCGCCTTCGACGTGCCCTTCGCCATGGTCGACGAAGCCACCGCCCGCGAACTGCGCCCCCATTGGTGGCCGGTCTCGCGCCTGGGCGAAGGGCTGGAAGCGCTGGCGCGCGCCGCCGGCCTGGGCCACGCCGCGGCCCAGCCGCTGGGCACGCCGCCGGTGGGCGCGCCGCTGGGCAGCCCGGGTGCCGAGGCGCGGCGCTGGATCGAATGGGCCGGCGCGCAGCTGGGCCTGGAGGTGCTGCCGGTCGACAGCTCGGTGCCCGACGTGGACATGCTGCTGCGCGGCGCCGGCCCGGCGCTGCTGCCCTTCGAGGACGAACGCGGCATCGGCTTCTTCCTGCTGCTGGGCCACAAGCCCGGACGGAAGCGCGGCGCCTTGCGCGTGCTGGGCCCGGACCTGCGCGCGCACGCCGTCGCGCCGGCGGCGCTGCGCAACGCGCTGACCTGGCAGCGCGAAGCGCCACTGGTGCCCGAGATCTCCCGCCTGCTGGAAGCGGCGCGCGTGCCTGCGAAGCGCCGCGCCAAGGTGCGCGCCGCGATGCTGCGCGAACGCCTGGCCACCGAACGCGTGGGACCGCTGTGGATGCTGCGTCTGCCCGCTTCGGCCGGCTTCTGGCAGCAGCTGCGCGCCGCCCGCCTGCCGCAGCGCGCCGGCGCCGCGCTGGCCGTCTACGCGCTGCTCTACGCGGCCGAGATCGCGGGCTGGGGCCTGATCGGCAGCGCCGCACTCGCCGGCCGGCTGGACTTCGGCTGGCTGGCCGCCTGGGCGCTGCTGATGTTCAGCATGATCCCGCTGCGGCTGGCCGGCGGCTGGCTGCAGAGCACCTTCGCGCTCGGCGCCGGGCGGGTGCTGAAGTCGCGGCTGCTGGCCGGCGCGCTGCGGCTGGACGTCGAGCAGGTGCGCCAGCTCGGCGTGGGGCAGCTGCTGGGGCGGGTGATCGAATCGCAGGCGCTGGAGGCGCTGGTCTTCAACGGCGGCTTCGCGGTGCTGGTGGCGGCGGTGGAACTGGTCTTCGCGGGCTGGGTGCTGTCGATGGGCGCGGCGCCGTGGCTGCACGGCGCCGCGCTGGCCGCCTGGCTGGCGCTGACGGCGCTGCTGTCGTGGCGCTACGTGGGCCGCCTGCGCCGCTGGACGGCCGGGCGCCTGGACCTGACGCACCAGCTGGTGGAAGCCATGGTGGGCCACCGAACGCGGCTGGCGCAGGAACGGCCGGCGCGCCGCGACGAGCGCGAAGACCAGGCGATGCAGGCCTACCTGCAGGTCTCGCGGCAGATGGACCAGGCCGCGGTGCCGGCCTTCGCCGGCGCGCCGGTGCTGTGGCTGCTGCTGGCGCTGGCCGCGCTGGTGCCGGCCTTCGTGGCGGGACAGGCGGTTCCTGCGGGCCAGCTGGCCGTGAGCCTGGGCGGCATGCTGCTGGCGCAGCGCGCCTTCGGCGGCATCGCCGGCGGCCTGGCCGGGCTGGGGCGGGCGGCCATCGCCTGGCAGCAGGTGTCGGCCCTGTTCCACGCCGGCGCGCGCCGCGAAGAAGCCGCCACGCGACCCTTCCTGCCGATGAGCCGCCTGCCCGCCAAGGGCAGCGGCGTGCCGCTCGTCGACGCGCGCGGCGTCGGCTTCCGCTACCGCGAAGGCGGCGCGCCAGTGCTGCAGGGGCTGGACCTGGCCATCCTGCCCGGCGACCGCATCCTGCTGGAAGGCGGCTCGGGCGGCGGCAAGTCGACGCTGGCGTCGCTGCTGGTGGGGCTGCGCCAGCCGCAGGCCGGCCTGCTGCTGCTGGGCGGGCTGGACCACGCCACGCTGGGCGACGACTGGCACCGCCTGGCCACCGAGGCACCGCAGTTCCACGAGAACCACATCCTGAGCGGCACCCTGGCCTTCAACCTGCTGCTGGGCCGCGAATGGCCTGGACCGGCGGCCGACCTGGCCGAAGCCGAACAGCTGTGCCGCCAGCTCGGCCTGGGCGGGCTGCTGGACCGCATGCCCGCCGGGCTGCAGCAGCGCGTGGGCGAAACCGGCTGGCAGCTTTCCCATGACGAACGCAGCCGCATCTTCCTGGCGCGCGCCCTGCTGCAACGCGCCCCGCTGACGGTGATGGACGAGAGCTTCGCCGCGCTGGACCCGCAGACGCTGGAGACCTGCCTGCGCTGCGCGCTGGAGCGCAGCGAGACGCTGGTGGTGATCGCGCACCCCTAGCGCGGCCCCCCGATGGCCCGCCGCCGGCGGGCCGATGGCACCTTTGGGCGATGGCGGCCCGGCCGCCGGCGGCGACGATGCCGTCCATGAACCCGAAGGAGAGAACCATGTCCAGACTGACCCTCATGGCCGGCACGGCGGTGCTGGCCCTGGCCGCCGCCTGGTGCCAGCCGGCCGAAGCCGCCGAAGCGCAGCCGTCCTCGCTGCTGCAGATCTTCAACCGCCTGCCGAAGACGCCGCTCACGCCGCAGGAAGCCGGCCGGCTGGTCGACGCCTCGCAGCGGGTGCCGGCCGTCGCCGCGATGAAGGCCGACCTCGTCGCCCATGCGGAAGCCGTGGGCCGGCTCACGCGCGCCGCCGACGCGAAGATCCAGGCCCGCCTCGGCGGCCCCGCTTCGCCCGACCAGGCCCTGCGCGCCGCCAGCGCGGTGGGCATCGACGCCGCCCGCATGCAGTCCGACCCCGCCTACGCGGCCGAGGTGCAGGCACGCATGAAGGCCATGTCGCCGAACGAGATGATGGCGATGGCGGCGGCCCTGCAGCAAGGCATGGGCATGCGCGCCACGGTGGCGGTGGTCGACCCGCCCGCCGTGAAGGCGGCGGCCGACGCCGGCCAGGACCTGATGCTGCCCGAGCAGCTGACGGCGCGCCTGGCGGCGCACCAGGCGCGCTGGACCGAAGCCGACCGGAAGGTGGCCGCCATCCAGGCGAAGTACGCGGCGAAATTCCCGCGCCGGCAGCTGGTCTGCGACGGAGAAGGCGGCGGCCGCCCGGAGTGCGTGGCCGAGGAGGCGCGGGTCAAGGCGGCGCTGATGCCGCTGCTGCGCGCGCGCGACGCCGAGCTGCTGCAGGTGGAAGCCGCCGCACTGGAAGAAGAGCGCAAGGCGCTGGCCGCGCAGGTGCGCAGCGGCGAAGCGCAGCTGGTGGCGGCGCAGTACGGCGCCACCGCGCAGGAGCCGGGCAACCCGGTGCGCATCGCCAGCCTGGACAGCACCCTCGTGGGCGAGATCACGCAGCTGGCGGAACGCTACGAGTCTGTGGTCCGGCGCGCGGCGCTGGCGGCGCGCTGCAGCGAGAACCCGGCGGCCGGCTGCGCGGTGCAGCCATGAACGATCAGCGCGCCAGCGCCATGCGCTGGCGCGCGCGCCGCTGCAGCGACTGCATCAGCAGGAACAGCGTCGTCGAGAACACGATCATGATCGTCGCCACCGCGGTGAGCGCGGGCGTGATGCTGTCGCGCAGGCCGCTGAACATCTCGCGCGGCAGCGTGCGCTGGTCGGGGCCGGCGACGAGCAGCGCGATCACCACGTCGTCGAACGAGGCCGCGAATGCGAACAGCGCGCCCGAGGCCATGGCCGGCACGATGGCCGGCAGCGTGACGCGGAAGAACGCGGTCGCCGGCGGCGCGCCGCAGGCCGCCGCCGCACGCGCCAGGTTCGGGTCCAGCAGCTCCAATGCCGTGAGCACCGGCATCACCACGAAGGGCACCGCGATCACGGTGTGCGCCAGCACCAGCCCGGTGTAGCTGCTCGTCAGCGCCAGCGGCGCGAGGAAGAAGTACGAGCCCACGGCGACCAGGATCACCGGCACGATCATCGGGCTCAGCACCAGCACCTTCAGCGCCCCCGCCCAGGCCCCGCGCAGCCGCGCCAGCCCCAGCGCGGCCAGCGTGCCCAAGATGACCGAGAGCAGCGTGGCCCAGGCGCCGACGTACAGCGAATTGCCCAGCGCCTTCAGCCAGCGCCCGCCGCCCAGTACCTCGGCATACCAGCGCAGCGACCAGCCCGGCAGCGGATAGGCCAGGAACGAGCCGCTGGAAAACGACAGCGGCACGATGGCGGCGATGGGCACGAGCAGGAACGCGAACACCAGCGCGCAGTAGCAGCGGAAGGCGAGGCGGGACATCTCAGCTCACCGCCAGCGTGCGACCACCCGAGAGCCTGTGCGCCGCCGCGTACAGCACCAGCGTCGTCAGCAGCATCAGCAGCCCCAGCGCCGCCGCCAGGCCCCAGTTGCCGGTGTCGGTGGTGTAGGTGGCGACGAAGTAGCTCAGCATCTGGTCCGAGCCGCCGCCCACCAGTGCCGGCGTGATGTAGTAACCCAGCGCGAGGATGAAGACCATCAGCGAGCCCGAGGCGATGCCCGGCGCCGCGATCGGCAGGTAGACGCGGCGGAACGCGGTGAACGGCGGCGCGCCCAGGCTGGCCGCGGCGCGCATGTAGTGCGGCGGGATGTTCTTCAGCACGCTGTACAGCGGCAGGATCATGAAGGGCAGCAGCACGTGCGTCATCGCCACCAGCACGCCGGTGCGGTTGTAGATGAGCGTCAGCGGCTCGGCCACCAGCCCCAGCTTGATGAGCAGGCCGTTGACCATGCCCTCGCGCTGCAGTACCACCACCCAGGCCGCGGTGCGCACCAGCAGCGAGGTCCAGAACGGCAGCAGCACCAGGATCATCAGCCAGTCGGCGGTGCGCTCCTTCACCTGCGTGAGCAGCAACGCCACGGGGAAGCCCAGCGCCAGGCACAGCAGCGTCACCGCCAGGCTGATGCGCAGCGTGCGCAGCAGCACCGAGACGTAGATGCGGTTCGTCTCCGCCACGTGCTCGACCTGCCCCTTCACGTTGCGCGCCAGGTCCAGCGAAGCCAGCAGGTAGTAGCTCGAGACCGGCCCCTGCGCGCGCTGCACGGCGGCGAAGAACTCCTTGCTCGCCAGCGCCGGGTCCACCTCGGCGAAGAAGGCGGCCGTCATCGGCGTGCCGGGCTCGGCGCTGCCCACGTTGCGCGCGGCGCGCATCAGCGTGCTGCGCACGCCGTTGACTTCGTAGTTGAGCCGGCGCGCCGCGTCGGCCAGCGTGCCGGCTTCGCGCGCGGCGACCAGGTCCTTCGCGAAGGCGGGGAACAGCGGCGCCGGCAGCGGCGCGTCGCTGTTCCAGCCGCGCAGGGCCGCCAGCGTGCCGGGCAGCGCGCGCGGTACCTCGCTTTCGCGCACCGCCAGCGAGAGCAGCCAGGCCAGCGGCACGACGAAGAAGACGACCAGGAAGGCCGTCAGCGGCGCCAGCAGCGCCGCGCGCTGCCCCGTCTTCACGCGCTTCTTACTTGGTGCCGGACAGCATCAGCAGGTGGGACCGTCACTTCGTTCCGGCCCACTTGGTCCAGCGCTCGGCCAGCTTGTCGCCGTTGTCGATCCAGAACTTCGGGTCTTCGGCGAAGGCCTGCTTCAGGTTGTCCGGGTTGGTCGGCAGTTCGCCCATCAGCGACTTGTCGATCAGCGGCGTCGCCGCGGCGGCCGTGACGCCGTAGCGGATGTACTTCGGCAGCTTGGCCTGGTTCTCCGGCTTGCCCAGGAATTCGACCAGCTTCTCGGCGTTGGCCTTGTTGGGCGTGCCCTTCATGATGACCCAGCTGTCCATCGTGTAGGGCGTGTCCTTCCAGACCATCTTGAAGTTCTTCTTGTCCTTCTCGTTGGCGGCGGTGATGCGGCCGTTGTAGGCGGTGGTGAAGACCACGTCGCCGGCGGCCAGCATCTGCGGCGGCTGCGCGCCGCTCTTCCAGAACACGAGGTCGGGCTTGATGGTGTCGAGCTTCCTGAACGCGCGCTCCACGCCTTCGGGCGTGCGCAGCACCTTGTAGACGTCCTTCGAAGGCACACCGTCGGCGATGAGCGCCACTTCCAGGTTCCACTTGGCGCCGTTGCGGATGGCGCGTTTGCCGGGAAACTTCTTCGAGTCGAAGAAGTCGGCCCAGCCGGCGGGCGCGGTCCTGGTCTTGTCGCCGTCGTAGGCCAGCACCAGGTTGTAGATGATGGCGCCCACGCCGCACGCGTGCACCGTGCCGGGCAGGTAGCGCGCGGCGCCGCCGATCTTGGCCACGTCCAGCTTCTCGTACAGGCCTTCGTCGCAGCCGACTTCCAGTTCGTCGGCCTCCACCTGCACCACGTCCCAGTTGTTGTTGCCGCCCTTGATCTTGGTGCGCAGCACGCCCAGGCCGCCGTCCCACGACTCGTCGATCAGCTTCGTGCCCATGGCGTTGAAGGGCTTGAAGAAGACCTCCTTCTGCCCGTCCTGGTAGGCGCCGCCCCAGCTGACGATGGTGAGGTCGTGCGACTGCGCGCCGGCCGCCGCGGCCAGGGCCGCCAGGGCCAGGCCGGTGATGAGTTGCTTGGACATGGTCGGTGTTCTCCTCTCTCGTTGAAAGTCAGTAGACCCAGGCGTCGGCGGCGCGGAAGCCCACGTCCAGCCGCTGCCCAGGGGACAGGCCCGCCGGCAGCGCCGACGGGGCGATCTTGGCGAACCACTGCGGCCCGCCCGCCAGTTGCACGATGAGCCGCCAGTGGTCGCCCTGGTGCATGGCGTCGACCAGCGTGCCTTCGAGGCGGTTGTCCAGTGCCTCGGCGCCCGCCAGGCGCAGCGCTTCAGGCCGCACGCACAGCGTGGCCACGCTGCCGGCCGGCGGGCCGGCGCGGCCGCGCAGCAGCGGGCCACCCTCCAGGCGCACCGCGTCGGCGCCTTCGCGCGCGCCCTGCAGCAGGTTGTTGTCGCCGATGAAGCCGGCGACGAAGGGGTTCGCCGGCGCGTCGTACAGCGCCTTGGGCGTGCCCAGCTGCTCGATGCGACCCTGGTTGAAGAGCGCCACGCGGTCCGAGAGCGTCATCGCCTCGCTCTGGTCGTGCGTCACGAAGACCATGGTCACGCCCAGCTCGCGGTGCAGACGGCGGATCTCGAGCTGCATCTCCTCGCGCAGCTTCTTGTCCAGCGCCGACAGCGGTTCGTCCATCAGCACCAGGCGCGGCTCGAAGACCAGCGCGCGCGCCAGCGCCACGCGCTGCTGCTGGCCGCCGGACAGCTGCTGCGGCTTGCGGGAAGCGAACTCGGCCAGCCGCACCTTGGCGAGTGCGGAAGCGACGCGCTTCTCCTGCTCGGCCTTGTCCACCTTGCGCACCGAGAGCGGAAACGCCACGTTCTGCGCCACCGTCATGTGGGGAAAGAGCGAGTAGCTCTGGAACACCACGCCCATGTTGCGCTGGTGCGGCGGCAGGCTTTCGATCGGCTTGCCGTCGAGCCGGATGCTGCCGCGCGTGGGCTGCTCGAAGCCGGCCAGCAGCATCAGCGTGGTGGTCTTGCCCGAGCCCGAGGGACCCAGCAGGGTGAGGAACTCGCCCGCCTCGATCGAGAGATCGAGGTGTTCGACCGCCGCGTGGGCGCTGCCCGGGTACTGCTTGGCGACGCCGGCGAACTCGATCAGGGCCACGAACGCACCCAGGCGTGGGTGTCTTCCAGCGCCTTGCCCGCCGCTTCGAGCATGGCGTCGATCTCGGCTTCGCTGATGACCAGCGGCGGCGAGAACGCGATCACGTCGCCGCCCAGCACGCGCGTGATGAGCCCGTGCGCCTGCGCACGCTTGACGAAGTAGCCGCCGACGCCGCGCTTGGGGTCGAAGGGCTGGCGCTTGGCGGGGTTCGCCGCCAGTTCGAGCGCGCCGATCAGGCCCAGCCCGCGCACCTCGCCCACGATGGGGTGGCCGGCGAATTTGCGCAGGCCCGCCTGCAGGCGCGGCGCCACCTTCTGCACGTGGCCGACGACGTCGTCCTTCTCGTAGATGGAAAGCGTCTCCAGCGCCACCGCGCAGGCCAGCGGGTGGCCGCTGTAGGTGTAGCCGTGGCCGAAGGTGCCGACCGCGGCGCTGGTGTCGGCCACCGCCTGGTAGATGCGGTCGCTGACGTACAGCGCCGACATCGGCACGTAGGCCGAGGTGAGCATCTTGGCCACCGTCAGCAGGTCGGGCTTGAGGCCGTAGACGTTCGTGCCGAAGCGCTGTCCCAGGCGGCCGAAGCCGGTGATGACCTCGTCGACCAGGAACAGGATCTCGTGCTTCTTCAGGATGGCCTGGATGGCCTCGAAGTAGCCGGCCGGCGGGATGATCACGCCACCCGCGCCCTGCACCGGCTCGGCGATGAAGCCGCCGATGGTGTCGGCGCCTTCGCGCGCGATCAGCTCTTCCAGCTCGCGCGCCAGGCGGTCGACGAATTGCGCTTCGCTTTCGCCTTCGAGCCCGAAGCGGTAGCGGTGCGGCGCGCTCACGCGCAGCACGCCTTCGAGCGGCAGGTCGAAATGCTGGTGCATGCTGGCAATGCCCGACATCGACGCCGCCGCCGCGGTGACGCCGTGGTAGCCCAGGTTGCGCGCGATGATCTTCTTCTTCGCCGGCTTGCCGATGGCGTTGTGGAAGTAGCGCACCAGCTTGAAGGCGGTGTCGTTCGACTCCGAGCCGCTGTTGGCGAACAGCACGCGCTTGAGTTCCGGCGTCGGCGCCCAGCGGATCATGGTCTCCACGAGGTCGGTCACCGGCCCCGGCACCTTGCCCGAGAACGCGTGGTAGTAGGGCAGCGTCTGCATCTGCCGGTGCGCGGCCTCGACCAGGCGCTGCTCCGAAAAACCGAGTGAAGCGCACCACAGACCGGCCATGCCTTCGATGTAGCCGTTGCCCTGCTCGTCGAAGACCCGCACGCCTTCGCCGCGCACGATGACCAGCGGCCCTTCCTGCTCCAGTTGGCGCAGCTGGGTGTAGGGGTGCAGGTGGTGGGTGGCGTCGCGGCGGGCGGCGGGGGTCAGCGTCATGGCAGGGCGTCGGTCAGGACTGGGGGCCACCCATTATGGGCGTGCCGCCTGGTGCCGAATCAGCGCTGCCGAACGTACTGCCCCGGCGCCGCTTCCAGCACCTTGAAGCCCTTCGCTGGCGCCCCCATCGAAGGCGGCTTCGTCATCGCGCCCGAACGCGCGGCCAGCCACTGCTGCCAGGCCGGCCACCAGGCGCCGGGGTGGTGCTCGGCTTCCTCGAACCACTCCTCCGGCGCCAGGTGCGGGTCGACCAGCCGGCGCGATCGGATCCGGTAGTGCCGCTTCGGGTGCACCGGCCCGCACACGATGCCGGCGTTGTGGCCGCCGGCGGTGAGCAGGAAGGTGAAGTCGTCGCTGCGCACCAGGTTGTCGGTCTTGTAGACCGACTTCCACGGCGCCACGTGGTCGGCCTCGGTGCCCACCACGAACATCGGCACCCGGATGTCCGACAGGCGCACCACCTTGCCGTCCATCGGCATGCGGTTGGTGGCCAGCTCGTTGTCCAGGTACAGCCGGTACAGGTACTCCGAATGCATGCGGCAAGGCATGCGCGTGCCGTCGGCGTTCCAGGCCATCAGGTCGATCATCGGGGCGCGTTCGCCCTTCAGGTAGTTGTCGACGATGGGCTGCCACAGCAGGTCCTGCGCGCGCAGCAGCACGAAGGCGCCGCCCATCTCGCGGCTTTCGAGCACGCCCTTCTTCTGCATCGACGCGTCCAGCATCGCCAGCTGGCTGGGGTTGATGAAGAAGGCCAGCTCGCCGGGTTCTGAGAAGTCGGTCTGGGCGGCGAAGAGCGTCACCGACGCAAGCCGCTCGTCGTGCTCGCGCCCCAGCATGGCGGCGCCGATGGCGAGCAGCGTGCCGCCGATGCAGTAGCCCACCGCGTGCACCTGGCGTTTCGGCACGATGGCGCTCACCGCGTCCAGCGGCTCGCGGAAGCCCTGCGCCACGTAGTCGTGCAGGCTGATGTCGCGGTCCTCGGGGCCGGGGTTCTTCCACGACACCATGAACACCGTGTGCCCCTGGTCGACCAGGTACTTCACGAGCGAGTTGCGCGGGCTCAGGTCGAGGATGTAGTACTTCATGATCCAGGCCGGCCAGATGAGCACCGGCTCGGCATGGACCTTCGGCGTGGAAGGCGAGTACTGGATCAGCTCGCACAGCGCGTTGCGGAACACCACCTGACCCGGCGTGACCGCCACTTGCTTGCCGACCTCGAACGCTTCGGTTCCCGCCGGGGGCAGGCCTTCGAGCGTGCGCTTCAGGTCTTCCAGGTAGTTCTGCGCGCCGCGCACCAGGTTCTGCCCGCCTTCGACCTGCGTCTTCTCCAGCACTTCGGGGTTGGTGGGCAGGAAGTTCGAAGGCGCGGTGGCGTCCAGCAGCATGCGAAGGCTGAAGTCGACCAGGCCGCCATGGTCTTCGGTGACGCCTTCGACGCCCTGCACCGCCGACTTCATCAGCTCGGCCTGGTTGCGGTACGCACGCGCCCAGACGTTGTACGGAAACTTCGACCACGCCTCGCCGCTGAAACGGCGGTCGGGCGCGCCCTCGAATCCTTCTGCCGGCGCCAGCGCCTGGCCGCCCAGGGCGCGCAGCGCGAAGGCCCAGGTGTCCTGCGCGCGCAGCAGCGCCTGGCGACGGATCTCGGCGCGCCGCGCCGGCGCCTGCGCGATGTGCATCGCCCAGTCGGACCATGCGGCGGTGAAGGCGGTGGGCGCCAGGCCCGAGGTCATCTGCCCGATCTGGGCGCGAAGCTGGCGGTCGAAGTCGTCGCCGCACGGGGCGGCTTGCTCTTTCTTGCGGGCCATCGTTGCTCCTTCGTTCTTGTCGATCTCGTGGCCGGGACGCGGGGCCCTGCCCCGCATTCGTTCAGGCCGGCGCGTGCCAGCCGGCGTCGACCCAGAGCTCGCCGCTCACGGCCGAGTTGGCGAGCATGAAGCAGATCGCGTCGGCGATCTCCTCCGGGCGGATCAGGCGGCCCAGCTGGGTGTACGGCAGGATGTTCTTGGCCACGTAATCCATGCCCATCTGGCGCACCATCGGCGTGTCGGTGAAGCCGGGGTGGATGACGCCGCAGCGCACGCCGTGGAAGATGGCTTCCTTCATGATCGTCGCCGCCGCGCCTTCGAGGCCGGCCTTGGTGCTGGCGTACGAGATCTGGCCGCGGTTGCCCTGCGACGAGATCGAGCCGATGAAGACCACCGAGCCCTGCACGCCTTCCTCGGCGTTCCAGCGCTTCAGCCCCTTGGCGTGGCGGTCCTCGGCGATGCGGCCGATCATCTCCAGCGCCCAGTACACCGGCGCGATGAGGTTGACGTCGACCACCAGCTTGAACTGCTCCTGCGGGTAGATGCGCGCCTTGCCGGTGGCCTTGTCGATGCGGATGGCGAGGTCGTCGCGCGTGATGCCGGCCGCCGGCACGCACAGCGACACCGGGCCGAAGCGGCCGCTGATGCTGTCGAACACCTGGGCGCGGAAGCGCTCGTCGGTGGTGTTGCCCTGGAACGGCACCGCGAAGGCGCGGCCGGCCTCGGCATTGAGCTTCTCGGCGACGTCCTCGATCGCCTCGCTCACGTCCACCAGCGCCACTGCGGCCACGCCGCGGCGCGCCATCGCCGCCGCCACCGCACGGCCGATGCCGCTGCCGCCGCCGGTGATGACGGCCACTCGATTCGCAAAATCCATGCCTGTCTCCGATGCGCATGTTGCGCCGCAGCATTCTGACCCTGGTGGCTGGCACGGGACTGACGCAGCGCAAGCGGCCGGCGGACGGTTCGGCGTCCTCAAGCCTGATGTCGCGACATCGTGCACGGCCCACCAGAATCGGCCGCGTGCTGCCCACCCTGCCTTCCCGCCGCCGCTTCGCCTGGGCGGCGCTGACCGCCGCGCTGCTGGCCGCCGGCTGTGCGTCGCGCAAGCCGCTGCTGGCTTCGCGCCCGCCGCCGCCGGTCCCCCCGGCGCCCGAACCAGAACCTCCCCCGCCGCCGGTGGAGACCCCTGCGCCGCCCCCGCCGCTGCCGGTGGCCGAACCGGCGCCGATGCCCGCTCCGGTGCTGCTGGCCGACGCGCAGCGCCACCTGCAGCAAGGGCGCGAAGACCTGGCGCTGCCGCTGCTGCAGCGGCTGCTGGAGCTCGAACCGGCGCACCGGCAGGCGCAGAGCCTGATGCGGCAGATCCGCGAAGAGCCTGCCAGCCTGCTGGGCCGCGAGTCCTGGATCTACACGCTGCAGCCCGGCGAGTCGCTCCTGCGCGTGGCCGAGCGCTACCTGAAGGACCCGTTGCTGTTCTACGCGCTGGCGAAGCTGAACGACGTGAAGGTGCCGGCGCGGGTGGCCCCCGGGCTGAAGGTCCGCGTGCCGGGCAGGGTGCCGCAGGCGGCGGCGGCCGCCCCACCGCCGCCGCCTCGCCCGAACCCGCCGCCACCGGCGCCCGCACCGGCCCCGCCGGTGGTGGTGGCGAGCGACCCGCGTGCCGCTGCCGCGCGGGTGCGCGAAGCACGCGCCGCCGTCGCCCGGCAGGACCTGCTGCTGGCGCGCGACAAGCTGCGCGAGGCGCAGCGCCTGGACCCGGCCAACGAGGACGCGCCCCCGATGGCGCGCCAGGTGCAGACCCTGATCGATAAGCTGGAACTGGCCAGCCGCAAGCCCTAGCCGCGCGGCGCCGGCGTCGGCGGCAAGGTGGCGTTGCCGAAGCTCGACAGGCCCTGCTCGCGCCGCTGCAGCGCCACCGCCATCTGGTCGAAGGCCTGGAACAGGTCGCCCAGTTCGTCGCGCCGGGGCTCGGCGATGCGGTGGTCGAAGCGGCCCTTGGCGATCTCGTCCATCGACTCGGCCACCAGCCGGATCGGCCGCGCGAACCAGCCCGCCACCACGAAGGCGGCCAGCGCCACCGCCAGCACGGTGCTGGCGGCCAGCAGCGCCATCAGCGTGGCCGCCAGCCCGACCACGCGGCCGAGCGGCTTTTCAGGCACGCCCAGCACCACGCGCCCCAGGGTCTGGTCGCGGAAGGTGACCGGCGCCTCGAAGCCGAGCTGGTTCTCCCCGGCGCGGCTGTAGCGATGTGCCACCAGGCCCGGCGCCACCGCCACCGCGACGCCTTCGCGCCGCCAGGGCCGGCCCAGCAGCGCCGCTTCGGTGGAGGCACGCACGGTGCCGGCGGCGTCGGTGACGAGCACGCGGTCGAAGCTGCGCGTCTTCATCACCTCCTGCAGCGCCACGTCGACCATGTCCCAGTCGTCGCCCAGCACCGCCAGCGCGTTCTGGCGCGCGATGAAGCGGGCGAGCGAGCCGCCCTGCTCGGCCACCTGTTCCAGCATGGCTTCGTGCAGGCGCTGCGTGATCAGGCTGGACGACAGCGCCAGCAGCGCCGTCACCACCGCGCCGGCGCCCAGCGCCCACTTCACGCGCAACGGCACCCAGCGGTGGCGGCCTTGCTCGCGCTGGCGCTGGCGCTCGTCGATCTCGACCAGCACCTTCTTCAGCGCGTCGGCCATCTCGCGCCCGCTCTGGTAGCGGCGCGCCGGGTCCTTGGCCAGGCAGCGCGCCACCACGCGGCGCAGCGACGGCGGCACCTCGGGCCGCTTGTCGGCCAGCGGCGGCGGCTCGGCCTGTTCGATGCTGGCCGCCAGCGCCACCAGGCTGTCGCCGCGGAAGGGGCGCTCGCCGGCCAGCATCTGGTAGAGCACGATGCCGGCGGAGAACAGGTCCGAACGGCCGTCCAGCCGGTCGCCGCGCACCTGTTCGGGCGACATGTACTGCGGCGTGCCCAGCACCGCACCCAGCTGCGTGCGCTGGGCTTGGCCGTCTTCGACGTGGGCGATGCCGAAGTCCGCCACCTTCACGGTGCGGCGGTCGGCCAGCAGCATCACGTTGGCAGGCTTGATGTCGCGGTGCACGATGCCGTGGGCGTGCGCATATTCCAGCGCGCGCGCCAGCTGGATGGCGATGACCACGGCGTCACGCACGGCCACGGGCATCTGCGCTTCCAGCGCGTCGGCCAGCGTGCTGCCCTGCACCAGTTCCATCGCGATGTAGGGGCGGCCGTCGATCTCGCCCACGTCGTGCACGACGACGATGTTGGGGTGCGAAAGCCCGCCGGCGGCGCGCGCCTCGCGCAGGAAGCGGGCGCGGCATTCCTCGTCCTCGGCCAGCGAAGGGTGCAGGAACTTGATCGCCACGTCGCGGTGCAGCGAAGGGTCGTGCGCCTGGTAGACCGAAGCCATGCCGCCGCCGCCCAGGCGTTCACCCACGTGGTAGCGGCCCACCCGGCGGTCCGCCGCCGGCGTCGGCAGCGCCACCGGCCGCAAGGGCGGCACCACGCGCGTGCCGCCCGTGCGTGGCAGCTGCAGCGGCACGACCCGTGTGCGGTCGTCGTCTTCGGAGAAGTGGCGCTGGCGGGGAGCGGGAGGGTGCATCACCCGCCGATGGTGGGTGGGCCGCGACGGCACCTCAACCTACGAAGTGATGATCGGCGCGCCGCGGACGCCGACGCTACCAGCGCGCCGGCAGCTTGCGCAGCAGCACGATGCGGCCGTTGCGCAGTTCCACGTAGCCACCTTCCTGCAGCGGCTTGAAGATGCGGCTCACCATCTCGCGCGAGGAGCCCACCCGTTCGGCGATGTCCTGCTGGGTCAGCCGCTCCGGCACCATCAGCACGCCGCCTTCCTCGCGCGCCAGGCGGCGCAGCAGGCGCGCCAGGCGTCCGTACACGTCCTCCAGCGCCAGGCTCTTCACGTTCTCGGTGCTGGCACGCGCCAGCCGGATGAGCTTGCGGATGACGTGCATCGCAAAGGCCGGGTGCGCGGCCAGGAACTCGCGCACGTCGGCGCCCGGCACCACGGCGCAGGTGGTGGGCTCCAGCGTCATCACGCTGGCCGAACGGGGGCCGCCGTCGAGCGTCATCTCGCCGAAGAACTCGCCCGCTCCCTGGGTGGTGTAGACCACCTCGCGGCCGTCCTCGCCGGCGCCGTACACCTTCACCCGGCCGCTGAGGATGACGTAGAAGGCGTCCGAGAGGTCGTCCTCCGTCACCAGCACGGTGCTGGCGCCCCAGCTGCGCACGCCGCCGCGGCGCGCGATCTCGCGCAGCAGTTCGTCGTCGATGACCTCGGGCGTCAGGTTCTGGCGGTTCATGAACGGGCGCGATGGTGCCACAAGGGCGTGTGAATCCGTCACACCGGCCGGGCGACAAAGTTCATTCGGCGCGCCGGGCCGCGCTCCTACAGTGGCTTCACCGACAAACGCATTGCAGCCAGAGAGGAGCCCGCCAATGAACTTCCGTACCGCCTTCACCGCCGCCGCCATCGCCGTGACCGCCGCCTTCGGCGCCCATGCGCAGACCTCCCAGGCCGCCGCCGGCTACGACTACGCCAGCAAGTTCTACCCCCACCCGGCATGGCTGTACCTGTCGGCCGAGGCGCCGCGCACGATGAACGAGCACCCCGCCGTGGTCGTGGCCCGCCGCGCCCGCGAAGGCGCCCAGACCGTGGCGCAGGCCAACGAGAAGTTCTACCCCCACCCCGCCTGGATGTACCTGCTGGCCGAACAGCCGCACGAGATGCAGGAACACCCCGCCGTCATCGTCGCCCGCCGGGCCCAGGCCGAACGCGAAGCGGCCGCCCGGGCCGCGCAGGACACGATGTTCGCCCAGCGCTGATTACCGCAACCGGCGAGCAGCCGGTACCTCAACGGGGCAGGCCCGCAAGGACTGCCCCGTCTTTTTCGTGCCTGCGCCGGGCCGGCCGCCGACTGCGGCTAACCTTCGCCCGGTGCGCCGGATGACCCGGTGCCGCAGGAGACACGAACTTGAAGCTCTACTTCTCTGCCACTTCGCCCTACGTGCGCAAGTGCATGGTCGCCGCCCACGAACTGGGCGTGGCCGACCGCATCACCCTGCTGCCCAGCAACGCGCACCCGGTGAACCGCGACGCCAGCCTGATCCCGCACAACCCGCTGGGCAAGGTGCCCACCTTCGTCACCGACGAAGGCACCGCGCTCTACGACAGCCGCGTCATCTGCGAATGGCTGGACAGCCGCTTCGGCGGCACCCTCTTCCCGCGCGAAGGCGCGGCACGCTGGCAGGCGCTGGTGCTGCAGAGCCTGGCCGACGGCGTGCTGGACGCCGCGCTTCTGGCGCGCTACGAGGAGGCGGTGCGCCCCGAGGCGTTGCGCTGGCCGCAATGGCACGAAGGGCAGATCGACAAGATCCACACCTCGCTGCTGTCGCTGGAACAGGCGCCGCAGCAGCTGAAGGGCCGGGTCGACATCGGCACCCTGGCACTGGCCTGCGCGCTGGGCTACCTGGACCTGCGCTTCGACGCCTGGGGCTGGCGCAAGCGCTACCCGGCGGTGGCGGAGTGGGCGGCCGGGTTCATGCAGCGGCCTTCGCTGCAGGCGAGCTGGAAGCTCTGAAGGCGCGGGCTCAGCCTTCGGACCGGCCCTTGCGGCCCAGCGGCCGCAGCGCCGGCAGTTCCAGCCGCCTGCGGTCGGCCTCCGGCGCCGGCAGCGGCGCCACTTCCACCGCGCTGGCCAGGCTGCGGCGCGCCAGCGCCTGGTAGGTCTCGGTGCCCTGCTTCTTGCGCTGAACGTCGTCGTCGCTCAGCGTGCGGAGTACGCGGGCCGGCGCGCCGACGGCCAGCGCACGGGCCGGCAGCTTCGTGCCCGCGGGCACGAAGGCGCCGGCGCCCACCATGGCCTGCGGGCCGACCTCGGCGCCGTCCATCACGATGGCGTTCATGCCGACCATCGCGTCTTCGTGCACCTGGCAGCCGTGCAGCACCGCGCCGTGACCGATGTGGCCGTTCACGCCCACCACCACGCCCTGATTCGGGAAGCTGTGCAGCACGCAGGTGTCCTGCACGTTGGCGCCGGCGTGGATCTCGATGCGGCCGAAGTCGCCGCGCAGGCAGGCGCAGGGGCCGATGTAGCAGCCGGGGCCGACGATCACGTCGCCGATGAGCACGGCCGAAGGGTGCACGTAGGCGCTGGGGTCGACCACCGGCACCACACCGTCGATGGAGTAGCAAGGCATGGCCGCGAGTGTGTCAGAGCGCCGCGACCAGTTCGGGCACCACGGTGAACAGGTCCGCCTCCAGCCCGTAGTCGGCGACGCTGAAGATCGGCGCCTCGGGGTCCTTGTTGATGGCCACGATCACCTTGCTGTCCTTCATGCCCGCCAGGTGCTGGATGGCCCCGCTAATGCCGCAGGCCACGTACAGGCTGGGCGCGAC
>JBGAKY010000001.1:0-273276 GCA_044224175.1 Rubrivivax sp. | reverse complement strand
GGGGCAGCGCCTTCGCCTGCTTCGCGTAGAGCGCGAGCCCGCCGGCCGCGAGGCCGACGCCGCACGCCATCTTCGCCGCGTCCAGCATGAACTGGCGCCGCGCCGCGCTGGCGGGGGAGGGGGTGTCCTGCTCGCTCATGTCGATCCCCAAGACAGGACGCTCACGCGCCCCGCCTCGGGTTCGTCGTGGTCACGCGCCTCGCGTCACGCCTTCGCGATCTTCACCGCGCACTTCTTGAAGTCGGTCTCCTTCGAGATCGGGCAGGTGGCGTCGAGCGTGAGCTTGTTGACCAGCCGGCCTTCGTCGAAGAAGGGGATGAACACCAGCCCCTGCGGCACCTTGTTGCGGCCCTTGGTCTCCACCGCGAGCTGGATCTCGCCGCGCCGGCTGGCCACCTTCACCTTCATGCCGCGCTGGATGCCGCGCGCCTTGGCGTCGTCGGGGTGCATGAAGATCACCGCCTCGGGCACCGCGCGGTGCAGTTCGGCGACGCGGCGCGTCATGCTGCCGGTGTGCCAGTGCTCGAGCACGCGGCCGGTGCACAGCCAGAGGTCGAAGTCCTTGTCCGGTGCCTCGGCCGCGGGCTGGTAGGGCAGGGCGAAGACGTTGGCCTTGCCGTCCTTGTTGCCGTAGAACCTGAGCCCTTCGCCGGCCTTCACGTAGGGGTCGTAGCCTTCGCGGAAGCGCCACAGCGTTTCCTTGCCGTCGACCACCGGCCAGCGCAGGCCGCGCACTTCATGGTAGGTGTCGAAGGGCGCCAGGTCGTGGCCGTGGCCGCGCCCGAACTCGGCGTATTCCTCGAACAGGCCCTTGTGCAGGTAGAAGCCCAGGGCCTTGCTCTCGTCGTTGGCGTAGTCCTTGATGTACTTGCCGTTGACCTTGGCCAGGTCGGCCGCCGGGTACTTGTTGACCTTGCCGTTCCTGTAGAGCACGTCGAAGAGCGTCTTGCCCTTGTACTCGGGCTTCTTCGCCAGCAGCTCGGCCGGCCAGACCTCTTCCATCTTGAAGCGCTTGCTGAACTCGATGTACTGCCAGAGGTCGCTTTTGGCCTGGCCGGGCGCGGCCACTTGCTGGCGCCAGAACTGCGTGCGGCGCTCGGCGTTGCCGAAGGCGCCTTCCTTTTCCACCCACATCGCGCTCGGCAGCACCAGGTCGGCGGCCATCGCGCTCACTGTCGGGTAGGCGTCGCTCACGACCACGAAGGTGGCCGGGTTGCGCCAGCCGGGCAGGATCTCGCCGTTGACGTTCGGCCCCGCCTGCATGTTGTTGGTGGTGCTGGTCCAGTAGCACTTGAGCTTGCCGTCCTTCAGCGCCCGGCTCTGCGCCACCGCGTGGAGGCCGATCTTGTCGTTCAGCGTGCCCTCGGGCAGCTGCCAGATCTCTTCGGTGTGCTTGCGGTGTTCCGGATTGGTCACCACCATGTCGGCCGGCAGCCGGTGCGCGAAGGTGCCCACCTCGCGCGCGGTGCCGCAGGCGCTGGGCTGGCCGGTCAGGCTGAACGGGCTGTTGCCCGGCTGGCTGATCTTGCCGGTGAGCAGGTGCAGGTTGTAGACCATGTTGTTGGCCCAGGTCCCGCGCGTGTGCTGGTTGAAGCCCATGGTCCACAGGCTCATCACCTTCAGCTTCGGGTCGGCGTAGACCTTGGCCAGGTCTTCCAGCTGCTTCACGGGCACGCCCGAGAGCTTGCTCACCTTCTCGGCGGTGTAGTCGCTCACGAACTTGGCGAACTCGTCGAAGGTCATCGGCGCGCTGTCGTTTGGGTTGCCCTTGGGCTTGCCGTCGGCACCCGGGTAGCCGTTCGTCTTCGCGTCCTTCTCCAGCGCGTGCGCCGGGCGCAGGCCGTAGCCGATGTCGTCGGCGCCCTTCCTGAAGTTGACGTTCTTCTTGACGAACTCGGTGTTCACCGCCTTGTGGGTGATGAGGTAGTTCGCGATGTAGTTCAGGATCGCCAGGTCGGTCTGCGGCGTGAACACGATGCCCAGGTCGGCCAGGTCGAAACTGCGATGCTCGAAGGTCGAGAGCACCACCACCTTGCTGTTCGGGTTCGACAGGCGCCGGTCGGTGATGCGGCTCCACAGCACCGGGTGCATCTCGGCCATGTTGCTGCCCCACAGCACGAAGGCGTCGGCCTGCTCGATGTCGTCGTAGCAGCCCATCGGCTCGTCGATGCCGAAGGTGCGCATGAAGCCGGCCACCGCGCTGGCCATGCAGTGGCGCGCGTTCGGGTCCAGGTTGTTCGAACGGAAGCCGGCCTTCCACAGCTTGGCCGCCGCGTAGCCTTCGAAGATGGTCCACTGGCCGGAGCCGAACATGCCCACGCCGCCCGGGCCGTCGCTCTTCAGCGCTTCCTTCCACTTGGCGGCCATGAGGTCGAAGGCCTGGTCCCATGTGACGGGCACGAAGTCGCCGTTCTTGTCGTACTGGCCGTCCTTCTGGCGCATCAGCGGCGTCGTCAGGCGGTCCTTGCCGTACATGATCTTGCTGAGGAAGTAGCCCTTGATGCAGTTCAGGCCGCGGTTCACCGGCGCTTCCGGGTCGCCCTGGGTGGCGACGACGCGGCCGTCCTGCACGCCCACCAGCACCGAACAGCCGGTGCCGCAGAAGCGGCAGGGCGCCTTGTCCCAGCGCACGGTGGCGTCGGACGCGCCGGCGGGGGCCGAAGCGGCGCCGTGCACGGTGACCGGCACGCCCGCGGCGGCCGCGGTGGCGGCCAGGGCCTGGCTCTTGAGGAAGTCTCTGCGGTTGCTTTGCATGCTCATCTCTTCGCGCCGCGGCGCACGGTCTCTTGAATCTGAAGGGGATGCTGCGACGCAACAGCGGGCGCCGCATTGAACTGCTTCAAGAACGGGGCGCCGGCGGGGGCGCCGCCTGCTCAGGGCTTGACCGAGCCCAACCCGGCGCGCCAGTCCTGGTAGGCGTCCAGCGCCGGCCCGGCCGGCGGCGAATCGGGGCCCGAGTACTCGTACACCAGCGAGGTGTTGATCACCTGCGGCCAGGTCGCCAGTTCGCCCAGCGTGGCGGGCGCGGTGTGCGCTTCGCAGTCTTCCACCACCAGGATCAGTCGGCCGTCGCCGGGGTCGGCGGCGATGTCCACGCCGGGTCGTGCACGCAGCCTGGCGCGCACGTCTTCGGTGGCGCCGGGGCGGGTGCGGACGATGACGCCGAGGATGGTCATGGGGTCTCCATGGGACAGACGGCCGCGACTGTGCGGGCACGCGAACGCGTCGCGTTTGACAACCGTCAAGGCTGCACGGCTTGCGTTTTTTGTTGAACGCGTAGATTGAGTATTTTCCGACGCTCCCCGCTACCATGCCCGCCGGGAGCCAGAGATCACCCGGGAAGACAGCCACTTGCAGTCAGCGCACGGTTCAGGCGTGGCCGCCATCAAGGCGACGGCTTCAGGCCCGTCATTGCGCAGCTATCTGCAGCGTCTGGTGTGGTGGTCGCTGTTGCCCCTGCTGCTGCTGGCCAGCCTGCTGGCCTGGGACTACGTGCGCCGGATCCGCGCCGCCGACGAACGTGCCGCCAGCCTGCAGGTACAGCAGCTGGCCGACGCGCTCGACGAGACCCTGCGGGACCGCATCGCGGTGCTGGGGATGCTGGCCGAGTCGCCGCTGCTCGACGAAGGCCGGCTGGCCGACTTCCACCGCCGGGTGCAGGTTTTCCGCAGCTACTTCGGCAGTGAAGTGCTGCTCGCCGACGACCGCGGCCGCATGCTGTTGCACTCCGGCGTGCCCTTCGGCAAGGAACTGCCGCCGATGCCGCGCCCGCCCGGCCGCGCCGCGGCGCCCAACGCGATCGCCAGCGGCCGCCCGGCAGTGGGCGACGTGGTCCAGGGACCGGTGGTGAACCGGCCGCTGGTGGCGCTGGCGGTGCCGGTGCTGCGCGGCGGCACCGCCACCCGCGCGCTGCTCACCACGCTGGAGATCGCGCTGCTGCAAAAGCGCCTGGAGACCCTGCCTCTGCCCGCGGGATGGTCGGCGGCCATCGTCGACGGCCAGCAGCAGGTGATTGCCGGCGCGCTGGCGGCGGGTGCCAGCGTGCAGGCCGGGCCCGAGGGCGGCAACCGCGCGCAGGTCGCCACCCAGGTGGCGCCCTGGCGCGTGGTGGTCGACATCACCGCCGAGGCGTACCGGGCGCCGGTCTGGCGGGCCGCGGGCGTGCTGCTGGCGGCCATCGGGGCGGCCACCGCCATCGGGCTGCTGGCCGGTGGCAGCGGCGCGCGCCGCATCGCGCGCGCGGTGGGCTCGCTGTCGAAGCCGCCGCGGCCCGACGAGCCGGCGCCGCCGCCCATCGCCGAGATCGACGATGCGCGCGCCGCGCTGCGCGCTTCGGTGGCGCAGCGCGAGGCCGCGCACCGCGACCTGCAGCACAGCGAAGCCACGCTGCGCGCCATGCTGGAGATGTTGCCCGACGCGGTGATCCTGTCCGACGCCGACCGCCGCATCCGCTACGTGAACGGCGCCTTCACGCGCCTGTTCGGCTATTCGTTCGAAGAGGCGCAGGGCCGCAGCACCGAGTTCATCTACCGCGACCGCGCCGCCTTCGAAGCGGCCGGGAGCAGCCTGGCCGAAGCCGGCGGCGTGAACGCGGCGCGCTACGAGATGCCGGCGCGGCGTCGCGTCGGCAGCGAGGGCTGGGCCGAATCCATGGTGATCAGTGTGCCGGCCGGCCGCGGCGAATTCAGCGGCCTGCTGGGCGTGCACCGCGATGTGACCCAACGCCGCGCCGCCGAAGACAACCTGCGCCGTTCACGCGCGCAGCTGGCCGCCTTCATCCAGCAGGCGCCGCACGGCATCGCGCTGTTCGACCGCCAGATGAACTACCTGGCCGCCAGCCGGCTGTGGGTGCAGCAATACGCGCCAGGCGTCGAAGACCTGACCGGGCTGAACCACTACGAACTGCTGCCCGACCTGCCGCCGGCCTGGAAGGAGGCGAACGCCCGCGCGCTGGCCGGCGAGCCGCAGCGCATCGAGCACGACCACTGGCAGCGCGCCAACGGCAAGGAGTACTGGCTGCGCCGCGTGGCGCAGCCCTGGATCGACGAGACCGGTTCGGTGGGCGGCATCATCGTGTCCAGCGAGGACCTGACCGAGCAGGAGCATGCCGCGCGCGAGGTGCGCGAGGCGCGAGACCGCTTCGCGCTCGTGTTCGAAACGGCTCCGATCGCGATGGTGGTGGGTTCGCTCGACAACACCACTTTCGTGGAGGTCAATGCCTCGTTCGAACGCCTCAGCGGCTGGCAACGGCACGAGGTGATCGGCCGCAGCAGCGTCGAGCTGGGCCTCTGGTCGGAGCCGGGCTTCCGCGCCCGCGCCTACGAACAGCTGCGCGGCGACGGACTGGTGCCGGTGACCGAAACACGCATGCGCCGCAAGGGGGGCGACCCTGTCGAGGTCTCGTTCTCGTCCTGCGTGGTGGAAATCGCCGGCCGCCCGCACTACGTGGCGATGTTCATCGACATCACGCCGCAGTTGCAGGCGCGGCGTGCGCTGGAGCGCCACCAGCAGGAACTGGCCTCGCTCGTCGAACTGCGTACCGCCGAACTGGAAGCAGCCAACGCCTCGCTCGCCGAACGGGCCGCCGCCATCAACGAGCTGTACGACGGCGCACCCTGCGGCTACCACTCGCTGTCGCCGGAAGGCATCGTCACTGCCGTTAACCGGACCGAGCTGGAGATGCTGGGCTACACGCCCGAGGAATTCGTCGGCCAGCCCATCGCCCGATTCCTCACCGCCGAGAGCGCGGTCGCCTTCCGGGCCAACTACGAGCACTTCCGCGCCGCCGGCCGCGTGACCGACCTTGCCTATGACGTGGTGCGCAAGGACGGCAGCGTGCTGCCGGTGCTCGTCAGCGCGGTGATGGTGCGCGACGCCGAGGGGCGCCACCTGTCCAACCGTGCCACCATGGTCGACAACAGCGAACGCAAGGCGCGCGAGCGCCAGATCGCGGCCATGCAGGTGGAGCTGGCGCACCGCGCCGAGCAGGCCGAGGCCGCGAACCGCGCCAAGAGCGCGTTCCTGGCCAACATGAGCCACGAGATCCGCACGCCGATGAACGCCATCATCGGCCTCACGCACCTGATGGCGCGCGACAGCCGCGACACGCTGCAGCGCACGCGCCTGTCCAAGGTGGACGACGCGGCGCGCCACCTGCTGCAGGTGATCAACGACGTGCTCGACCTGTCGAAGATCGAGGCCGGCAAGATGACGCTGGAGGACACCGAGTTCGCGTCCGACGACCTGGTGCGGCGCGCCTTCGAGATGGTGAGCGAGCGCGCGCGCGACAAGGGCCTGGAACTGGTGCTGGACACCGACCACATGCCGGCGCGCCTGCGCGGCGACCCGACGCGGCTGTCGCAGGCGCTCATCAACCTGCTGGGCAATGCGGTGAAGTTCACCACGCGCGGCTGGGTGCGCCTGAAGTGCGAAAAGCTGCAGCAGGAAGGCCGGCGCGTGCAGATGCGCTTCGAGGTGGCCGACAGCGGCGAGGGCATCGCCCCCGAGGTGCAGGCCCAGCTGTTCGGCGCCTTCCAGCAGGCCGACAGCTCCACCACGCGGCGCCACGGCGGCACCGGCCTGGGCCTGGCGCTGACGCGCCACCTGGCCGAGATGATGGGGGGCGAGGTCGGCCTGGAAAGCCAGCCCGGACGCGGCAGCCGCTTCTGGTTCACCGCCTGGCTGGAACAGGGCCGCGAGTCGGTGGCGGCCATTCCGCCGGTCGCGCTGGCCGGTCGCAGCGTGCTGCTGGTGGACGACCTGCCCGAAGCGCGCCAGGTGCTGGCCGACCGCCTGCAGATGCTGGGGCTGGTGGTCGACGCCCACGCGCAGCCGCTGGCCGCGCTGGAACAGGTGGACCGCCGCATGGCGGCCGGCCGCCCCTACGACGTGGTGGTGCTGGACTGGAAGATGGGCCCGCCCGACGGCTGCCAGACCCTGCGCCGCCTGCGCGCCCAGCTGGGCGACGCGCTGCCGCCTTCGCTGCTGGTCACCGCGCACGACGAAGACCTCATGTGGTCGGCGGCGCGCGACGCCGGCTTCGGCGCCGTGCTGGTCAAGCCCATCACCACCTCTTCGCTGCACGACACGCTGGTGCGCCTGCTGCGCGGCGAGGCGCCCGAGGCCGCCGGCGTGGCCACCGCGCCCGGCGAAGCCGAGTCGCGGCTGCGCACGCGCCACGGCGGCGCACGCGTGCTGCTGGTGGAAGACAACCCGGTCAACCAGGAAGTGGCGAGCGAGCTGCTGCGCAGCGCCGGCCTGGACGTGCATTGCGCCGAGAACGGCGAGCAGGCGCTGGCCCAGGTGCAGGCGCGGCCCTTCGACCTGGTGCTGATGGACGTGCAGATGCCGGGGATGGACGGCCTGGAGGCGACGCGCGCGATCCGACAGCGCGGCGTGCTGCGCCTGCCCATCGTGGCGATGACGGCCAACGCCTTCGGTGAGGACCGCGCCGCCTGCCTGGAAGCGGGCATGAACGACCACGTGGCCAAGCCGGTGGACCCCGAACGCCTGTTCGAGACCCTGCTGCGATGGCTGCCGGCGCCGATGGCCCCGCCGCCGCCGCCGCGCCCGCTGCCACCCGCGTCCGCGCCGGTGGCGCCGGCCCCGCTGCAGGACCGGCTGGCGGCCGTCGAAGGCCTGGACGTGGCGCTCGCGCTGCGCCAGGTGGGCGGCGACTTGGCCGTGCTGCGGCGCGCGCTGCAGCGCTTCGTGGACACCTGGGGCGACGCCGGCGCGCTCGCGGCCGAGCGCCTGCCGGCATTGCGCGAAGCCTGCGAAGCGGTGGGGGCGGTGCAGCTGGCGCGCCTGCTGCAGGTGGCCGAAGTCGGGGACGTCACGCCAGCTGAAGTCCAGGCCGGACTGCACGACCTCCTGGCACGCCTCGGGGCCGTGCTGGAGGGCTGAACGGCGCCCGCCGTGCAGCGCCTCAGTGCGAAGTGCCTTCCGAACGCGTGATCTTGTTCCACACGTTGTACTTGCCGACCGGCTTGCTCATCGGCAGCCGCTTCACTTCCTTGAACGTGGCGGCGTCGTAGACGATCAAGGCGCCGTCGTTCTCGTACAGGCTGGCCAGCGCGTAGCGTCCGTCCTTCGTGAACTCGATGTGCGCCAGCGTCCGGCCGGGCTCGCGCACCTGCGCCACCGGCTCGAGCGTGCGCTTGTCGATGATGGTGAGCGTGTCCTTCGCCGCCGGGCTCATCATCGAGTCGGTCCAGGCGTAGGGCGTGGCCACGTGGCTGCGCAGGAAGAAGCCGGGGCCGGGCGTGGCGATGGTCTTCACCGGCTTCCAGGTCTTCATGTCGACGACGTCGATGACGCCGCCCTTCAGGTTGGGGCTGGCCAGCACGGTGCTGCCGCCGTAAGCGAAGGTGATGCCCGACCCCAGGTGCGGCATGCCGGCGATGGCCAGGTCGGTGATCTTGCGGCGCGCGTCCAGGTTCACCACCTGGGCGGCGCCGGTGCCGTCGGCCTTCGGCCGCGTCGCCCCCATCACGTTGCGGTAGCCCTGGTCGAAGAAGAAGTCGTCCAGCGGTTCTTCCAGCGGCGTGCGGCGCGCGTTCAGGTAGCCCGACTTGGCGATGCCTTCGCCCATCTTGTAGTCGTGCACCAGGCCGTCGTGGATGGGCTCGGCCTTCGGGTCGTAGGAGATCTCCCAGAGCTCCGGGATGTCCTTCAGCGCGACGACGAAGCTGTGGCGTGGCGTGGCGTCGTAGACGGCGGAGACGCGGGACGTGGCCTTGCCGTCCAGCGTGGCGGCGGCGAAGGTCTTCACCAGGTTCAGGTCGGCGTCGAACAGCGCCAGCGTGTGCGGCAGGTAGTTCGCCGCCATCACCCAGCGCCCGTCGCCGCTGACGGCCACGTTGCGCGTGTTCAGGCCCGCGCGCACCTCGGCCACGATCGTGAGGTTCCAGAGGTCGTACTTGGTGATCCAGCCGTCGCGCGAGCCGAAGAAGACGAAGCGCCCGTCGGGGCTGAACTTCGGCCCGCCGTGCAGCGCGAACCGGCTGGCGAAGCGGTGGATGACCTCGAAGCGGTCGCCGTCGACCAGCGACACATAGTGGTCGCCGCCCTCGACGACGACGAACAGGTTCATCGGGTCGGCCTTCCACTGCGGCCTGGCGGGCAGCTTCGCTGCGCCCGCCACCTCGGTGCGCGAGGCGCGGATGTCGGCTTCGCTGAACGTGGGCGCCGGCACCAGCGGCGTGTAGATGTACTGCACGAGACTGGCGATCTGCTCCCGCGTCAGCTTGTCGGCGAAGCCGGCCATCTGGGTGGCGACGCGGCCCTGCGTGATCACCTTCTCGGCCTCCGGCCGGCGCAGCCGCTCCAGGCTTTCGGGCAGCAGCGCCGGGCCCATGAGGCCGGTGCGCTGCGGGCCGTGGCAGGCGGCGCAGTGCTGCTGGTAGAGCGCTTCGTTCGCCTGCGCTGCGGTGGCCAGCAGCAGCGCGGCGGCCAGCAGGGTGCGCTTCATGCCGCCTCCGCCACCGCCGGTGTCGCGAGGCCGATCTCCTCGTCGCTGAGGTAGCAGCCCGGGTCCTCGGCCCAGGCGTTGCCGGTGGTCTGCTGGGCGCGCACGCGCGTGTTGCCGTTGCAGATGTCGCGCCCGGCACAGGTCGCGCAGCGCCCCTGCAGCGGCCGCGGCTCGGCCTTCAGGCCGGCCATCAAGGGGTCGGAGACGTCGCGCCAGATCGTGCTGAAGGGCCGCTCGCGAACGTTGCCCAGCGTGTGGTGCCACCACATGGTGTCCGGGTGCACGTTGCCCAGGTTGTCGATGTTGGCGATGTTCACGCCCGAAGCGTTGCCGCCCCAGGCCGCCAGGTGGCTGCGCAGCGGCACGGTCCAGCGCGGCAGGCGTCGCTGCGCCCACTGCAGCAGGTACAGGCCGTCGGCGTCGTTGTTGCCGCTGACGTATTCCTCGCCCAGGCCGCGCTGCGCGCTGTCCCAGGCGTGGTCGAACAGGCGGTCCAGCGCTTCGCGCGTGGCGGCGAAGCGTGCGTCCTTGGCGCGGTGCACGTTGCCGCGGCCGGCGTAGTTCAGGTGCGAGAAGTAGAACTTCTGGATGCCTTCGTCGCGCATCAGCGCCAGCAGCGCCGGGAAGTCGTGTGCGTTGGGCGCCGTCATCGTGAAGCGCAGGCCCAGCTTGACGCCGCGCGCGTGCAGGTGGCGCAGCGCGCCCAGGCTGCGGTCGAAGGCACCCTGCAGGCGGCGGAACCTGTCGTGCGTGGCGGCCAGGCCGTCCAGGCTGATGCCCACGTAGTCGAAGCCGGCGGCGGCCACGCGGTCGGCCATGGAAGCGTCGATCAGCGTGCCGTTGGTGGACAAGCCGATGTAGAAGCCCAGCGCCTTGGCGCGCGCGGCGATCTCGAACAGGTCGGGTCGCAGCAGCGGTTCGCCGCCGGAGAGGATGAGCGCCGGCACGCGGAAGGCGCGCAGGTCTTCCAGCACCGCGAAGGCTTCGGCGGTGGAGAGCTCGCCTTCGTATTCGTGGTCGGCGCTGAACGCGTAGCAGTGCTGGCAGGTGAGGTTGCAGCGCCGGATCAGGTTCCAGATGACCACCGGGCCGGGCGGCACGCGCCGTCGTGCGGCGGGCATGGCCCCCGTGCGCTCGGCGTCGGCCAGCAGTTGCATGAAATGGGAGATGCGGAACATGGTCAGTCTTCGCGCAGGCGAAGCCCCGTCTTCTTCAGGATCGCGGTGGAGTAGAGGATGTCGTGCGCGCGGCAGGCGTCGCCCAGCAGCGCGGCGATGGCCTTCGCCTGCTGCGCCACGGCCTCGCGCGTGCGGCCGTGCAGCATCGCGAACAGGTTGTAGCGCCAGGCGGGACCGCGGCGCGGGCGCCGGTAGCAGTGGCTCACGCCGGGCAGCGCGCCGACCTGCTCGCCCAGTTCGTCGACGCGTGCGTCGTCGACGTCCCAGACGCTCATGCCGTTGGCGGTGTAGCCCAGCCGGTAGTGGTTGGGCACGGCGCCGATGCGGCGGACCAGGCCCTGGGCCTGCATCGCGGCCAGGCGTTCGCGCACCACGTCGCCGCTGACGCCCAGCATGGCGCCCACCGCTTCGTACGGGCGCGCCAGCAGCGGCAGCCCGCCCTGGGTGGCGGCCACGAGGCGGCGGTCGAAGTCAGACAGCATGCGAAGAGCCCTCGCCGGCACGCGCGTCGAGCTTCAGTTCGACGGCGTACTCGCGTTCCTTGGGGAAGGCCAGCACGTCCAGCCCGGTCTGGTCCTCGATGCGTTCGAGCGCCTGCTGCGCCGCTTCGGGCGACTCGGCGGCGACCACGAACCACATGTTCAGGCGGTGCTCGCGGCGGTAGTTGTGCGCCACCTCGGGCCAGGCGTTCACCTGCGCGGCGACGGCCTCGAATCGGTCTTCGGGCACCGCCATCGCGGCCAGCACGAAACGGCCGCCGGCGCGTTCGATCTGGAACAGCGGCCCGAAGCGCGTGAGGATGCCCTGCGCCAGCAAGCGGCGCAGGCGTTCGATGACCTCGTCCTCGCTCATGCCCAGCGGCTGCGCGACGGCGGCGAACGGCCGGTCCACCAGCGGAAAGCCTTCCTGCAGGTGGTTCACCAGGCGCGCGTCGGCGTCGTCCAGCCAGACGGTGCGTTCAGGCTGCATCGCAAACATCCTCCTTCGCGTCCTGCGCGAAGCGGCGCGGGCCGGTCTGCTTGAAGCGGCGGCGCGAAAACAGCACGTCGTGGCCCATGCCGGCCAGGCCGCTGCGGCGGCGCAGCTCGTCCAGCGCCTGGCGCACCGTCTCGCGGTCGCGCCCGTGCACCATGCAGAACAGGTTGTAGGGCCAGCCGCGCGCGCGTTCGCGCCGGTAGGCCAGGGTGACGGCGTGTTCGCGCGCGAGGCGTTCGCCGCAGGCGTCGACCGCGTGGTCGGGCACGTCGAACACGGCCATCGCATTGGCGGCGAAGCCCAGTTCGTGATGGCGCACGATGGCGCCGAAGCGCTTGAGCGTGCCGTCGGTCAGCCACTGCGACAGCGTGCCATGGATGGCCGACATGTCCAGGTCCAGCGCCGCGGCCCAGTCGTCGAACGGGCGCGCCACCAAGGGCAGCCCGCCTTCGACGCGCGCGGCCAGCGGCCAGTGCGCGCGGGCCAGTGGCGCCGGCGCTTCGCCGCGCGTGGCGGTGGGGCTCTGTGCCACGGGGCGCCGGAAGTCGAAGCCGAGGTCGATGCGGTAGGCGCGCCGCATCGGCAGGCGCAGCGTGGCGCAGCCGGTGGCGGCTTCCAGTTCGTCGAGGATGCGCGCCGCAGCGGCGGTGTCGGCGGCGCCGACCACGAACCACAGGTTCCACGCGTGTTCGCGTTCGTAGTTGTGGTTGACCCCGGGGTGCGCACTCACCAGCGCGGCCACGGTCTCCAACCGTTCGCGCGGCACCGCCATCGCGGCCAGCAGGCCGGCACCGCCGGCGCCGGCGGCGAACACGCCGCCCACGCGCGAGAGCGTGCCGTCGACGGCCCAGGCGCGGTAGCGCGCCAGCACCTCGGCCGCCGGCAGGCCGTGCGCCTGCGCGATGGCGGCGAAGGGCTCACGCACGAGCGGGAAGCCGCGCTGCCAGTCGTTGAGCAGGGCCAGGGTGTTCACAGCCCCAGGCGCCCCGCGCGCGCGGTGAAGAAGATGCCGCTGGGCGCGTTCACGTCCAGCGTGGCCAACGGGGCCAGGCTTTCGGTGTCGACGACGACGACGCGGTCGTCGTCGCGGCAGCTGATCCACACCGCTTCGCCGCGCGGCGTGAATTCCAGGTGCAGCACGGCGCGGCCGGGCGCCAGCGTGGCGGCAACGCGGTTCGTCTGGGTGTCGATCACCTGCACCCGGCTGTAGTCGGGCACCGCGAAGTTGACCCACACCTGGCGACCGTCGGGGCGTGCCATCACGAAGACCGGTTGACCGGCGACCGGGATGCGCCCCACCTCGGCCCAGCTCTGGGTGTCGACCACCAGCACCTCGTGGCGGCCGATCGCCGGCAGGTAGGCGTTGCGGCCGGCCACCGCCCAGCCGCGCAGGTGCGGCATCTTGTACACGGGCAGCGGCTGTTCGCCGCGGCCGTAGCCGGCGAGCACGCGCTGCACCTTCGGCTGCGCGGCCCACAGATCGATGTGCGCCAGGCCGTCCTCGCCGAACAGGCCGGCCAGGTAGTGGCGGCCGTCGGGCGTGACCAGCGCGTCATAGGGCTGGTGGCCGATGCCTTCGAAGCGCGTGATGCGCGGCGCGCCGGCCTGCGAGAGGTCGGCGATCCAGATCTGGTCGGCGTCGAACAGGCTGTAGGCGAAGCGGCGGCCAGGCAGGTCGACCAGGCCGACCACGCGCGAGCGCCTGCCGTTCACTTCGGCCGGCAGGTCGGCGACGAGCGCCAGGGTCTGCGCGTCAAACACCTTCACGCCGCCGGGGGTGTAGTTCTGCGCCGCGACCAGACGGCCGTCCTGCGAGATGGCGCCGCCGATCGAGTTGCCGGCCTGCTGCACGCGCGTTTCGATGCGGCGCGCGAGCAGGTTCACCTTCGTCAGCGCGCCGTCGCGGCCGAAGACGTAGGCCGTGGCCCCGTCGCGCGCGAACACGACCGATGCGTGCGAGAGGTCGCCCAGGCCGGTGATCTCGCCCAGCACCGTGCGGGCGCTGGTGTCGACCACCGTGAGGGCGCCGCGTTCGCGCTGCACGACGACGCCCAGGTCGCCGCTGCCGCGCGGCGGCGCGACGGCGCAGCCGCCGAGCAACGCCGCCAGCGCCAGCAGGGCTTCGCGCCGGTTGTTCATCGCTTGAGTTCCGGAAATCCCGCCGCCAGCTGCGAGGCGATCCAGTCCGCCTCGGCTTCGGTGAGCATGGGTCGCCAGCCGGGCATCGGGGTCCCGGGGCGGCCGTGGAAGATGGTGGCGGCCATCGCGGCCACCGGCTTGCCTTCGAGCGCGGCCGGCGTCAGCGCCGGCCCCAGCCCGCCGGTCAGGTGCATGCCGTGGCAGGAGCCGCAGTCGTGGCGCACCATGCGCACCAGCGCCTCGCGCCGCGCCGCCGGCAGGTCCTGCGCGGCGACGGCGGCCGCCGCGCAGGCCAGCAGGGCGGCGATGGCAAGGCGCATGGTGCGGTCCTCACAGACCGAGGACGTACTGGACGGCGACCTTGAGCGTGGCGTCGTCGATCTTGTCGGCGCCGTTGGGCGGCATCGGGATCGGGCCCCAGACGCCCTGGCCGCCCTTGCGCACCTTCTCCATCAGCTTGGCGGTGACGTCCTGGCCCTTGTACTTGGCGGCGATGTCCTTCAGCGCGGGGCCGACCAGCTTCTTGTCCTTGGTGTGGCAGGCCATGCAGCCGGCCTTGGTCATCGCGTCCTCGCCGGGAGCGCCGGCGAAGGCGCTGCCCGCGCCGGTGGCCAGCGCGAGCGCGGCCATCATGGGAATCAGCTTCATCGTGATGCTCCGGATCTCAATAGATGTCGTGTTGCGTGTTGTGCACGTTGAAGTGCCCGGTCGGCGTGATCAGGCGCGGGTCCTTGATCACGGCCTTGAGCTGCAGCGTCCTGTCGTCGACGACGACGAGCGCGCTCTGCTTGTTCTTGGCCGACCAGACCGAGAACCAGACCTCGTCGCCCGCCTTGTTGAATTCGGGCTGCACCACGCGCTTGGCGCCGTCGTCGGTGAGTCCCGCCCATTCGGCGATGGGCAGCACCTTGAAGCCGGCCTTCAGGTTCTTCACGTCGTACACCGCCACCGACTGGCTGATCTTCGGGTCGGGGTTGAGCGGCGTGTCCACGTACAGGTGGGTGGACTTCGGGTGCGTCTTGATGAACAGGTTGCCGCCGCCCTGGCCGTCGATCGTCTCGCACACCTTCCAGGCGTAGTCCTTGTGCTTCGCGGGGTCGGTGCCGATGAGCGAGATCTTCTCGCTGCCCAGGTGGCCGGTGGCCCAGACGGGCCCGCACTTGGGGTGCGTGAAGTTCGCGCCGCGACCCGGGTGGGGGATCTTGTCGACCTCCACCAGCGCCGCCAGCTTGCCTTCCTTGGCGTCGACGACGCCGATCTTGTTGCTCTGGTTGGCCGCCATCATCACGTAGCGGTGGGTGCTGTCCCAGCCGCCGTCGTGCAGGAAGCGCGCCGCGGGGATCTCGGTCACCTTGAGGTTGTCGATGTCCTGGTAGTTGACCATCAGGATCTTGCCGGTCTCCTTCACGTTCACCACGAACTCGGGCTTGAAGTGGGAGGCCACGATGGCGGCGACACGCGGCTCGGGGTGGTATTCCTGCGTGTCCACCGTCATGCCGCGGGTGGCGACGATCTTCAGCGGCTCCAGCGTGTCGCCCTTCATGATCACGTACTGCGGCGGCCAGTAGCTGCCGGCGATGGCGAACTTGTCCTCGAAGCCCTTGTACTTGCTGGTGTCGACCGAACGCGCCTCCAGGCCGACGCGGATCTCGGCCACGGTGTCGGGCTTCTCCATCCAGAGGTCGATCATGTTGATCTTGGCGTCGCGCCCGATCACGAACAGGTAGCGCCCGGAAGCCGACAGGCGCGAGATGTGCACCGCGTAGCCGGTCTTGACGATGTTGATGATCTGCTTGGTGTCGCCGTCGATCAGCGCCACTTCACCCGTGTCGCGCAGCGTGGTGGAGAAGACGTTGGTGATGTTGTAGTTGTTCATCTTCTTCGTCGGCCGCTGGCCGACGGGCACCACCACCTTCCAGGTGTTCTTCATCTCCTTCATGCCGAACTCGGGCGGCTGCGGAGGGTCCTGCTGCACGTAGCGCGCCATCAGGTCCACCGTCTTTTCGTCCATCTCGCCGCTGGTCTGCCAGTTCGGCATGCCGGCGGGCGAGCCGTAGGCGATGAAGACCTTCAGGTAGTCGGTGCCCTTGGCGAGCGTGATGTCGGGCGTCAGCGGCTTGCCGGTGGCGCCCTTGCGCAGCACGCCGTGGCAGCCGGCGCAGCGCTCGAAGTAGATCTGCCGTGCCTTGTCGAACTCGGCCTGCGTCATCGACGGGGCCTTCGGGTTCGAGCTCTGGTACATCGGCTCGTTGGCCAGCGGCGAGCCGCCGGCCTGGTAGTTCATCTCGGGCTGCGTCACCGACTTCTTGTCGTCGGCCGCAGCCGCATGCAGCGCGAAGGCGGCCATCACGAGCACGGCCAGCCGTTGCGGTTGAGGGAAGTTCTTCATGCGTCCACCTGGTTGCGTTGTGAGCGTGCGCATGGTCGTGGCCGGGGGGCGGTCTCGTCCTTGAACCAGTTCAAGGACGCCGCATCGGGGCGCTGTCGAGAATGGCCGCCAAGCAACAGGAGTGATGCGGTGAGCGTTCTCGACGAGCCCTTGTCCTTCGACAGCGCGGTGCGCCTGGCCGCGCGGCCCGGCCGCGTCACGCTGGTGGGCGCCGGCCCCGGCGACCCCGACCTGCTCAGCGTGAAGGCGGCGCGCGCGCTGGCCGAGTGCGACCTGGTGCTGCACGACGCGCTGGTGGGCGAAGGCGTGCTCTCGCTCATCCCGCCGGCCGCGCACCGCGTGGACGTGGGCAAGCGCAGCGGCTGCCACAAGCTCAGCCAGGACGGCATCATCGAGCTGATGATCCGGCTCGCGAAGAGCGGGCGGAACGTGCTGCGCAGAAGGGCGGCGACCCGTTCATCTTCGGCCGCGGCAGAGAAGCGGAAGCGCTGGCCGCCGCCGGCATTCCGTTCCAGGTCATCCCCAGCATCAGCGCCGCGCAGGGCGCGCGGCCACCGGCCTGCCGCTTGCGCATCGCGACCCGCGCGTTCGCTCGTCACCCGTCACCGGCCACGCGCAGGCCGCGGCCGGCCCCGCCGGCGGGCTGGAACTGGACTGGCCGCAGCTGGCGCGGCCGATGCAGACGCTGGTGGTCTACATGGGCGTGGAGACGCTGCCGCTGCTGTGCGCCCGGCTGGTCGAACACGGCCTGCCGGCGCGAACGCCGGCCTGCACGATCGAGAACGCGACGCGGCCCGGGCAGCGCGGGGTGACGGCCACGGTGGAGACGCTGCCGGTGATGGCGCGCGTGCAGGGCGTGAAGCCGCCGGCGCTGGTGGTCATTGGCGAGGTGGTGGCGCTGCAGGCGGTGCTGAGCAAGGCGATGGTGGCCGTGGCCTGAGGGCGCCCCCGCAGGCCTGAGATTCCTCAGGCCGTGCTGACGCCTGCCGATAACCAGGCATCCCTCGCAGGCCATGGTTCGCAAGCGCCTCTCCACCCTTCTTCTGCTGGCCGCCGGCACCGTCTGGCCCGCCCAGGCGCAGCCGAGCATCGACGACCTGCTCTTTGCCGCCGGCGGCCGCGGGGACCGCCCGGGCGACGTGGGGACTTCCAGCGAACCGCTTGCCGAGTTCGAGCGCGCCCGGACTGCCGAAGGCCTGCCGCTGCAGGTGATGTTGCCGAACGGCCCTTCGGCCGCCACCGTGATCCTGGCGCATGGCTGCGGCGGCTACGCCCCCGGCCGCGAGGTTCCCTGGGCTCGTGCGTTCAGGGCGCGCGGAATGGCCGCCGTCACCTTTGACTCCTGGGGCTTCCGCGCTATGGACGGCGGCGTGTGCCAGACCGACGCGATCACCGGCGACCAGCGCGTGGAAGACGTGAAGCTGGTAGTCAGGTACCTGAAGGAGCAGCACTGGCACCGTGGGCCGATCTACATCATCGGCTGGAGCCACGGCGGGCAGACCGCGCTGAAGGCCAGCACGATCCCGGGCCTGGTCGACAAGGCCGTGGCGATCTACCCCTGGTGCGAGAAGCACCACGCCTATGCCGTGGTCCCGACGCAGATCCACATGGGCGGTGCGGACAACTGGACGCCGGCGTACCGCTGCAGCGCCCTGTACGGCGGGCTGTTTGGCCTGGGCGCCAACCCGAACGGACGCTACTACGAGTACGCCGGGGCCTATCACGACTTTGACCGTTGGATGCCCCTGGACAAGACCTACGACGGGCGCGGGGAAGGCGGCCGGATCGAGCCGCGGCGGCAGAAGACCGACCCCGAGGCACGTGCGCTGACCGAGCGGCGGGTGCTTGAGTTCTTCAGCGCGAGGTGACGCGTTCCGCCGCGAACCTTCGTCAGCCTCCCGGCACCCGCCCTTCCCCCAGCGCCCGCACGCTGTCCCGGATCAGGTGCCCCGAGATCGAGAACCGCGGCGGGATGTTCGGCAGCGCATCGACCGGGAACCAGCGCGCATCCTCGATCTCGCCTTCCTGCGGCACGATCTCGCCTTCGGTCCAGCGCGCGGTGAAGGCCACCATCAGGCTGTGCGGGAAGGGCCAGCTCTGGCTGCCGTAGTAGCGCAGGTCGGTCACCTGCACGCCCACCTCTTCGGCCACCTCGCGCACCACGCAATCCTCGATGCTTTCTCCTGCTTCGACGAAGCCGGCGAGTGCGCTGTACATGCCCTTGGCATAGTGCGGTGAACGCGCCAGCAGCACCTCGCCTTCGCGCCACACCAGCGCCATCATGGCCGGGCTCACGCGCGGATAGGCCGTGTGGCCGCAGGCCGGGCAGCGGCGCGCGCGTTCGTGCGCCTGCAGCTCGGTGGGCGTGCCGCAGACGCCGCAGAAGCGGTGCGCACGGTCCCATTCCAGCACCTGGGCCGCGCGGCCGGCCAACGCGGTGAGCGGTGCCGGGAAGGCCATCATCGCCGCGCGCAGCGGCACCTCCTGCCAGCCGGCGGGGGCGCGCTCCACGCGCAGCGTCCAGCAGTCGTGACCGCCCAGGCGACCCAGGTAGTGGCGTGCACCGGCGTCGAACGGCGGCGCCGTCAGCGGCGCGAAGGCCGCGGCCTCGCCCTGAGGCAGCAGCAGCCGGCCTTCCACGAAGGCGAAGCACCAGGCCTGGTCGGTGGCGCCCTCGGCGGGCTGCACGGCGGGGAAGTAGTCCATCGGGCAACTTTATCCGCCGCCGGTGGAACTCTGCCGGCACGGGCGATTCCACCTCCGCCATGGAACACGCGCCGATCCCGCTCATCACCACGCTCGCCGCCGGCTTCGGCCTCGCCTTCGTGCTCGGCTTCGTGGCGGTGCGCCTGAAGCTGCCGGCGCTGGTGGGCTACCTGGTGGCCGGCGTGCTGATCGGCCCCGGCACGCCGGGCTTCGTGGCCGACGTGAAGATCGCCGCCGAGCTGGCCGAGATCGGCGTCATGCTGCTGATGTTCGGCGTCGGCCTGCATTTCTCGCTCGCCGACCTGATGGCGGTGCGCCGCATCGCGCTGCCGGGCGCGGTGCTGCAGATCGCGGTGGCCACCGCGCTCGGGGCCTTCGCGGCGCTGCAATGGGGCTGGCCGCTGGGCGGCGCCCTGGTGTTCGGGCTGGCGCTCTCGGTCGCCAGCACGGTGGTGCTGCTGCGCGCGCTGGAGGCACAGGGCGCGCTCGATTCGGGCAACGGCCGCATCGCGGTCGGCTGGCTGGTGGTGGAGGACCTCGCGATGGTGCTGGTGCTGGTGATGCTGCCGGCGCTGGGCGGCCTGGCCGGCGGCGGCGCGGGTCCCGGTCAGTGGTGGGCGCTGGGCAAGACGCTGCTTCAGGTGGCCGGCTTCGTGGCGCTGATGCTGCTGGTGGGCCGGCGCTTCTTCCCCTGGCTGCTGTGGCAGGTGAACCGCACCGGCTCGCGCGAGCTGTTCACGCTGTGCGTGGTGGCGGCGGCGGTGAGCATCGCGGTCGGCTCGGCGCAGCTGTTCGGCGTGTCGTTCGCGCTCGGTGCCTTCTTCGCCGGCATGGTGATGCGCGAATCGCAGTTCAGCCAGCGCGCGGCCGAAGAGACGCTGCCGCTGCGCGACGCCTTCGCGGTGCTGTTCTTCGTCTCGGTGGGCATGCTCTTCGACCCCCGCGTGCTGGTGGACGAACCGCTGCGCGTGCTGGCGGTGGTGGCCATCATCGTGGTGGGCAAGTCGTTGGCGGCGGCAGCGCTGGTGCTGGTGATGCGCTACCCGCTGGGCACCGCGCTCACGGTGTCGGCCAGCCTGGCGCAGATCGGCGAGTTCTCGTTCATCCTGGCCGGCCTGGGCGTGGCGCTGGGCCTGCTGCCGGCCGAAGGGCAGAGCCTGGTGCTGGCCGGCGCGCTGATCTCGATCGCGCTCAACCCGCTGCTGTTCGCCGCCGTCGCGCCGCTGCAGCGCTGGCTGCGCGAACGTTCGCCGCTGGCGCGCCGGCTGGAAGGGCGCGACGATCCGCTGGCCGAGCTGCCGCAGGCCACCGACCGCCGGCTGCTCGCCCACCAGGTGGTGATCGTCGGCTACGGCCGCGTCGGCCGCGACGTGGCCGACGCGCTGGCGGTGCAGGGGCTGCCCTTCATCGTCGTCGACGAGAACCGCGAGACCGTGGAGGCGCTGCGCGCGCAGGGCCGCGCCGCCGTGTTCGGAAACGCCGCCGAACCCGCAACGCTGGTCCAGGCCCACGTGGCCGAAGCGCGCATGCTGGTCATCGCCACCCCGCCTTCGGTGGACCCGCGCCCCATGGCGGCCACGGCCCGCACGCTGAACCCGGGCATCGAGCTGGCCTGGCGCAGCGCCAACGCCGAGGAAGCGGCACTGCTGGAGCACGAACACCGCGGCCGCGCCTTCGTGGGCGAGATCGAACTGGCGCAGGCCATGTTGCGCCACGTGCTGGAACGCGTGCGCAGCGGCGCGGCCGCGCACGCCTGAACCTCACATCGCGACCGCGCTCTTGCGGTTGCTCGCCTTGCTCTCCAGCTGCGGCACCTGCGCGAAGTGGCCCTTCATCAGCGCGCGCATCTTGGTGATGACGGCGTTGCGCGAGAGCTGGTTCTTGGTCTCGTTCATCACCTTCACGTAGTGGTAGGTGAACGCGCCGTTGTAGCGGCCGCCGAAGTAGGCGTCGGCGCTGGTCTGGCTGGCCTTGCATCCGGTCCACAGGATCTGGTTCGTGGCCGGCTTCTCGGCCGTGCGCGAAAGCGCGAAGCCGCTCACCGCCTTCTGCTTCACCGCGCCCTGGCGGGTGGGCGGCGCCACGTAGCGCGCGCGCGGCGCGTGCAGCGAGAACTCGGCGCCGCGCAGCCCTGTGCCGCTGTGGCATGTGTCGAGGAAGACCTCCAGCGTCACCTTGTCGGGCAGCTGCTGGAACAGGTCGTGCAGCTCGTCGTCGGTGATGATGTGCGCCGGGTCCCAGTCGCCCGCCTTCTCGGCGATGTCGTAGGGCACGAACGCTTCGTCCATGCCGTCGGGTTCGTCGCCGCTGTGGTCGGTCATCTGGGTGCCGTGCGAAGACCAGCTGAAGACGATGCCGGAAACCCTGCCGGCCCTGGCGTCGGCCACCGCCGCCTTCAGCTGCTTCATGATGGCGGCCTTGGTGGCCTGGGCGTCGGTGAGCAGCACCACTTCGGACGCCTTGAAGCCCAGCCACTTCCGGCACAGCGCCGCCATGTCCTTGGCGTCGTTCACGCAGCCCTGCAGCGCGAACTGGGGGTACTTCCGGAACTTGTTGATGCCGACGCAGATGGCACGCTTGGCCATGGCCTCGCTCCTGGGGGTTGATGGTGTGCGAAGCGTAGGCCGGCGGCCTGCCGCCGCAAGCCCCAGTTCGTCAAGGACCCGTCACGAAGGGTTCTTGCGCCGGTACTCGGCGATCGCCTTCTTCAGGTCGGTGTACTCCTCGCAGGGCAGGGTGCACAGCTTGTCCAGCGCCTTCAGGTGTTCCTCGGCCCTGGTGGGGTTGCCGGCCATGAGCCAGGCTTCGCCGGCGTATTCGTGCGCGCCGCGGTGCCTGGGGTCGATGGCGAGCGCGCGGTCGTAGTGGCGGAAGGCGGCCTGCAGGTCGCCGCTCTGGCGCGCCGCGTGGCCCAGGTAGTTCCAGGCGTCGGCGTTGTTGGGCTCGCGCTGCACCACGGCCTGCATGCGCGCGCTCACCTGGGTCCAGTTCTTCGCCTTCCAGGCCTCGACGCCGGCCTTGAAGTCGGGGTCCTGGGCGGCGGCGGCGGGCGCCTTCTCTTCGCTGCCGGCGGCCGTGGCGGCCAGGGGCAGGGCGGCCAGGGCGGCGGCACACAGCAGGGTCTTGAAGCGGTTCATCGCGAGGCTCCTGGTCCGGGCGGACCGTCTGTTCAGAAAGGCAGCGTCACGCTGGCGGTCCAGCGCTGCCGGTGTTCGCCTTCGGGGGCCGGAAAGGGCCCGCCGCGGCGCAGCGCGGTGGCGGCCAGCTGCCACTGCGCGCCGGCCGCGTCCCAGGCCAGGGCCACGCGGGCGTCGACGCGGTTGCCGTAGCGGCCGTCGGTGCGGCGCAAGGTGCCGGCATGCAGCTGCAGCTGCCAGTCTTCGGCCAGTGGCCAGGCCAGGCTGCCTTCGGCATACAGCGTGGCGACGCCGGTGCCGTAGTAGTTGGGGCTGGCCGCCAGGCGCAGGCTCCAGTGTTCGCCGGCGGCGCCGAGGTAGGCCTCGGCGTAGTCGTACTCGTGGTCGCCGAGGAAGACGCTGGCCGTGAGGCCGGCATCCCAGCGGTGGCCGGCGCCCAGGGCGCCGGTGGCGCCGCCGTAGCCCACCAGCGACGCGACGCGTTCACGGTCGAAGCGGGCGTTGGACAGCGAGGCGCCCGCATAGGCGCCGGAGCCATGGTCCCAGGCCGCGGTGGCGCGCAGCGAAGGCTCTTCCTCGGTGAGCGAACGGCCGCGGAAGCGTTCATCGGTGGCGGCCACCAGGCTGCCGCTCCAGTGGCCCTGCGCCGCTGCCGGCGCGGGCAACAGCGGCAGCAGGCAGGTGAGGAACGGCCATGGCCGGCGCCAGCGCACGTCAGGGCTGCGGGGCCGTGAGCGCCAGCGTGCAGGGCGCCGCGGTGCGGCCGGAGGCCCGCGCCAGGGCCGCGCAGGCGTCGACGCGCCCCTGCGAGCCGCCTTCGAGCTTGCGCGTGCCCAGTTCGCGCAACAGCGCCAGCAGCCCGCTGACCTGTGCCGCGGCGTAGGAACTGCCGGAGACGTAGCCCCAGCGGCCACCGGGCTGGGGCGCCGGCAAATCGCGCCCGGGGGCCACCAGCGCATGGGGTGCCGGCACGTCGCTCACCGCCAGCACGTCGGGGTGGGAAGCGGGGAAGCCGCCGTCGGGCAGCGCAGGGTCGACCGCGGCCACCACGCTGGCGCCGCGCGCGAGTGCGAGGTCCAGCAGGCGGCCCAGCAGGCGGTCGGGCGGGCCGGCCACGCTGAGGTTCACGATGTCGGCGCCCGCCCCCATGGCGGCGTGCAGGCCGCGCGCCAGCGCCAGCGTGGTGCAGCGGGTGGTGGCGCCGCCCTGGCAGGCACGCAGGGCCAGCAGCCGCGCCGCCGGGGCGACGCCGGCGATGCCGACGCCATCGTCCGCGCGCGCGCCCACCAGGCCGGCCACCGCGGTGCCATGCGCTTCGGCCGGCAGCGGGCGGTCGTCCAGGAGGTTCTGCGCCAGCGCCACGCGACCCGCCAGGTCGGGGTGGGCCGTGTCGACGCCGCTGTCGATGATGGCCACGCTCACGCCGCGACCCTGCGCCACGCGGTGCCAGTCGGCCAGCTGCCATTCCTGCGCCGCCGGCTGGGTGGCGAACAGAGGGTCGTCGTGGCCGCCGGCGCGGGCGGCGTAGACGTTCATCGGCTGCGCCCAGGAGACGCGGGGGTCGGCGGCCAGCGCCTCGGCGGCCTCCGGCACGGCCTGGCCGGCGGGCACCGTCATCACGTAGCAGTCCACGCCCAGTTCGGGCAGCGGCCAGTCGGTGACCAGCGCCAGCCCGTGGCGGCGCGCCAGGTCGCGCGCGGCGGCGCGGCGTGCGGCCTGGCCGGCGCCCACGTAGCTGCCGGCGTAGGCGCTGTCGGGGCGGTAGTGTGGCGCCGGCATCGGCAACAGCACCAGCACCTGGCGTTCGGCGTCGTCGGCCATGTCGGCGTGCGCGGCGGGCGCGCCGAACAGCCACCACAGCGCGACGATGGCGGCCTGAAGCCAGCGCTTCATGGCGCGCTTCCGGTGGCCAGCGACTCGGCCATCGCCACGCCCGGCTGGCTGCGCAGGCGCGCCAGCGCGGCGGCGTCGGCCACCGGCAGCGCCAGCAGGTAGGCGCGGGTGGCGGTGGGGCCGCCGGCGAAGCGGCCGTCGCAGGCGGACAGGGCCTGGCGGATCTGCGCTTCGGTGGCTTCGGGCCTGAACATCACCACCGCGTTGGCGGCGCCGGCCGCCGGCGAAGGGCCCATGGCGCGGAACGGCGCGGCGGCTTCGTCGCGCGCGTGCAGCCACAGCACCGTGGCCACCGCGACCGCCGCCACCAGCAGCGCCGACTGCAGGGCCAGCAGCCAGCGCCAGCGCATCGGCAGCGACACGGGGGCCAGCGCCTCCAGGGCACGCGCCAGGCGCGAACCCGGCGGCGGCGAAGGCGGCGTGGGCGCGGCCGCAGCCAGCGTGACGTGCAGGCGCCGCTCGGCCACCAGGTCGGCGCGGCAGCGCGGGCAGCCGGCCAGGTGGGCGTCGACGGCAGCGCGCTCGGCGTCTTCGAGGCGGCCGTTCACGTACCAGGGCAGCAGCGCCTGCACGCGCGCATGCGCCTCGGGGTCGAAGTGCAGCACCGTCACCGCCGGGCCTCCGGAGGGCGGGGGGTGCGGGAGCCGGGGAGGGATCGCATGGTTCGTTTACGCGCCAGCAGGGTCTTTCGTTCCGGCGCGGGCAGGCGCCGGAACGTGGACCGCTTCACGCAGCCAGAGCTTACTTGCGAGTGTTGTCCAGCGACGGCGGCGGGGTGTAACCAAGATCGCGCGCGCGGCCTTCGAACTGCGCCGCCAGCAGCGGCTGGCCCAGCCGCCGGTAGGCCAGCGCCAGTTCGTAGGCGGCGATGCCGTTGCCCAGCGCGGCGGCGTACTGCAGCCAGCCTTCGTAGCGGCCGGAGGACTGGCCGCGGTACAGGCGGCCCAGGCGGGCGGCGGCGTCCTTGTCGCCGCGGCCGGCCTTGGCCAGGTCGGCCACGCGTTCGGGGGCCAGCCCGGCGGGGTCGAAGGCGCTGCGAAACAGGCGCACGTCGGCGCGGCGCAGCAGGGTGGCGGCTTCGCCGGCGCCTTCCTGCGCCACCTGCGCGCTGGCGGCCAGGCGGCTCTTCGGCCAGGTCTGCAGGAATTCGGCCGCCAGCCGCGCCACGTCGTGCGGCCACAGCGCCGCTTCCAGGCGCGCGAAGGCGGCGGCCTCGGCCTCGTTGCCGAAGCGCGGTGGCGCTTCGGCCGTCGCCGCCAGCGGCGCGATGCGGCGCCTGACCTGCGTGTTCTCGGCGATGAAGGGGAACTGCGCGAACTTGCGCAGCAGCACCACCGGGTGGTTGAGCATGGTGTTCTGGACGTCGGTCTTGACCATGCGGAACAGGTCGGAGAAGGTCACCTCGTCGGACGCCGACTCGAGCAGCTTGACCAGCGAGCCGGTGTAGAAGGTGTTGCGCGTCTCGTCGACCGGCGCGATGGCCGGCTTTCCCGCGCCGGTGGCGAACGCGATCAGGCAGCCCGGCGGCGCTTCCACCTGGTTGAGCCCGTCGCCCTGCAGCGCCGAGGCCAGCGAAGTGCGGCAGGCGTCCAGCACCGCGATCGTCAGGCCCGTGGGGCGCAGCGGCAGGTGGCCGATGACGTCGCCCGTGAGCTTCATGCTGCCGCGCGCCAGCGAAGCCGGCGCGGCCTTGGGGTTCTGGTGTGCGCTCACCAGCAGGTTCTCGGCGTCGACCTGCGCGCCGTGGCCGCTGAAGTAGAAGAAGACCGTCGACTCGGCGGGTGCGGCGCGCACGCTGGCGCTGAAGCGGTCCATCAGCGCGCGCGCGGCGGCCAGGTCCAGGTCCAGACCTTCGGTGCAGGCGAAGCCGCGCTTTTCCAGCGCGGCCTTCAGGTCGCGAACGTTCTTGTGGACGGGCGGCAGGTCCTCGCCGTTGGGGTACTCGCGGTTGCCGATCAGCAGCGCCATTCGCGGCGGCTCGGCGGCCGGCGCTGCCGTTTGCGCTCGCGCGGTGCCGGCCAGCGCGGCCAGGGCCAGCAGGTGGCGCCGGCGCAGGGACGCGGGCCGCGCCATCAGTTCGCCTCGCAGGCCAGCGTGGCGCCGGCGGGTGCGCAGCCGGCGGGGGCACGGATCCCTTCGCTGCCCACCGTCGCCGGCCGGCCGGGGCCGACTTCGGCGATCACGCCGGCGCGCAGCCGCACCGCCACGTTCTCGGTGCGCACCGACTCGTCGAAGCGGTCGCGCCGCGCCCCTTCGGACACCGCCAGCGTGGCGGAGAGCGAGCCCGAGATCTCCGGCGTCAGCGGCAGCAGGCCGTTGTAGAAGACCGGGATCTCGCCCGACTGCCCGGCGCCGTCGAAGAAGAAGCTGTACGTGCCACCCACCTGCGGGCCGGTCAGCACCACCGCGGTGGCGCCGGAGGCGCCATGGCGCGGCAGCACGCGCAGGTAACCGCCGTCGATGGGCAGCGTGCGGGCGCCCCAGTCGCGGCTGCCCACGCTGACCGCGATCTCGGCGCCGCGCTGGCCGAAGGGGAAGGGCAGCCCGAAGGCGACCGGGGTGAGCTCGAGCGTGAGCCCGGGCACCGAATCGGCGGTGCCGACCCGGTTGTCGAAGGGCAGGCGCGCCACGATCACGGCGCCCGGTTCGGTGCTCAGGCGGTCGGCGCGGATCGTCACGACGTCGGCCTCGATGCCGGCGCCGCCGATGGTGACGGTGTCGCCGGCCACCTGCACGCGGCCCTGCACCGCGGTTTCGGCGCCGCCCACGGAACGCAGGTTGGGTGACCAGGGTGAGACGGCCGCGCCGCTGCGCACTTCCAGCGCGCCGGCAAAGTGGTTGTCGTCGGCCAGCAGGCGGACCGAGCCGCCCTGTTCGGAGACGACCGAGAGCTGCGCACCGGCGGCGACGTCGATGCGGCCGGCGGTCTGCGTCACCACGTCGGAAGCGAAGCCGATCGGGCGCCCGCCCGGCGCGTTGCGGCCGGCGAAGCTGCTGTCCGCCGCCTGCCCCACCGGCGCGGCGCCGGAGGCCAGCGTGAGCGTGCCGCCCGCGACGTGCGCCAGGCCGTCGAGCGAGATCACGCCCGCGTCCACGCGGCCGCCGGCGCCGATCTCCAGTTCGCCCAGCGTCAGGTCGCGCAGCACGCCGCCGCTGCGGCCGCTGGACAGCGCCAGCGGCCCGCTGGCGTCGATGGACAGGCGGGCGCCCCAGTCGTTGCCGTCGTGGGTGGCGTCGATGCGCGTGCCGCTCAGCGTGATGGGCGCGGCGCCGTGGTAGACCACGTCGCCCTGCAGGTTCATCGCGCCGCTGGTCGTGAAGTTGCCGCCCAGCACCAGGTGGGCGGCGCTGTCGGTGTCGATGCTGGCCACCGTTTCGGCGCTGCCCAGCACCAGCGTGGCGCCGGCGGCCACCGTCACCGCGCTGGTGTCGGGCAGGGCCTCGGCACCGGCGGTGGACAGCGTGCCGGCGAGCACGCGCGTGGCGCCGGTGTAGGTCTTGTTCGAACCGCTCAGGCGCAGCTCGCCGCTGCCCGCCAGTTCGAGCGCGCCGCTGCCCGAGACCGGCACCGCCAGGTCCTGCACGTGGCCGGCGGCGGGCGTGTAGCGCAGCGTGCCGTCGACGACGAAGCCGCTGGTGGCCAGGCTGGCGCCGTCGGCCAGCACCAGGGCGCCGCCTTCGACGCGCGTGCTGCCGGTGTAGGTGCTGCTGCCGCTGAGCACGAAGTCGCCGCTGCCCTGCTTGGTGAGGCCGCCGCTGCCGCCGAGGCTGCCGCTGAAGTCGGACGACCCGCCGCTGCCGGTCGTGAGGGTCGCGCTGCCCAGCGCCAGCGTGCCGCCGCCGGCCAGCGTGCCCAGCGTCTCGTCGCCGCCCAGCACCAGCGCGCCGCCGAGCGCGAGCGCGGGTGCGCCTTCCAGGCGGCCGGCGCTGCCCAGCACCAGCGTGCCGCTCTCCACGTTGATCGAAGGCACCGCCGCGTGGCCTTCGAGCTGGCTGTCGCCTCGGCTGACCAGGCGTTCGCCAGCCAGGTCGGCCGTGACCCGCCCGCCTTCGAGTGCGATGTCCGCCGCCGTGAGCCGCCCGCTGCCGGCCAGCGTGCCGGCCACCTGCAGCCGGGCCACCGTGTCGTTGCCGTTCAGCGCCAGCGTGGCGCCGCTGGCCACGCTGACGGTGGCGCCATCGGCCACGCGGTCGGGCGCGGCCAGCGTGAGCGTGCCGCCGTTCACCTGCAGCGTGGCGGGCGCGACGCTGCCGGCGATGCGGCTGTTGCCGACGGACGTCATCAGTGCGCCGGCGCCGAGGTTGCCAGTCACGTTGGCGCCGTCCAGCGCGTAGCGGTCGGCGCTGAGGGTGCCGCTGCCGGCCAGCGTGCCGTTGAGGTCGAGGCGGGCCACCGTGTCGCGGCCGTTGACGGCGAGCGTGGCGTCGCGCGCCACGCTGACGGCGCCGCCGTCGGCCAGGATGTCGTCGCCGGCCAGGACCAGGGTGCCGGCGTTCACCTGCGTGCCGCCGGTATGGCTGGTGGCGCCGGCGAGCGTGAGGCTGCCCGTGCCCTGCTTGACGAGGGCGCCGCTGCCTTCGAGCCGGCCGCCGAACACGCTGTCGCTGGCATTGCCGACGCCGATCGTGGCAGCGCCCAGCAGCACGCCGCCGCTGCCCGACAGCGTGCCCAGGGTTTCGTCGCCGCCCAGCGCCAGCGTGGCGCCGCTGGCCACGCTGACGGCTGGTGCGTCGGCCAGCCGGTTCGCGCTGCCCAGCGTCAGCGTGCCGCCATCGACGGCGATAGCGGCAAAGCGCGCGCCGCCGTCGATGCGGCCGTTGCCGTGCAGCGTGCTGCCGGCGACGCCGGTGCCGGCCTGGACCGTGCCGCCGGCGAGGGCCATGTCGGTCGCCGTCAGGGTGGCGGGCCCGGCCAGCGTGCCCGCCAGGTTGGCGCTGGCCACGGATTCGGCGCCACCCAGCATCAGTGTGGCGTCGGTTGCGACGTCCAGTCGCGACGCGGGCGCCAGCCGCCCCGCGCTGCCCAGCGTGAGCGTGCCGTCTTCGACCACCACCGTGGCCATGGCCGAAGTGCCGTTCAGATGGCTCCCGCCCGTGCTGCGCAGCGTGCCGCCGGCGAGCGCCGCGTCGGCACTGCCGCCGGCCAGCGTCACCGTGGTGGCACTGAAGCGGCCGCTGCCGGCCAGGCGGCCGGCGGCGTCGATGCGGGCCACGGTCTCCTGTGTGTCGGTGCTCAGGGCCGCCGTGGCGGCGACGACGACATTCGTGGTGTCGGCCAGGCGTTCCGCCGCGCCCAGCGTGAGCGTGCCGCCGCTCACGGTGAGCGTGCCGGCCGTCACGCGGCCGTCGATGCGGCTGGTCCCGGCCGATTGCAGCGTGGTGGCGCCAAGGTCGGCCGCGACCGTGCCACCGTCCAGCGTGGCGGCGTTGGCGCGCAGCGTGCCCACGCCGCCCAGCGTGCCGACCAGCGCCAGCGTGTCGACGACGTTGTCGCCGCCGAGGGCCAGCGTGGCGTCGTGCAGCACGGTCACCTGCGCGCCGGGGGCCAGGCGGTCGGCGCCGGTCAGCGTGAGCATGCCGCCGTTCACTTCGACCCGGCCGGCGGCGGCGCTGCCGACGAGCGTGCTGCTGCCCACCGACACCAGGTGGCCGCCGCCGAGGTTGGCGTTCGCGACGCCGCCGTCGAGGGTGTAGTCGCTGGCCGTGAAGGTGCCGCTGCCGCCCAGCGTGCCGCGCAGCAGCAGGCTGGCGGCGTTCTCGTCGCCGCCCAGGTTCAGACGGGCCGTCGGCTCGACAAGCACCTGCGTGCTGCCGGCCAGGCGCCCGGCCGCGCCCAGCGTGAGCGTGCCGTCGGAAACGGTGAGCGTGCCGGAGCTCACCCGGCCGCTGACATTGCTGTTGCCGCTGCTGGCGAGCGCCGTGCCGCCCAGGTGGCCGGTGATGCTGCCGCCCGTCAGCGTGGCGGCGTTGGCGATGAGGGTGCCGGCACCGGCCAGCGTGCCGGCAATGCTGACGGTGCCCGCGGCGGCATCGACCGCCACCGACAGCGTGCCGGTCCCGTCGACCTGCACGCTGCCGATACCGGCCAGCGCGTTGGCGCCTTCCACCGCCAAGGTGCCCTGCGCCACCTGCAGCTTGCCGAAGCTGCCGCTGCCGGCCAGCGTGAAGGTGGTGCCGGCCTCTTCCTTGACGACCTGGCCGCCGCTGCCGTTGACGACGCCCTCGAAGCGCGTCGATCGGGTCCAGCCGGTGGTGAGCGTCGAACTGCCCAGTTGCAGCGTGCCGGCGCCGGCCAGCGAACCAAAGGTCTCGCTGCCCTGCAGCACCAGGGTGGCGCCGCCGGCGATGGTGACGTCGGGCCGGTCGGTCAGTCGTTCGGCGCTGCCCAGCGTGAGGGTGCCGCCGTTCACGTTCACGATGGTGGCGTTGGCCAGGCCATTGATCAGCGTCGTGCCGGTGCTGGTGATGCGCCCGCCCAGCAGGTTGGTGTCGTAGGTGCCGCCCGACAGCACGTAGTCATCGGCCGACAGCGAACCGCCGGTCACGGTGCCGTTGGCGTTGAGCGTGCCCACCTTCTCGGCGCCGCCCAGCGCCAGCGTGCCATTCAAGGCCACCGTCACGAAGGCGCCGTCGGCCAGCCTTTCGGGGCCCACCAGGGTGAGCCTCGCGCCGCCGTTCACGTCGACCGTGGCCGCGCCGCTGCTGCCCGCCAGCGTGGCGTTGCCGTTCACGAGCAGGCTGCCGGGGCCCAGGTTCGCGACCACGTTGGCACCGTTGCCGAGCGTGTAGGTGCCTGCGAACAGGGTGTCGGTGGGCTGGGTCTTCTGCAGCGTGCCGCCCAGCGTCGCGACCCGCACGGTCTCGTTGCCGTTGAGCCTGAGCGTGCCGTCCACGGTGAGCGCGGCCGTGTCGGCCAGCCGTTCCGCGCTGCCCAGGTTCAGCTGGCCGGTGCTGACGTTCACGGTGGCCGCATCGGACGTGCCGTTGAGCGTGACGCCGCTGCCGCTGCTGTCGAGCGTGCCGGTGCCCAGGTTCGCGTTCACCTGTGTCGCGGCGCCGGTGAGCGCATAGTTGGCGGCGGTCAGCTTGTCGGCGGCGCCTGTCTTGTTCAGCGTGCCGGCCAGCGTGAAGCTGCCGACGGTGTCGTTGCCGTTGAGGGTGAGCGTGCCGTTGACGCTGACGCTGGCGGTGTCGGCCAGGCGGTCGGCGGCCCCCAGCGTGAGCGTGGCGCCGCTGTCCACGATGACTGCGGTGGCGTCGCTCGTGCCGGCCAGCGTGGCGTTGCCTGTCACCCTCAGCGTGCCGGTGCCCAGCCTGGCCAGCACGTTGGCGCCCGTTGACAGCGTGGTGACGTTGGCACTGAGCTGGTCGCTGGCGTTGGTGCGGTCCAGCGTGCCGGCGATGTCGGCCGCGGCCACGCTTTCGTTGCCGCCCAGCCGCAGCGTGGCGAGACTGTCGACGTCGACCTGGCTTGCCGCCGCCAGTCGCCCACCCGACGCCAGCACCAGCGCGCCGGCGCTCACTCGGGTGACGCCGCCGTAGCCCAGGCTGCCCGCCAGCGTGAGCGTGCCGCCGCCGGCCTTCGTGAGCCCGCCGCTGGTGCCGCCCGTGAAGTCACCATTGAAGCTGCTGCTGCCGCTGATGGTGGTGGTGAGCGTGCTGTTGGCGACGTCGATGCTGCCGCTGCCGCTGAGGGCGCCCACCGACTGCGAACCCGTCAGCGCCAGCGTTCCGTCAACCGCAACGGCGGTGCCGCTGCCCAGGCGGTTGGCGCCGTCCAGCGTAAGGCGTCCGGCGGTCACGTTGACCACGGTCGCGTCGACAGTGCCGCTGAGCGTGACCCCGCTGCCACTGCTGTTGACGGTGCCGGTGCCCAGGTTGGCGATGACCTGCGTGGCCGCGCCGGTGAGGGCGTAGGTGGCGGCCGTCAGCTTGTCGGCCGCGCCGGTCCTGTCCAGCGTGCCGGCCAGCGCCAGGCTGCCGACAGTGTCGTCGCCGTTGAGCTTCAAGGTGCCATTGACCGTGACCGCGGCGGTGTCGGCCAGCCGGTTGGCGCTGCCCAGCGTGAGCGTGGCGCCGTTGTCCACGATGACGGTGGTGGCGTCGCTGGTGCCCGCGAGGGTGGCGTTGCCGGTGGCGGTGAGGCTGCCGGCGCCCAGGTGGGCCAGCACGTTGGCGCCGGTGGCCAGCGTGGTGGTGCTGGCGGTGAGCTTGTCGGTCGCACCGGTCTTGTCCAGGGTGCCGGCCAGCGACAGCGTCGCGACGGTCTCGTTGCCGTTGAGCTTCAGCGTGCCGCCGCTGACGGCGAGCGCGGCGCCGTCGGCCAGTCTCTCCGCCGCGCCCAGCGTCAGCAGGCCGGCCGTGACGTTGACGTTGGCGGCGTCGGCAGTGCCGCTGAGCGTGACGCCGCTGCCGCTGCTGTTGACGGTGCCGGCGCCCAGGTTGGCGACGACCTGCGTGCTCGAGCCCGTGAGCGCGTAGGTGGTGGCCGTCAGCTTGTCGGTCGCGCCGGTCCTGTCCAGCGTGCCGGCCAGCGTCAGGCTGCCGACGGTGTCGTCGCCGTTGAGCTTCAACGTGCCGTTCACGGTGACGGCGGCGGTGTCGGCCAGCCGATTGGCGCTGCCCAGCGTGAGCGTGGCGCCGTTGTTCACGGCGACGGTGCCGGCTTCGCTGGTGCCGGCCAGGGTAGCGTTGCCGGTGGCGGTGAGGCTGCCCGTGCCCAGATTCGCCAGTGCGTTGGCGCCGGTGGCCAGCGTGTAGGCGGTGGCGGTGAGCTTGTCGGTCGCGCTGGTCCGGTCCAGCGTGCCGGCCAGCGAAAGACTGCCTACGGTGACGTTGCCCGCCAGCCTGAGCGTTGCGCCCCCGTCGACGGTGACGCTGGTGGCGCCGGAAAGGCTGGTGGACGAACTCAGCACCAGCAGGCCGCCGCTCACCCGGGTGTTGCCGCCGTACGTGACGCTGTCGCCGAACGTGAGCGTGCCGTCGCCGGTCTTCGTGAAGCCTCCCGCTCCACCGACGGCTTGCGACAGCGTGGCGACCGCGAGAGGCGCGGTCTCCACCGTTCCGCCGCCGGTGCCCAGCTCAAGGCGGTGGTCCAGCGTGAACGTGCCGCTGGCCGAAAGGGCGAGCGTCCCGCCGTCCAGCTTCAGGTCGCTGCCGCTCGGCAGGCTGCCGCCGCCGCCGAGCTCGAGCGTGCCGGCCGAGACGACCGTGCTGCCGTTGAACGTGGACGCGCCGGTGAGCGTGAGCCTGCCGGCCCCCGCCTTTGTCAGCACGACGTTGGGATTGCCGCCGGTGATCGCGCCGGCGAAGGTCGTATCGGCAGCCGTTCCCAGGGTCAGGTTCGCAGCAGCCGTGTTGCCCAGCCTGAGGGTTCCATCACCCAGGAGGGAGCCGATCGTGACTGCGGTGTTCGGCAGTTCCAGCGTGGCGCTGCCGACGATGTTGACGGTGGCGGTGGCGGCCACGCTGGCGGCCGAGTCCAGCGTCAGCGTGCCGCCGCTGACCTTCAGCGTGCCGACGTTGAACTGGCCGGCGGCGGCCATGCTGGTGTTGCCGATCAACTCGACGGTGCCGGCGGCCAGGTTGATGGCCTGGTTGACGTTGATCGTGCCGGCGCCACCGACCTGCAATGTCAAGGTGTTCGACGAACCGGGGTCCGCGATCGCCGCGTCGACCTTGATGTTGTTGTTGGCCTGCAGCAGCACGTTGCTGCCGACGAGCTGGCTCGTCACGGCGCCGGCCGTGATGGTGCTGGTCGGCGTGGGCCCGCCGGGCGCGAAGTCGCCGAAGGCGATCGTGACCGTGCCGCCCGCCGGGGTCAGATCGGTGAGGTCGTCGCCGTTGCCGTCGTTCCTCATGTCCGGGCCGGAGGCCACGATCTCGATGTTGTCCGGGTCCAGCAGCAGCGAACCGCGCCGGCCGTTTGCCGCGCCCAGGTCGGCGCGGCCTTCGAAGGCGAGGTGCTGCTTGCCCGACACCTCCGCCTGCCCACCATCGCCGCCCTGCGCGCCACCGCGCGCCTGGATGTCGCCTGCGAACACGGTGCTGCGATCCGACCACACCACCACCTGCCCGCCGTCGCCGCGTTCGCCAGCGTCGGCCTTCAGCGTCGCGCCGCCTTGGACCACGGTCATGCTGGCGTTGCGCATGTCGCCGTCGGCCCCGTGGAAGCCGCCGCCCACGCGGATCCGGCCGCCGCCGCCGTCGCCCGAGGCATCGACCGTGCTGCCGCTGGCCAGGCCGACCTTGTCGCCGGTGATCGTGACGTCGCCGCCGCGCTCGCCTGCCTTGCTGCCGCTCGCGTCGACCGCACCGCTGACGATGACGGCCCCGTCGCTGCCGCCGTCGATGAAGACGCGCCCGTTGCGCTGGCCGATGCTGCGCGCGCGCACCACGCCTTCCAGGTTCAGCACCGTGTCGGCGAAGCCGGCGCGCGCCGCCGCGCGCAGGTCGGCGGTGCCGCCGTCGGCCGTCACGTTGCCCAGCAGCGACAGGCGCGCCGGCAGGCTGCCGTCGTTGCGCACGTTGAACAGCACGAGGCCGTCGCCTTCGACGTCCACCTCCACCTGCGTGGCGGCGGCAATGCCGACCCGCTGCGCTTCGATGCTGCCGCTGTGCGTGACCTGCGGCGCCGCCAGCACCACGGTGCCGCCCCGCGCGGTGATCTGCCCTTCCGAGCGGATCTCGCCCGCACCTTCGCTGCCGCGGCCCAGGCGGATGCGGCCGCCTTCGGCGCCGCCGCCTTCCAGGTTCAGCGTCGTCGCGACGAGCCCGCCGACGTCGATGCGCGAGCTGGCGCCGAAGAAGATGCCGCGCGGGTTCACGAGCCAGACGTTGCCGTTGGACTGCAGCTGGCCGAAGATGGACGAAGGGTCGTTGCCGACGACGCGGTTCACCAGCACCGAGTCGCGCCCGGGCTGCACGATCTGCACCCGTTCGCCGGCGGCGATGGAGAAGCTGGTCCAGTCGATGCCGGCCCGCACCGTGCCCTGGTGGATGAGGAGCTGGCCCGGCGCGGTCTGCCGGACGTCTGTCTGGCCGAAGGTCGGCGTGCCGCCCTGCGGCAGCGCATGGGCGGCAGGCAGGCCCAGCAGGCACACCGCCAGGCACACCGGGCGCAGCACGAACGGGCTGGGGACGGGGTGCGCGGGCTGTCTCATCGTCGCTCTCCTGGACTCCGCATCCGGTCCGGGCTTCAGTTGAAGAACACGCTGCCCTGCAGGTAGACCCGCGGGTCCTTCGCCGGCTCCGAGCGCGCCTTGCCGTCCACCGGTTTGGCCACCGACATGCGCAGCGAGAAGGCGCCCGGCCGCACCCAGGCCAGGCCGATGCCGGCGGCGCTGAAGGTGTCGCCGCCGGGCGGCACGTCGCTGGCGTTGACCGTGCTGGTGTCGGGCTTGGCCTGGAAGCGCACGTGGCCGCTGTCGTAGAAGAGCGAGGCCACCACGTCGCGTGCATTGCGGCCCAGCAGCGCTTCCGGCGGCAGCCAGCGCAGTTCGACGCTGGCCACCCAGGCGCGGTCGCCGGTGCCTTCGCCGGGCGCGAAGGCGCGCACGCCGTCGGGCCCGCCGACGCGGAACTGCTCGGTGTTGTCCAGGTTGTTCACGCCGTACTGGCCGCGCAGCGCCAGGTACAGCAGCGCGCGGCCGGTCACCACGTCCTGCAGCCGGGTGTAGCCGTAGGTGAACTTGCCGAAGCGTTCGCCCGCGCTGTTGGCCGGGCGCCCGCCGGGGAACTTCAGGCGGCCGCCGATGACGTTGAACTCGAAGGTGTTGACGCCACCGCCGGCCACGCTGTCTCGGAAGTCGCCCGTGGTGCCGAAGGTGAGGGTGTCGACGTCCTTGCGCGTGGGGCCGAAGATGTTGCGGTCGTCGTAGGCCTTGCGGTCGTACGAAGCCAGCCCGAACAGGTTGAGGTTGCGCGCCCGCACCGCCGGGTACAACAGGTAGCCGTTGAAGGTGGCGGCGTAGCCGTTCAGTCCCAGGTCGGAGGCTTCCGCCGTCAGCCGGTAGCGCACCGCGGACAGCGAGGCGCCCAGCTTCAACCCGTCGCCGCCCACCGGCGTGTTGTAGCCCAGCAGCGCGAAGGCCAGGCCGCCGGTGCTGGACCCCAGCACGCTGGCCGCGAAGCCGTCGCCGCGGCCGAAGGGGCTGTTGCGCTGCACCAGTCCGCCCAGGCGGTAGCGGCCCATGTAGCGCGAGCCGTTGGCGTCGAGGTCGGCGCGCGCCGACCACAGGCCTTCAGGGCGCGGCGTCACCCGCGCTCGACGTCGCGCACCTTCAGCACGCCGCCGGGCACCAGTCGCGAGAGGTAGTTCTCCACCACGTCACGGTCCACCGGCAGGCCTTCGGACCATTCGAGCACGATCTTGTCCAGCCGCCCTTCCAGCACCGCGATGCGCACCACGCCGCCTTCGGGGGCCTGCTCGGGCAGGTAGGCGTAGCCCAGGTAGTCGCCCAGGTCGCGCTGCAGGAAACGGGTGACTTCGGCGGCCGCGCTGGCCAGGTCCTCGAAGCTGCGGCCGGGGCCGGTGTAGCGCGCGGTCAGACGCGGCAGGGCTTCGCGCAGTTCGGCCGGCGCGTCGGCCGCCACCTCGTAGCGCTGCACGTCCAGGCGCACGTCGTCTTCGGGCTTGCCCAGTTCGCGCGGCAGTGCCGGCTGCGGCGGCAGGCGGGCCGGATCGGTCTGGGGCGTGCGCGGCGGCGCCAGGTCGGAAGCGCGCGGCACCTGCGGCGGCGTCTGCGCCGCAGGCGCGGGGGCGGCGGAGGGCGTCTGCGCGCGCACCGGGGCGACAACCGCCGCGCCGGCCACCAAGGCGATCAAGTACGCGCGCTGCAGACCCATGGCCACACCACTCTCCTGCTCGCTGCGCCCCAGGCGGCGGCCGCTGCATGTTATCGAACGGGCCGGTCGCACGCCATGAGCGTGATCACCCGCGAACGGCGGGGTCGCGCGGCCGCCACGAAGCGGACCTATCACCCCGGCCTGTGAACGAATTGGCACGGAGGCCTCTGCAGGCCGGTGGAAACTTGGGATTCTCGCGGCGGCACAACGCTGCCACACTGTGGGCACGATCACAGCACCGGTCCCGGCCCTTCCGGCCCCGTCGGTGCCGCCGCAGCGGCGGGGTCGGGAAGTCGTTGGGAAAAGAACCGAACCGATGAGCGACATCGCAGCAGCAGAGTCCCAGGTGGCCGCATGGCTGCAACCCCTGGCCGACGAAGCCGCCCCCTGCGGCGCCGATCTCGAATACGACAACGACTTCCTCGATCTCACCAAGGCCGCCGCCGGCAAGCCCGAGACCCAGTTCGAACCCGCCGAGCCGCCCAACTGGCGCCGCGTGGTCGAAGTCGCCGAATCCCTGTTCGAACGCACCCGCGACCTGCGCGTGGCCGTCTACTGGCTGCGCGCGCAGCTGCACCTGCAGGGCTGGCCCGCCTTCGTGCCCGGCATGCGCCTGGTGGCCGGCCTTGTCGAAAACCTGTGGGACGGCGTGCACCCGCTGCCCGACCCCGACGACGGCGACCCCTATGCCCGCGTCAACGCGCTCACCGTGCTGCGCGAGGTGGACGGCGTCGTCGGCGACCTGCGCGACGCCCGCGTCATCCGCGACCGGTCGATCGGCGAACTGCCGGGTCGCACCATCGAAGTGGCGCTCGGCCTGGCGCCGGCGCGCGAGGACGAATCCGACCTCGGCGTCGGCCCCTGCTCGCAGATGATGGCCGCGGCGCTGGCGAAGGACGAATCGCTGCGCGCCACCTGCACCGAAGCCTCGGCGCTGACGGCGCGCCTGGCGGCGCTGCTGAACGAGAAGCTGGCCGCCGACGCCCCCGACCTGGCGCCGCTGGCCGCCTTCGTCGACGGCATCGGCTCGCTGCTGCCGCCCGAAGCCGCGCCGGGCGATGGCGACGCCGGCGAGGAAGACGGTGCCGTCGAGGGTGCGGCCGAAGGCGGCGGCGGCAAGCGGCGCGGGCTCTCGGGCAGCGTGAACTCGCGCGAAGAGGCGCTGCGCGCCATCGACCTGGTCTGCGAATACCTCGAACGCGCCGAGCCCAGCAACCCGGCGCCGCTGTTCCTGCGCCGCGCGCGCCAGCTCGTGAGCCACAACTTCCTGCAGCTGATGAAGGTGCTCGCGCCGGACGCCCTGCCCGAGGTGGCGCGCCTGGTCGGGGTCGACCCCGACTCGGTGCAGACCCCCGACGGGTCTTGACGCCGGCCTAGAGTTCGCAGAAAACCACTTATTCTCCCGACACCCCAAGCCGCACAGGAGTCCCCTGACATGAGCAGCAGCCAGAAGTTCATCGCCCGCAACCGCGCGCCCCGGGTCCAGATCGAGTACGACGTGGAACTCTACGGCGCCGAGAAGAAGGTTCAGCTGCCCTTCGTGATGGGCGTGCTCGCCGACCTGTCGGGCAAGCCGGCCGATCCGCTGGCGCCGGTGGCCGACCGCAAGTTCCTGGAAGTCGACGTCGACAACTTCGACTCCCGCATGAAGGCCATGAAACCGCGCGTGGCCTTCCAGGTGCCCAACACGCTCACCGGCGAGGGCAACCTCAGCGTGGACATCACCTTCGAGAACATGGACGATTTTTCGCCCGACGCGGTGGCGCGCAAGGTCGATTCGCTCAACAAGCTGCTAGAAGCGCGCCAGCAGCTGCAGAACCTGGTGACCTACATGGACGGCAAGGGCGGCGCCGAGGAACTGATCGGCAAGCTCCTGAAGGACCCTGCGCTGCTGGGCTCGCTGGCCGCCGCGGCCAAGCCGGCCGAAGGCTGAGGCCGCTCACCGAGCCGCCAGCCCCGCCCACGCACCGAACCGAACCAGGAGAACACCGAGATGGCCGAAACCCAAGCCTCCGCCGCACTGGCCACTGTCCAGATGGAAGGCAGCGACCTCGCGTCGCTGCTGCAGAAGGAATTCAAGCCCAAGTCCGACGACGCCAAGAGCGCGGTCGAACTGGCGGTGCAGACGCTGGCGCAGCAGGCGCTGGCGCAGACGCAGCTGATCAGCAGCGACGTCGTCGCCTCGATCGAGGCCATGATCGCCGCCATCGACCGCAAGCTCTCGGAGCAGATCAACCAGATCCTGCACCACGAGGACTTCCAGAAGCTCGAAGGCGCCTGGCGCGGCCTGCACTACATGGTGAACAACACCGAGACCGACGAGCAGCTGAAGATCCGCGTCATGAACATCTCCAAGCAGGAGCTGGGCAAGACGCTCAAGCGCTACAAGGGCACCAACTGGGACCAGAGCCCGATCTTCAAGAAGATCTACGCCGAGGAATTCGGCCAGTTCGGCGGCGAACCCTTCGGCTGCCTGGTCGGCGACTACCACTTCGACCAGAGCGCTCCTGACGTGGAACTGCTGGCCGAGATGGCCAAGGTGGCGGCGGCGGCGCACTGCCCCTTCATCACCGGCGCCTCGCCGACGCTGATGCAGATGGACTCGTGGCAGGAGCTGGCCAACCCGCGCGACCTGACCAAGATCTTCACCACCCCCGACTACGCCGCCTGGCGTTCGCTGCGCGAGTCCGAAGACTCCAAGTACGTGGGCCTGGCGATGCCGCGCTTCCTCTCGCGCATGCCCTACGGGTCGAAGACCAATCCGGTGGAGGCCTTCAATTTCGAGGAAGAGACCGGCTCGGCCGACCACGCCAAGTACACCTGGGCCAACGCCGCCTACGCGATGGCGACCAACATCAACCGCTCGTTCAAGGAATTCGGCTGGTGCTCGCGCATCCGCGGCATCGAGTCCGGCGGTGCGGTGATGAACTTGCCCACGCACACCTTCCCCACCGACGACGGCGGCGTGGACATGAAGTGCCCCACCGAGATCGCGATCGAGGACCGGCGCGAGGCCGAACTCGCGAAGAACGGCTTCATGCCGCTGGTGCACCGCAAGAACAGCGACTTCGCCGCCTTCATCGGCGCGCAGTCGCTGCACAAGCCGGCCGAGTACGACGATCCCGACGCCACCGCCAATGCCAACCTGGCAGCGCGCCTGCCCTACCTGTTCGCGACCTGCCGCTTCGCGCACTACCTGAAGTGCATCGTGCGCGACAAGATCGGCTCGTTCAAGGAGCGCGACGACGTCCAGAAGTGGCTGTCGAACTGGATCATGCAGTACGTCGACGGCGACCCGGCGCATTCGTCGGAGACCACCAAGGCGCGCAAGCCGCTGGCCGCCGCCGAGGTGGTGGTCGACGAGGACCCCTCCAACCCCGGTTACTACAGCAGCAAGTTCTTCCTGCGGCCGCACTACCAGCTCGAAGGGCTGACGGTGTCGTTGCGGCTGGTTTCGAAGTTGCCGTCGGCCAAGGCAGGCTGACGGAGAGCATGTCGTTGGATTCACAAGAGCACACCTCCGCCGGCTGCACGGTGGAGGCGCCCCCGCCAAGGGTGCTGAAGGCAGCGTTTTAACGCCCCGAGCGGGGCAACTAGGAGAAACGGACCATGGCCGTAGACATGTTCATGAAGATCGGCGACATCAAGGGTGAGTCGACCGACAAGAAGCACGCCAACGAGATCGACGTTCTGGCCTGGAGCTGGGGCATCTCCAATTCCGGCACCACCCACCAGGGCGGCGGCGGCGGCAGCGGCAAGGCGAACGTGCAGGACCTGTCCTTCACCAAGTTCACCGACGCTTCGTCGCACGCGCTGCTGCTGGCGGCCTCCAACGGCCAGCACTACCCCAAGGCCAACCTGGTGGTGCGCAAGGCCGGCGGCAAGAACGCGCCGATCGAGTACATCAAGATCGAGATGACCGAAGTGATGATCACCTCGGTCTCCTGCGGCGGCTCCGGCGGCGAGGACCGCCTGACCGAGAACGTGACCCTGAACTTCGCCCACGTGAAGTACGAGTACACGCCGCAGAAGCCCGACGGCAGCGCCGACTCCACCAAGACGATGGTCTACGACATCGCCTCGAACGAGAACGCCTGAGCCTTCCACCGGCCGCAACTCCGCGGGCTGCGGCGCGGGCGTTCCTCCGGAGCGCCCGCCCGCGGCCCGTGTCCTTCGCGACTGCAGCACAGTGAGAATCCGCGATGGCTCGTTCCGACATGTTCCTCAAGATCACCGGCCAGAAGACCGGTGAGATCCTCGGCGAGTCCAACGACAAGGCTTACCCCAACCAGATCGAGCTCGTCGACTGGAGCTGGGGCATGACCGCGCCCACCGCGGTCGGCGGCCAGCGCACCGGCCGCACCCAGATGCACGAGCTGAAGATCGTCAAGAGCGTCGATCGCGCCACCACCGCGCTGATGTCGGTGATGGCCAACAACGAGACGCTGACCAAGGTGATCCTCACCGTGCGCAAGGCCGGCGGCGTGGCGGCGGCGCTGCCCTATTTCAAGTGCACGCTCGAAGGCGCCCGCGTCAACGACTACAACGTGCAGTCCGACATCGGCCCCGGCGGCGCGCCCACGCTGACCGAGCACGTGTCCATCGGCTTCCAGCGCATCACCTTCGACTACACGCCGCAGCTGACCAGCGGCGGTGGCGGCGGCGCCTCTTCGTTCACCGGCGAGACGGCGCCACAGGCCTGACAGGAGCCTTTCCCATGTCCCATGCCAGCGCGGCCGAACAGGCCCTCAAGGACGGCGACACGCAGCGCGCGCTCAAGCTGCTGACGGACGAGGTGCGCACCCGGCCGCAGGACGCCAAGCTGCGTGTGTTCCTGTTCCAGCTGATGTGCGTGCTGGGCCAGTGGGAGCGGGCGCTGAACCAGCTGAAGGTGGCCAGCGGGCTGGACGCCGGCGCGCTGGCCATGGAGCAGACCTACCGCGAGGCCATCGCCTGCGAGACGCTGCGCCTGGCGGTGTTCGCCGGCCGCAAGGTGCCCATGCTGTTCGGCGAACCCGAGACCTGGACCGCGCTGCTGATCGAAGCGTTGCTGCGCGAAGGCAAGGGCGAGCTCGAAGCCGCCACGAAACTGCGCGAGCAGGCGCTGGAACAGGCGCCGCCCAGCAGCGGCACCGCCAATGGCGAGCGCTTCCAGTGGATCGCCGACGCCGACACCCGCCTGGGTCCCACGCTGGAGGCGGTGATCAACGGTCGCTACTACTGGGTGCCCTGGAACCGGCTGACGCAGGTGGTGTTCGACGAGCCCGAAGACCTGCGCGACGCGGTCTGGATGCCGGCGCACCTGCAGTTCTCCAACGGCGGCGAGGTCGTGGCCCTGGTGCCCACGCGCTACCCCGACACCGAACTGGCCAGCGGCGACCTGCTGGCGCTGGCGCGCCGCACCGAATGGCGCGAACGCCCCGACGGCAGCTACGTCGGCCTGGGCCAGCGCATCGTCGCCACCGACACCACCGAATGGGCGCTGATGGACCTGCGCACCGTGACCATCGACGAGCCGGCGGTCTGAGAACCTGACCGCTTCCATGTCGACCCCGCGTGCCCAGGACCGGCTGCAGCCGGCGCTGCTCGACCGCCTGACCGACGACAACCCCGAAACCGCGGTGGAGGCGAACGAGACGCGCGTCATCAGCCGCAACCGCCTGCGCGAACTGGTGCTTCGCGACCTGGCCTGGCTGTTCAACGCCACCGCCCCCGGCAGCGCGATCGACTTCAGCGCCGCGCCCGAAGCGCGCCGTTCGGTGCTGAACTACGGCCTGCCTGCCTTCTCGGGACAGTCGGCTTCGACGCTGGACCCCACGGTGCTGCAGGAGCGCGTGCGCCAGGCCATCCTGGACCACGAGCCGCGCATCCTGCCCGAGTCGCTGAACGTCGAGGTCATGGTCAACGACATCCAGCTCGACCACCACAACCAGATCGGCCTGCGCATCAGCGGCCACCTGTGGGCGCAGCCGGTGCCGCTGGAACTGCTGCTGCATACCGACATCGACCTGGAAACGGGTCGCGTGGCCGTCCGCGAGCTGGATCACTGACGTGGATCCGCGCCTGCTCCGCTACTACAACGAGGAACTGCGCCACCTGCGCGAGATGGGCGCCGAGTTCGCCCAGCAGTTCCCCAAGATCGCGCACCGCCTGGGCCTGGAAGGCCTGGAGGTGGCCGACCCTTACGTGGAACGCCTGCTGGAAGGCTTCGCCTTCCTGGCGGGACGCATCCAGCTCAAGATCGATGCCGAGTTCCCGCGCTTCACGCAGCGGCTGCTGGAGATCGTCTACCCGCAGTTCCTGGCGCCCACGCCTTCGATGCTGGTGGCGCAGGTCACGCCCGAGCTGGGCGACCCCTCGCTGGCGCAGGGCCACCGCATCGCGCGCGGCAGCGCGCTCACCGGCCAGGCCGGCAAGTCGGGATCGACCGCGTGCGAGTTCCGCACCGCGCATGAACTGGCGCTGTGGCCGCTGGAGATCACGCAGGTCGAATACTTCAGCCACGCCGCCGACCTGCCGCTGACGGCGCTGCCCGAATGGCGCCGCTACCGGTCCGGGGTGAGGCTGCGGCTGCGCACCACGGCCGGGCTCGACTTCAGCCAGCTGGCGCTGGAAGACCTGCGCCTGCATTGCGCCGGTGTCGACGACATCGCGTACCGGCTGCACGAACTGGTGTGCGGCAACACGCTCGGCGTGTTCGTGCTGCCCCCGCGCCGCCCCGCGGCCTGGCACGAGGCGCTGGACCGCGACTGCATCGAACCGGTGGGCTTCGATGACGACCAGGCCCTGCTGCCCACCTCGCTGCACGGCTTCGGCGGCTACCGCGTGCTGCAGGAGTACTTCGCCTTCCCGCAGCGCTTCCTGTTCTTCGATCTCTGCGGCCTGGGACCGGCGCTGCGCCGCCACGGCGGCGACGAGGTCGACATCGTCATCCTCTTCTCGCGCCTGGACAACGCGCTGCTGCAGGCGGTGGACACGGCCAGCCTGGCGCTGCACTGCGTGCCGGCGGTGAACCTGCTCGAACGCCGCTGCGACCGCATCCACGTGACGCCCGACGTGAGCGAGTTCCACGTCGTGCCCGACCGCACGCGGCCGATGGACTTCGAAGTGCACAGCATCACCGAGGTGCTGGGCTACGGCACCGGCGTCACCAGCGACTGGCGCTTCCTGCCCTTCTACACCGCCTTCCACACCGAGGAACGCAGCCACGCGGCCTACTACTCGCTGCTGCGCCAGCCGCGCCTGCTGTCGCAGGTGCAGCAGCGCGAAGGCACCCGCACCTCCTACGTGGGCACCGAGGTCTGGCTGTCGCTGGTGGACGCGCACGAAGCGCCGTTCCCGGCCGAACTGCGCCAGGTGGGCGTGCAGGCGCTGTGCACCAACCGCGACCTGCCGCTGCTGATGCCGGTCGGCGCGCCCAAGGGCGACCTCAGCTTCGTCGCCACCGCGCCGGTGAAGAGCGTGGCGGTGATCAAGGGCCCTTCACGGCCTCAGTCGGCGCTGCGCGAAGGCGGCGTGGCCTGGAAGCTGATCAACCAGTTGTCGCTGAACCACCTGTCGCTGACCGACACCGACGCCGAACATGGCGCCGCCGCGCTGCGCGAGATCCTGCGCCTGTACGCGCCGGCCGGCGACGCCGCCGCCCAGCGCCAGGTGGACGGCGTGCGTTCGGCTTCGCTCAAGGGGGTGGTGCGGCGCCTGCCCATGCCGGGGCCCATCACCTTCGGCCGCGGCGTCGAGGTCGACATCGAGGTCGACGACATGGCCTTCGAAGGCGGCAGCGCCTTCCTGCTGGGCTGCGTGCTCGAGCGTTTCGTCGCCCGCCACGTCTCGATCAACGGATTCACGCGCACCCGGGTGCGCTCGGCCGCCCGCGGCACCTTGCTGGACGGCCGCCCGCGCTGCGGCTCTCGGCCGATTGCCTAGCCCCATGAACCCCCGCGAAGCCCTGCTCGCGATGGCGGCCGAGCCGCACCGCTGGGACTTCTTCCAGGCGCTGCGGCTGGTGGAGGCGCTCAACCCCGACAAGCCGCGCCTGGGCAGCGCGCGCCGGCCGGCCGACGAGGTGGTGCGCCTGGGGCAGGCGGCCGACCTGTCGTTCGCGCCGTCGGCGATCGCGCGGGTGGACCTGGAAGACCGCAGCGGCAAGCCGCGCATCGAGGTGCGCTTCTTCGGCCTCTTCGGCCCCAACGGCCCGCTGCCGCTGCACCTGACCGCCTACGCGCGCGAACGCGAGATCCACCACAAGGACCACAGCTTCGCGCGCTTCGCCGACTGGTTCCACCACCGTCTGCTGCTGCTGTTCTACCGCGCCTGGGCGCAGGCCCAGCCCACCGCCAGCCTGGACCGCCCGGGAGAAGACCGCTGGGCCGACTACGTGGGCTCGCTCATCGGCACCGGCGGCAAGCTCTGGCAGGGCCGCGACGCCGCGCCCGACCACGCGCGCCTGGCCTTCGCCGGCCTGCTGACGCGCCAGGTGCGCAACGCCGAAGGGCTGGAACGGCTGCTTGGCGGCTACCTGGGGCGCCCCGTGAAGCTGGAGTCCTTCGTCGGCCGCTGGATGCAGCTGCCGGCGGCCGAACGCAGCCGCATCGGCGGGCGCGCGGCGGCGCGGCGGCTCTCGACTTCGCAGCTCGGTTCGAGCGCGGTGCTGGGCCAGGCCGTGTTCGACCGCCAGCACCACTTCAGCCTGCACATCGGCCCGCTCGACCTGGACAGCTTCGAATCGCTGCTGCCGGTGGGTGCCGCGCTGCCGCCGCTGCAGGCGCTGGTGCGCCAGTACGTGGGCCTGGAATTCGGCTGGGACCTGCGGCTCGAGCTCGACCCGCTGGAGGTGCCGCCCTGCCAGCCCGGCCGCCGCGGCCGCCTGGGCTGGACCAGCTGGCTGGGCCGCCCGCGCGGCGCCGCCGTCGTGAACCTGGTGCCGCGTGCCGCGGCGCCGTGAAGAAGAAACCGCGAACGAGAAGGAAACATCCCCATGGCAGAGATCAACCGCGTCGCCCTCTTCGGCAAGCTCGTGCAGCCGGCCTACAAGGCGGTGGAAGGCGCCACCGTGTTCTGCAAGCTGCGCGGCAACCCCTACGTGGAGCTGGAGCACTGGATCGCGCAGATCCTGCAGCAGCAGGACAGCGACTGGCACCGCGTCATCCAGCACTACCAGCTGGACATGTCGGCCCTGGCCAAGGACCTGACCGCGGCGCTGGACCGCCTGCCGCGCGGCGCCACCAGCATCAGCGACATCGCCGAGAACATCGCCGACGCCATCGAACGCGGCTGGGTCTACGGCACGCTGCTCTACAAGGACAGCGCGGTGCGCACCGGCTACGTGCTGGTGGGCATGCTGAAGACGAAGAACCTGCGCAACGCGCTGGTCGCCATCAGCCGCCAGTTCGAGAAGATCAAGGTCGACGACCTCTCGGACGAACTGCCGAAGATCGTGGCCGGCTCGCCCGAGGAAGGGCAGGGCGCGAGCGACGGCTCCGGCGGTGCCGCCGGAGGCGCCGGCCCCGGCGAAGCCAGCGGTGCCATCGCCCCGGCGGCGATGGGCAAGCAGGAAGCGCTGAAGAAATTCACCGTCGACCTCACCGAGCAGGCGCGTGGCGGCAAGATGGACCCCATCGTCGGCCGCGACGACGAGATCCGCCAGGTGGTCGACATCCTCATGCGGCGGCGCCAGAACAACCCCATCCTGGTGGGCGAAGCCGGCGTCGGCAAGACCGCGGTGGTGGAAGGCTTCGCCCAGCGCATCGCGCGCGGCGATGTGCCACCCAGCCTGAAGGAAGTGCAGCTGCGCTCGCTCGACGTCGGCCTGCTGCAGGCCGGTGCCAGCATGAAGGGCGAGTTCGAGCAGCGCCTGCGCAGCGTGATCGAGGAAGTGCAGGCCAGCCCCAAGCCCATCATCCTGTTCGTCGACGAGACGCACACGCTGGTCGGTGCGGGCGGCGCCGCCGGCACCGGCGACGCGGCCAACCTGCTGAAGCCGGCGCTGGCGCGCGGCACGCTGCGCACCATCGGTGCCACCACCTTCGCCGAATACAAGAAGCACATCGAGAAGGACCCGGCGCTGACGCGGCGCTTCCAGACCGTGCAGGTGGACGAGCCCGACGAGCCCAAGGCCATCCTCATGATGCGCGGCGTCGCCAGCACGATGGAGAAGCACCACCAGGTGCAGATCCTGGACGAAGCGCTCGAAGCCGCCGTCAAGCTGAGCCACCGCTACATCCCGGCGCGCCAGCTGCCCGACAAGAGCGTGAGCCTGCTCGACACCGCGAGCGCGCGCGTCGCCGTCAGCCTGCACGCCACGCCGGCCGAGGTGGACGACTCCAGGAAGCGCATCGACGCGCTGGACACCGAGCTGGCCATCATCGGCCGCGAGAAGGCGATCGGCATCGAGACCGCCAAGCGCGAGGCCGACGCCAGCGCCAAGCTCACGGCCGAGAAGGCGCGCCTGGCGATGCTGGAAAAGCGCTGGCAGGACGAGCGCGCGCTGGTCGACGAACTGCTCAAGCTGCGGGCCAAACTGCGCGACGGCGCCAGGCCGGTGGAAGGCACCGGCAGCCCGCTGGAGGCGGCGGCCGCGCAGGCCGCGCCGGCGGCTTCTGCCGAGGGCCTGAGCGAGGCCGACCGCGCCGCCACGATGGAGCAGCTGAAGTCGGTGCAGGCGAAGCTGTCCGAACTGCAGGGCGAAGACCCGCTCATCCTGCCCACGGTGGACTACCAGGCCGTGGCCTCGGTGGTGGCCGACTGGACCGGCATCCCGGTGGGCCGCATGGCGCGCAACGAGATCGAGAACCTGCTGAAGGTGGCGCAGCACCTGGGTGAACGCGTGATCGGCCAGGACCACGCGATGGAGATGATCGCCAAGCGCATCCTCACCAGCCGCGCCGGGCTGGACAACCCGAACAAGCCGGTGGGCGTGTTCATGCTGGCCGGCACCTCGGGCGTGGGCAAGACCGAGACCGCGCTGGCACTGGCCGAGGCGCTGTACGGCGGCGAGCAGAACCTCATCACCATCAACATGAGCGAGTTCCAGGAGGCGCACACCGTCAGCACCCTGAAGGGCGCGCCGCCCGGCTACGTGGGCTACGGCGAAGGCGGCGTGCTGACGGAAGCGGTGCGCCGCAAGCCGTACAGCGTGGTGCTGCTCGACGAGGTGGAGAAGGCCCACCCCGACGTGCACGAGATCTTCTTCCAGGTCTTCGACAAGGGCTTCATGGAAGACGGCGAAGGCCGCTTCATCGACTTCAAGAACACGCTGATCCTGCTCACCACCAACGCCGGCACCGAGATGATCGCCAGCCTGTGCAAGGACCCCGAGCTGATGCCCGACCCCGAAGGCATGGCCAAGGCGCTGCGCGAACCGCTGCTGAAGATCTTCCCGCCCGCGCTGCTGGGGCGGCTGGTGGTGATCCCGTACTACCCGCTTTCGGACGAGATCCTCGGCCGCATCGTGCGGCTGCAGATGGGCCGCATCAAGCGGCGCGTGGAAGACCGCTACAAGATCCCGTTCGAATACGGCGAGGACGTCGTCAAGCTGGTCGTCAGCCGCTGCACCGAGAGCGAATCGGGCGGCCGCATGATCGACGCCATCCTCACCAACACGATGCTGCCCGACATCAGCCGCGAGTTCCTGACGCGGATGATGCAGGAGCGGCCGATCACCCGCGTGGCCGTCGGCGTGGCAGACGGCAATTTCAGCTACCACTTCGACTGAACCCGCGCCGTCCGCCGGCCCGCCGAGGAGCACCATGGTCACCTACTACACGCTGGGATCCGACAAGCAGCTCAACGAGATCGTCATGGCGGGCAGCCACGACGCCGCCATCACGCAGGGCAGCGCGAACGCCCAGACGCAGGACCTGGACATCCACGACCAGGCGATGGCCGGCGTGCGCATCTTCGACATCCGCATCACCGGCACGGTGGTCAAGAAGGGCGGCGGCGGCGACGTGCTCGCACTCAAGGCCTATCACGGGCCCGGCGGCAAGAGCAACAAGACCGGCGTCGACCTGCGCACCGGCCAGGCCACCGACATGAAGGTCAAGTCGCTGTCCGGCGGCACCTACGGCATGACGCTGTCGAAGATCCTCAACGACGCCTCGAAGTTCGTGCAGCAGCAGACCGAGGAGTTCGTGATCCTCAAGTTCGACAAGTGCGACAACTGGGGCCTGATCGCCGAGGCCTGCACCGACATCCTGGGGAATCGCATCTGCACGCTGCCCGGCAACCTGAACCTGCGCAAGCTGAGCGAGCTGAAGGGCCAGGTGATCGTGCTGTTCTCCGAGAAGGGGCGCAAGGAGGTCGGCTGGCCCGACGCCACCAAGCGCGGCATCCTCGCCTTCCAGAACCTCAAGAGCGGCGGCAGCTTCGACCGCAACTTCGACGGCCTGCAGTACTTCGGCAAGGGCGGCACCAGCGTCGCCAGGCCCTTCGGCAAGATCGGCCAGAACGAGAGCAAGCAGGCCAAGCTGATGAAGAAGGGCGTGCGCACCAGCCCCGACGTCATGGGCATGATGTACTGGACCACGACCGGCGTCTTCGAGAGCATCAAGGAACGCGACGCGACCATGTGGACCAAGGTCAAGAAGCAGTCGCTGCGCAAGCTGTGGACCCAGGGCCTCTACGAGTCGATCACCGAACGCATCGGCGCCGTGATCGACGGCAAGGCGCATGCGAACGGCCCCGTGCTGAAGGCCTTCATGCCCAACTTCGTGATGATCGACTTCGCCAGCGAGGACAAGTGCGAGACGATCTTCGACCTGAACACGGTGGCCTCGGTCGACCTGACCGACGTGGCGACGGTGCTCAATGCCTGAGGCCGGGCGTCCCGGGCCTGCGGGCGTCCGGGCCCGGCGCGCGGCCTGGGGGGCGACGGCGGCGGCGCTGGTGCTGGGCGGCACGGTGTTCGTGCAAGGAGAAGCGATGGCGAAGATGGTGTTGTTCTCGGCCGTGCAGGGCCGGGTCCTGAAGGACGGCCAGCCGGTGGCCGGCGCCACGCTCGAGCGCGAGGCCAAGTGGACCTGGAAGGACGAGACCCGGCGCGACAGCACCACCAGCGGCGCCGACGGCGGCTTCGCCTTCGAGCCCATGGTCGGCAGTTCCTTGCTGGGCTCGGTGTTGCCGCACGAACCGGTGGTGCACCAGAAGATCACCATCCGCCACGGCGGCCAGGCCTACGAAGCCTGGCTGCACGTGCGCCACAGCTACGAAGACAACGGCGAACTCGGCCGGCCCCTGAAGCTGGTCTGCCGCCTCGAAGCGCCGCCGCAGCGGCGCGACGGCTACTACGGCATCTGCACCGCGGAGTGACCCGACCATGCCCCACCTGACCCCCGCGCAGGCCGCCCGCGTCGCGCAAGGCGTCTACGACCTGCGCGACGACGCCAGCGTCGAAGACGCGCTCAAGCTGGGCGTCGGCCTCGACGACTTCTTCCCCGTCACCGCCGCGTCCCGCTTCAGCGCCCGTTCGGGCGCGCTCATGTTCAGGCCGCTGTCGGGCTTCGGCTACGTGGCCGCCGGCACCGGGCCGTTCGAAGGCGAGGTGCTCATCGCCACCCGCGGCACCGCCACCATCGCCGACTGGATCACCGACGCCCAGGCCGGCGTGCAGCTCGGGCCTTCGAGCATGCTGGTGCATGCCGGCTTCAACGAGGTCTGGAAGGGCTACCGCCAGCGCCTGTTCGACTTCTTCGAGGCCCACCCGCGGCCGACGCGCATCCACTGCGTGGGCCACAGCCTGGGCGGCGCGCTGGCCACGCTGAACGCCGACTGGCTGACGAACCGCCGCATCGGCGGCGAGGTGGTGCTCTACAGCTTCGGCTGCCCGCGTGTGGGCGACGGCTTCTTCGCCCGTTCGCTGACGCAGCGCCTGGGCGCCGGCAACATCTACCGCGTCTGCCACCCGGCCGACCCGGTGCCGATGATCCCGCTGTTCCCGTTCTGGCACCTGCCCACCGGCAGCGGCGTCATCGAACTCGCCGCCCGCTCGGCGCTCATCAACCCCAACCAGCACAAGATGAAGATCGGCTACACGCCGGCGATGGCCGGCGTGGACTGGGACGCGCTGCGCCGTGCCGCCGCGCGCCAGCCCGACGAAGACGCCGAAGTGCGGCAGTGGCTGGGCTACGTGGAATCGAACAGCCCGATGGCGGGGCTCTGGCTGGGCAGCGCGCTGGGCATGAAGATGATCGGCAAGGCGCTGGCCTGGCTGGTGAAGTCGGCGCTCAAGGTGGGCGTGGGCCTGGCGGTGGTGACCGTGGGCACCGCGCTCGACAAGCTGGCCTGGCTGCTGACGCTGGGCGCGAAGGCCATCGCCGAGATCGGCAAGGGCATCTGGAGCGTGGTCCAGGCCATCGGTCGCGTGCTCGGCCGCGTGCTGCCCGCCGCCGGCGAGCTGACCTACAGCTTCCTGCGCTGGGTGCTGGGGCTTCTGTACCAGGGCATGGCCACGATGGGGCGTGCCGCGGTCGGCTGGCCGATGGTGTGACGCCACATGCACGCTGAAGGCCTGTGCCACTGGGCTGAGCGCGTCGGCCGCGAGCTGCGGGTGCCGACAGGCGATTTCAGCAGCGCGCGTCGCTGGGTGGCGGGCTTGCTGGCCGACGGCGCGCAGGTCCATGCCTTGCGCGCCCGTATCGCCGCCCTGCCGGGCATCGCGCTCGCGAATTCGAACGATCACCAGCTCGCGGAACAGCTGGTCCACGCGATCGTCTTCGGTCACCTGCGCGTGTGTGCGACGGGCGCGCCGCGCAAGCTGATGCGTCTGGCGTCGCAGCCCGCACCGGCAGCTGCCGCCGCCTCCACGGCACCGGCCACTCGACGAAGCGCAGCGGCACCGGCGTCCGCTGCGTCCGAACCCGAGATCGACGCCGTCGCGATGGCGCAGGTGCTGCGTGAGGCTGCGGAAACCGGCGTGCCGTTCTGCGAGGAATGCGAACGTGCGCGACGGCAACAGGCGGCCACCGCGTGAGCGCTTCGCGGCGCGAAGCCATCGAGGCGCTGCTTTGGCCAGCAGGGGCTGGCACAAGCGGCGTTTGGGCGCTGCTCGACCTGGCGCGCGACGCCCGGATCCGTGCCGCGCTGGTCGAATCGCGGCTGGAGGCTCTTTGCCTGTACGAAGGGCGGCTGCCGCGCGTGCTGGAAGAGGTGGCGCCACACATGGTCGAACTGTTGCCGGGGCACCGGCTCACGGCGCGGCTATTAGCCGAGGGCTGGGGCGACAGCTGGGGCGTATTCGTGAAGATCGACGACTCTTCGAACCTGCGCCATCATCTTCGCAAGCTTCTGCGGGTGCGTGACGAAGACGGGAACCGCATGCTCTTCCGTTTCTACGACCCGCGCGTGCTCCGCGTGTACCTCCCCACTTGTACACGGTCCGAACTCCTGCAGTTCTTCGGCCCCATGCGCAGCTTGCTGGCGGAAGGCGAAGGTGGTGGCGAACTGCTGGAATTCCGGGTCGACGGGCCGCCGCTGCGGCACGTCGTCTGAAGGCAGGATCGGCGGTGCCTTTCCTCTCCGGCTGCTCCAGTCCCCGCACCGACCCGGCTGCGGACAAGCCTGCATGCGATCCCGCGAAGACGACCTGTCCGCTCGCGGTCACGGTCAAGATCAAGCTGTCGCAGCCGGTGGCCTGCCCGGGCCACCCGCTGTCCATCACCGCCGTCGGCAGCCCATCGGGAGGTACCTATGCTTGGACGGTCTCCGGCGCCGAGCTGGTCGACGGCACGGGAAAGCCCGTGAGCAGCGGCGACACGGTATTCCTGCGCAGCTTCGCGGCCGACGATGCGACGGGCAGGATTCCCGAGCGCAAGGCGACCGTGGGCGTCACCTACACGCATCCGAACGGAACCGCCACCGACTCCAAGCCGGTCACCGTTCACAAGATCGAGTTCGACGTGACCGACACGGCCATCACGGCCGGCCTGACACAGGTCGACGAAGGTGCAAGTTCCGTCGTGCTCGGGCGGATCGGCGCCGTCGACACGATGGACACGAAGCCGAAGGTCAAGATCAAGCTCGATGCCTCGTGCCCTCGCAAGTCCGACTGCGCGAAGAATCACCGGGTGGGCTGGCTGCAGACCGTGACCAGCAACGACCGGCGCGTGCGCTACACGCACACTCTGATGACGATCACCGTGCCGCTGCCGGTGCGCGACGGCAACCCGGCCAGCCCGCCGAGCAGCATTCCCTTCTACGACGACGTCACCGACTTCACGGGCGACGGCGACCAGCAATTGGCCCATCATCGAGACAGTCCCGGCAATGGCGCGTCCTGGGCCGACCGGCGTGCGGCGGCGCCGGCGCCGCCGCCAGCCAAGAACGGGCAGCTGCGCAAGGTGTTTTTCCAGTCCGGATTCACGGCCTGGCTTGTGGTCCAGAACAAGGAATGGAGTGCGCACGACATGGCCGGTTCGTTCGCCTACCAGAAGCACTTCGAGTGGTCGGTCCATCTCGACGTCGACGTGGACACCAGCAAGGCGGTGGGCAAGCGTTGCACCCCGGCCTCGGCGCCGCCCACGCTGGGCGCGATGGCCAATGGCAAGGGCGGTGCCAGCCCTGTCCTGACGGCAGCAGTGGCCAACGACGTCGTCACCGTCACGGTCACCGCGGCGCCCGGCCTGTAGCCGTGCCACCACCATGTCGATGCGTCGGCTGCTTCTCATTTCGGGGATCCTGTCCATGACCCAAGCGTTCGCCGCCCCGCCTGCCGATCAGATCTACAAGCTCGGGCCGGAAACGCTCGTTGCGCAGTCCTCGACCATCGTCGCCGGCCCCGTCGCCGGCCTGGAGCGCCGCGTGCTCGCCACGTCGCAGCCGGCCGGACCCGACGCCGTTGACCTGCGCTGGACACTGTCGGGCCGGGTGGAACCGGCCACCGTGCTCAAGGGTTCGGTTGCCGGGCCGGCCACTTTCACGCGCCTGGAGCAGTCGCCCCTGCTGCCCGGCGGTCCGGGCGGACCGGACTGGCAGCGGCCCTATGGCGACTGGCAGTCCGGGGACCGCATCGTGCTGTTCCTGGGCGAAGGCCTGCCGCCTGCGGGCGTGGCGGTTCCCAGCGGCACCGGCGAGCGCGACCTGGCGCTGCTGGTGCGCGACTTGGCCGCGATCCTGGCGCGGCCCTCGCACCAGTGGCAGGCGGCATGGCTGTCCTATCTCGACGCGGCGCCGCAGGAGCAGGGCCGCAAGGCCGCTTTGCGCGCCCTGCTGCAACTCGGCGCACCCTGGGCCGTGCTGGCGCCGCCGCTGACGCGACTTCTCTCGGATCCGGCGCACGACGAACGCTTCGCGATGTTCGCCTATGGGTTCGCGGTCCACGGTCTGGTCAACGGCCTGTGGGCACCCGACCAGGCCTCGGTGGCGGCCTTCCTCGGCGACCGGTTCGAATCGGAAACGCGGCCGCAGCTGCTGCTGTCGTACCTGCTCTCGCTCAAGCTCGCTCTGCGGTACGCCAACGAGGAGGCGACCCGCACCGAGCGCCTGCCCATTCGGCGCCGCCTGCTCGAAAGCCTGAAGCGCCGCGAGGCGGCGCTTCAGGCAGATCCGCAGCTGGCCGGGCAGTATCGCGAACTGCGCGCCACCTACCGGGACCAGTTCTAGTCTCCGGCGAAGTCCCGATGCTGACCATCCGGCGCGCCCAGATGCTGACCTTCGAACAGGCGGCGCAGCGCCGTTTCGAAGACCGTTCGCTGGCCCACCTGCGCGCAGTGGCGCCGACGCACTGCGAGGCGGTCGGCGAAGACGGCCTGCGGCGCCTCTGCCGGCTCGCGCTGCAGCGGGCCTCGGGCCACGGCCTCGGCAGCCGCGGTGCGGTGCGCCTGTACCTGGACCTCATGGTCATGTTCGGCTGCGACTTCGACACCGACCCCCAGTACCCTTGGGCGGCTTCGGTGCTCGCGGGCGGCGATGGGCCGGACCCGATGGCGCGCGCAGAGCGACTGCACGGTGCGGCGATGGACTACGCCGCCCGTGTCTTCGGCCGCGACTACGAGCAAGAGAAGGCGGCGCTGCGGCGCGTGGCGGCGCTGGCGCCGGAGGCGTGGCTGGCGCCGGAGTTGCGGGCCTGCGGTCCCTGGATCCGGCAGATGGAGAAGTTGTATCCCGAGAAGGTGCGCGAAGTGGGTACTGCGGCACTCGATGCGCTGTTCCAGAAGGCCGGCCCTGCGTCGGCGAGCTGGGGCCCGCCGCCGAACGTCGGCACCGCCATCATGGCGGGCCTGATGTTCGCGTTCGGCCACGGCGTGCGCTCGGACCCGCAGTTCGCGTGGGTCTCCGCGTCTGGGGCCAGGGCCGACGCGGACCCCGAGGCCGGCACCCGGCGCCTGCTGCGCCGTGCCATGACCTACCTGAGCTTGGCGGCCGCCACCGACCCGGACCCGCGAGGCTGAGGGCTCGCGCCGCGCGAGCGCGCCGTCAGGCCGCGGGCCAGGCCAGCGCCCGCGCCGGATCGGCCACCGACTGGAAGCGCACCAGCGTCGCCGCGTTGCGGTCCTTGTGGCTGGCCAGCGGCATCAGGCCGGCGGCGATCATCGCGTTCAGCGCCTGCTCGCCCAGCAGCCGCTCGGCGCAGGGCTGCAGCACGCGTTCGCCATCGCGTTCGAATGTGAGCGCGGGAAGGTCGGAGAGCTCGCGTTCGTCGCCGGGCTCGAACTCCCACCCCTTGGCCGTATAGGCGCGGCCCACCAGCAGCGCCGCCGCCAGCGCCGGGTTGCCCCACAGCAGCGACTCGTGTTCGGGCACCGGGTCCACTTCCTCGAACGCGAAGCTGTCCACCGGGTCGCGGCCGCGGCCGTAGGGCTGGCGCAGCAGCAGGCGCGGCGCCACCAGGCCGATCCAGGGCGCGGCCTCGCTCGCGCGCAACGCGCGCCAGCCGCCGAGCAGGGCTTCGTCGGGGCCCGCCAGCGCGGGGTCGGCCTCGGCGACGAAGGGGCCGCCCGCCTGGGATGCCAGCACGCCCAGCGCCGCGAGCAGGCCGATGTCGGCGTCCGAAGGGCCGAAGCGGTACAGCCCGGCCAGCAGAGACCAGCCCAGCGCGCCGGGCACGTTGCGCCAGCGGTCGGCCAGCGCGCGGTGCAGGCCGGTGTCCGCCAGCCGGCCCTGGGCGGCCACCACGTCGGCCAGCAGTTCCTCGCGCCTGACGTCGAACAGGTGCAGCTCCAGGGTCTCGTCGAGTTCGAGGTTCTGCACCAGCCAGGCGACGCCTCGCCAGGCCGCTTCCAGCGCCTGGAAGGCGGGGTCGTGCAGCAGGGTGCGCATCTGTTCGCTGGTGGCGGCGTCCACCGCGGCCAGGTAGCTCTGCGTGGCGGCGCGCGTGTCGGGCACGATGTGGGGCGCGACGACGCGGCGGATCAGCGCGTCCAGCCCTTCGGCACCTGCCGCAGGGGCGGGTGCCGGTGTCGCGGCGCCCTTGCCCAGCAGGCCGCCCAGCAGGTCGGACCCGGTATGGGGCGGCTTCGCGCGCGCCTCGCGCAGCGCCTGGAACAGCGGCAACCGCGCGCGCAGGCTGTCGGGGTGGAAGTCGTCCAGGCCGGCGAAGTCGACTTCGTGCCCGGCCGCCTTCACCGCCGGGGCCAGGCGGGCGATGACGTCATCGAGACTGTCGACGTCGACCTTCAGTGTCGGCCGGTCGGCCAGCGGCACGCGCGGGCGTGCCGAAGCGGCGGAAAAGTCGCCCAGCACCAGCAGGCGCAGCGGCCCTTGCGCCGGGCGCCGGGCCTGACCCTCGCGCCCTGCCGAAAACGTGAATTCGAGACGGCCTGGCATCGTGGTCTCCTAGGGGGGCCCAGCTTGCTCACGATGGTACTTTGCTTCAGAGTCGGGAAGCCTTGCCGCCCCTCCGCAACGAATGACCGACGTCAGCGCGCCTTCCGATTCCGACCTGCTGCGCGCGGCGATGGCCGACCATGGTGCCGGCCGGCTGGATGCCGCCGAACGCCTGTACGCCCAGGTGCTGGCGCGCAGCCCCGACCATGCCGACGCGCACCACCTGCGCGGCGTGCTGCTGGCCCAGCGCGGCCGCCACGCCGATGCGCTCGCCGCGATCGAGCGCGCCGTCGCGCTGCAGCCGGGCGAGGCCATGTTCCACAACAACCTGGGCAACGTGTGCCTCGAGATGCAGCGGCTCGATGAAGCCGAGGCCGCCTACCGCCAGGCCATCAAGCTGGAACCCGGCCGGCTGGACGCGGTGAACAACCTGGCCGTGCTGCTGGGCCGGCGCGGCCGCACCGACGAGGCCGAGCACCTCCTGCTGACGCTGCTGCAGGTGGCGCCGGAGTTCACCGACGCACGCCAGAACCTGGCCAACCACTACCTGCGCCTGGGCCGCCTGCCCGACGCGCTGGACCACTGCATGAAGGGCATGGTCGTGGCGCCGCGAAGCGCCGCGCTGCGCCGGATCCTGGGCGTGGCTTACGCGATGACGGGCCAGCGCGACCAGGCCGAGGCGCTGTACCGCCAGTGGCTGGCCGACGAACCCGCCAACCCGGTGCCGCGCCACCACCTGCAGGCCCTCATCGGCGAAGACCTGCCCGAGCGCGCCAGCGACGCCTACGTGCGCGACGTGTTCGACCGCTTCGCCGACAGCTTCGACGCCAAGCTGGCTGACCTGGGCTACCAGGCGCCCCAGCTGGTGGCCGGCTGCGTGGCACGACTGGCGGGCGCGCCGGCGAAGGCGCTGCGCGTGGTCGATGCCGGCTGCGGCACCGGACTGTGCGGGCCGCTGCTGGCGCCGTGGTCGGCCCGGCTGGAAGGCGTGGACCTGTCGCCGCGCATGCTGGCGCGGGCGCGCCTGCGCCAGTGCTACGACGACCTGCAGGTGGCTGAACTGGTGTCGTCCCTGCGCGCGCGAGCGGCCGGCGCGGCGGATCTGCTGGTCTCGGCCGACACGCTGTGCTACTTCGGCCGCCTGGAGGCCTTCGCGGCCGCCGCGGCGCACGCGCTGGCCGCCGGCGGGCTGCTGGTGTTCACCGTCGAATCGCACCCCGACGACGAAGGCGAACCCGACTTCAGGCTGCATGCCCATGGCCGCTATAGTCACCGTCGCCGCTACCTTGAAGACTGCCTGCGCGAAGCCGGCCTCGAAGCGGTCGAGATCCAGGCCGTGGTGCCGCGCAGGGAAGGCGGCGAACCGGTGCAAGGCTGGCTGGTCGGCGCCCGGCGCACCGGCCCCGGCGGCCGCGACTGACCAGGACCCCCACCAGCGATGGCCACCACCTACGCGAACATGCACGAAGCCGAGCTCAAGACGAGCGCCGGCGACAAGCTGATCTTCCGTTCGCTTTCCACCCACGAAGAGATCTCGCAGCTCTTCGAATTCCACGTCACCGCGCTGTCGAAGGACCCGGCGGTGCTGACCGACGCCATCCTGGGCACCGCGGCGACGGTGAAGTTCAAGTGCTGGCAGGGCGACCCGCGCTGCTGGTCCGGCATCGTCGCTTCGTACGGCATCGACGGCAGCGAAGGCGGCTACCACCGCTTCCGCCTGGTGCTGCGGCCCTGGCTGTGGCTGGCCACGCGGCGCAGCAACCTGCGCATCTTCCAGGACCAGAACGCGCTGGACATCGTGAAGGCGGTGTTCAACGACTACCCGTTCTCGATCCGCGAGGACCTGCAGGGTTCGCCGCCCTCGCGCATCTACTGCGTCCAGTACCGCGAAAGCGACTTCAACTTCGTCGCCCGCCTGCTCGAGGAGGAAGGCATCTTCTGGTTCTTCGAGCACAGCGACGGCGCGCACAAGATGGTGCTGTCCAACAAGTCCGCGGTGCACGTGGCCAGCGGCGGTGCCGACAAGGTCGTCTACCAGGAGACGCCGGACGACAACCTCGAGATCGAGACGCTGGTCGAATGGGTTCAGCGCCACGAGATCCAGACCAACCAGTTCGCGGTGGCCGACTACGACCCGCTGCAGGCCACGGTGCAGCTGCGCACCGAGCCCGTGAACGCGTCCAGCCCCTTCTCCGGCTACGGCGGCCAGCACGAGGCGTACGACTACCCGGGCCGCTTCCTCGCCAACCCGGGTGGCACCACCATCGCGACCCACCGGCTGCAGGCCGAGACCAGCCGCCACGGCCGCTTCTTCGGCCAGGGCAACAGCACCGCCATCGTCACCGGCCGCAAGTTCAAGCTCGACAACCACCCGCGCACCGAGCTCAACCGCGACTACGTGGCGGTGCGCACGAACATCGACCTGTCGGTTTCCAGCCTGGACTCCGGCGCCGCCGACGAGTCCTCGCGCTTCCTCTGCCAGGTGGAAGCGCAACGTCTGGACGTGCCCTACGCGCCGCTGCGCCTGACGCGCAAGCCCACCGTGGCCGGGCCGCAGACCGCGGTGGTGGTGGGCGACGGCGATGCCGGCGACATCACCACCGACGAGCACGGCCGCATCAAGGTGCAGTTCCACTGGGACCGCTTGGGCGAGAAGAACGCCAACAGCTCCTGCTGGCTGCGCGTGGCCAGCATGTGGGCCGGCAACGGCTGGGGCATGATCTCGCTGCCGCGCCTGGGCCAGGAAGTGGTGGTCGGCTTCCTCGAAGGCGACCCCGACCAGCCGCTGGTCATCGGCAGCGTCTACAACAGCGCGCAGAAGACGCCGTACCCGCTGCCCGACAACGCCACCGTCAGCACCGTCAAGAGCCGCAGCAAGCAGGGCGGCGCCGACGAGTTCAACGAGATCCGCTTCGAGGACAAGCCGGGCAACGAATACGTGCTGATGCACGCGCAGAAGGACCGCATCGAGTTCGTCGAGGAGACGGTCCATTCCGAAATCGGCAAGGACCAGCATCACACGGTCAAGAACGACCGCAAGCAGCTGGTCGAAGGCACCGAGCACCTGCACGTGAAGGGCGTCGCGAAGGCCAAGTACGACGACGCGCTGCACCTCACGGTGGCCAAGGACATGCTGCACAAGTCCGACGGCCTGTGGGCGCTGAAGACGGCCAAGGACATCACCGCCGAGTCGGGCACCGCGATCTCGTTCAAGGCCGGCACCGACATGCACGTGAAGGTGGGCAAGAACCTGGGCGTGGACTCGGGCATGAACGTGCACATCAAGGGCGGCATGAACATCGTGCTCGAAGGCGGCATGCAGGTCACCATCAAGGCCGGCGGCAGCTCGGTGGTGCTGGGGCCCGACGGCGTTTCCATCACCGGAGCGATGGTGAAGATCAATTCCGGCGGCTCGCCCGGCTCCGGCAACGGCGCCAGCCCCGTGGCCCCGACCGCGCCGCAGGCCCCGGACGATCCGGAACCGCCGGAAGACCCGCTCTCGCACCGCTGACACCGCGCGCGCTGCATGCTGTCGCCCGACGAAGAGGCCCTGGAAGCCGCCGCGTGGCAGGACTTCGTGCGCCGCCTGGGCGCGCGCCTGGCCTCGCTGTGGCCGGCCATGCCCGAACGGCTGGGCGATCGCTACGACGCCTTCGTCGAACTGGCCTGCGAACAGGCGGCCGAGCGCGGTCTCGCCCATGCGGCCGCGGTGGCGCGCTATGTGAACCTGTGGTTCGTCTGGGGGCCGGCCTTCCACGACAAGCCGGGCTTCGCCTGGGCGCAGGGCATCCTGGCCGGGCCGCCGGGTCGCGAATGGCTGGTGGTGCACCAGCTGGTGCAGCGTTCGCTGGTGGAACTGGAACGGCTGCCCGGCGCGCGTGTCGAGCCGGCCACGCTGAGCGCCGTGGACGGCCTGCTGATCGAAGGTTTCGGCCTGCTGGGCTCGCGCGGCCGCATGCGGCACGGCGAAGCGCGCGCGCTGCCGCGCGTGGCCTGCGACTTGGACGCCGCCGACCTGCGCCTGCTGGAAGACGGCTGGGCACGCGAGTACCGCCTCGCCGAAGGCGAGTGGCGGCGCGAACCCGCGGCGGCGCCGGCCGCGCTGCGCGTGGACGCGGCGCACCCGATGCCGGCGCGCGTCTCGCTGCTCACGAACGCCGAAGGCAGCGGCCCGCTCACCCGCCTGCAGGTGCGCCTGCGGCCGCACGCCGTGTGCTCGGGCGACGTGCACCCGCAGGTGCACTTCGACGGCCCGCACGGCCGCTGGACCTGGACCGGCCACGAGACGCGCGCGGTCAGCTGGCCGGTGGCCGCGCGCGCGCAGGTGCTGCCGGCGCCCGGCGCCGGCGTCGTCGTCGCCGAGGAGACCAGCCCCGAACTGCAGCGCCTGGTGTTCGAGACCTGCGGCCTGCGCGACGAAGGCGACGCCATCGGCTCGCCCGCCGCCATGGTGGCCGCCTGGCCGGCCGAGCAGTGGTGGGTGGAGATCCAGCGTGCGGTGCCGACCGCGCAGCCGCTGCTGCCCGGCCCGCGCGCCTGGACGCGCGCGCCCACGCGCTGCCGCGTCGAACGCGAAGGCGTGGCCGCCGACGCCGCCGCCCTGAAGCGCCACCTGGAGGACGGCCTCGACGGCGAAGTGGCCGTCGGCCTGCAGAAGCTGGCGGCGGCCTGGGAGCAGGTGCCGGGCCTGCAGTCGCCCACGCTCGAAGCCACGCTGGGCCTGCTGGTGGGCCGCTTCGCCGCCACCTGGGGCTGGCGCCTGGGCGCCGCCGGCCTGGCCGGCGACGCACTGATGCGCCTGGTGGCGCAGTTCGAGCAGCAGGCCTGCCAGGCCGAACTGCTGTTCAGCGGCGTGCTGGAAGTCGAAGGCGCCAGCAGCAGGGTCGAACTGAAGGCCGCCGGCCAGGCCGCGCTGCGCTGCGAACTGGCGCGCGAAGCCGCGACACCGCCGCTGGCCGAGCTGCTGCTGGCGCGTTCGCAGGTGCAGTGGCGCTTCCCCTTCACGCTGGCGCTGGACCCGCTGGCGCAGGCCTCGCCGGCGCTGCTGCAGGTGGCGGTGCCGTGCACCGGCGCGCTGGTGGGGGCTGCCGGCCTGCGGCCCTGCACCAGCGGCAGCAGCGGCTGGGAATGGTTCGCCCGCCTGGCCACCGAAGCCGTGACGGCGCGGCTGCAGGGCAGCGACCCGCTGCTGGGCGACAGCGAACGCACGCTCACGCTGTTGCCGGCGCTGACGCTGGTGGACTGGAAGGCCGGCTGATGGACCGCCTGCTCGTGCTGCGCCTGGAAAGCGCCGGCTGCGAAGCCGAGGCGGTGTTCAACGGCGTGCCGCTGCTGCGCACCGGCGCCGCGCGGCCGGCGGCCGCGATGGCGGTGCACGAATACACCCTGGCCGGCGCCAACGGCCTGCGCCTGGTGGTCGGCCCCGCGCCCGGCGCCGAACCCGAACCGCATCTCGCCGACGGCCGTGCCTGGGCCAGCCTGCGCCTGCTGCTGCCGCGCGTGGGCAGCGTGGCGCACCCGGCGAGCGCACGCACGCTGGCGCAGCTGGACTGGGCACCGGCCGCCGACACCGTGTACGAAACGCCGCTGTCGCTGGACGCCAGCGTCGAGCTGCCCATCAGCTTTCCGCGCTGGCGCTGGTTCGACGCCCCAGTGGTGGAAGACACGCCGGCGCTGCGGCGCGAAGTGGCCACCTACCTGCTGCCCATCGCCCTGGGGCTGGCGCGCGGCAACCCCGAACCGCTGGTGCAGGCCGCGCGCCTGAAGCTGGAAGACCTGGCCACCGCCTACCAGCGCCCGCTGGCCGAAGACGTGGGCCGCCTGCGCCTGCACGTGCAGCAGCTGCACGCGGCGCAGCCGCTCAAGCCGGTGCTGCCGGCGGCCGCCAAGCTGCAGCTGCGGCTGGTGGGCGGCGGCCGCCTCATCGAATGCCTGGCCGGCGACGGTTCGCCGGCACTGGCCAGCGAGACCGCTGGGGGCGGGCGCGTGGCCTGGCCGGTGCGGCTGGCGGCCGTGGATGGAAGGTTCTATGTGGTCCGCTGAGCGATATGCTCTCTGCCCATCCCGACCCGGAGCGTGTGCATGATCCTGCTCACGGTGATGAGCTACAACGGCACGCCGGCCGCCGGCCCGGCGGCCCAGTTCGACGAACTCGGCGGCACCATCGGCCGCGCCGACAACAACCAGCTGGTGCTGCCCGACCCCGAACGCACGATCTCGCGCGTGCATGCGCGCATCGTGTTCCGCGCCGGCGGCTACACCATCGTCGACAACGGCAGCAACCCGATCAGCGTCAACGGCGACGTGCTGGGCAACGGGCGCGAGCACCCGCTGTTTCCCGGCGACCAGCTGCACATCGGCGGCTACCAGATCGCGGTCTCCGAAGGCCATGGCGCGGCCGCCGCGGCCGACCCCTTCGCCGACCTGTTCGGCGGCGAGTCGCCGCAAGGCCTGGCCCAGCCGGGAACGCCGCCGCCGCCGGAGCGCTCGGCCATGCTCACCTGGCCGAAGGACCCGCCCCCCGCGCCGGCACCCGCGCTGGCGCCCGGCAGCATCCCCGACGACTGGGACCCCTTCGCCGAACCGTCCGCGCCGGCACCGGCGCCGCGCGCCGCGCCGGCTGCCGGCCTGGGCAGCGGCGTCGACCTGCCGCTGGAGCCCGCTTCCAGGCAGACGCTGGACGACCTGTTCGGCCTGGACCCCGCGCTGCGCAACGCCGACCCTCTGGGCGGCGCGGCGCAGCAGCAGCTGGCGATACAGCCCAACATGTCGGGCTCGGTCGACCCGCTGGAAGCGCTCATGCGACCGGCCGCCATCGCCCGCCCGACCGCGCCCGAACGCGGTTCCGAGCTGAACACGCCGATGCCGCTGCAGCCGCCGGTGCAGCAGCCGGCCGGCGCCGTGTTCTCCTGGGACGCGCCCGCGGCCGGCGGGCAGCGCGTGGGCGCCCCGGCGCGCGCCGACATCGAACTGCCTTCGGTGCCGCCGCCGCTGCCGCCCGCGCCGCCGCCGCCGGTGCGCCCGCCGCTGCCGGTGCTTTCGCAGGCCATTCCCGTGCCGCCGGCCGCCGCCGCCGGCGGTGACGCCGCACTGCTGGCCGCGCTGCTGGACGGCCTGGGCGTGAGCGGCCTGCGCATCGACCGCCTGACGCCCGAGATGATGCGGCTCATCGGCCAGCTGCTGCGCGAATCCACCCGCGGCGCGGTCGAGCTGCTGGCCGCACGCGCCGCGCTCAAGCGCGAGCTGCGCGCCGAGATGACGATGATCGTGGCGCGCGAGAACAACCCGCTCAAGTTCTCGCCCTCGGTCGAAGTGGCGCTGCAGCACCTGATGGGCCCGCCCGCGCCCGGCTTCATGGCTGCCGCGCCGGCGGTGCGCGACGCCTTCGACGACCTGCGCGCGCACCAGATCGCCGTCATGGCCGGCATGAAGGCGGCGCTGGAAGGCGTGCTCAAGCGCTTCGACCCGCAGACGCTGGAAGGCAAGCTCACCACCAGGTCGGCGCTGGACAGCCTGATCCCCAGCACCCGCAAGGCACGCCTGTGGGAGCTGTTCCAGGAACTCTTCGGCCAGCTCACCACCGAGGCGCAGGACGACTTCGAGGAGATCTTCGGCAAGGCCTTCCGGCGCGCCTACGAAGCCCAGCTCGACCGCCTGGCGCGCGAGGCCGGGCCGCGGTGACCGCCATGCTCGCCCTGGACGTGGCGCTTTTCTCCGACGCCGGCGGCCGCCGCTACAACGAAGACGCCTGCGGCCACTGGGCTTCGGAGCGTGCGCTGTGCTGCGTGCTGGCCGACGGCGCCGGCGGCCACGGCGGCGGCGACGTCGCTTCGCGCCTGGCGGTGCAGGAACTGATCGGCCGCTTCGCGCGCGCGCCCAGCGCCGACGGCGCCACCCTGGGCCTGCTGCTGCGCGAGACGAACGAGGCCCTCATCGGCCAGCGCGTGCCCGGCACCGCGCGCGAAGACATGCACAGCACGGTGGTCTGCCTGGTGCTGGACTTCGTCGAGCATGCGGCCCACTGGGCGCACGCCGGCGATTCGCGGCTGTACTGGTTCCGCGGCGCGCGCCTGCTGGACCGCACGCGCGACCACAGCCTGGTGCAGTCGATGGTCGACGCCGGCATGCTGGCCGAGCACGAGGTGCGTTCGCACCCCAAGCGCAGCGAACTGCGTTCGGCCCTGGGCATCGCCGACGACCTGCTCGAAGTGGCCTGGGCCGACGGCGCCGAGCCTGTGCAGCCGGGCGACACCTTCCTGCTCTGCACCGACGGCCTGTGGGAGTACGTGGACGACCCGGTGCTCGAACGCACGCTGGCCGCCGCCACCACGCCGCAGGAGTGGCTGGACTCGCTGGCCGCCGAGGTGCGCCAGGCCGCTTCGCACAAGAGCAGCCACGACAACTTCACCGCCATCGCGGTGTGGGCCCGAGCGGCCTGAAACCGGGAGCCTGCCATGCCCATGCACGTGTGCACCGGCGCCATGATGATGTGCAGCTTCGGCGTCGCGCCGTCCAGCTTCGTGGCGACGCCCAAGATGGTGATGACCGGCAACATGCCGGCCGGCAACATCATGGACAACATCCCGATGGCGAACATCCCGCCGTTCGGCATGTGCACCAGCCCGGCCAATCCCATGGTGGCGGCGGCCACCGCGGCGGCGATGGGCGTGCTGACGCCCATGCCCTGCATCCCCAACACGCCGGCACCCGGGGCACCCGGCGCGCCCCCCGTGCTGGTGGCCAACATGCCGGCGCTGGACACCACCTGCAAGCTCAACTGCCTCTGGGGCGGCATCATCCAGTTCACGATGCCGGGCCAGTTCACCGAGATGATCCCGTAACAGGCGCGAAGGCCGCGCGCGGCGGGCCTCGGGTGCGGCGCGGCGGCGCTTCAGGACGGCGGCGCGGCGCGGCCGATCTCGACGCGTCGGTTCTCGGCCGCGAACGGGTCTTTCGCGTTCTTCGGGGCGTTGGAGCCCAGGCCCACAGGTTCCAGCAGGGCGGCGTCGGCCCCCAGGTCGACCAGGAAGTCCTTCACCGCCTGCGCGCGCTGCTGCGAAAGCGTCTGGTTGAAGGCGGCGGCGCCGGAAGCGTCGGCATGGCCTTCGATGCGCACCACCTTGCCGCTGCCCTTCTTGGTCTTCAGCACCTCGGCGAAGACCTCGAGCTGGCGTTTCAGCGTCTCGGGCAGTTCGGCCGATCCCAGCTTGAAGGCGGTGGCCGGCAGCGAATAGCGCACCGCGGGCTTGAAGCCCATGCACTTGAAGCCGGCGGCCTTGAGCTGTTCGCAGGCCTCTTCGGGGAACAGGCCTTCGGAGACGGCCTTGGCGTCTGGGATGCTCTGGCCGACGTCGACCACCTCGGAAGACGGCGGGGTCTGCGCTGCCGCCGGCAGCGCCAGCCAGCCGGCGAGCGCCACGGCCATCGCGAAGCGGGAATGTTTCATGTGTGACCTCACTTTCAGGGCGGCCCGGAGGGTCCGACCGTGCAGGGTTGAGATTCATGATATCGCCGCAGGTTCGGCCGCTCCACCACGAACTGCACGCGCCTTGATCCTGGTGGTCCGTGGCCGCCACAGAGCTTCCTTTTTGCGGATGACGCCGGCCGCCGCCTGCGTGTATCGTTAGCCGCTGCACCCGCACCGGCGCCCACACCCGAAGAAAACCGCCACAACCCGATGACCTGGCACAACAAGGTGATGTGGACGGAGGGCATGTTCCTCCAGCCGCAGCATTTCCAGCAGCAGGACCGCTTCGCGGCCCGCCAGCTCGACGGGCGCTTCGCCGCCAGCCTGCCCTGGCCCTGGGGCTTCGCCTCGCTGCAGGTGGACGAACCCTCGCTGCTGCAGGGCAAGGTGGCCATCACCGGCGCGCGCGGCGTGCTGCCCGACGGGCTGGCGTTCAGCATTCCCGGCGACGAACCCGCGCCGCCGGCGATGGAGGTGCCGGCCGACGTGCGCGACCAGGTCGTGGTGCTGGCGGTGCCGATGGCGCGCCCCGGCGTCGCCGAAAGCGACGTCGAAGCCGCCGAAGGTTCGATGCCGCCGCGCTACCGCGCCGCCGACATCGACGTCGCCGACAGCCATGCCGCCAGCCTGCGCGAAGCGCCGCTGCAGCTGGGCCGGCTGAACCTGCGCCTGATGCTGGCGCGCGACGCCAACGAGGGCTACACCGCGCTGGGCGCCGTGCGCATCGTCGAACGGCGCGCGGACGGCCGCGTCACGCTGGACACGCACTACGTGCCGCCGCTGCTGCACGCCCCCGCCAGCCTGGTGCTAGACGGCTACCTGCGCGAAGTGCACGGCATGCTGCACCAGCGCGGCGAGGCGCTCGGTTCGCGCATGGCGCAGCCGGGCCGCGCCGGCGTCGGCGAGATCATGGACTTCCTGCTGCTGCAGGTGGTGAACCGCTTCCAGCCGCTGTTCGCCCACCTGCAGCGGCTGCCGCTGCTGCATCCGGAACGGCTGTACGACCTGTGCCTGGGGCTGGCCGGCGAGCTGTCCACCTTCCGCGACCCGCGCCGGCCCATCCAGTACCCCGAATACCGCCACGACGACCTGGCCGCCTGCTTCCGCCCGCTGATGGCCGACCTGCGGCAGTCGCTGTCGATGGTGCTGGAGCAGACGGCGGTGCCGATCGACCTGCAGGAACGCAAGTCGGGCGTGCGCGTGGCCATCATCGGCGACGTCGGCCTGCTGCGCAGCGCCAACTTCGTGCTTGCGGTGAACGCGCAGATGCCGGGCGACGCGCTGCGCGCGCGCTTCCCCACCCAGGTGAAGATCGGCCCGGCCGAGCGCATCCGCGACCTGGTGCAGCTGCAGCTGCCAGGCGTGGCGCTGCGCGCGCTGCCGGTGGCACCGCGGCAGATTCCGTACCACGCCGGCTTCACCTACTTCGAACTCGAGACTCGCGGCAGCGACCTGTGGAAGCAGCTCGAAAGCTCGGGCGGCCTGGCGATGCACATCGCAGGCGACTTCCCCGGGCTGGCGCTGGAGTTCTGGGCCATCCGGGGTTGAGTCAATGACCGACAAGGACAGCAAGCCCGACCCCTTCGCGGCCTTCGAAGGCGACCGCACCGTCATCAAGCCCAGCGCCGGCCGCGGGCCGCGCGCCGGAGCGGCACCGGCCGCGGCGCCGGGGGCGGCCGGCGGCACCGGGTGGGCGCCTTCGCCGCCGCCGGCCGCGCCGGTGGACCCTTCCATCGGCGAGCTGCCCGCCTACGCCAGCCTGAACCCGCTGGTGCAGGCGGCGGCGCCGCTGCTCACCGCCGCGCCACGCCTGCGCGCGATGGTGCGCCACCCCAACCCGCAGGCGCTGCGTCTCTCGCTGGCCGAGTCGATCAAGCGCTTCGAGGCTTCGGCGCGGGCGCAGAACCTGCCCAACGAACAGGTCATCGCGGCACGCTACATCCTGTGCACGCTGCTCGACGAGGCGGCCTCCAGCACGCCCTGGGGCGGCTCGGGGGCCTGGGGCGCGCAGAGCCTGCTGGTGCAGTTCCACAACGAAGGCTGGGGCGGCGAGAAGGTGTTCCAGCTGCTCAGCCGGCTGGCCGAGAACCCGGCCCAGCACCGCAACCTGCTCGAACTGGTGTGGGTCGCGCTGTCGCTCGGCTTCGAAGGCCGCTACCGCGTGCTGGACAACGGCCGCGCGCAGCTGGACAGCGTGCGCGAACGGCTGGTGCAGATGCTGCGCGGCCAGCGCGGCGGCGCCGAACGCCAGCTGTCGTCGCAATGGCAGGGCGTGACGCAGGCGCCGCGTGGCCTGGTCGACGGCATTCCGCTGTGGGTGGTGGGCGTGGCCGCGGCGCTGCTGCTGACCATCGTCTTCGTGGTGCTGCGCTTCTCGATGAACGTGCAGACCGACGCCACTTTCAGCGCCCTGCAGGGCCTGGACGCCAAGGCCGCCGTCGCGCCGCCGGCGCCGCCGCCCGCGGTGCCGCCGCCACCGCCGCCGCCGCGGCTGGCGCAGCTGCTCAAGAGCGACATCGATGCCGGCCTGGTGCAGGTGAAGGACCTCGCCAACAGCTCGGTCGTCACGCTGCACGGCGACACCCTGTTCGACCCCGGCAGCGCCGAAGTGAACGGCCGCTCGCGCGCGCTGTTCGAGCGCATTGCCGCGGCGCTGAACCAGGTGCCCGGGCACGTGCTGGTAAGCGGCCACACCGACAACCAGCCGATCCGTTCGCTGCGCTTCCCTTCCAACTGGCACCTCTCGAAGGAGCGCGCCAACGCGGTGAAAAGCCTGCTGGCCGCCACGGTGAAGGCCGACCGGCTGGCTTCCGAAGGCCGCGCCGACACCGAACCCGTGGCCGACAACGCCAGCGCCGAAGGCCGCGCGAAGAACCGCCGCGTCGAGATCACGCTCTCGGTCGCGGCCGACAACCGATGAAGCGTTTCTTCCAGTGGCTGCTGCAGCCGGTCGTCATCGGCACGATCGCCCTCGTCGTGCTCTCGGCCATCGTCTGGTGGGTGGGGCCGCTGGTGGCCATCGCCGGCGCCGAGCCCTTCGCTTCGGTGCTGGTGCGCGTGCTGGTGCTGGCGGTGCTGTGGTCGCTGTGGCTGGGCCGGCTGGGCTGGGTGGCCTGGCAGCGGCGCAAGACCAACGCGGCGCTGCTGGCCGGCCTGGCGGCCGGGCCCACCGCGGCCGACAAGGAAGCGCAGGTGCTGGCCCGGCGCTTCGCCGAAGCGGTGGCGCGCCTGAAGGCCAGTCGCGGCAAGAGCTGGTTCGGCGGCGGCCAGTACCTGTACGAACTGCCCTGGTACATCTTCGTCGGCGCACCCGGCTCGGGCAAGACGACCGCGCTGCTCAACGCCGGCCTGCAGTTCCTGCTGGGCGACGCCGGCAAGGCGGCGGTGCAGGGCGTGGGCGGCACGCGCAACTGCGACTGGTGGTTCACGCAGGACGCGGTGCTGATCGACACCGCCGGCCGCTACGCCACGCAGGAGAGCGACCGCGACGTGGACGCCGCGGCCTGGGACAACTTCCTCGCGCTGCTGAAGAAGACGCGACCGCGCCAGCCGGTCAACGGCGTGCTGCTCACCGTGAACGTGCAGGACATGCTGCAGCAGGGCACCACCGAACGCGCCGAGCATGCGGCCAAGCTGCGCACCCGGCTGCAGGAACTGCAGACCAAGCTGGGCGTGCGCGCGCCGGTCTACGTGCTGGTGACCAAGGCCGACCTGATCGGCGGCTTCAACGAAAGCTTCGAGGCCCTGTCCAAGGAAGAGCGCGACCAGGTCTGGGGCTTCACCTTCGCCCCCGACACGCCGCTGGACGAACCGCTGCGCGACTTCGCGCCGCTGTACCAGGGGCTGCAGCAGCGCATCGTCGAACAGCTGGTCGACCGCATGGAAGCCGAGCGCGACGTGGCGCGCCGCAACGCGATGTTCGCGTTCCCGCAGGAATTCGCGGCGCTGCGGCTGGTGCTGCACGACTTCCTGCGCCAGGTCTTCTCCGGCGGCGGCAACCTGGAGACCGCGCCGCAGGTGCGCGGCGTCTACTTCACCAGCGGCACCCAGGAAGGCAGCCCGATCGACCGCGTGATGGGCGCGCTCGGCCGCAGCTTCGGCATCGACCCGCGCGCCGCCGCCATGCCCGGCGGGCGCGGCAAGAGCTTCTTCCTGAACCGTCTGCTGAAGGAAGTGGTGTTCGCCGAACGCGGCCTGGGCATCGTGAACCCGGTGGCCGAACGGCGCCGGCGCGTGCTGCGCATCGCGGCGATGGCGGCCATCGGCGTGCTCTCCACCGCGGTGCTGGTGGGCTGGGCCGTGAGCCGGGCGCGCAACCTGGACTACGCCGCGCAGGTGGCCGAACGGGTGCCGCCGCTGCAGGCCGCGGTGGCCGCGCTGCCGCCGCCTTCCACCGCCGACGTCGGCCCGCTGCCGCTGCCGCTGGCGCAGGTGCGCGACGCCGCGAAGCGCGAGGCCTTCGACATCGCCCACCCGCCGCTGCTGAACGAACTGGGCCTGTACCAGGGCGACAAGCTGGACGCCGGCGCGCAGCTGGCCTACCAGCGGCTGCTGCAGAAGGCGCTGGCCCCGCGCGTGGCGCGCCGGCTGGAAGAACGGCTGCGCGCCGCTTCGAAGGACAACCTGGAAGACGCCTACGAGGCGCTCAAGACCTACGTGATGCTGCACGACCCGCAGCAGTTCGACGCCGCCACGCTGCGCGCCTGGATCGTTTCCGACTGGGACACCCAGTACGCGCGCATGGCCCCCGAACAGCGGGCGCAGCTCGACGCCCACCTTGACGCGCTGCTGGCGCAGGGACCCATCAAGCCGAGCCTGGCGCGCGACGACAACCTGGTCGCCGCGGTGCGCGAGATGCTGGTCGCGTTCCCGCTCGAATACCGCGCCTGGAGCCGCATCCGCCGCTCCTACAGGCCGGGCGAGATTCCCGACTTCACCGTCGCCGGGGCCGCCGGTCCGAACGCGCAGCAGGTGTTCATGCGCGCCAGCGGCGAGCCCATGACCAAGGGCGTGCCGGGGCTGTACACCAAGGCGGGCTACGAGAAGTTCGTCAAGCCGGCGATCCAGAAGGCCGCGCTGCAGCTGGGGCGCGAGGAAACCTGGGTGCTGGGGCTGAAGAGCGATCCGGCGCGGCTGAAGGACATCGCCACCGGCGGTCCGCAGATCGACAAGGTCAAGCGCCTCTACTTCGAGGAGTTCATCAAGGTCTGGGACACCTTCCTGGCCGACGTGAAGCCGGTGCGGCTGGACAGCATGGAGCGCAGCATCGCGGTGGCGCGCATCCTGTCCGACGTCGATTCGCCGCTTGCCGCCTTCCTGCGCGGCGTGACCGAACAGACGCGGCTGGTGCCGCCGCCGGCCGCGCCCGGCGCGATCGACAAGCTCAAGCAGGCGGGCAAGGAACAGCTCACCGCCGTCACCGGCGGTGCCCCCGCCGGCGACCCGATCGAGCGCATGGTGGACGACCACTTCGCGAACATCCACCGCCTGGTGACGGGAACGCCGGCACCGATCGACGAGACGCTGCGCGCGCTGAAGGAACTGCACGGCCAGCTGGTGGCCATCGACCAGGCCAAGAAGACCCGGGCGCCGCCGCCCAAGGGCGGTGCTGCCGGCGGCGCCGCCAAGGCCGCCGCCGGGCTGCTGCCGGCCCCGGCGGCGGCGGTGCTGGGCACGCTGGCCGACGCCACGCTCAACGAAGGCGTGCTCGCCGACCGCAAGGACGCCAACGCCGAGCTGAAGCCGATCACCGATTTCTGCCAGCGTGCCATCACCGGCCGCTACCCGTTCGCCAGTGGTTCGAAGGCCGACGTGCTGCCGGAAGACTTCGGCCAGCTGTTCGGCGCCGGCGGGCTGATGGACGACTACTTCCAGCGCAAGCTGGCCCCGCTGGTGGACATCAGCGGCGCCACCTGGACCTACAAGCCGCTGGCCGACGGCAGCAGGCCTTCCACGCCGGCCGCGCTGGCCGACTTCCAGCGCGCCGCGCGCATCAAGGACGTCTTCTTCCGCAATGGCGGCAAGTCGCCTTCGATGAAGATCGAGATCAAGCTCACCGAGCTGGAACCCAGCCTGAAGGAACTGGTGCTCGACGTCGACGGCCAGGTGCAGAAGCTCACCACCGGCGGGCCTTCCATCACCGTCACCTGGCCGGCGCAGCGCGTGGCCACGCAGGTGAAGTTGTCCACCGGGCTGGGCGACCGCGGGCCGCTGGTCATCTTCGACGGCCCCTGGGCGCTGTTCCGCCTGTTCGACCGCTTCGAGGTGCAGCCTTCGGCGGTGCCCGAGCGCTTCAACATCGTGATGAACCTGGACGGCAAGCGCGTGCGGCTGGACGTCATCGCCGCGAGCGTGTTCAACCCGTTCCAGATGCGCGAGATCAAGCAGTTCCGTTGCCCGACCGCGCTGTGAACCCGAACGAAGCGCCCGGCTGGCACGGCAAGCTGCCTTCGCTGGGTGACTTCGCGTCGCGCCGGCTCGACGCCGGCTTCATCGAAGCCTGGGACGGCTGGCTCGCCGCCGGCCTTCTTGCGCTGCGCGAAGCCAACCCCGCGGGCTGGCTGGACGCCTACCTCGCCAGCCCGAGCTGGCGCTTTCTGCTCATGCCCGGCGTGCTGCCCGGCGAATGTGCCCGCCAGGGATGGGCCGGGGTGCTGATGCCTTCGGTCGACCGCGTGGGACGCTACTTCCCCTTCACGATTGCGTTGCCGCTGGGCGAGGCGCCGGCCAACACCCAGCAGATGAGCGCGCTCTGGCACTGGCTGGGCCGGCTGGACGAACTGGCGCTGGACGCCCTGCACGACGACTGGAACGTCGACCGGCTGGAAGACGAACTGGCCCGCATGGCACGGCCGGCGCTGGCGGGTGCGGTGCCGCCGGCGGCACCGCCCGCCGCGCCCGGGGCGCTGCAGCCGGTGGCGCTCGCCGAAGGGGCGGACGCCGCGGCGGCCATCGGTGCCGAGGCGCAGGCGCTCTGGCGCGCCCGTTCCACCGGTCTGGCCTGGTGGTACGCGAGCCCGGAACAGGCCAGGCGCCAACTGCTGGTTTCGCGCGGGCTGCCCGCGGCGGCGGCGATGGGGGCGCTGCTTGCGGCGACAATCTGACCCGCGATGAGCGCCGACGACGACGACCGCACGGTGATCCGCCCGACCGGCATGCCCGCCGGGCCACCGTTGCCGAAGACGATGACCGCCATCCCGCCCACACTGCGCGGCGGCGGCGGCGCGCCGCCCGCCGCGCCCGACCACGACGCCGCCAACGCGCTGCCGGTCGGCACTTCGCTGGGCGAGTTCGAGATCACCGCCTTCGTCGGCGAAGGCGGCTTCGGCATCGTCTACGAGGCCTACGACCATTCGCTGCAGCGGCGCGTGGCGCTCAAGGAGTACATGCCTTCGTCGCTGGCGGCCCGCACCACGGCCAGCCACGTCTCGGTGAAGTCGGAACGCCACCGCGAGACCTTCCAGGCCGGCCTGAAGAGCTTCATCAACGAAGCGCGCCTGCTGGCCAGCTTCGACCACCCTTCGCTGGTGAAGGTCTACCGCTTCTGGGAAGCCAACGGCACCGCCTACATGGTGATGCCTTTCCTGGAAGGCGTGACGCTGAAGGACTGTCTGCGCGCGATGGACGCGCCACCCGACGAGGCCTGGCTGATGTCGGTGCTGGCGCCGGTGACCGAGGCGCTGGCCGTGATCCACCGCGAGCAGTGCTACCACCGCGACATCGCGCCCGACAACATCATGCAGCTGTCGGCCAACAGTCGCTGGCTGGTGCTGGACTTCGGCGCCGCGCGCCGCGTCATCGGCGACATGACGCAGGCGCTGACGGTGATCCTGAAGCCCGGCTACGCGCCGGTGGAGCAGTACGCCGAAATCCCGGGCATGAAGCAGGGCGCCTGGACCGACGTCTACGCGCTGGCGGCGGTGGTGCACTTCGCCATCACCGGCCGCACGCCGCCGCCATCGGTGGGGCGGCTGCTCAACGACACCTACGTGCCGCTGGCGCAGGTGGCCGTCGGCCGCTACAGCCCGGGCTTCCTGGCCGCGGTGGACCGTGCGCTCGCGGTGCGGCCGGAAGAGCGCACGCAGACCATCGAGCAGTTCCGCGAGGAGATGGGCCTGGGCCCGGTGAGCAACGCCGAGCCCTACACGACGCGCCCGCTGGCGCCGGGGGCGGTGCCGCCGCGGCCGCCTCCGCCTGCGGCGCCGGCACCGACGATGGCGCCGTTCAGCACGATGGCGCCCCCGCCAGCCGCGAGGGCGGCACCGGTGGCACCGTCACGTGCGGCGCCGGTGCCGCCGCCGGCGGCTCCTGCCCCGGCGCCGGTGGCTGCGCAGGCCGGTGGCAGCCGCACCGGCTTGTACGCTGCCGTCGGTGTCGTCGTGCTCGCCGGGGTCGGATTCGGGGCCTACAAGGCGCTGACCCCGGCCCCGCGGACCGCGCCACCGCCGCCGGTGGTGCAGGCACCCGCGCCGCCGCCGGTGGCCGAGGCGCCGGCACCGGCACCTGTGGCCACACCTGCTGCCGCGCCGGTGCCGCCGCCGCCGGCCGCCACGCTGGACCCGGCGCAGGAGTTCCAGCGCGTGCTGCAGGGCCAGGCCGCGGGCTTCGGCGTCCAGGCGGCGGCGGAGAAGACTTCGCTGCGCATCGGGCGCGACATCTTCCGCTTCACGCTGCAGCCCGAGCGTGACGGCTTCCTCTACGTCTTCGCCGCCACCGCCGACGGCGAACTGGTGCTGGTGGTGCCCAACAGCACCAGCGGCGCGGTGCGGCTGAGGAAGGGCCAGCGCTACCGCTTCCCTTCCGGCGACGGCGTCGAGCTTGACGCCTCCGACCCGCCGGGCCCGGTCAAGCTGCTGGCGGTGGTGAGCACGCGCCAGCGCGACTTCAGCGCGCTCGAGCCCAAGGCGCTGGGCATCATGCGCCAGTTCGCCACCGGTCCGGCCTCGGCCGGGCTGATGGCCCGCCACGCCGGCCCGCAGCCGGTGCTGCTGGGCCGCACCATCTGCCCGGCCAGTGGTGCCTGCGAGGAAGACTACGGGGCCGCGCTGCTGCAGTTCGACACCGTGCGCTGATGAGCAAGGCCTTCACGAAGGAAGCCGAAGGCGACGACGACGACGAAGGCGCCGCCGGCACGCCGCCGCTGCCGCCGGGCACGCGCAACTACATCACCCCGCTGGGTTACCGCCGCCTGCGCGAGGAACTGATGACGCTGCTCGACGTCGAGCGCCCGAAGGTGGTGGAGACCGTCTCCTGGGCCGCCAAGAACGGCGACCGCAGCGAGAACGGCGACTACCTCTACGGCAAGAAGCGCCTGCGCGAGATCGACCGCCGCATCCGCTTCCTCACCAAGCGGCTGGACATCGCCGAGGTGGCCGACCCCTCGCAGCACCACGGCAACGACCAGGTCTTCTTCGGCGCCACCGTGACCTACGCGAACGCGAAGGGCGAGGAACGCACCATCACCATCAAGGGCATCGACGAGGCCGACAACCTGCAGGGCGAGGTGAGCTGGATCGCCCCCATCGCGCGGGCACTGCTGAAGGCGCGCGAAGGCGACGAGGTGAAGGTGGTCACCCCCGGCGGCACCGACACGCTGGAGGTGCTGGCAGTGCGCTACCCCGCGCCCGGCGGCTGACGCGGTGCACCCGTGATCCGCAGCGCCTTCCCCTCGGGGGCGGCCGCCCGGCGGCCGGGGGCCGTCACAACGCTGCGCGGGCTTCCTGGCCGGGCTTGAAGCGCCAGACGCGCTGCACCACCTGCGTGTGGCGCAGGGTGCGCAGCACGTCGGCCAGGTGCACGCGGTCGCGCACGCTGATGAGCAGGCGCAGCTCGGTGCTGTCGGCCGCCGGTTCCTGCCCCATGTCCAGGTGCGTGATGTCGGCTTCGGCCGCCGCCACCGCGGCCGCCACCTGGGCCAGGGCGCCCTTGGCGTTCTTCACCAGCGCGACGATGCTGGTCTCGAAGGTGCGTTCGGTCTCCTCGGCCCATTCGACGTGCATCCAGCGTTCGCTGTCGCGTTCCTTCAGTCGCTTGCCGGTCTGGCATTCGGCGGTATGCACCACCAGCCCTTCGCCGCGGCCCAGGTAGCCGACGATCTGGTCGCCGGGGATGGGCCGGCAGCAGGGTGCCATCTGCACCGAAGCGCCTTCGCTGCCGTCGACGAAGACGATGCCCTGCGAAGGCGCGGCGTCGTCGCTGGCGTAGCGGCCCAGCGTGAGCGTCACCGCGTCCGGGTGGCTGCCGTGTTCCACCAGCAGCTGCGCCAGCCGCTTGGCCACGATGGTGGCGATCTTGCGGCCCAGCCCGATGTCGACCATCAGCTCGACCCGGTGGCGGTTGCCGCTCCAGCGGGTGAGCTGCTGCCAGATGGCGGCCGATTCGGCGTCCGCCGGGTCCGATGAGGGCATCTGCAGGCCTTCGGCGCGCAGCGCCTGCTGCAGCAGCTTCTCGCCCAGCGCGCGCGACTCCTCGGCCTCCATGTTCTTCAGGTAGTGGCGGATCTTCGAGCGCGCACGGCCGGTGCGCACCATGTTCAGCCAGCCCGGGCTGGGCCGCGCGCCGGGGGCGGTGATGACTTCCACCACGTCGCCCGATCGCAGTTCGGTGCGCAACGCGACCGGCTCGCCGTTGATCTTGGCCGCCACCATGTGGTCGCCAACGTCGGAGTGGATCGCGTAGCCGAAGTCCACCGGCGTGGCGCCGCGTGGCAGCGCGAGGATCTTGCTCTTGGGCGTGAAGACGTAGACCGCGTCGGGGTAGAGATCGATCTTCACGTGTTCCAGGAACTCGGCGGCGTCGCGCGTCTCGTCCTGGATGTCCAGCAGGCTCTGCAGCCACATCGAGCCCAGGCGCTGCGCCTCGGCCGCCGCCGCGGCGCCGCCGCTCTTGTAGAGCCAGTGCGCGGCGATGCCCTTCTCGGCCACCGCGTTCATCTCGTCGGTGCGGACCTGGAATTCCACCGCCGTGCCCAGCGGGCTGACCAGCGTGGTGTGCAGGCTCTGGTAGCCGTTGGCCTTGGGGATCGCGATGTAGTCCTTGAAGCGGCCTGGCACCGGCTTGTACAGCTGGTGCAGCACGCCGATGGCGAGGTAGCACTCCGGCAGCGTGGCGGTGACGATGCGGAAGCCGAAGATGTCGTTCACCTGCGCGAAGCCGGCATGCTTCTCGCGCATCTTGCGGTAGATGGAGTAGACCGTCTTCTCGCGGCCCGAGACCTGCACCTTCAGCTTCTGCGCGGCGAAGGCGCGCTCCACGTCCTTGCGGATGCGTTCGACGATGTCGCGCCGCGTGCCGCGCGCGCGCGTCACCGCCTTGGTCAGCGCGCCGTGGCGCCAGGGGTGCAGGTGTTCGAAGCTCAGCTCCTGCAGTTCGCGATAGGTCTGGTTCAGGCCCAGCCGGTGCGCGATGGGGGCGTAGATGTCCAGCGTCTCGCGTGCGATGCGCTGGCGCTTCTCGGGCACCATCGCCGACATCGTGCGCATGTTGTGCAGCCGGTCGGCCAGCTTGACCAGGATGACGCGCACGTCGCGCGCCATCGCCAGCAACATCTTGCGGAAGCTCTCGGCCTGGCTTTCCTCGCGCGTGTTGAACTGCAGCTTGTCCAGCTTGGTGAGGCCGTCCACCAGGTCGGCGGTGGGGGCGCCGAACTTCTCGATCAGCTGCGGCTTGGTGACGCCTTGGTCCTCGATCGTGTCGTGCAGCAGCGCGGCCATCACGGCCTGCGCGTCGAGCTTCCAGTCGGCCACCAGGCCGGCCACCGCGATCGGGTGCGTGATGTAGGGCAGGCCGCTGGCGCGGTACTGGCCCAGGTGCGCCTCGTCGGCGAACTTGAAGGCCTCGCGCACCTGCTTCAGGTCGGCCTTGGACAGGTAGGCCAGTTTCTCCAGCAGGGTGGCGAAGGAGGAGGCCTCCGCCAGCGTGGACTGGGGCTCGACGGCGGCGCGGGTCCGTCCCTGCAGCGCGGCGGGCAGCAGTTCGGCGGCGAGCGAGCGGATCCCCATGGGCGTAATCTAGCCGATCGCCCGAATCGGACCGCCTGAATGGCAACGGGCGCCCGAGGGCGCCCGTCGAGGGGAGCTGGCAGCGACTAGATCGGCACCTTGCGCAGCATCTCGAGGCCGATCTCGCCGGCGGCGATCTCGCGCAGCGCGGTGACGCCGGGCTTGTTCTTGGTCTCGATCTTGGGCGCGTGGCCCTGGCTCAGCATGCGGGCGCGGTAGGTCGCGGCCAGCACCAGCTGGAAGCGGTTCGGCACCTTGTTCAGGCAGTCTTCGACGGTGATGCGGGCCATGAGGAGGTTCTCTCTCAGATCAGGTTGAGCGCGGCGAACACGTGCGACTTGTTGCGCATCTGGGCGGCGTACTTCAGCCGCTGCGAGTGGACGACGGTCTTCAGGTCGAACAGCGCCGTCTCGAACAAGCTGTTGATGATAACAAAATCGAAGTGCCGGGCCTGCGCCACCTCTTCACGCGCGTTCGCCATGCGGCGGGCGATGGTCTCCGGGCCGTCCTCGCCGCGCCGCTGCAGGCGCTGCTGGAGCTCGTCCCAGCTGGGCGGCAGGATGAAGATCAGCACCGCGTGCGCGAACAGCTTCTTGATCTGCAGCGCGCCCTGCCAGTCGATCTCGAGCACGACGTCCTCGCCGCGCATCAGGCGCTCCTCGATCGCCTTGCGGCTGGTGCCGTACAGGTTGCCATGCACCTGCGCCCATTCGAAGAACTCGCCGCCGTCGATCATGGCGCGGAAGGCGGGTTCGTCGATGAACCAGTACTCGCGCCCGTGCTGTTCCTGGCCGCGCGGCGCGCGCGTCGTGTGCGAGACCGACACCGCCAGGTGCGAGTCCAGTTCCAGCAGTGCCTTCACCAGGCTGGACTTGCCCGCACCGCTGGGCGCTGCGACGACGAACAGGTTGCCGGGGGTGTCCATCGGCCGGAATTGTAGGCAGCCGCGCAGGCACCGCCCGTGAAGGGCTGCGCAGGCACGAAGTGTGAGAACGGGCGCGACAGAGTGAAACGATGTGTGCCACTGCGTCGCGCCGGAGCACTGCGTTTCCTGTGAATGCTGCGCCGCACCTGATCGAATACCCGCAAGCGGCCGCTGCGGATTGCGCGCTTTCCGCGCTCCGCCCGGGCGGCCCGGCGCTTGCAGTAGGGAGCGCGGTCGTGCGGTATGTGCAGTCCAGCAGTCCGGTGCAGTACCGGGCGGCCGCGATGCGCGTTGCGTGCAGTTCCTGCAGCGTTGCCTCGCTCTTCGCGCGGGCCCTTTCCGGTCCGCGTGCTTCAAGCGATCGAAGAATGAGGAGACACGACATGACCCTGTTGTTTGCATTGGCCGTCTCGATCGGCGTGCTCGCCGTCGTCGCCACCTGGCTGTTCCTGGGCCCGCTGGCAGCACTGAACATGCAGATCTGGCAGGCCTTCGTGGCCTGGGCCTGCTTCTTCCATTCCGGCGGCAAGATGGAAGGACTGCAGAAGACCGCCATCTGCATGAGCTGGGGTGCGGTGGTGGGCATGGCCTCGGTGATGCTGGCCGGCCAACTGGGTGGACTGGGTGCGCTCGCGGCCCCGGTCGCGGTGGGCATCGGGGCGGCCGTCATCGTGCTGGCCGCGCACGTGGGCATCCTGTCGACCATCCCGGCGGCGGTGTACGGCTTCGCCAGCGTGGCCGGCCTCATCCTGCTCAAGCCGCTGGCGCCGATGGCCGCGATCGTGCCGACGATCGGATCGATCGTCGTCGGCGCGCTCTTCGGCTGGTTGTCCGAGAGGGTGGCCGGCAAGATGGTCAAGCCGGCCGGCTGAGCGCAGCGGCGCCCGGGGCGGAGGCGCATCGCGCCGCCGCTACTCGATGTTCTGCACCTGCTCGCGCATCTGTTCGATGGCGACCTTCATCTCCACCGAGATGTTGGTCAGCTCGATGGCCGGCGACTTCGAGCCCAGCGTGTTGGCCTCGCGCTGCAGCTCCTGGATCAGGAAGTCCAGTCGCTTGCCGATCTCGCCGCCGGCGGCGAGCAGGCGTTCGATCTCTGCCAGGTGCGAGCGCAGGCGCGACAGTTCCTCGGCGACGTCGACGCGGATCGCGAAGCTGGCGGCTTCGGCCAGTGCACGTTCCTGCAGGGCGCTCGCGGGCACGCTGGAAGGCGCGTTGGCGCTCTGAACCGCTTCGTTCCAGCGCTCGAGAAAGCGCTGCTGCTGGCGCTTCACCACCTCGGGCAGCAGCGGCTCGGCACGGGCGGCCAGTTCGCCCAGGCGCGCCAGCCGTTCGCGCAGCATGGCCACCAGGCGTGCGCCTTCGCGTTCCCGCGCGTCGCGCAGCCCTTCGATGCAGCGGCGCGCGGCGTCGAGCGCGCTCTCGTCCAGGCGTTCGGCGGGGGCGCTGGTCCGGCACAGGGCCAGCACTTCGCCCACTGACAATGCGCGCGCGTTCGGCAGCCAGCCCTGCACCGTGCCTTCCAGCCGTGCCAGGCGGTTCATCTGGTCGGGCGTGGGCATCGGCCACGCGTTCTCGGTCTCGCGGTGGGTGGCGGCGCGAAGTTCGATCTTGCCGCGCCGGAAGGCGCCGCCCAGCAGTTCGCGCAGGGCGGGCTCCAGTCCCCGAAGGTCGTCTGGCAGCCTGAACGCGATGTCCAGGAATCGGCCGTTGACGGAACGCGCTTCCACCGTGACGGATGGCGCCGATTCACCCTCTCGCGCAGCCCCGCCGGAAGCGGCGGTGGCGTAACCTGTCATGCTATAAACTGCCATCGCCTCTTTGCCCTGGACACGCACGAACGATTATGTCAAAGCCCAAGCCAGCCCCGTTGCCGTCGGGGACCGTGGTGGGCGGCTACTCGATCGTCAAGAAGCTCGCGGCCGGCGGCTTCGGTGTCGTCTACCTCGCCGAAGGCGAGAACCAGCAGCTCGTCGCGATCAAGGAATACCTGCCTTCTTCGCTGGCCGAGCGTTCGCCCGGTGAGCTGAACCCGCGCGTCAAGCCCGACAAGCAGCCGCTGTACCGGCTGGGCCTGAAGAGCTTCTTCGAGGAAGGGCGCTCGCTGGCGCAGATCAGCCACCCGAGCGTGGTGTCCGTTCTCAACTTCTTCCGCGAGAACGAGACCGTCTACATGGTGATGAACTACCTGCAGGGCGACACCCTGCAGGACTTCATCGTCACCGCGCGCGACCTGAAGCGCGACAAGGTGTTCCGCGAGTCCACCATCCGCAGCCTGTTCGACGAGATCCTTCGCGGCTTGCGCATCGTGCACCAGCACAAGATGCTGCACCTGGACATCAAGCCGGCGAACATCTTCATCACCAACGAGAACAAGGCCGTGCTGCTGGACTTCGGCGCCGCGCGCGAAGTGCTGAGCAAGGAAGGCAACTTCATCCGCCCGATGTACACGCCGGGCTTCGCCGCCCCCGAGATGTACCGCCGCGACGGCACGCTGGGCCCCTGGACCGACATCTACGCCATCGGCGCCTGCATCTACGCCTGCATGCAGGGCTACCCGCCGAACGACGCGCCGCAGCGGCTGGAAAAGGACCGCCTGGCGCTGTCGCTCTCGCGCCTGCGCAACATCTACTCGGACAACCTGATCGAGGTCACCGAGTGGTGCATGTCGCTCGACCCGCTGTCGCGGCCGCAGAGCGTGTTCGCGCTGCAGAAGGAGCTCTCGCGCGAGACCGAGCGCCGCTATACCAAGCTCAGCTTCAGCGAACGCCTGAAGCTGCAGCTGGAAACGCTGAAGACCGGGGCCAAGGCCTGAGGTGACCATGAGGTTCTCCGTCTACCAGGTCAGCCGCAAGGGGGGCCGCGAGAAGAACGAAGACCGCATGGGCTACTGCTACACGCGGGACTCGGGCCTGTTCGCCCTGGCCGACGGCATGGGCGGCCACCCCGAAGGCGAAGTCGCCAGCCAGATGGCGCTGCAGACGCTGGCCGCGCTCTTCCAGCGCGAGGCCAAGCCTTCGCTGAAGGACCCGCTGCGCTTCCTGCACGACGCCGTCATCGCCGGCCACCACCAACTGCTGCGCTACGCGACCGAGCGTTCGCTGATGGACACCCCGCGGACCACCGTGGTCGCCTGCGTGCTGCAGGGCAACGGCGCCTACTGGGCGCACTGCGGCGATTCGCGCCTTTACCTGGTGCGCGGCGACAAGCTCATCGCCCGCACCCGCGACCATTCCTACAGCGAATTGCAGGAGACGCTGTCGCAGGTGGTGCCCATCGGCGAGCGCTTCAACCGCAACGTGCTGTTCACCTGCCTGGGCAGCCCGGGCAAGCCGGTGGTCGACACCGCCGGCCCCCTGCTCATGCAGGCCGGCGACCGCGTCATGCTGTGCTCCGACGGCCTGTGGGGCAGCGTCACCGATGCCCAGATCGTCGACCAGCTCTCGCGCAACCCCATCAGCGACGCCGTGCCCGAACTGGTAGAACTGGCGCTGCGCCACGCCGGCGCGAAGAGCGACAACGTCACCGTGCTCGCGGTCGAGTGGGAATCGGCCGAGGAAGCCGACAGCGGCAGCGGCGTCTCCACCCTCTCGCTGGGCGAGGAGGTCTTCGCCTCCACCATCCAGGCCAGCATGATCGGCGAGACGCCCGACGAGCTGGACGACGCCGAGATCGAACGCTCGATCAAGGAAATCAACGAGGCGATCCAGCGCTCTTCGCAGAAGCGGCGCTAGCATCGCCTTCATGAACTATCAAAGATCCGCCGGCCGCGCGGCCGATGCGCTGCGCCCGGTCTCCATCGAGCGCCACTACACCCGCCACGCCGAGGGCTCGGTCCTCGTCTGCTTCGGCGACACCAAGGTCCTGTGCACCGCCTCGGTCGAGGAGAAGGTGCCGCCGCACAAGCGCAACAGCGGCGAAGGCTGGGTGACGGCCGAATACGGCATGCTGCCGCGCAGCACCCACACCCGCAGCGACCGCGAGGCGGCGCGCGGCAAGCAGAGCGGGCGCACGCAGGAGATCCAGCGCCTCATCGGCCGTTCGCTGCGCAGCGTGTTCGACCTCTCCGCCTTGGGTGAACGCACGATCGCGCTCGACTGCGACGTCATCCAGGCCGACGGCGGCACCCGCACCGCGGCCATCACCGGAGCCTTCGTCGCCGCGCACGACGCCGTGGGCTGGCTGCTGGGGCAGGGCCGCATCACGGCCAGCCCGATCCTCGACTTCGTGGCCGCCATCTCGGTGGGCATCGTCGAGGCCACGCCGCTGCTGGACCTGGAATACGTCGAGGATTCGGCCTGCGACACCGACATGAACGTGGTGATGACGGCTGCCGGCGGCTTCGTCGAAGTGCAGGGCACGGCTGAAGGCGCACCCTTCACGCGGGCCCAGATGGACCGGCTGCTGGCGCTGGCCGCCAAGGGCGTTGGCGAACTGGTGGCGCTGCAACGCGCCGCGCTGGCGAAGGCATGAGGCTGGTCCTGGCTTCGAACAACGCGAAGAAGCTGATCGAGCTGCGCGCGCTGTTCGGCGCGCTGCCCATCGAGCTCGTGCCGCAGGGCGAGCTGGGCATCGCCGAAGCCGAGGAACCGCACGTCACTTTCGTCGAGAACGCGCTCGCGAAGGCGCGCCATGCGGCGCGGGCCGCGGGCGGCGCGGCGATCGCCGACGATTCCGGCCTGTGCGTCGACGCGCTGGGCGGCGCGCCCGGCGTGCAGTCGGCGGTGTATGCGCCGGCGCCGGCCGCCGAAGGCGACCGCGAAGCCCGCCGCCGCGCCCAGGACGCCGCCAACAACACGCTGCTGTTGCAGCGCCTGCAGGGCGTGGCCGACCGCCGCTGCGCCTTCGTCAGCACGCTGGTGGCGCTGCGCCATGCCGAAGATCCCGAGCCGCTCATCGCCTTCGGCCGCTGGACCGGCCTGGTGCTGGAATCGCCGCAGGGCGAGGGCGGCTTCGGCTACGACCCGCTGATGTTCGTGCCCGAGCTCGGCGCCCCGGTGGCACGGCTGGACGCGACGGTGAAGAACGCGCAAAGCCACCGCGCGCGCGCCGCGGCGCAGATGCGGGACCTGCTGCGCACGAACTGGCACCTTGGCTGAAGCCCCGCTGCGCTTCGTGAAGCCGGGCGGCGTGGCGCTGGCGGCGCTGCCGCCGCTGGCGCTGTACGTGCACCTGCCCTGGTGCCTGCGCAAGTGCCCGTACTGCGACTTCAATTCGCACGAACGCTCGGGCGAGCTGCCCGAGTCGCGATACGTCGACGCCCTCGTCGCCGACCTCGAAGCGGCGCTGCCCCAGGTGTGGGGCCGGCGCGTGCTGAGCGTGTTCATCGGCGGCGGCACGCCCAGCCTGTTCTCGCCCGATTCGGTGGACCGCCTGCTGGCGGCCATCCGCGCCCGCCTGCCGCTGGAAGCGGGCTGCGAGATCACGCTGGAGGCGAACCCCGGCACCTTCGAACGCGAGCGCTTCCGCGCCTTCCGCGCCGCCGGCGTCACGCGGCTGTCGGTGGGCGTGCAGAGCTTCGACGACGCGGCGCTGCAGCGCATCGGCCGCGTGCATGGCGGTGCGCAGGCGCGCGCGGCGCTGGAAGAGGCGGCTTCGGCCTTCGACACCTTCAACCTCGACCTGATGTACGCGCTGCCGGGGCAGGACATGGCGGCGCTGGCGCGCGACCTGGACACCGCGCTCGGATTCAAGCCGCCGCACCTGTCGATCTACCACCTGACGATCGAACCCAACACGCGCTTCGCGAACGACCCGCCGCCGCTGCCCGACGACGACCTGGCCAGCGAGATGCTGGACCTCATCGTCGACCGCACCGCTGCTGCCGGGCTTGCGCGCTACGAGGTCTCGGCCTTCGCGCGCGCCGGCCACCGCTGCGCACACAACCTGAACTACTGGCACTTCGGCGACTACCTGGGGCTGGGCGCCGGCGCGCACGGCAAGCTGTCGTTCCCCGATCGCGTGCTGCGCCAGGTGCGCTGGCGTGAACCGGCGGCCTACATGGAGAAGGCGCTGGCCGGGCAGGCGGTGTCGAACGAGAACCTCGTGGCCGCCGCCGACCTGCCGTTCGAGTTCATGCTCAACGCGCTGCGCCTGGCCGAAGGCTTCGAGCTGGCATTGTTCACCGAACGCACCGGCCAGGGACTGCAGGCGCTGGAGCCCGGGCTCGCCACCGCGCTCGGGCGCGGCTGGCTGCTGCAGGAAGGCCCGCGCGTGAAGCCCAGCGCGAAGGGCTATGACTTCCTGAGCCGCTTGCAGCAGCTCTTCATCACAGGATGAGCTTCAGCGCGACGAGCGAGAGCACCACCGCGATCGCCCAGCGCAGCCCGGTTTCGGGCATCTTGCCGGCCAGCGTGGAGCCGATCAGGATGCCGGGAATCGAACCCAGCAGCAACTGGCCCAGCAGCGCCAGGTTCACGTTGCCCATCAGCAGGTGACCCGTGCCCGCCACCACGGTGAGCGGGATGGCATGCACGATGTCGGTGGCCACCAGCCGCGCCGGCGTCATGCGGAACGGGTACAGGTAGACCAGCATCACGGTGCCCAGCGCGCCGGCGCCGATGCTGGTGAGCGTGACCAGCACGCCCAGGATCGCGCCCGCCACCACGGTGAGTGCGGGCTGCAGGCGCTTGAAGTCCACCGGCGCGCGGGTGCGCAGCTTCTCGCCCAGCGCGTGCACGCGCTTCTTGAACACCATGGCCAGCGCGGTGAGCAGCAGCACGACCCCCAGGGCCGTGAGCAGCAGCTGGCTTTGAAGCTTGGCGGCCTGGCTCCAGTGCAACCAGGCCAGCGTGACGACGGCCGCCGGCAGGCTGCCGCTGCACAGCAGGCGGAACACGCCCCAGTCCACGCGCCCCTGGCGGTGGTGCGCGGCGCCGCCCACCAGCTTGGTGAGGGCAGCGAACCAGAGGTCGGTGCCCACCGCGGTGGCCGGCGCCATGCCGAACAGCAGCACCAGGATGGGCGTCATCAGCGCGCCGCCGCCCACGCCGGTGATGCCGACGATGATGCCGACGCCGAAACCGGCGACGGCATTTGCAATGGCGTCCATGTTCCCTTTCGATGAGCGGGCGCGATGCTAACCGGCCGCGCCGGGAAGGCCTTGCAACGACTGTTCCAGCTCTTCGCGCAGCCAGCGGCGCAAGGCGTCCAGCGGCGGCCAGTCGGCCAGCTCCGGCGGGTAGACCAGCCAGTAGGTGTAGACCGAATCGTCGGGCAGCGCCTGCGGCGCCAGACGCAGCAGGCGGCCTTCGCGCAGCGCGTCGGCCGCCAGCACTTCGCGCGCGAGCGTGATGCCGATGCCCTGTTCGGCGGCCTGCAGCATCAGCCCGGCGTCGTTGAAGCTGGCCACGGGGTTCACCGGCACGCGGCAGCCTGCCTGGCCGAAGAAGCGTTCCCACAGCTTCGGTGCGCCCAGCAGCGGTTCGCCGGCCAGTGCTTCCACGCCGCGTCCGGTCAGCCGGCGCGCCGCGGCCGGGTTGCCCAGCGCGATGAGCGGCGAATCGACCAGTCGCTCGGCCGCCAGCCCGCGCCACTGACCGCCGCCCTGGCGCAGCGCGGCATGAAAGCCTTCGCGCTGCAGGTCCACCAGGTGCTGCGAGGCTTCCAGCTCGAGCGCGACCTCGGGATGGCGCTCGCGCCAGCGCGCCATGCGCGGCAGGAACCAGCGCTGCGCGAACGAAGGCAGCAGCGTCACGCGCACGCGCTGGGTGGTGCCGGCGGCCAGCGCGGCGGCGGCCCGCAGGCCTTCTTCCAGCCGGTCCAGCGCCGGCTCCACGGCGCGCTGCAGCGCTTCGCCGGCAGCGTTCAGCACCACGCGGCGGCCGCGGCGGTCGAACAGCGGAAAGCCGATCTGCTCCTCCAGCAGGCGGATCTGCTGGCTGATGGCGCTGGGCGTCAGGTGCAGTTCGTCGGCGGCGGCGCGCAGGTTCTCGCCGCGCGCCACGGCACGGAAGGCTGGCAAGGTCTGGAACGGCAATCGGGCCATGCTGTAAAGCATAGCTGAACAGAAAATCCAGAATTGACCATTTTGAAGCGGTCTTGTGTGCGCATAAGCTTCTCAGCACCGAAGAACCTGCCGCAAGGAGCCGCCATGAGCAGCACCGCCGCCCGCCGCCCCGCCGTGATCGTTCTGCACCGCCCCTGGTGGCGGCAACTGCTGGACCGCTGGCAGATGGCCCGCGCGGCACGCGATGCGCGCGCCGCCGAAAGGGCGCTCTGGCGGTCGCTGGAAGGCCTGGGCGACGCCACGCTGCGCGACATCGGTGCACCGGAGGAGATGCGCGCCCGGCGCGACCTCCAGCATCTGGAACGTGCGTGCTGGTGACGGCCGCCGTGCGGCGACCGCTCAGACGCGCGTGGTGTTGAGTCCGGCCGTGCTGCGCAGGCGCTCGATCAGCGCCGGGGCGATCCGCGTCAGCGGCAGCACCTCGTGCGCGGCGCCGTGGGCGATGGCCTCGCGCGGCATGCCGAAGACCACGCAGCTGGCCTCGTCCTGGCAGACGTTCCAGCTGCCGGCGTCGCGCATCGCCTTCATGGCACGTGCGCCGTCCGCGCCCATGCCGGTGAGCATCACGCCCAGCGCGTTCGGCCCCACGATGCGGGCGGCACTCTCGAACAGCACTTCCACGCTGGGCTTGTGGCGGTTCACCGGTTCGCCGTCGCGCACGCGGGCGATGTAGTTGGCGCCCGAGCGTTCCACCGAAAGGTGCATGCCGCCGGGGGCGATGTAGGCGTGCCCGGGCAGCACGCGTTCGCCGTCGCTGGCTTCGGCCACGCGGATGCGGCACAACCCGTCCAGGCGCGCCGCGTAGCTCTTGGTGAAGCCGGGCGGCATGTGTTGCGTGATCATCACCGCCGGTGCGTCCGGCGGCAGCTGCACCAGCACTTCGCGCGTGGCCTCGGTGCCGCCGGTGGAAGCGCCGATGAAGACGATCTTCTCGGTCGACAGCCGGCCCAGCGAAGTCACCGGCGCGGGCCTGCCCGGCCCGGCGGTGGCGGCGGCGCCGGGGGCGGCGACGGCCGGCGTCGCCAGCCGGCGCACATGGGCGCCGGTGGCGATGCGGATCTTCTCGGTGATCTCCTGCCCCAGCTGGCGCAGGCCGTCGGCGACGCCGATCTTGGGCTTGGCCACGAAGTCCACCGCGCCCAGTTCCAGCGCGCGCAGCGTGACCTCGGCACCGCGTTCGGTGAGGGTGGAGACCATCACCACCGGCATCGGACGCAGGCGCATCAGGCGCGAGAGGAAGTCGATGCCGTCCATGCGCGGCATCTCGACGTCGAGCGTGATGACGTCGGGGTTCAGGTTGCGGATCATCTCGCGTGCCACCAGCGGGTCGGCGGCGGCGCCGACACAGGTCATGTCGGGCTGGCGGTTGATGATCTCGGCCAGCAGGCCGCGCACGAGGGCGGAATCGTCGACGACGACGACGCGTGTTTTGCTCACCGGACTGCCTCCATGGTGTGTTCTTCGGGGCGTCAGAACAGGTCGACCGAGCCGGCGCCGCTGCTGGCGGGCGCCGGGCGTGCGGCGGCGGCGCGTTCCTGGGCCAGCAGCGCTTCGGTGTTGGCGCTGGCCAGCTTCTTGACCATGGCCTTGCCGGACGCCGGCAGGAAGCACACCTTGCGCGGGTAGATGTCCATCACGTCCTTGCTGACCACCGAGATGCGCTCGGTGCGCAGGTAGTCCAGCACGAAGGCGGTGTTGCGCTCGCCCACGTTGATGCTGTTCATGCCGCTGATCACCGCGCCACCGCCGAAGACCTTGGCTTCCATGGTGGTGCGGTTGCAGCCGCGCTTGATCATCTCGTTGATCAGCAGTTCCATCGCGAAGCTGCCGTAGCGGCCGCTGTCGGCGCCGGCCTCGCCGTCGGGCAGCATGAAGTGGTTCATGCCGCCGAGCTTGCGTTCGCGGTCCCACAGGCAGGCGGCGATGCACGAGCCCAGCGTCGTCATGATGAGGATGTCCTCGTCGTGCACGAAGTACTCGCCGGGCAGCACCTTCACCGCGTCGTTGCGGAAGTGGGCGTCGAAGAAGAAGAACGAAGCCTCACCGGGCCGGCGGGGGGCCGCCTTCAGGCGCTCCAGCCGCGAGGGGCCGGAGGGCGGGCGCGCGGCGGCTGCCGACAGAGGGCTGGCGAGGGACATGATCGGGGTTATCGGTTATGGGCGAAGGTGCTTGAGTCCTCAGACCCGCTCGTAGATGGTCTTGCCGCGCAGCCTGAACAGGTCGCGCGACTCCGTGAAGTTCTCCGAATGACCCACGTAGAGCAGGCCGCCCGGCTTCATGCTCGCGTGCATGCGCTCCAGCACGCGGCGCTGGGTGGGGTTGTCGAAATAGATCATCACGTTGCGGCAGAACACCAGGTCGAAGGGCTCGCCCAGGCTGCGCCAGTCGGCGCTCATCAGGTTGAAGGGGCGGAAGCTGACCAGGCGCGCCAGTTCGGGCTTCACGCGGATGGCGCCCGCGTTGGCGCCGGTGCCGCGCAGGAAGTGGCGGCGCAGCCGTTCGGGGCTGAGGCCGCGCGCGTCGGCGGCATAGACGCCTCGTTCGGCGGTGGCCAGCACCTTGGTGTCGATGTCGCTGCAGACGATCTGCACGCTGGCGGCGCCACCCAGCGTTTCCACCACCGTCATCGCCAGCGAATAGGGCTCCTCGCCGGTGGAAGCGGCGTTGCACCAGATGCGCACCGGCCTGGGCGCCCGCGCGCGCAGGTCGTCCACCAGGGCATGGAAGTGGTGCTCCTCGCGGAAGAAGGCGGTCAGGTTGGTGGTCAGGCAGTTCACGAATTCCTGCCACTCGGCTTCGGAGCCGCCGCGCTCCAGTTGCTGCAGGTAGCTGGAGAAGTCACGGTGGCCGGTCTCGCGCAGGCGGCGCGAAAGCCGGCTGTAGACCATGGCCTGCTTGCCGGCGTGCAGGCTGATGCCGGCGCGGTCGTAGATCAGCTGGCGGATGCGCTCGAAGTCGGCACGCGAAAGCGTGAATTCCTGCTCGGCGGCGTTGGGGGTCAGCAGTTCGTTCATGCAAGCATCAGCCGGCGCGGCATGCGAAGGCACGGCGACGGTTCGGTCCTTCTTCAGTTTCGGCTCCGAAGGGGTCGGACTGGAGGCCAAGATGCACCGCCTTTGCCGCGCTTCTTGCGCTGCCCAGGCCTGATGGCCGCTGATAGACTGCCCCGAACGTGAAGTCCCCCGCCGATCCCCCGTCGCAGCTGCACCTGGACCGTGCACTGCAGCTGCTTGCGCATGCGGGGCAGGCGGACCCGCCGGGCACGCCCGGCACGGTGGGCTGGCTGCAGGGCCTGATCGACGCCCTGGTCGACCTGTCCAGCCGCGACGCGCTCACCGACCTGGCCAACCGGCGCAGCTTCGAAGTGGCGCTGGGCCGCGAGATCGACCGCGTGGCGCGCAGCGGCGAGCCGGCACTGCTACTGGCGCTGGACATCGACCATTTCAAGCGCGTCAACGACACCTACGGCCACAACGCCGGCGACACCGTGCTCAAGGCGGTGGCGGTGGCGCTGGTGGAAAGCGTGCGCCCCATGGACCTGGTGGCGCGCGTCGGCGGCGAGGAATTCGCCATCATCCTGCCCAACTGCCCCAGCGCCTTCGGCGAGACGGTGGCCGAACGGGTGCGCCGGCGTGTCGAGCGCATGCCCATCCCCATCGGCCCCGGCCAGTCGCTGGCGGTGACGGTCAGCGTGGGCGGCGCCTATGCGCCGCAATGGGTGCGTTCCACCACCGGCCTGTGGATGGAGCGTGCCGACCAGCAGCTCTACCGTGCCAAGGCCCTGGGCCGCAACCTCGTGCAACTGGAGCCGGCCGCCGTTTCGGTGGTCAGCAACGAGGAAAAACGCCTGCTGTTCGATTCCACCAGCTTCTCGGACTTCCTCGAATGAGCGACGACGGCAAGGACCTGCGTTCGCGCATCACGGCCATCACCAGCGGCAAGGGCGGCGTGGGCAAGACCTTCGTCGCCGCCAACCTGGCCGCCGCGCTGGCGCGTGCCGGCCGCAAGGTGCTGGTGCTGGACGCCGACCTGGGCCTGGCCAACCTGGACGTGGTGCTGAACCTGTACCCCAAGATCACGCTGCACGAGGTCTTCACCGGCAAGGCCAGCCTGGCCGAAGCCACGCTGCCGGCGCCGGGCGGTTTCTCGGTGCTGCTGGCGGGCAGCGGCATGGTCGAGTACTCGCGCATGACGGCCGAGGTGCGCGAACAGCTGCAGAAGGTCATCTCCGAAGTCGCGCCGAAGTTCGACCACGTGCTGCTGGACACCGGCGCCGGCATCTCCGATGTCGTGCTCTACACCGTCTCGCTGGCCGGCGAGGTGCTGATCGTCGTCACGCCCGAGCCCACGTCCATGACCGACGCCTACGCCACCATCAAGGTGCTGGCCACCACCCAGGGCCGGCGCGCCGTGCGCTTGCTGGTCAACCAGGTGCGCCAGGCCGGCGAAGGGCGCGCGGTGCGCCAGCAGTTGCAGGCGGTGGTCGACCGCTTCGTCGCCCCCGCGCTGGGCGCAGCGGTGCGGGTGGACCTGCTGGGCGAAGTGCCGGCCGACCCCGCGGTGCGCGAAGCGGTGCTCAAGCGCGATCTGCTGCTCGAAAGGCTGCCCGGCGCGCCCGCTTCGGTGGCCATCGCGGCCGCCGCCGCGCACCTGCGCGAATGAGCGAGGCGACGCCCTTCGCGCGACTGGGCGGTGAAGCCGGCGTGCGCGCGCTGGTCGACCGCTTCTACGACCTGATGGACCTGGAGCCGGCCTACGCCGGCCTGCGCGCGCTGCACCCGCAGGTGCTCGACGGCTCGCGCGACAAGCTGTTCTGGTTTCTCTGCGGCTGGCTGGGCGGCCCCAACCACTACATCGACCGCTTCGGCCACCCGATGCTGCGCGCGCGCCACCTGCCCTACGCCATCGGCATCGCCGAACGCGACCAGTGGATGACGTGCATGAAGCAGGCCCTGGCCGAGCAGGGCGTCGAAGCGGCGCTGGCGCAGCGGCTGGAGGAAGCGCTGGCCGGCACGGCCGACTGGATGCGCAACAAGGCCGAGATCGCGCGAAAGCCGATGTAGCCTGCCGCGCCGCTTCAGGAGCGGGCGTTGGGGTTGAAGAGCAGCAGCGTGCGCTGGAGCTCGGCGTCGAACAGGAACTCCTGGGCCGGCACGTAGACCATCAGCGGGTCGGTGAAAGTCAGTCGCGCGGGCTGGCTGTCGGGCTCGATGGCCTCGCCCTTGTAGTTGCTGCTGACTTCGAAAGTGGGAGCCGAGGGATCGCTGAGCAGCCCGATGGCGCTGGTCTGCGCCCTGGTGAACCTTGAACGCAGACGTCGGCCTGGAGGCGGTCGCCTGCCCACAGGGCCACCAGGTAGTGGCGGACCCCGAAGGTCACCAGCTGGCGCATGGTCGCGACCATCTCCTTCAGCGTCGGACGGTAGTGTCCGCTTTGCGCGGTCAGGATTCGAAGGACGCCATCCTCGACCATCATCTCTCCGGCACCGAAGACGGGTGCGCCGGACAGGAAGCTGGAATGGTGGACCACCTTCATCACCTGCTCGGCGGCGTAGAACGTTCCTTCGCCGTCCATGACGAAGATCGCCGATCCGGCACCCGACCAGTAGCTCTTCATCGAAGACGTGTCCAGCGGCGCGTTGCGCCAGTGAAGGCGGCCCTGGCGGAACTCGACCCGGTACGCCTGCCGCGCCGAATTCGAGAGGAAGCTCATGCCTCGGTACAAGGCGGCAAGCTGCCCGTCCGTGCAGAGGGGAAACGGCGAATGGGCGGCTCCCGCGCCGCCGATGTTCCTGATCGCGTCGTGCATCGGTTCGATCAGGTCCGCGATTTCGGCCGCCGACCTGGACTGTCCGTGTGCCGCCAGGATCTCGAGCACGCTGCCCATCGCCTGCAGGTGGTTGGCCCGCTCGACGTGGTGCTCGGCGATCAGTCGCCTGCCTCCGGAACGGCGACTGAGAATTTCCATCGACACGAGGTCGGCCACCAGCTGGTTGAGCAGCTGGCGGGAACGGGAGCGCTTGCGTGAGCGGCGCCAGGCGCCCTGGAGGGTGCGCGCCGCGGCGTCGCGCGGATCCTTCGGGAGCGGCGCTTCCGCGGTCTCGCCGGCGATGCAGGCGAGCGCCGCCTCGATCTTGAGCGCGTTGTTGGCGGCAAAGCTGTCGTAGTCCGGCTCGAGCGAGCGGATCACCTGGTCGATCTGGTGCAGCGGTGCCTTGAGCACCCTCTGCACCTTCAGGCGCAGCGAAGCGTCGGTCGCGCCCGCGGTGGGCGGCGACGATGTGCCATGCGGGGGCATGTGAGGGGTCCTTCGGGTCGACCGGCCCCGCCGCGGGTGCGTCGGGAACGCCGTACGAATGACCAAGCGCCATCCGCAGGTACCGCCTGTCACGGCCCGGCGGTCGTGCAGCTACACCCCCAGGAACCCCGCCAGCGCCGGGTCGGCCGCGACCGCCGCCGCATCGCCCGCCATCACCACCTGCCCCTTCTGCAGCACCAGCGCGCGGTCGCTGCGCGAGAGCACCTTGCGCCAGTCGCGGTCGACGATGAGGGTGGCGATGCCGCTGGCGCGGATCTCGCCGATGACGCGCCAGATCTCGGCCACGATCAGCGGCGCCAGGCCTTCGGTGGCCTCGTCCAGGATCACGAGTTCGGGATGTGTCATGAGCGCGCGGCCGATCGACAGCATCTGCTGTTCGCCGCCCGAGAGCTGGCCGCCCAGGTGGTGCACGCGTTCGGCCAGGCGCGGGAAGGTGGCCATCACGCGCTCGTAGGTCCAGTCCTGGCGGCCGTCGTGGCCGGGGCGGGCGGCCATGACCAGGTTCTCGCGCACGCTGAGGTTGGGGAACACGCCGCGCCCTTCGGGCACGTAGGCCACGCCGCGGCGCGCCACCTCGTGCGGCCGGGCCTTCGACGCGTCGGCGCCGAAGAGGCGGATCTCGCCCGCGCGCTGCGCCACGTGGCCCAGCAGGGTGCGGATGAGCGTGCTCTTGCCCATGCCGTTGCGGCCCAGCAGGCCCAGCGTCTCGCCGCGGCCGATGGCCACGTCCACGCCGTGCAGCACATGGCTGCTGCCGTACCAGGCGTGCAGGCCGCGTGCCTCGACGATGGCGTCCATCAATGACTCCCCAGGTAAGCGGTCTGCACGTCGCGGTTGGTGCGCACCTCGTCCGGGCCGCCGCTGGCGATGACGGCGCCGTTGACCATCACGGTGATGCGGTCGGCGATGCGGAACACCGCGTCCATGTCGTGTTCGACCAGCAGGATGGCGTGGTCCGCCTTCAGCTGCGCCAGCAGCGCGAGCATGCGTTCGGTCTCCTCGGCGCCCATGCCCGCCAGCGGCTCGTCGAGCAGCAGCACCTGCGGCGCGGTGGCCAGGCACATGGCGATCTCCAGCTGGCGCTTCTGGCCATGGCTCAGCAGGCCGGCGGGACGCTCCAGCACGGCCTGCAGGCCGGCGCGGGCGGCGGCGTCGTTCGCCGCGGCCAGCGTGTCTTCGCAGGCGTTGGCGTCGCGCCACCAGGCCCAGGCGCGCTGGCGCCGCGCCTGCGCGGCGAGGCGGCAGTTCTCCAGCACCGTGAAGCTGGGGTAGATGGTGTTGCGCTGGTAGCTGCGGCCGAGGCCGGCACGCGCGCGCTTCGGCTGCGGCCAGGTCGTCACCACGGTGCCGAGCAGCTCGACGTCGCCCGAGGACGGCGGGAACTCGCCCGACAGCAGGTTGATGAGCGTGCTCTTGCCGGCCCCGTTGGTGCCGATGACGGCGTGCACCTGCCCGCGTTCGAGTTCCAGCGAGACGCGGTCCACCGCCACCAGCCCGCCCCAGCGGCGCGTCAGTTCGCGCCCGCGCAGCAGCACCTCGCTCATGGCTGCACCTCCGCCGGCGACAGTTCCTGCGCGCGGCCGGCCAGCCTTTCGCGCCACTGCCCCGGCACGCCCACCAGGCCGCGCGGCAGCAGCGCCACGCTGGCGATGATGGTGAGCCCCAGCCCCAGCGTCCAGTGCTTGGCGAAGGCGCCGAAGACGGCTTCGCTGCGGAAGAACTCCTGCAGCAGCGCGAAGGCGAAGGCGCCGATGAGCGCGCCGCGCAGGTGGCCCAGGCCGCCGAGGATGATCATGATGAGCACCGAGCCCGAGAGGTGCCAGGACATCAGCTCCGGGTTCACGAAGCCGTCCTTCACCGCGAAAAGGAAACCCGCCAGACCGGCGATGCCGCCCGAGACCGTGAAGGCCGCCAGCTTGTACGGGTAGGTGGAAAAGCCGGTGGCGCGCATGCGCTGCTCGTTGACGCGGATGCCGGCCAGCGCGCGCCCGAAGGGCGAACGCAGCAGCAGCGCCAGGAAGCCGAACACCGCCACCAGGCAGGCGAGGGTGAAGCCGTACAGCGCCAGAGGCTTGTCCAGTTCCAGCAGCGAACCCAGCGCCGGCTTGGCGTTGAGGTAGATGCCGTCGGTGCCGCCGCCCAGCGGCGTGTCGTGCACCACGTAGTAGGCCATCTGCGCGAAGGCCAGCGTGACCATGATGAAGTAGACGCCCCGGGTGCGCAGCGAGAGCGCGCCCACCGCCAGCGCGTAGAGCGCGGCCGCTCCCACGCAGGCCGGCAGCAGCCACAGCAGCGAAGCGGCGTCGGACGCCGGCGACAGCATCACCGCCGCATAGGCGCCGATGCCGAAGAAGGCGGCCTGGCCGAAGCACACCAGCCCGGTGGTGCCGACCAGCAGTTCCAGGCTGAGCGCGAAGATGGCGTAGACCATGATCTTGGTGACCAGGTCGATGCCGTAGGAGCCCGCGGCCAGCGGCCACAGGGCCAGCGCGGCGAAGCAGACCAGGACGAAGTAGAGGCGGCTGTTCATGGTCAGGCCGCCTTGAACAGCCCGTCGGGCTTCCACAGCAGGATCAGCGCCATCAGCACGTAGACCAGCACGCCGGCCGCGCTGGGCAGCAGCACCTTGCCGAAGGTGTCGACCACGCCGATCAGCAGCGCCGCGAACAGCGCGCCGCGGATCGAGCCGATGCCGCCGATCACCACCACCACGAAGCAGATGATCAGCACGCCGTTGCCCATGCCCGGGTAGACGCTGCTCACCGGCGCCGCCACCATGCCGGCCAGCACCGCGATCGCCACCCCGGCGGCGAACACCACGCGGTAGAGGAACTTGATGTCGATGCCCAGCGACTGCACCATCTCGCGATTCGTGCTGCCGGCGCGGATCATCATGCCCAGCCGGGTCTTCGTGAACACGAACCACATGCCGGCCGCCAGCGCCAGGCAGACGCCGCTGACGAACAGGCGGTAGACCGGGTAGGTCATCATGTCGCCGAGCGGCAGCGTGCCGGCCAGCAGCGCGGGCGCCTGCACGCCGTGCACCTCGTCACCGACGATCAGGCTGCGCAGTTCCTCGAACACGAGGATCAGGCCGTAGGTCATCAGCACCTGCTGCAGGTGTTCGCGTTCGTAGAGGAAGCTGAAGAACGCCCACTCCAGCACGTAGCCCAGCGCCACCGCCAGCACGGTGCCCACCACCAGGGTGGCGAAGAAGCCGCCGCCGAAGGTGGCGGCCACCAGCGGAGCGAGCGAGAAGGCCATGTACGCGCCGATCATGTAGAAGCTGCCGTGGGCGAGGTTGATGACGCCCATGATCCCGAAGATCAGCGTCAGGCCGCTGGCCACCAGGAACAGCAGCAGCCCGTACTGCAGCGAGTTCAGGCACTGGATGAGGAAGGTGGCCAGGTCCATGCGTCGCTCAGAGCTTGCAGCCGCGCGCCGGGTCGGCCAGGCCCTTGGAGGCCACGCCGACCAGCTTGTTTTCCTTGCCGCCGACCTGGCGCAGGTAGATGTCCTGCACCGGGTTGTGCGCCTTGCTCAGCGTGAAGGGACCGCGCGGGCTGTCGATCTTCGCTTTTTCCACCGCGGCCGCGAACTCGGCTTTCTTCGTCACGTCGCCTTTCACCGCGCCCAGGCCGATGCCCAGGATCTGCGCCGCGTCGTAACCCTGCACGGCATAGACGTCGGGCTGAAGCTTGAAGGCCTTGGCGTAGGACAGGCGGAAGGCGTTGTCGCGCGCCGTGTTCAGGCTGTCGGCGTAGTGCAGCGTGGTCAGCAGGCCTTCGGCGTCGGCACCCTGCGCTTCCAGCGTGCCGTCGGTCAGGAAGCCGGCGCCGTAGAGCGGGATGTTCTTCTTCAGGCCCGCGGCGGCGTAGTCCTTGACGAACTTCACCGCGCCGCCGCCGGCGAAGAAGGTGTACACGGCATCCGGTTTCGTGGCCGCGATCTCGGTCAGCAGGGCCTGGAACTCGACGTTGGGGAAGGGCAGCGACAGCTCCTTCACCACCAGGCCGCCGGCCTTTTCGAACGCGTCCTTGAATCCGCGCACGCTCTCGTCGCCGGCGGCGTACTTCCAGGTGATGGTGACCACCTTCTTGTGGCCCTTCTTGGCCACCACTTCGCCCATCGCGTATCCGGGCTGCCAGTTGCTGAAACTGGAGCGGAAGATGTTGGGGGCGCACATGGCACCCGTCACCGCGTCGGCACCGGCGTTGGGCACGATGAGCAGGGTGCCGCTCTCCTTGGCCGCCCTGGCCATCGCCATCGCGACGCCGCTGTGCACGGTGCCCACCAGCACGTCGACGCTGTCGCGCTTGACCAGCTTGTTGACGTTGTCGGTGGCCTTCGCGGGGTCGCTCTCGTCGTCGACCTTGAAGAACTCGATCTCGCGGCCGGCCAGCTTGCCGCCCTGTTCGTTCACGTAGAGGCGGAAGCCGTTCTCGATGGCCGTGCCCAGCGCGGCGAAGGTGCCGGTGTAGGGCAGCATGAGGCCGACCTTGAGCTTGGCCTGGGCCTGGGCGAACAGGGGCAGGGCGGCCAGCGTGGTGGCCAGCACGATGCGGTGAAGGGTCATGGCTTGTCTCCTTGTCGGTGAATGAATCCGGTGGTCGCCGCGATCAGCGCCGCCGGCTGGTCCCGGTGCGGCGAGTGGCCGCAGTCGGGCAGTTCGAGCAGCCGGGTCTGCGGCACGCGGCGGGCAATGCCGCGCACCTGTTCCAGCGTGCCGTATTCGTCGTCCAGCCCCTGCACCGCCAGCAGCGGGCAGGTGATGGCGCGGATCTCCTCCTCGATGCTCCACTGCCGGAAAGGCGGGTGCAGCCAGATCCGGTTCCAGCCGTAGAAGGCCGAGTCGGGGTCGTCGTGGTACTTCGAGAGGCGTTCTTTCAGGTCGGTGGTCTCGTAGGCCACGCGCGCCTTCTCGATGCTGGCCACCGAGAGGTCTTCCACCAGGATGTGCGGCGCCAGCACGACGGCGCCGGCGAGCGGAAAGCGCGCCGCGTACAGCAGCGCGATCGAGGCGCCGTCGCTGTGGCCGAACAGCCAGGGCGCCTGCGCGACGCCCAGCGCGGCCAGCAGCGCGGGCAGCACCTCGTGCGCCTGGCGGTGCATGAAGTCCAGGTCCCAGAACTCCTGCGGGTCGCGCGGCGTGCTGCGGCCGTAGCCGGGCCGTGAATAGACCAGGCCGCGCACGCCGGCGGCTTCGCACAGCCGGGCCGGGAAGTCGCGCCACATGGCCAGCGAGCCCAGGCCTTCGTGCAGGAAGACGACGAGCGGGCCGTCGCCCACACCCAGCCACTGGTGTTCGATGCGGACGCGGCGGCCGCGCCATTCGATGTCGACGAACTCGACGGTCATACCTCGGGGTAAATGCATTATTGTGCCTGTGCGCACTTTAGGGCGTGACTTTTCGCGAGTCAAGCACAATAATGCATTCTTCGGGTTTGTCAGGGGGTGGCTCGTGCGGGTGCCGGGGTGCTGGAGCCTCGCACTATCGTGCATCCCTGCGGACCTTCGTCTGCCTTCCTTCCTGCCTGAGAAAGACTGCCTCGTGCCATGAAGTTCGCCGATTTCCACCCCGGTCAGGTCATCACCGCCGGTCCGCACCGGGTCAGCGAAGACGAGATCCGCGGCTTCGCCGAGGCCTGGGACCCGCAGTGGTTCCACGTCGACAAGGGCGCCGCCGAACGGGGCCGCTTCGGCGGCCTCATCGCCAGCGGCTGGCACACCTGCTCCATCGCCATGCGCCTGGTGGCGCAGGCCGCGCTGGCCGGCTCGGAAAGCTACGCTTCGCCCGGCATCGCCTACATTCGATGGCCGCACCCGGTGCGCGTGAACGACCGCCTCACGCTCAAGGCCGAAGTACTGGAGGTGCGGCGCTCGCGCAAGCAGCCCGAACTGGGCATCCTGCGCTGGCAGTGGCGGCTCTTGAACGAACGCGGCCAGGAGGTCCTGGACCTCGAGGCCACCAGCCTTTTCGACCTTTCGCAACAGAAGACCCGAGCATGAACCACGCCTTCATCTGCGACGCCCTGCGCACCCCCTTCGGCCGCTACGGCGGCGCGCTCTCGTCGGTGCGCACCGACGACCTGGGCGCGATCCCCCTCCGCGCGCTGATGGCGCGCCACCCCGGCCTGGACTGGGCGGCGCTGGACGAGGTGCTCTACGGCTGCGCCAACCAGGCCGGCGAGGACAACCGCAACGTGGCGCGCATGGCCGCGCTGCTGGCCGGCCTGCCGAAGGACGTTCCGGGCGGCACGCTGAACCGCCTGTGCGGCTCGGGCCTCGACGCGGTGGGCACCGCGGCGCGCGCCATCAAGGCCGGTGAAGCGCAGTTCATCATCGCGGGCGGCGTGGAAAGCATGAGCCGCGCGCCCTTCGTGATGCCCAAGGCCGAGAGTGCCTTCAGCCGCAGCAACGCGGTCTACGACACCACGATCGGCTGGCGCTTCGTCAACAAGCTGATGAAGGAACAGTACGGCGTCGACTCCATGCCCGAGACGGCCGAGAACGTGGCCACCGACTTCCGCATCGAGCGCGAGGCGCAGGACCGCATGGCGCTGGCCAGCCAGATGAAGGCGGTGGCGGCGCAGAAGGCCGGCTTCTTCGACGCCGAGATCACGCCGGTGAGCATTCCCCAGAAGAAGGGCGAAGCACTCGTCGTGAAGTCTGACGAACACCCGCGCGAGACCAGCCTGGAGGCGCTGGCAAAGCTCAAGGGCGTGGTGCGGCCGGACGGCAGCGTCACCGCCGGCAACGCCAGCGGCGTGAACGACGGCGCCTGCGCCCTGATCGTCGCCAGCGAGGACGCGGCGCGCCGCCACGGCCTGACGCCGCGTGCGCGCATCCTGGGCATGGCCACCGCGGGCGTGGCGCCGCGCATCATGGGCATCGGCCCGGCGCCGGCGACGCGCCGCCTGCTGCAGCTGACCGGGCTCAAGATGGCCGACTTCGACGTCATTGAACTGAACGAGGCCTTCGCCGCGCAGGGCCTGGCGGTGCTGCGCGACCTGGGCGTTGCCGACGACGACCCGCGCGTGAACCCGAACGGTGGCGCCATCGCGCTGGGCCACCCGCTGGGCGCCAGCGGGGCGCGGCTGGCCACCACGGCCGTGAACCAGCTGCACCGCACGGGCGGGCGCTACGCGCTGTGCACCATGTGCATCGGCGTCGGCCAGGGCATCGCGCTGGCGCTCGAACGCGTGTGATCAGTGCCGCCGCGCGAGCGTCTCGCGCGGCGACTCGCCGAAGCGGCGCCGGTAGGCGACCGCGAACTCGCCCAGGTGAGCGAAGCCGAAGCGCAAGGCCGCTTCGGTGACACGGGGCGCCTCGCCGCCGGCCAGGGCGGCGCGCACCGCCAGCAACCGCTGCTCGCGCAGCCATTGCATCGGCCCCAGCCCGCAGTGGGCCTGGAAGGCGTGCTGCAGCGTTCGCATGGCCATGCCGCCGGCACGCGCGGCCGAGGCCAGCGTCCACGGCTCTTCCAGCCGCTCCAGCAGGTGCTGCTGCAGGCGCCGCACCTGGGCCTGGCGCGCACCTTCCACAGGTGCCGCCGCGGTCGGCCCCAGCTGCAGCAGCAGCGTGGTGAGCAGCAGGTCTTCCAGCCGCGCGTGAAGGTGCAGCAGGCCGGCGTGCGCCGGGTCCGGGCCCGAAGCGGCGGCGAGATGGGCCAGCACCGGCGCCAGCGCGCGCCACGCAGCGCCGTCCACCGGCACCGGGACCTGGAAGTCGACCGGCAGCGCCGGCGGCGCGCCGGCGAGCGCGGCCCACGCGGCTTCGACGGCAGCGCGCTCGAAGCGCACCACGATCTGGTCGAACCCCGCCGAAGCCTCGAAGTGGAAGCGTTCGCTCGCGTTCACCAGCGCGGCGCAGCGCGGGTTCACGTCGTGGCGGCGGCCGTTCAGGTGGAAGGCCGCATCGCCGGCCACCGGCAGGCTGAGCAGGTAGTAGTGGCCCAGCCTGTCGGGGTCCACCGCCACCGGCGCACCCCAGGTCAGGCGGTTGATCGAGACGCCGCCCACCGGCAGGTGGTCCATGCGCGCCGACAGGCGCTGTCCGCGGCCCAGCACCTGCAGCCGGTGCGGGTTGAAGACGCGGCCGCAGACTTCGCGCGCCTCGTCGGCGTCGGACGTGTCGAACAGGCGGCCGCGCGCGAAGTCGACGGCGGCGAAGGCGGGCCAGGGCAGGCGGGACATGGCGGCGCGACGGTGGCAGCGCCGCCCGGGGCTGTCAATGCAGGCAAGCCCGCGCCGCCGGGGGCGCGAAACCGGAGGTGCTGGCGCGATTCCGATAGCGCCAGGGCGGCGCACTTCCCATCATGGCCGCCGACCGCAACCCCCTGAGGAGACTCCCATGCGCATCGTCCTCGTCCACGGCAGCTGGCACCACGGCGAACTCTGGGAACCGGTGGCGCAGCCGCTGCGCGCCGCCGGCCATGAAGTGCACACCCCCACCGTGGCCGGCCACGGCCCGGGCGTCGACAAGCGCGTGAACCACGCGCAGTGCACGCGGAGCATCGTCGACTACCTCGTGCAGCACGACCTGAAGGACGTGGTGCTGCTGGGCCACAGCTACGGCGGCACCATCATCAGCAAGGTGGTGGAAGCGGTGCCGGAGCGCATCCGCCGCCTGGTCTACTGGAACGCCTTCGTGCTGAACGACGGCGAGTCGCTGGACGACAACGTGCCGCCCCACTACCGCGCGCTGTTCGCCCAGATGGCGGCCGCCAGCGCCGACAACAGCGTGATGATGCCGTTCCCGATCTGGCGCGAGGCCTTCGTCAACGACGCCGACCTGGCCACCGCCGAGCGCACCTACGCGCTGCTCTCGCCCGAGCCCTACCAGCCCTTCGTCGACAAGCTGGACCTGAAGAAGTTCTACAGCCTGCAGACGCCGAGAAGCTTCCTCAACTGCACCGAGGACATCGCGCTGCCGCCGGGCGAGCAATGGGGCTGGCACCCGCGCATGTCCAGCCGGCTGGGTCTGTACCGGCTGGTGCAGATCCCGGGCAGCCACGAGACGATGTTCACCGCCCCGGCGCGGCTGGCGGCGGCGATCGTCGACGCCGGGCGCGACTGACGTCGCGCCGGGCGCGGCCGTTCAGTTCGCCGCCAGCGCGCTGGCCGGTATGGCCACGTAGCTGCTCGAGCCGGGCGGGCGCCAGCGAAGCTGCATCACGGCGCCGCCGCCGCGTTCGTAGAACTCCACCTTGATGGTGTAGCGCGTGCCGGCGGTCAGGCTGATGGTGCCGCTGGAGTTGGTGGTGGGGCTGTGGTCGGTCCAGTTGTTGATGAGCTGCACCCCGTTCACCCAGATGCGCACGCCGTCGTCGCTGTAGGTCTGGAAGCGCCAGCTGCCGCTGCTGGTGGGCGTGACGTAGCCGGTCCATCGGACCGAGAAGTTGTCCGCCGGCAGCGTGGCGTCGGGCGCCGCGTTGCCCCAGTTGAAGTTCACCGCCTCGAAGCGCGTGAGCGTGGGCGTGCCGCTGAGGCCGATGTTGGCGAAGTACTCGCCGCGCAGGCCGGCGCCCGCGCCCGGCGCCGCGACCGCGCCTTCCTCGCTGCCGATCTGGCGCACGAAGGCCGACACGTTGGCCAGATCGGCCGTGCCCAGTGCCAGGTTGGTGTGGGCGCGGATGGCGTCTTCCAGCGTCGCGGCCGAACCGTCGTGCAGGTACGGCGCCGTGGCCCAGGCGTCGCGCAGCGTCGGCACGTCCAGCCCCGTGAGCGGGCCGCCCAGGCGGCTGCCGCTGCTGGCCTTGATCGTGCCCACGCTGGACAGGGTGCCGCCGGCGCTGTTGGTGTAGGGCGTGCCGTTGTGGCAGCCGGCGCACTTGTCGCCGAACACGCTGCGGCCGGCGACGGCCGCGGTGGTGAGCGATCCATCGCCGTTGCGCCAGGGCGTGGTGTCGAAGGTGCCCAGCGAACCCACGTAGGCGGCCAGGGCGTCCAGGTCGGTGCTGAGGCCCGTCTTGCGGTCGCCCAGCGGCTGGCTCCGCGTACCGGTGTTGAAGGCGGCGTCGCTCATCAGCCCGCTGCCGCCCGCCAGGGCGCGGATCTGGCCTTCGAAGTCCTGCACCTCGTCGAAGTTCGCGCTCCAGTGCAGCCGGCCCTGGCCCATGCCGGCGCGGCCGCGCAGCGCGATGGTGTTGCGCAGCCCCTCGCCGAAACCGGTCAGGTCCCAGACGCGGCCGTCGTGGCCGCCGTCCTGGTGGCAGGCGGCGCAGCTCATGTAGCGGTCGCGTGCCAGGCGGGTGTCGCGCGCGTCGTAGAAGAGCTGCTTGCCCAGCAGCACCTGCGCGGTGAGCTTCTCGGTCGCGATCGTGCCCACGGTGGCGGCCAGCGGCACGCTCAGCAGGCCCTGGTCGACCAGCGGGCGCAGGTCGTAGGCGCCGACGCTGCGGTCCATGAAGTTGTGGACGTACAGCGTGCGGCCGTCGGCCGACAGCGCCAGACCCTGCGGCGCGCGGCCGGTGTCCACCCGCATCAGCTGGCGGCCGCTGAACGCGTCCAGCACCGCCACTTCGCGGCTGGTCTCCAGCGCCACGAAGAGCAGCACGCCGCGGCTGTCGAAGGCGGCCGCGCTGGCCAGGCTGGCGTTGTCGTGGTCGACGCGGGCGGCCAGGTCTTCGGCGTTGCTGGCCATCACCAGGCGCGAGCTGATCGCGCGCACCGTGTTCTGGAAGTTCAGGTTGTTGCCGTCGCGCAGCGTGCCGCGCTGCACGTTGTCCTGCTTGGACGGCACCCAGGCCTGGGTGCCGTCCGGCGAGATGGTGGCCGCGCCCAGGTAGTTGGGCAGGCCGCGACCCTGGTTCTCGGCGTCGGGCTTCGTGCTCACGGCCAGCGTGATGTTGCGCGCGACCGTCATCGCGGCCGCGTTCACCTGCACCACCACGCCGCCCGAGCCGGCCGCCGGCGTGACCGCGGCCGTGCCTTCGCCGGGCAGCGGCGGGCTGATGAAGCGCGTGGCGTAGACCGAAGCGCCGTCGGCGCTGACCGAGACGTGGCGCACGTTGGCGCCCACCGCCACCGTGGCGGTGGCGGCGTAGGTGCCGGTGTCCAGCTTGAGCAGTTGCCCGGCGCCTTCCAGCGCCACGAAGGCCAGCGCCGCGGTGGGCGACATCGCGATGCCGTGCGGCTGCGAAGCGCGCGGCAGGCTGATGGTGCGCGTGACGGTACGCGTGGGTGTGTCGATCACGCTGATGGTGGCCGAGCGCTTGTTCACCACCCACAGCTGGCCGGTGGACGACAGCGCCAGCGTGCGCGGGTTGCCGCCCACCGCCACTTCGGCCAGGCGCGCGCCGGTGACGGCGTCGATCGCGGTGACCGAGTCGTTGTCGGGGTTCACCGTCCACACGCGCGGGTTCGCGCCCGCCGGGTTCTCCACCACGATGGGCGTCGAGGCGCTGGGCTTCTTCGCCGTCGCCGGCAGGTACACCGTCTGCAGCAGGCTGCGCGTGACCACGGCGCCGGTGTCGTCGGTGATCGACAGCGTGACGACGTAGGTGCCGGCGGCGGCGTACACGTGGGTGGCGCTGCCGCTGGCGGACCAGGCGCTGGCGGCGCTGCCGTCGCCGAAGTTCCAGCTGTAGCGCGGGTTGACGCCGCCGCTGGCGGTGGCGCCGAAACTGGCCGAGGCGCCGCTCACGCTGGCCACCGGGTTGGCCAGGGTCTGCACGTCCAGCGAGCCGGGCACGCTGACGGCCCACACGAAGCTGGCGCTGGCGACGTTGACGCCGTCGCTGGCCGTCACCACCACGCTGTAGCTGCCGGTGGCGCTGGGCGCGCCGCTGATCAGGCCGGTGACCGTGTTCAGCACCAGACCGGTGGGCAGGCCGCTGGCGGCGTAGGTGAGGGTGTCGCCGTTGGGATCGCTGGCGGTGAGTTGAAGGTTGACGCCGCCGTTCAGCAGCGTGGCCTGGTTGCCGGGATTCGTGAGCGTGGGCACCACCGCCGGGTTCGGGTTGGCGGCGATGCCCATCGAAGCCACCTGCGCTACCGAAGGCACGCCGGCCGAGTCGATGACGAAGATCATGTAGTAGCCCGGGGGCGCGTCGCCCGCACGCGCCGGCGCCTGCACCGTGAGCGTGCCGCCGTTGTCGCTGAAGGTCAGGTCCTGGAAGCGCTGTTCCATGTTCCAGCCGTGCGTCACCGAGCCGGTCTTCACCAGCGTGACGCGCGAGATGGCCCTGGTGCTGCCGACCGACAGCGTGAAGTTGCGGCCGATGTCGATGTTGTTCGGGCCGCTGCTGATGACCGGCCGCTCGGCGCGCTGGCCGCCGGCGGTGAAGAAGTAGGGCGGGTAGTAGATCTCGGTGTTGGTGTTGTTGTACGGCCCGGGCGCACCGCCGGCGCCGACCATCACGCTGGCGTCAGGCAGCAGCAGACCCACCGAGTGGTACAGGCGCGGCAGCGCGCCGGTGGCGCCCAGCGTCCACTGGCCGGTGGCGGGGTCCCAGATCTCGGCGCGGCGCTCCGCATTGGTGGCGTCGTTCCACACCGGGCTGCCGCCGGAGGCGAGCACGCGGCCGTCGGGCAGGATGGTGGCGGTGGACAGGCGGCGCTGGCTGGCCATGCTCTGGGTGGGTGTGACCACCGGCGTGCCGCCGGCGGTGACGTCGATCACGACCGCGCCGTTGCTGTTGCCGCCGAACTGCAGGATGCGGCCGGGGCGGAACATCGCCGCGCTGGAATCGCTGCCGGTGTTGGCGCCGGCCAGCTGGCCCACCTTGGTGAGGCTGCCGGTGGCGGTGTTCACGTAGTACATGACGCCGGCGCTGTCGAAGCCGAACACGCGCCCGTCGCCGACGACGAAGTTGCGCGGGTACATGAAGTCCAGCGTGCTGGTGTCGGTGGACGACAGCAGGCGGAACACGCCGTCGCGGCTGCGGATCTCGGGCCGGTCGGTGCCGCCGCTGCCGCCCTGGATGTAGGTTTCGCCGCTGGCGAGCGTGATCGAGCTGGAGTACCAGCGCGCGCGGTTCATGTTCGGACCGCGCGCGAGCGTGTTCGTCGTCGCGTCGAAGACGTTGCTGTTGTTGTTGCCCGTGTTGGTGGTGCCGGTGCCGGTCCAGTTGTCGCCGCCGGCGACGAAGACATTGCCCACCCCGGGCAGCACCAGCTGCGAACTGCAGAAGATGTCGGTGCCGGTGCTGTTGGCGATGGTCGAGTGGCCGACGTCGGGTGCCCCGGCGCCGTCCCAGACGTCGTAGATGAAGCTGGCGGTCTGCGTGCCGTCGGCCTTGGTGCCGTAGGTCATGAGCCGGCCGTCGGGCAGCAGCACCGTGTGCAGCGGGATCAGGGGCCAGGCGTAGACGGGCGAGAACATGCCCTTCACGTTCGCGTCGGCCGGCACCGTGACGCCGCTGGGGAAGAAACTCTGTGCCGCGGCCTGCGGTGCGACCCCCGCCGCGCGCTGGCGCTGCGATTCGGCCGAAGGCGTGGTGGCCGGGGTGATGGCCTTTTCGCCCGTGCCGCGTTCGCGCTGCAGGGCAATTTCCAGCGAATCCTGCGGCGTGTCGCCGCCGCCGCAACCGGCCAGCCAGGCCGCCAGAGCCAAGGCCGTGACGCGGCGCACCTGTGGCCGCAACAGGGTGTTGTTCAAGTTCCTTCCCTCCGACAGGACCCGTGGGCGGGCCCGAGACTGATTCGCTTTCTCACATCATGGCGGCTCTTGTAACAAGATGCTTCCCCGCGACTGCGGGGTCGGGCCTTGATCGCGGGGCGCCTGCGGGCGCGTGCCCGCGCCACCCTCAGGGCAGCCGCAGCTGTTCGGCCAGGTGCGCGTACACCGTGGCCACGCGTCGCAGGTGGCGCGCCTCGGGGTGCATCAGCAGCCAGAGGTCGGTCTCGGCGTCGTCCAGCGGGCCGGTCAGCGCGCGCAGGTCGGTCCGCCCCTGGGCCAGGAACAGCGGCAGCACGCCCACCGCCAGACCCAGTGCCACGCACTGCGTCACCGCCAGGATGCTGCTCACGCGGTAGCGCGGCTGCGCCTTCGGGAAGTGGCGCTTGCGCCAGAGCACCGAAGGGTGCTCCGGCAGCGCGTCGTCGGGCGCCACCCAGTCGGCATGGCCTGCCTGCACGTCGGCCAGCCGGCGCACACCTCCTTGGCGCGCGCTGTACAGCGCCACCCGGACCGGCCCCAGGCGCTTGCCCACCAGGTGCGGCGGCGGGCGGCGCGTGGCACGCACGGCCAGGTCGGCGTCGCGGCGCGACAGGCTGGCCAGTTCGTTGCCGGTGTGGAGTTCGAATTCCAGCAGCGGGTGTGACTGGGCCAGGCCCGGCAGTGCCGGCGCCACCACGGCGTGCAGCACGGCGTCGGTGCTGGTGATGCGCACGTGGCCCGCCACCTGCGAAGGCGCGGTCGCCAGCGCCGAACGTGCGGCTTCGAGCGCGCTCTCGATGTGTTCGGCCTGCTCGGCCCATTGCTGCGCCAGGTCGCCGCCCCGGTAGCCGGTGCGTGATCGCTCGAACAGCGGCTGGCCGAGCGCGCGTTCCACGCGCTGCAGCTTGCGGAACACGGTGGAGGCATCCACGCCCAGCCTTTCGCCGGCCGCCGCCAGCGTGCCGGCGCGCGCCAAGGCGAGCACCAGTGCCAGGTCGGCCGGCCCGGGCGAGTAGGCGAAGCGGGAGCTTGGGCGTTGCGCCATTGCAATCAGAGTTTGCATTGCGGCGCATTCCCATGGCAAGTCTGCAAGACCAGACTGGCACCCTCCCAACCCGTTCCGTACCGAAAGGACTGCCGTGAAACCATCGCCTTCCACGCGTTCCGCCGACTGGGGCATCGCGCTGCTGCGCGTCGCCCTGGGCACCATGTGGGTGTCCCACGCGCTGCTGAAGCTGCTGGTCTTCACGCTGCCCGGCACCGCGCAGTACTTCGCCAGCGTGGGCCTGCCGGGCTTCCTGGCGCTGCCGGTGTTCCTGCTCGAGATCGCCGGCGGCGCGGCGTTGATCCTGGGCCTCTACGCCCGCCAGGCGGCCCTGGCGCTGGTGCCGGTGATGGCCGGCGCGGCCTGGGTGCACGGGCCCAACGGCTGGGTCCACACCAGCCCCGGCGGCGGCTGGGAGTACCCGGTCTTCCTGATCGTGGTCTCCATTGCCCTCTGGCTGCTGGGCGACGGCGCGGCGACGATCCGCCGTTCGGCGCGTTTCGTGCCGAAGCTGGCGGCGGAGGTCTGAGATGGCCGCCCCGCGACTGGTGCTGGCCAGCCACGCGTTGTGCCCCTACGTGCAGCGCGCGGCCATCGTGCTGGCCGAGAAGGGCGTGCCCTTCGAACGGCGCGAGGTCGACCTGGCCGACAAGCCCGAGTGGTTCCTGCGCGTCTCGCCGCTGGGCAGGACGCCGGTGCTGCTGGCCGACGGCGAGGCCATCTTCGAATCGGCGGTGATCTGCGAATACCTGGAGGAGACCGCGCTGCCGCCGCTGCACCCGCCGAGGGCGTTGCAGCGGGCGCGCCACCGGGCCTGGATGGCTTTCGGCTCCGAACTGCTGGACGCGATCGCCGGCTTCTACAACGCGCCCGACGAAGCCGTGCTGGCGGCGTGCGCGGCGCGAATCCGCGAGCGCTTCGCGCAACTGGAAGCGGTGCTGGGCGAAGGTCCGTACTTCGCCGGCCCGGGTTTCAGCCTCGTCGACGCCGTCTTCGGCCCGGTGTTCCGCTACTTCGACTGCTTCGACCGCATCGGAGACTTCGGATTCTGGAGGGGGCTGCCGCGCCTGCAGGCGTGGCGTGAAGCGCTGGCGGCGCGGCCTTCGGTCGTGCAGGCCGTGCGGCCGGACTTTCCGGAACGTCTGCGGCGCTTCGTCGAAGCCCGCGGTTCGGCGCTGTCGAAGCGCCTGGCCGCTACGGCAGCGAAAGCCTGATGCGGCGCGCCTGTCCGGCGCGGTCCAGTTCGCGGCGAACGCGTTCGATCGCTTCGCACACGCTGCGGTAGTCGGCGCCGGCGCTCCTGGGCTGCACGGCGGGTTCCGGCGGCGGCGGCGCCATCACCTCGTGGCGCAGCAGGACCGGGGCGCGCAGCGGGTCGCGCCTGCGGCGTTGGGGCGACGGCGCATCGGCCTGCGGCACGGCCGCGGCCGGCAGGGGGGTGGGCACGGGCGCCGACGCCGCTTTGACGCGGAACACCTTGGGATTGCGCGCGGAGCTTGCTTCCGCCGCGGACGCCGCGGCTTCGGCCTCGTCTGCGGGAGACAGTCCCGCCACCCGGCGGCGTTTGACGACCACGACCGGCACCGGCTGCCGGGTTTCGAAGATCAGGCCGGAATCGGCCGCAGGGGGTTCAGGCTGGCGTGGTGAGAGGCTGCTGCTCATGGATCCGGGTTCATGTGGGCACCGGTGGTGCGACCCGGGCGCTGATTGTAGGAGACCGGTCTCGTCGGGCCCCGCGTCCTGCGCCCGAAGCACATCGGTCCCGTCCGCTTCGCGACAGCGCAGGGGACCGGGCAAGGCTAAGCTCTTCGGGGCCCGAACGACGGCCACGGAGCCAAGCATGGACTTCTCACTGCCCGACAAGGTGCTGGACCTGCAGCGCCGCCTGACCACCTTCATGGCCGACCAGGTGCTGCCGGCGAATCCCGAATGGCTGCGCATCGCCCACGAAGGCGGCTACCCGATGGCCATCGTCGACGACCTGAAGGCGAAGGCGCGCGCGCTGGGCCTGTGGAACCTGTTCCTGCCCGGCCTGCGCGACGACGAGCCGGGCACCCGGTTGTCGAATGCCGAGTACGCGCCACTGGCCGAGATCATGGGCCGCGTGCCCTGGTCCAGCGAGGTCTTCAACTGCAACGCACCGGACACCGGCAACATCGAACTGCTGCACCTGTTCGCCACCCCCGAGCAGCGCGAACGCTGGCTGAAGCCCCTGCTGGAAGGGCAGATCCGCAGCTGCTTCGGCATGACCGAGCCCGACGTGGCCTCTTCCGACGCCACCAACATCGCCACCGGCATCCGGCGCGAAGGCGACGTGTACGTGATCAACGGCCGCAAGTGGTTCACCACCGGCGCCGCGCACCCGAACTGCCGGCTGTGCATCCTGATGGGCGTGACCGACGCCGAAGGCGACGTGCACAGCCGCCATTCGATGGTGCTGGTGCCGATGGACAGCCCGGGCGTGCGCGTGGTGCGCAACGTGCCGGTGATGAACCATGTGTCGCCCGAAGGCCACTGCGAGGTGCTGTTCCGCAACGTGCGGGTGCCGGTGACGAACCTGCTGGGCCAGGAAGGCCGCGGCTTCGCGCTCGCCCAGGCGCGCCTGGGGCCGGGCCGGGTGCACCACTGCATGCGCACCGTCGGCCAGTGCGAGCTGGCGCTGGACCTGATGTGCGAACGCGCGCTGGGTCGCCGCGCCTTCGGCCGCGCGCTCGCCGACTTCGCCAACGTGCAGGACTGGATCGCGCGGGCGCGCGTCGACATCGACCAGGCGCGCCTGCTGGTGATGCGCGCCGCCTGGCTGATGGACCGGGAGGGCAACGCCGCCGCGCGGGTGGACGTCTCGGCCATCAAGCTGGTGGCGGCCGACCTGCACACGCGCGTGCTGGACCGCGCGATCCAGGTCTTCGGCGCGATGGGCCTGACGCCCGACACGCCGCTGGCCGACCTGTGGACCTGGGGCCGCGCGATGCACTTCCTGGACGGTCCCGACGAGGTGCACCTGCGCGTGCTGGCGCGCCACGAACTGGGGCTGGCGAAGAAGCGCATGGGCAGCACCGCGGCCTACTACAACCCGCCGGTCGAAGTGCGATGAGGTTGGCGCCCCGCGGAAAGACCCCGGGGCCTGGTGGACTCGGAAGCCACGGAGGGCGCTGCGGACGGCTCATGCCCAGGTCCGGTCCTGGAACCGGCGCAGGCCGACCCGGCCCTGGTTCCTGAATCAGCGCCTCCTCGCGTCCTGCGGCTGGCGGCGGCCGAGGACGATCGCCACCGCAGCCATCAGCAGCAGGCTCGGGTCGAAGGGCGAACCTTCCGGTGCGGTGCTGCAACCACCACCGGCCGACGATGACGGCGGCACCGGATCGGTGGTGTCCCCGGGTTGCGGCGACGGCTCAGGCGTCGGGGAGGGTGCCGGTTCGGTCGACAGGGGTGCGGCCACGGTCGCAGCGAACTTGATCGTGTTGTCGCTCGGATCGGCGTCGAGATAGTCGCTCGACACGCTGACCTCGACCGGGTACACGCCGGCGGTCGCGCTGGTGACCGACATCGAGATCGTCTGCGACTCGCCTGCGGCGATCTCGGCCATCGTGCAGCGGAAGGCGGCGCCGCCCAGGCTGCAGGTCGGCGGCTCGCCGATGCCCACCGGCGCCAGCCCGCCCGGCAGCGTGCCGGCGACGACGACGTTGCGCGCCGGGCCGCTGCCCTTGTTGGTGACGGTCACGTTCGCGGTGCGCGTGGTGCCGGCGTGGAACCAGTCGGCCTGGGCGGACATGGTCAGGTCGGGCAGTTCGCTGGCGTTGGCGATCGCGAACTGCGCCTCCTTCGAGTCGGCGTCGCCCGGGCGCTGCTCGTTCATCCACAGCACCAGCACCGACCGGCCGTCGGGGCTGGGGCGCAGCTGCGACTCCGACTGCCCGGCCAGGGCCTGCGACACCGGCACGTAGGGCTCGAAACTGGCACCCGCGTCGGTGGAGCGCGTCACGTACACCCGTCCCGCAAGGCCGGGCGCGGTGTTGGACTCGGTCGAGAACGACGCGTAGATCACGTTCGTGTTCTGCACGTCGCCCGGGTCCGCCTTGCCGGTGAGCGGGTTCACCACCGTGGCCGGTGTCGGCACCAGCCGCGGTTCGACCACGGTCAGAGTGGGGTACCCGATCTGCGAGATGTTCTGCGGCGCCGCCCAGCTGCCCGCCTCACCGTGGCGGTCGGAACGCGTGGTGTAGAAGTTGTAGTTCGCGGTCGGCGGGACCGTCTTCTCGGGGTTGGCGGCGTCCATGTCTGGCGTCAGGTCGTAGCCGAGCACGACGGTGTTGCCGCGCACCACGGCGCGGTGGGCGTTGGCGTTGCCGCCCTTGTCCGCGGCGTCGGTCATGCGCTGCGCCGGCTCGGCCAGCATGTCGCTGGCCAGGAACCCGGTGGACCCCGGGCGCAGGTCGGGCTGCGCCAGGCCGCGGCGCAGCACGATGTCGGCCGGCGCCGCAGGCGTGGTGAGACTCGATTCGCGCCAGAACACCAGCGTGCGCAGCGGCGAGCTGCCGGCGGCCGTGGCCCCTTGCAGCACGAAGCGCACCCGGCGCGCGTTCTTCGTCGGGTCGCTCAGGACGGCGCCCGAGTAGTTCGCGTCGTGCGCCGAGTACGGGAAGGCGTGGTAGACGATGCAGCGGCCCGCGGTCGCGCCTTCGCAGGCGGTTTCCTCGTAGGCGACCACCGCCGTCGTGCCGCTCAGCTGCAGGTTCGGCCGCGAGGCGCCGGCCTGGCCGCTGCCGCGCTGGTTGTTGTTGCTCAGCTGCGCGATGTTCGCGCGCAGCGTCGTCCCGCCCAGGCTGGGCGCGTGCGTGTACCAGATGTTGGTGCCGCCCGACACCATGGAGCCGCTGCCGCCGTCACCGCGGCCTTCGGCTTCGCCGGGCTGCAGCCCTTCCGGGTCTTCCTGCCAGGCCATCGCGAACGCGTTGCCGGTGGAACTGCCGCCCAGCACTTCGTTGATGGCGTCGCGCGTGCCGTCGGTCAGCTGGGTGACGTTCCACGACTGCAGCGCGGGGTCGGTGGTCGTCGCGACCCACTCGCAGTGGAACGGCCGGTCGGGCGTGCCGTCCTGGTCGAAGTCGCCCGCGCCCTGCAGCGCGCTGACGTAGCTGCCCGCATTGCCGGCCGCGGCCGGGTCCTGCGGGCAGTAGGCGCTGTTCCACGCCACCAGCACCATCGGCCCCGAAGTCACCGGCGGCGCGAAGATGCTCGGCTTGTCGTTGTCGGCCGCGAAGGCGAGCATGCCCTTCACCGTGATCGGCTGGCCGCCCGTCGGCGCGTTGGCCGCGTCGCGCGACAGCAGCACCGGCGCGTTCCAGCTGGTGCCGTCGTCGAAGGACACGCGCGCGTAGACGTTCTGCTGTCCGGTCGGCCCGTCGGCGTAGGTCAGGACCCAGGCCTTCCGGAACTGGCCCGCGCTGGCGTACGAGAGGCGCGCGATCTTGGCCTTCTCGGTCGGAGTCGCGGTCTGGCTCGCGTTGACGGTGATGCCCGTACGCAGCGCCGTGGCCGCATACACCGCCAGGGCGGTGGCACAGCAACCGGCAAGGGCCGCAAGCTTGAGGCTCGTTCTCACGATGTTCCCCTTTCAACGCATCGGGTTCGGCGCCCGCCCTTCGGCCGCGGCGCGTGCATGAGAGGATCGGCGCGTGGCGTCTTCCCTGCCCGACCGATCGCAGGCTCCCTGGTGGGGGCACCTCGGCCTGTCGGGTCCGGTGTCGCCGCGCGGGGCCTGGCTGGCCGACGCGCACCTGCTGGCGGCCCTGCTGGCCGCGCTGCCGGTGTGGTTCGCGCTCGGCTTCGCCTTCGGCCCCCAGCTCAGGGCGCCGGCCGGGTGGGGCGCATGGATCGCGCTCGCCGTGGTGCAGCCGCTCGCCGAGGAACTGGTCTTCCGCGGCATGCTGCAAGGCGCGCTGCTGACGCGTACGTCGCGGCGGCGCCTCGGCCCGGTCACGTTCGCCAACCTCGGCACGACGCTGCTCTTCGTGGCCTGGCACCTGGGCGCGCAGCCGCACGCGTGGGCGCTGGCCGTGACGGTCCCGTCACTCGTGTTCGGCCACCTGCGCGAAAGGCTCGCCAGTGTCTGGCCTGCGGTGATGGTGCACATGGTCTACAACGCCGGCTTCGGGCTCACGGCCTGGTGGGTTCAGCGCTGAGGGCCCGGACCCGCCCCGTCCATCCCTTCGCGGCCTGTCCTCGTCGGTTCAATTGCCACGGCCCCATCCACCGTTCGATGGATGGGGCCTTCGTTCTGCATTCGTGTCCCGGGACCCGGGAGGCGCGCTCGGGGATCTCACCCCGGACGCGCCCCCCTGTCCTCATGGCCGGTTCATCGGCGGCTCAGTTCACCGTGATGACGACCGACGTGCTCAGCCCGTCGGCCGCGAGGGTCGCGCCGGCGTCGAGCTTGTTGATCATCTTCAGGTGGTTGGGCACCTTCTCCGATCCCACCGTCGCCTCGGGGTCGAGGCTGAAGGTGATGCGGTACTGGCCGGTCTTGTCCGTCACGCCGGTCACCTGGCCGATGCGGAAGTTGTAGCCGTAGACCAGCGTGCCCGAGACGTTAAGCTCGGCGCTGTAGGCGCTCGTCGTCGTGGTGCTGCCACCACCACCGCCGCCACCGCCGCCGCCACCTTCCGTGGAGGTTCCGAAACCTTCCCAGATGGCCTTGTCGAAGACGACGATGTCCGCCCCGCCACCGGTCGCGATCTTCTCGATCTTGAGCCGGGCGTTGACGGCGAAGATGTTGCGGGCCGCCGACGCGTACACCGTCCTGTCGGTCCCCTGCATCTCCGTGGTCTGCTGGCCGGAAACCAGCACCATCTTGTACGCGCTCATCGTGTCGGCCACGCCGGGCACGGTCGCGTCCTGCTTGAGCGCGGTTTCGATGCGGACGATCGAACTGGTCGTGTAGGTCTTGCTCAGCAGGGCGTCACCCCAGTCGACCACCGCTTCCATCGCGGCGCCGGTCGCGTTGTTGCGCCACTCGGCCTGCCACGTGCTGGCGGTGGCCTGCGGGTAGTACACGACGCCGGAGATCGTCACCGCGGTGCGGCTGTCGTAGGACGGGAACGCCGTGAGCGTCTCCGTGGACAGCGGCCGCAGCCCGGTGTTGAAGTCGAAGGTCGGCAGGGTCGTGAAGGGCCCGACGCCCGGCCACGTGCCGGAGATCTTCAGGCCCGTGAGGCCGTAGCCGTCGGCAAAGATCAGCGGGAACGACAGGTTGTTGCCGAAGGTGGTGTCGCCACCGCCTTCGCCACCGCCGCTGCTGCCTCCACCGGACCGGCTGGTCGTCGCGGAGACCGCACCCGAAGGCACGCTCTCGACTTCAGGCAGACCCGGCACGAACGACGTCACCACGTAGTAGTAGGTCGTCGCCTTCGTCACCGACGCGTCGATGAAGGGCGCCGTCACGTTGGCGAACTTGGTCGCCCTGGACGGGTCCTTGTAGTACGACGCGAGGTTCGCATCCAGGCCGCGGTACAGGTTGTAGCCGAGCGGGATCGGCGCGCTGGCCGACGGGTAGTCGGTGACGTCGAACCACTGCAGCGTGACCTGCACCACGTCCTTCGGCGCGATCGCCGTCAGGCCGAGCGGCGCCGGCGGAGCCGGCGGCAGCGGCCGCGCAGAGACTTCGGAGGACTTGGCGCTCTCGCCGCCCGGGCCGACCGCGGTGACGACGTAGTGGTACGTGTCGCCATTGGTCAGTCCGGTGTGCTCGAAGCTGCTGGCCGTGAGGCCCGGAATCTGCGCCACGCCGGCGGCACCCGGCACCACGCCTGCGGTCATCGACCAGTAGACGTTGTACGAGGCGGCGTCCTTCGTGGGCGACCAGGCGACCAGGACCTTCGCGTCACCTGCCGTCGCGATCAGGTTCGCCGGCGCTCCCGGTGCGGGAGGCAGCGGCCTGGCCGACGCTTCGGCGGAGGGCACGCCCTCGCCACCCGTGTTGACCGCCGTGACGACGTAGTAGTAGGTCTGCAGGTTCGTCAGCCCGACGTGCAGGTAGCTGGTGGCCATGACGTTGGCGATCTTGGTCACACCCGCCGCACCCGGCACCACGCCGGCGCTCGTCGCCCAGTAGATGTTGTACGCGTCGGCGCGCGACACCGCCGTCCAGGCCAGCGTCGCCGTCGTGTCGCCCGGTGTCGCGTTCAGCGTTTCGGGCGCTGCCGGAACCGGGGCGACCGGCATCGCACCGACCTCGTCGGACAGCGCGCTCTCGCCGTAGGCGTTGATCGCGCTCACCGCGTAGTACAGCATCTTGCCGTTCGTCAGGGCCGTGTGCGCGTACGGCGACACGGCGCTTTCGATGACCGCCGAAGTCTTCGTGACCGGGGTGGTGTCGGACCAGTACACCTTGTAGGTATCGGCGTGCTGGACCGCGGGCCACTGCAGCGTGTTCTGCATGTCACCCGCCTCGACCGACAGGCTCGGGACCACCGCGGGGGGTGCCACCGGCATGCCACTGACCTGCGGCGACAGACCGCTCTCGCCGAACTCGTTCGACGCCGAGACCGCGTAGTGGATGGTCTTGAAGTTCGCGAGGCCGGTATGGGCGTAGGGCGAACTCACGCCCTTGATGACCGCCGAGCTCTTCGTGACCGGGGCCGTTTCCGACCAGTACAGGTTGTACGAGGTCGCGCGGTCGACCGCCGCCCACGTGATGGTGTTCACCCCGTCGCCGGAGTTGACTGTCACACTCGTCGCGCCTGATAGCGCGTTAGGGGGCGACTCGTCAGCGGAGCCCCCCCCGCACGCCGCCATCACCGCTGTGATGAGTGCGACGAATAGCGTCCTTAACCAGTTTGTCATGATCGCTCCTTACGTCGACTTCTCCGCGGCGCGGCAACGCGCAGGCGTCGACGCGGCCACCGAGTGCTTGGGCGAGTCCGTCGGATCCGGTACGACCGACGATCCGGCGGCTCTCACCGTCGGCCACGACGCCACGCGGCGCACTGGCGCGGGCGTGGCCCGCGGCGCACCGACGACACCAAGCGGCAAGCCGGGACGGCTTGTGATCGGAAGTGCTTGGGTGGTCATTGCGGATGTCGTGGCCGGAGATGTCCCGGCCATGGCTTGCAGCATCGCGTTGGTCCTGAAGCGAGCCTGAAGGACCCCGCAACATGGGTCCGTTCGATTGCGCACCCTCAATCGACGCAACGGTTCGTGCTTGAAGGGGGTGTGGCGGCGTCACCGGTCGGTGGCGCTTCGGTGCCGGGCAGCCGCACCCCGCGTTCGCGAGCGCGCGCGTCCATGGCCTGCCGGTGCCGACGCTGCAGCTCAGCCCGTTCCGCTGCGGTCGGTGCCGACCGCCAGCGCGCCAAGAATCCGGCGCGTTCCTGCCGCGTCATCAGCTGCCAGCCGTAGATCGTGCGATAGGCGCTGCCGTCGCGTGTGGCCGGCTCCAGTTGCGGTGGCTCGATCCGGACCGGGCACTCCGGCAGCCGTGCCGCCGCGGCGGCGCCAACCGCGCAGGCGGCCAGGATGCCGAGGACGATTCGATGCACACCCGATCCCACGCCACACCTGTCGCAGCCGAAGTCAGCCCATGACGACTGCAACCTACGCCCGGCGTCTGAGGCGAGCCTGAAGACCGGCAGCGCCGAAGTGCGTGCGACGAGGGGGCGACCCGCACGGCCGCGGCGCTGGCGCCGGGTTCCGTCGCCGCCCGGCACAACGCACGGGAACTGATCCCTCGCAATGTGGCGTCGGCGGCACGGGCCATACTGCATCGGGACCGATACCCCGGGGGGTGGCTGATGCGCTTGCTGCTGGTCGAGGACGATCCGGTGCTGGGCAACGCGGTGCACGATTTCCTGCGGTCGCAAGGCGAGATCGTGGACTGGACGCCCCGGCTGGCGGAGGCCCGGGTCGCCGCGCTGGAAGCGTTCGACGCGATCCTGCTCGACTGGAACCTGCCGGACGGGTCCGGCGTGCAGTGGCTGCGCGAACTGCGGGCCCGCCCGACGCCCAACGAAGCCACGCCGGTGCTGCTTCTGACGGCCCGCGACAGGCTGGGCGACCGCATCGAGGGCCTGGACGCCGGGGCCGACGACTACCTGATCAAGCCCTTCGAACTCGCCGAGCTGGCGGCACGGCTGCGCGCGGTGACGCGGCGCGCAAACGGCCACCCGCATTCCGTGCTGCATGCCGGACCGGTCACGCTGGACCCGGTGTCGCGCGAGGTCGAACTCGACGGTCAGCGCGTCGCCCTGACCGCACGCGAATACATGCTGCTGGAAGCGCTGATGCGACGAGCCGGCCACATCGTCTCGCGCAGCGACCTCGAACACCTGCTCTACGGCTATGAAGGCGAAGTCTCGAGCAATGCGGTCGAGGTGCACCTGTCGAGCCTGCGCCGCAAGCTGGGCCATGACCGGGTCGAGACCGTGCGGGGCCTCGGCTACCGCTTGCTGACGTGAGCCGCGAAACGCCTGCCTTCCGATCGGTCCGGCTGCCGTCGATCGTCAGACGGGCGTGGACCATCACCTTCGCGGCCATCGCCGTCGGTGCCGGTGCCGGCGCGCTGGCGGCCGCGGTGACGGTGAGCCAGATGGTGCGCCATCTGGCGCAGTCCTCGCTCGAGGAGGCGGCCCAGGCGCTGGTGGTGCTGGCCGAGAACGACGAAGCGGTCACCTCGGTCGCCCGGGATCGCGTGCTGCCGGCGTCGCCGCACCGCGAGGTGCTGGTGTGGCAGCTGCGTTCGTCCGACGGCAAGCTCGTGCTTCGCTCGCACGACGCACCGGCCGGCCCGTGGTCGGCGCCGCTGGTCGAAGGCCATCAGGAGATCGCCGGCCTCGCGCTCTTCACCCTGGCCGGGAACGACCGGTGGCTCCAGGTGGCGCTGCCGCTGAACCACCTCCACCGGTCGCAGCGCGTCGCGGCGATGCAGGCCGGCGGGGTGGTGGTGCTGGTCGGCCTGCTCGCCGCGGCGGTGGGCACCTGGCGCCTGCGTGCCGAACTGCACCCGCTGCGGAAGCTGGCACACGACGTCGACGCCATCACGTCGTCGACGGTCGCACTGGAACGGCCACGCTCGCCGCGGCTCGAGCTCGCACCGGTGTATGACGCGCTCGGGCAGCTGCTGCGCCGCCAGGCCGAACAGCTGCGCAGCGAACGGGCCTTCGCCGCGCGGGCTGCGCATTCGCTGCGAACGCCCCTTGCGGGACTGACCGCCCAATTGGAGCTGGCACGGCTGCAGGCGCCCGCCGAGCTGAAGTTCCGCCACGACCAGGCCCTGGCCGCAGCGCGCAGGCTGGCCGGCGTCGTCGGCGGCCTGCTCGCTTTGGGGCGCGCTGGCGGGCCCGTCGCGTGGCAGACCTTCGAAGCGGCCGAGCTCGGGCGGGTGGCGCTGGGCGGGGCCATCGAGGTCGATCGCACCCCGCTCGAAGGGGCGCCGCGCCTGCGCGGCAACCTCGACCTGCTCGCGGCGGCGGTGGCCAACCTGGTCGACAACTCGGCCCGGCACGGTGCGTCGAAGGTGCGTCTGGCGGCGTCGGTGTCCGACGACCTGCAGTGCATTCGTGTCGCCGACGACGGGCCCGGCGTGCCGGCCGAGCGGCTGGAGCTGCTGCGAGAAGCGTTGCGCCGGGTCGACTTCGGCGAGGACGTCAACGGGCCCGTCGGCTTGGGCCTGACGCTGGCGGCCGCCGCCGCCCGCGTGCACGGCGGAGGCATCGACATCGATTGCATCCAGCAGCCGCTGCAGGGCTTCTGCGTGCGGCTGTGCTGGCCGCTGCAGCCGCCGGCCGCCGCGGAAGACAGGCCCTGAGGCGACCTTCCTGATGCGGCGGCCCGCGTCGCGGGCCGCCGACCCGGTTCAGTCTTCGCCGAGTTCCAGTTCACCGGTGGTGCTGACGGTGCGGGTCGCGTCGACGACGTTGGTCGCCAGGGCGTCGACCACGCCGCGGACATGCACGATCGACGGCACCGCCGGCGGCACGGCCACCGCGCCGTAGAAGGTCGCCGCATCGACGAGCGTGCCGCTGAAGTCGCGATAGCGGCTCGCATCGCCGGTGTCGATCGCGATGCCGAACAGCGTCAGCCGCGTCACCGGCACCTTGGCCTCGGCCGGCCCCTTGACGACGACCAGGGCGTCCGCCTCGGAGCGCTCGATGCGCGTGGCGATGAGGTTGCCGGCGCCGTCCTTGTAGGCCTTCAGCTCGAGCCGGTCGGCCGGGTTGAAGGCGGCCAGCGTCACCACCTTCGGCTGATCGGCGCTCGTGAGCCGGTCGCGCAACTCGGTGTCGGCTGTCACCTTGAACGTGCGCCCGAGCAGCGTCACCGTCGACAGCGTCGCGTCCTTGGCCTGGAGCCCGGCCTCGACGCGGAGGTCGTTCTGCAGCTTGATGACCACGACGCTGGCGACCAGGACGCCTCCGGACATCGTGCCTTCGACTTCCACCTTCACCCCGTCGGCGACGTCGGCCGCGGTGCCGTTCTTGATCACCGCCGAGCTGGCGTTGACCTTCTGCCCGTCGAGCACGAAATCGGCGATCGAGACGAAGTCCGAGACGTAGCCCTCGAGCTCCTCGCCTTCACCGTCGGGGCGGCTGAGGCGGTCGCGGTCGCGGTCGCGCAGGCGGTCGGCCGTGAACGTGCCGTTGGCGAACTGACGCCCGGTCACCTCGACCGTCATGCCGTTGGCCAGGCCGGCCGGACGGTCGGCCGCGCCGACGCCGCGGAAGTCGACCTGCATGCCGTCGACGGTGCACGTGCCGGCGGCCAGGTCGAGGTTGGCGACCTGGCCCGTGGCCTCGATCGTGCTCACGCCGTTCTGGAAGTTCCCCAGCCGCTCCATGCGGGTGGCGCGCCAGCGGTTGTTGGTGGCGTCCGCCTGGCAGCTCACTTCGACCAGGTCACCGATCGCGAACGAGTTCATGTCCCGCAGGGTCACGCCGTCGAGCACCGTGTCGTTGTCGAGCCAGACGGTCTGGCCCATCACCGTGACCGTGTTCTGGACCTGGTTCATCGCCGTGATCGGGCCCTGCACGCAGTCGTTGTACCGGATGCTGTCGGCCACACCGGTGCCATCGGCGTGGATGCGGCCGCGCACCTGCACCCGCATGCCCACGCGCAGGCGGTCCCGTGTGGCCACCGCGTCGTCCATGGTGATCGTGGCAGCCGAGTCGTCGAAGCGCACCCCGTTGACGATCACGCTGCCGAAGCCGCTGATGACGCCGACCGAGGTGTGGGTGACGGCCGGCGGCGGCGCGTCGCTGTTGTCGCCGCCGCAGGCAACCAGAAAGGCCAGGACGGCAAGGGCCGGCGCATGGCGGGCGAATCCGTTCTTCATCATGATCTCCTGAGTAGTCCAACCAGCCCCGCCCCACGTGCGTTGGTTTCGACGCGGCGCCGGGGAACCATGTCCTCCCCCCCATCCTGCCGCCATGGGTCAGCGACCGCGGGCGCCGCCACCGCGACCGGGACGCGCGTCGTCGCGCGGTCCGGTCCCGCGGCCCGCGGCCGGCGGGTCGTCGGGCAAGGTCAGGCCGCGCTCGCGGGCGCGCTCCTTCATCCGCTCGTGATGCTCATGGCGGAACTGCTCGCGCTCCTGTGCGGTGCGCAGGGTGCGCATGCGGGCGCGGTACTCGACGCGCTCCTGCTCGGTCATCAGCTGGCTGCCGTAGATGCGCTCTTGCACCTCGGCCTGCTCCTGCACGCGCGCCGGCTCGGCGGCCAGGGTCGCCGTCCAGCTGCCGGTCGCGCAGGCGGCCACCGCCGCGAGCGCCAGGATTCGAAGTTCGGTCTTCATCGTCTGCTCCCGTCGTGAACTGCTGCGCTGCTCCCCCGCCGTCGCCGGAGGACCGTGCGACGGCTCGCCGGTCGGTCCTGTTCGGGTGTCTTTCATCGTGGCCGTCTCGGCCGCCGGACAGGCGCCGGCGGTGATTCCAAGGATCCCGGGTGGCCTGAAGCGGACCTGAAGAACGCCGCCGTCCTGGCGTCCGGGACCTTGCGCCTGGTCAAGGAACCCGCGGCGGCCTTGCCGCCGTTGCGACCTGTGGCGTCAGGCGTCGGCGGGTGCCGGGTCGTATATAAAGATCGTTCTCGTTCCCAGGTTGAACTCGATTGCTCCGAACGCCGGTCCCAAGTCCGAAGAGCCCGAAACCCGCTGCGGACTGCGACGTCGCCGTCGTCGGCTGCGGTCCGACGGGCGTGGTTCTGACCACGCTGCTGGCGCAGGCCGGGCTCTCGGTGCACGTGTGCGACCGTCTCGCCGGCGTGCACGACGTGCCGCGTGCGCTGACGCTGGACCACGAGGTGCTGCGCCTGTTCCAGCAGATCGGCGTGGTGGAACGGGTGGTGCCCTTCGTCGAACCCTATACGCCGTCGGAATACCTGGGCGCCGACGGCCGCCTGATCCGCCGCTTGACGATGGTGAAGCCGCCCTATCCGCAGGGCTACACGCCTTCGGTGGTGTTCTCGCAACCGCCGGTGGAACGCGTGCTGCGCGAACGCGCCGCCTCGCTGCCCGGCGTGACGATGGCGCTGGGCATGGAGATGACCGGTTTCGAGCAGGACGCCCACGGCGTGACGCTGCTGCATGCCGACGGCCGGCGCGTGCGCGCTCGCTATGCGGTGGCCTGCGACGGCGGCAACAGCACCATGCGCCAGGCGATGGGCATCGAACTGGAGGACCTGGATTTCGACGAACCCTGGCTGGTGGCCGACGTGCTGGTCAACGAAGGCGGGCTGGCGCGCCTGCCGATCAGCAGCGTGAACTACTGCGAGCCCGAGCGGCCTTGTGCGATGCTCGTCGGACCGAAGAACCACCGGCGCTGGGAATTCAGCCTCATGCCGGGCGAGGACCCGGCCCAGGCCGCCACGCCGGAACGCACCTGGCAACTGCTGTCGCGCTGGCTGGCGCCGGCCGACGGCGTGCTGTGGCGTCAGGCCAGCTACCGCTTCCACGCGCTGGTGGCCAAAGAGTGGCGCCAGGGCCGCTGCTTCGTGGCCGGCGACGCCGCCCACATGCAGCCCCCGTTCCTGGGCCAGGGCATGGCGCAGGGCCTGCGCGACGCCGCCAACCTGGCGTGGAAGCTGGTGGCCGTGCTGCGCGACGGCGCGCCCGAGCGCCTGCTGGACAGCTACGGCCAGGAGCGGCGTGCCCACGTGCGCGAGCTGACCCAGCGCGTGAAGCAGGTGGGGGCACTGATTTGCGAGCGCGACCCCGTGAAGGCGCGCGAACGCGACCGGCAACTGCTGCAGGAAGCCGGCGGCGTGGTGCGCGACACGCCGCGCCAGGACCTGATGCCCGCGCTTTCCACCGGCCTGCTGTTCGACACTGCAGGCGCGGGCACCCTGTTCCCGCAGCCCCGCTTCGCCGACGGCACGCTGATGGACAGGCGCTGCGGCCATGGGTGGCGCCTGGTGCACGACGGCACGCTCGACCTGGCTGCGCCGCCGGCCGGCGTGCGCACGGTGGACTTCACCGCCGGCGACACCGCCGAGGCCGACAACGTGGTGGCCTCTTGGATGCGCCGCCACCAGTGCCGGGCCGCGCTGGTGCGGCCCGACCACTACGTGTTCGGCACCGCCGCCGGCAGCGCCGGTGTCGAGCTGATGCTGCAGGCGCGGCAGGAGGCGCTGGCACCATGAAGCGGGTGCCGTGGATGCTTGGCCTGCTGCTGTCGGCAGGCGTGGCACTCGCTGCCGACGAGGACGCGGCCGCCTACGTGCAGTTCGTGCAGGAGCCGGGCGCCAACTGCGTGGGCCGCGGCGGCATGCTCGTGCTGGTGAAAAGCACCCACCCCAGCCGCAAGCTGCGCGTGTGGATGGACCGCCTGCTCATGGGCGCCGGCACCGGCGACCGTTCGCGTTCCGACCTGGCGCCCGGTGCCGAACCGGAAGCGCTGGGTTGTTCGCGCAACCTCAACGGCACGCAGGAATGGCGCGTGGTGCGCGCCCGGTTCATCGACTGAAGCTCAGGCGAGCAGCACGATCAGCGCGCCCGCGCCGCCCTGCGGCCCGCTGGCCTGCGCGAAGGCGATCACCTCCGACAGCTGCGCCAGCCAGCGCTGCACCTTGGCCTTCAGCACCGGCTGGCGGCCGGGTGAGCCGTGGCCCTTGCCGTGCACCACGCGCAGGCATCGCTGCCCGCGCCGCACCGCCTGCCGCACGAAGGCGACCAGCGCTTCGCGTGCCTCCTCGCGCGTGAGGCCATGCAGGTCGATCTGGGCCTGGATGGCCCATTGCCCGCGCCGCAGCCGCGTCACCACGTCGGGGCCCACGCCGGCACGGCGGAACGACAGGCCGTCGTCGGTGAGCAGCAGCGATTCGACGTCGACCTCGTCGGACAGCGCCTCGCGCAGCGCCGCCTGCTCGTCGGCCTGGCGCTGGTGCGGCACCGGCTGCGGCTTGGGCGCCGGCAGGTGGGCGCGCCGCTGCGGCGCCAGCGGCGTGACCGGGCCCACGCTGGCCGCGAAGAGGCGGCCTTCGGCCTCGGCCGCGGCCTGGGCCGCACGCGCCTGGCGTGCCGCTTCGGCGGCCGCGGCTTCGCGCTGTCGCATCGCTTCGCGCAGCGCGGCCAGTTCCTTCAGGCCGCCGGGCTTCACAGCAGCCCCCGTTCGGCCATCGAGACGACCTGGCCGCGGCCGATGACCAGGTGGTCCAGCACGCGCACGTCGACCAGCGCGAGCGCGCTCTTGAGCGTCTGCGTCAGGTATTCGTCGGCACGCGAAGGCTCGGCCAGGCCCGAAGGGTGGTTGTGGGCCAGGATCACGGCACCGGCGTTGAGCGCCAGTGCACGCCGCACCACTTCGCGCGGGTAGACGCTGGTCTGCGTGAGGGTGCCGGTGAACATCTCCTCCAGCCTCAGCAGCCGGTGCTGGCCGTCGAGGAAGAGCACCGCGAAGACTTCCTGCTCGCGCCCTGCCAGGTGCAGCGCGGCATAGTCCTTCACGGACTGCGGCGAGTCGAACACGGGCTGCGCGCTCATCTGCTGCGCCAGCGCGCGGCGCGCGATCTCCAGCACCGCCAGCAGTTCGGCGCGCTTGGCCGGCCCCAGACCCTTCAAGGTCTTGAGCGACTCCGCGCTGGTGCCGAGCAGGCCGGCGAAGCCGTCGAACTTCTCCAGCACGGCGCTCGCGAGCGCGAACACGCCGGTGCCGCGGTAGCCGGTGCGCAGCAGCACCGCCAGCAGTTCCACGTCGGCCAGCGCGGCGGGGCCGCGCGCGAGCAGCTTCTCGCGCGGGCGCTGGTCCAGGGGCAGGTCCTTCGGGGTCAAGACGGCGGTGGCTCGTAGAATCTGCGGGCCAGTCTAAACGCCATGCAGCCCCACAACACCGTCCAGCCAGGTTCGTTCCTGACCCTGCACTACCGCCTCGCGGGGGCCGACGGCAGCGCCATCGTCGACACCTTCGGCCAGCCGCCGGCCACGCTGTCGCTGGGCAGCGGGCAGCTTTCGCCGGCCATCGAAGAGCGCCTTCTCGGCCTGGCCGAAGGCGCCGAGGCCAGCTTCGAGCTGCCCGCCGGCGCCGCCTTCGGCGACCGCAACCCGCAGCTTCTGCAGCGCGTGAAGCTGGCGCTGCTGCAGGAGATGGGCGACCCGAAGGCCGAATACCAGGTGGGCGACGTGGTCGAATTCCCCACCCCCGACGGCGAAGGCCGCTATGCGGGCGTGGTGCGTGAAGTGGGTGGCGGCTGGCTGCTGTTCGACTTCAACCACCCGCTGGCCGGGCAGGCGGTGCGCTTCGACGTCAAGCTGGTGGGAGTGATGTGATGGCGATCGACGAAGTGCTGCTTGCCGAGCCGCGCGGCTTCTGCGCCGGCGTGGACCGCGCGATCGAGATCGTCGAACGCGCTCTCGTGAAGTACGGCCCGCCCATCTACGTACGCCACGAGATCGTGCACAACACCTACGTGGTGAACGACCTGCGCGCCAAGGGCGCCATCTTCATCGAGGACCTGGACGAGGTGCCGCCCGGCGCCACGCTGGTCTTCAGCGCCCACGGCGTGAGCAAGGCCGTGCGCGAGGAAGCCGACCGCCGGGGCTTCCAGGTCTACGACGCCACCTGCCCGCTGGTGACCAAGGTCCACGTCGAAGTGGCCAAGCTGGCGAAGGAAGGCTTCGAATTCATCATGATCGGCCACAAGGGCCACCCCGAGGTGGAAGGCACCATGGGGCAGCTCTCCGAGGGCATCTATCTGGTCGAAGACGTGGCCGACGTGGCGCGCGTCAAGCCACGCGGCCAGCGGCTGGCGGTGGTGACGCAGACCACCTTGTCGGTGGACGACGCGGCCGAGATCCTGGCCGAGGTGAAGCGCCTGTTCCCGCAAGTGCGCGAACCCAAGAAGCAGGACATCTGCTACGCCACCCAGAACCGGCAGGACGCGGTGAAGCTCATGGCGCCTGGCGTCGACGTGGTCATCGTCGTCGGCAGCCCCACCAGCAGCAACAGCAACCGCCTGCGCGAACTGGCCGAACGGCTGGGCGCCGAGGCGCACATGGTCGAAGGCGCGGCCGACCTCAAGCCCGAATGGTTCGTCGGCCGCCATCGCGTGGGGCTGACGGCCGGGGCCTCGGCGCCCGACATCCTGGTGCAGCAGGTCATCGAGCGGCTGCGGCAGCTGGGCGCGCTGTCGCTGCGGCGGATGGAAGGCGTCGAGGAATCGGTCCGCTTCCCGCTGCCGCGCGGCCTGGGCGACCGCAGCATGGCCGAAGTGGCGGCCACGCGATCCTGACGCAGCCTTCACCGCCTGCACGGTGCGCCCGGCGCGCCGCAAGAACCCGAACCCGTACCCCAGACTTTCCGGAGCCTTCGTCATGCTCGACATCAACCTGCTGCGCCGCGACCTGGCCGGCGTGATCGCGCGCCTGGAGCAGCGCAAGAAGCCGCAACCCTTCCTGGACGTCGACGCCTTCAGCGCGCTGGAGGCCGAACGCAAGAAGATCCAGGTCCGCACCGAGGAACTGCAGGGCCAGCGCAACGCGCTGTCCAAGCAGGTCGGCCAGCTGAAGGCCAAGGGCGGCGACGCGAGCGCCGTGATGGCCCAGGTGGCCGGCATCGCCGACGAGCTGAAGGCCGGCGCCGAACGGCTGGAAGTGGTGCAGGCCCAGCTGCAGCTGATGCTGATGTCGGTGCCCAACCTCACGCACGAAAGCGTGCCCGCGGGCGCCGACGAGACCGCCAACGTGGAAGTGCGGCGCTGGGGCACGCCGCGCGCCTTCGACTTCAAGCCGCGCGACCACGTGGACCTGGGCGCCACCTTCGGCCTGGACTTCGAGACCGGCGCGAAGCTCTCGGGTTCGCGCTTCACCTTCCTGCGCGGCAGCGCGGCGCGGCTGCACCGCGCGCTGGCGCAGTTCATGCTGGACACGCACACGCGCGAGCACGGCTACACCGAGTGCTACACACCCTACATCGTCAACCGCGAGATCCTGGAAGGCACCAGCCAGCTGCCCAAGTTCAAGGAAGACATGTTCTGGGTCACGCGGGGCGGCGACGAGACGCAGCCCGAGCAGTACCTGATCTCGACGTCGGAGATCCCGCTGACGAACACCGTGCGCGAGCAGATCCTCGACCCTGCGGTGCTGCCGATCCGCCTGACGGCGCACAGCCCCTGCTTCCGTTCCGAAGCCGGCAGCGCCGGCCGCGACACGCGCGGCATGATCCGCCAGCACCAGTTCGACAAGGTCGAGATGGTGCAGGTGGTGCACCCCGAGCAGAGCTACGCCGCGCTGGAGGAGATGGTGGGCCACGCCGAGAAGATCCTGCAGCGCCTGGAGTTGCCTTATCGCGTGGTGGCGCTGAGTACCGGCGACATCGGGTTTGCCGCAGCCAAGACCTACGACCTGGAAGTCTGGCTGCCCGCACAGGACACCTACCGCGAGATCAGCTCGTGCAGCAACTGCGAGGCCTTCCAGTCGCGCCGCATGCAGGCCCGTTTCCGCAACACCCAGGGCAAGCCCGAGCTGGTGCACACCCTCAACGGTTCCGGCCTGGCGGTCGGCCGCACGCTGGTGGCGGTGCTGGAGAACCACCAGCAGGCGGACGGTTCGGTGCGCGTTCCCGAGGCGCTGCGTCCCTACGTGGGGGGGCTGGAGGTGCTGCGCTAGAATCCGCGGCTTCGCTTCACCAAGCGAGACCACGCGCGGAAAGGTGGCAGAGTGGTCGAATGCGCCGGACTCGAAATCCGGTGTACGGTTTTACCGTACCGAGGGTTCGAATCCCTCCCTTTCCGCCAACAGCGCTTCCCGGCACGACGCCCGCCTTCCGCGGGCGTCGCCGCTTCTGCGGGCCCCCTAAGGCGGCCCGGTCCGGGCGCTGGAGATCGACTGAACAAGTGGTTACCATGCGGCATGCCCGGAGACCGCCAGCAGACCCACCAGACCGTCCGCCGCTTCAAGGGCGAGACGGTCTTCGACTGGGAAGCCGAGCCGTCCTCCGAACGGCCGAGCGAGTTCACGGAATCGACGCAGACCAACTACGGCAACGTGTTCGCGCCTTCGTCGCGGTCGCGTGCTTCCACGCTCGAAGTGCCGCGCCCGCGGCCGCCCCAGAAGCGGGGCGGCATCGGCGCGCTGTGGATCGGCATCATCATCGCGTTCGCGCTCTCCGCCGGCACCGTGATCGGCTACATGCGCTACCGCGAAGCCGAGCAGGTGGCCGCCGCCGAACGTGCGGCCGAACTGGCGGCCAGGGCGGCACCACCGCCGGCACCGGCCGCGCCGGCCAGGGGCTCCAAGGGCACGGCGACCTCGGTCCGACCCTGACCCGCGGGTGCGGGGGGCGGGCCCACAATCGCGCCTTCGCGGCCTGGTCCGCTGACGCATGGAAGACACCATGAACCTGGTCGCCAACGGGGTGGTGGCGCTGGTCGCGGCGCTGCACGTCTACATCCTGGTGCTGGAGATGTTCCTCTGGACCAAGCCGGCCGGCCGGCGCGCCTTCGGCCTCACGGCCGAGGCGGCCGAATCCACCAAGGTGCTGGCGGCCAACCAGGGCCTGTACAACGGCTTCCTCGCCGCCGGCCTGTTCTGGGGCCTGCTGCAGGGCGAGGCGGGCCACTCATTCAAGGTGTTCTTTCTGCTGTGCGTGCTGGTGGCCGGGCTGTACGGAGCCGCCACCGCCAGCCGGCGCATCCTGTTCGTGCAGGCGGCCCCCGCATTGCTGGGGCTGGTGCTGCTGATGCTGGCGCGCGCTGGCTAGAATCGCTGAAAACAGGGAGGTTGGGCAGCGCATCGAGAGAGACCCGACCCGAAATGAAATTCAGAGACGTCACCATCCCCTCCGGCAGAAAGTTCTCAGTCCCCCAAGGCATACAGCGCATCGATCACCGGGCCACCCACGGTTGGCAGCTGCGCTATGGCGGCACCAAGCTGTTCTCCGACGGCAGCAGCGACGGCAGCGGCGCTGCCGAGTCGCTGGCGGCGGCGACGCGCGAACTGCTGCGCCGCATCGCCAAGCTGCAGGCACCGGTGCGGCTGCAGAGCGGGCCGAGCGAGAACAAGAGCAGCGACCTGCCGCCCGGCATCTTCGGGCCGGTGGTGCGCCAGCGCTCGGGTTCGCGCGTGCGCGACGCCAGCCTCTCCGTGCTGGTGCCGCGCTTCGGAAAGACGCCGCTGCGCAAGACCATCTACATCGGCACCGAGAACACCTACACCGTCGAGCGCTACCGCCGCGCACTGGCGCGTGCGATCGAGATGCGTGCCGAAGCCGAAGAGGTCTACCAGCGCGACGCCACGCGCGCCAAGCGCTTCGAAAGCCAGGCCCTGAAGAAACGCATGGCCAGGTGATTGCCGCCGCGGGCGGGCTATCCTTCGTGTCCTTTCGGGATCGCCCTTGGCCGCACTGCACGTCACCGACATCGAAAGCGCCATCAACTGGTGGCGCGAACGTTCGCCTTCGGCCGACGGCCTGAGCGCCTGCGCCGAGGTGCGCGCGCTGGCCGAGGTCTATGCGCAGATGGCCTGGCAGCGCAGCACGCGGGTCGATGAAGACGGCCTGCCCGCACCCGCGCGCGCGGCCTGGCTGGCGTGGTACGCGCAGACGCCCGACTCGCCCTGCATCGCGATCTGCTCCACCAGCCAGGGCGACGCCGTCTGCAAGGGCTGCGGCCGCCGCTTCGACGAGGTGCAGGACTGGACCGTCTACACACCGGCCGAGAAGCGCGCGGTGTGGCACCGCATCACGCAGGAGGCCACGGCCTGGCGCTTCAACCGCTACGCCGAGCGGGCACTCGAAGGGCCACCCGCGCTGCGGGGCGCGGCTTGACGGCCGGGCTGGCGGGCAGCGCGCGCCGCATCGCGCCGCTGGCCTGGCCGGTGTTCGTGGGCCAGCTCTCGGTGCTGGCCTTCGCCACCGTCGACACGGTGCTGCTGGGCCGCTTCGGCGCCGGCGACCTGGCGGCGCTGTCGGTGGGGGCGGCCGCCTACATCATCACCTTCATCGGCTTCATGGGCGTGGTGCTGGCGCTGGGGCCCATCGTCGGCCAGCTGCACGGTGCGGGCCGCCATGCCGACGCCGGCCGGCAGCTGCACCAGGCGGTGTGGATCGCGCTCGGCCTGGCGCTGCTGGGCAGCACGCTGCTGGCCTTCCCGTACCCCTTCCTGTCGCTCGCGCAGGCCACGCCCGAGCTGGCTTCCAAAGTGAGGGGCTATCTGCTGGCGCTGGCCTGTTCGCTGCCGGCTTCGCTGCTGTTCACGGTGTACCGCGGCTTCAACGTGGCGGTCGGGCGGCCGAAGGCGGTGATGGCGATCCAGCTGGCCGGCCTGCTGCTGAAGGTGCCGCTGTCGGTGCTGCTCATCTTCGGCTGGCCGGCCGCGGGCCTGCCGGCGCTGGGCGTGCTGGGCTGCGGCATCGCCACCTGCGTGGCGATGTGGTCGCAGGCCCTGCTGGCCTGGCGCGTGCTGCGGCGCGACCCGTTCTATGCCCGCTACGCAGTGGCCGGCCGCGGCCTGGACGCGCCCGACCGCCGGGCCCTGGCCACCCAGCTGCGGCTGGGGCTGCCGATGGGGGGCGCCATCCTGGTGGAAGTCTCCGGCTTCGCGCTGATGGCGGTCTTCATCGCGCGCCTGGGCACCACCGCGGTGGCCGGGCACCAGATCGCGGCCAACCTGGTTTCGATGATGTTCATGGTGCCGCTGGCGCTGGCCAATGGCACCGGCACGCTGGTGGCACAGCGCATCGGCGCGCGCGACCTGGCCGACGCGCGCCGCCTGGGCTGGCACGGCCTGGCGCTCGCCGCGCTGGTGGCGGCGCTGCTGGGCGGCGCGGTGCTGGCATTGCGGCCGCAGGTGGTGGCGCTGTACACGCGCGATGCCGCCGTGGCTGCCGCTGCGCTGCCGCTGCTCGCCTTCGTGGCGGTGTTCCACGTCGCCGACGCGATGCAGACCGTCTCTTCCTTCGTGCTGCGCGCCTGGCGCATCGCGACCGTGCCGCTGGTGATCAACGCGACCGCGCTGTGGGGCGTGGGGCTGGGCGGCGGCTACTGGCTGGCCTTCGGCCGCGACGAAGGCGCGCCGGGCTTCTGGGCCGCGTCGACCGCCGGGCTGCTGCTCACCGCCCTGGCACTGGCGCTGTTCCAGGGCTGGGTGATGCGCACGCGCTCGCAGCCCGCCGCCGGCGCGGCCTGAGTTTCATTTCGACATGCAAGGGTCTGCCCGGCGGCGCCGTAAGCCATGACAGGCAATGGATCACGGGGAGACCGGCATGGGGCCCACGACAAGGCGCAGGCTCTGCCGCGCGCTGGCCGGCGCGGCGGCGCTTGCCGCGGCCGGCTGCGGCGGCGGCAGTGGTGAAGGGCTGGACAGCAACGGGCGCCCGCTGTCCGAAGGCGGCGCGGGCAACGGCACGCTGACCGCCACTTTTTCCAGCATCCAGGCCAACGTCTTCACGCCACGCTGCACCGGCTGCCACGCCGGTGCATCGGCGCCTCAGGGCCTGCGGCTGGACGCCGGCGGCAGCTACGCGCTGCTGGTGGGTGTGGCCAGCGCCGAAGTGCCTTCGTTGCAGCGCGTGGCCGCCGGCAACCCCGACCAGAGCTATCTGGTGCAGAAGCTCGAAGGCCGCGCCGCCGTCGGCGAGCGCATGCCCTTCGGCGGGCCCTACCTGGACGACGCGACCATCGCCGTCATCCGCAGCTGGATCGCGGCCGGCGCGCCGGAGGTGCAGCCATGAGGGCCACGCTGCTGGCCTGGATCGCGGCGGTCCTTGCGCTGCTGGGCACCGCCCCTGCCCGGGCCGAACCCTACCTGGCGGTGGAAAGCGGGCTCAAGTGCAGCGCATGCCACGTGAACCCCACCGGCGGGGGTCTGCGCAGCCGCGCCGGCGCGCAGTACGCGCTGGCGTCCCTGCCTTCCTACCCGCTGCCCGAACCGGCGCTGTGGAACGGCCAGGTGACCGACTGGCTGCGCCTGGGCACCGACCTTCGTGCCGGCAGCACCCGCACCCGTGTGCCGGGCGAAGCGGCGGTCACCGAGAGCGGCCTCGAACAGTGGCGCGCCTATGTCGACGTCCAGGCCGTGCCCGACTGGCTGGGCGGCACTCTCGACGAACAACTGCGCCCCGGCAAGGCCGAAAGACGCGAAGCCTACGTGCGCGTGGGCGGCGTGGCGCAGGGCTGGTATGCGAAGGCGGGCCAGTTCTACCTGCCCTTCGGCTGGCGGCTGCAGGACAGCACGGCCTTCGTGCGGTCGGTCAGCGGCATCGGCATGGCCACGCCCGACAAGGGTGTGGAGCTGGGGCTGGAACTGGAAGAGGTCTCGGCCCAGTTCACGCACACGCGCGGCCCCGGCAACGTGGGCCCCGTCACCGGCCACCAGGACGGCGTACAGGCCGTGTGGCTGCAGCCCTGGGGGCGCGTGGGGCTGGCCTTCGCGGCCACGAAGTCGTCGATCGGTCGTCGCGAAGCGACGGCGCTGTTCGGCGGATTCCGCACCGGGCCGGTCAGCTGGCTGGGCGAGGTCGACCTCGTCAGCGACGGCAGCTACCCCGAAGGCCGGCGCCGGCTGGCCGCCACGCTGGCCGAAGCCGACTGGCGCATCGCGCAGGGCCACAACCTGAAGCTCACGCTCGAATGGCTGGACCCCGACCGGCGCGTGAAGCACGACGACAAGGCGCGCAACAGCCTGGTCTACGAGTGGTCGCCGATCCCCTATCTGCAGCTGCGCGGCGGCGTGCGCCTCTACGACGGCATTCCGCAGTCGCCGGTGGACAACCGCCGCAGCACCTTCGTGGAACTGCACGCCTTCATGTAGCGGGCAGCGCCAGCGTGAAGCAGCTGCCGCCGCCTTGGCGCGGCTCGCAGCGCACGCTGCCGCCATGGCGTTCGGCGATCTGGCGCACCAGCGCCAGCCCGAGACCGACGCCGCCTTCGCGTTCGGCATGGCCGGGCAGACGGAAGAAGGGTTCGAAGATGCGTTCGCGGAAGGCTTCGGGCACGCCCGGGCCGCGGTCGGAGATGCGTGCTTCCACCTGGCCGCCGCGGCGCGCGATCTCGACTTCCACCGCTTCGCCGCCATAACGGCGCGCGTTCTCCAGCAGGTTGCGCAGGGCGCGCCGCAGCAGCCGTTCGTCGCCCTTCACGCGCAGGTCGTCGCCCTGCACGCCGGCCTGCACGCGCGCCGCTTCCTCGGCGGCGACGGCCAGCAGGTCCACCGCCTCCTCGCGGTTCACCGAGTCGGTGGCGTCCAGGCGGCTGGCCAGCAGCACCTCTTCGACCAGCGCGTCGAGTTCGCCGATGTTGGTGCCGATCTCGCGCTGCAGCGCTTCGCGCTGCGAAGGCGTGGCGTCCTCCAGCATCGACAGCGCCATCTTCAGGCGTGCCAGCGGCGAGCGCAGTTCATGGCTGGCGTTGGCCAGCAGGCTCTGGTGCGAACGCAGCAGAGCCTCGATGCGCCCGGCCGCGCGGTTGAAGCTGGCGCCCACGGCGGCCACCTCCTCAGGGCCGTCCTCGGCCACGCGGCGCTGCAGGTCGCCGGCGCCGAAGGCTTCGACGCCCTGCTTCAGCTCTTCCAGCTTGCGCGTCAGGCGGCGCACCACCGGCCATGCCCCGCCGGCCACGGCGGCGAACAGCACCACCAGCAGCACGACGAGGCCGAAGCCGTTGGTGAAGCCACGTGGCGACCACCAGGGCGCGGGCAGCGGCGGCGCTCCGCCCGGCCCGCCGGGTGCCAGGCGCAGCGCCGCCAGCGGCCGCAGCACGTGCAGCGTGCGGCCGTCATCCAGCGCGATCGGTGCCATGCGCACCGGGCCCGGAGCGCGGTCGTTCTCGCGCCGCAGGTAGCTTTCGGAAGCGGCGATGCGGTGGCCCAGGGGGTCGTCCAGCGCCATCGGCAGCCGCAGGCGCGCCGACCACTCGCGCAGCGCCGCCGCCTGCTCTTCGCGCGGGGCGTCCGGGGCCGGCAGCGAACGCTGCAGCAGGTCGCCCCAGGCCGCGGCGCGGTCGTTGAGCGAGCCTTCGACGCGCAGCCGTTCCTGTTCCAGGTGGCTCTGCAGCAGCAAGCCGGAGACGAGCGCGAACAGCGCGAGCGCCGAGACGACCGTCAGGTAGATGCGCAGGTACAGCGACTTCACGGCCGCGCGGTCTTCCTCAGCCTTCGGCGTCTTGCTTCTTGGCGAAGACATAGCCCGCCCCGCGCACCGTGAGCACGCGCTTGGGGTTCTTCGGGTCGTCTTCGATCACGGCGCGGATGCGCGAGATGTGCACGTCGATGCTGCGGTCGAAGGCTTCCAGCGGATGGCCCTTCAGCGCGTCCATGATCTGGTCGCGCGAGAGCACGCGCCCGGGGCTCTGCGCCAGCACCACCAGCAGGTCGAACTGATGGCTGGTCAGGTCGCAGGCGACACCGTCCAGGCGCGCCTGGCGCGCGCCCAGGTCCACTTCCAGGCGGCCGTAGGCCAGCACCTCGTCGCCCGCCGGTTCGGGGTTGGCGCGGCGCAGCAGCGCCTTCACGCGCGCCAGCAGCTCGCGTGGTTCGAAGGGCTTGGGCAGGTAGTCGTCGGCGCCGATCTCCAGGCCGACGATGCGGTCCATCGGCTCGCCGCGCGCGGTGAGCATCAGCAGCGGCAGGCGGCGCGTGCGTGGGTCGGCGCGCAGTTCGCGCGTCAGGTCGAGGCCGTCGCCGTCGGGCAGCATCAGGTCGAGCAGCAGGGCGTCGAACGGGCGCAGCTTCAGTTGTTCACGGCCGGCGGCCAGCGAACCGGCGGTGTCGACTTCGTAGCCATTGCGGCGCAGGTAGTCGCCCACCATCGCGGTGAGACGGGAGTCGTCGTCGATCAGCAGCAGGCGGCTCATCGGGTGGGGCACCTCGGAAAGGCGAACGGCCGGCCGCTCAGGGCGGCCGGCCGGCAGGGAGGATAGCGAAACACCGGCCATCAGTTGCCGGACGGCCTGGCCGCGGGCGCCATGTCGCCCATGCGGTGGCGGCCCATCATGCCCTGGCGTTGCTGCGCCAGCTGGGCCAGCTGCTGGCGCTGGCCGACGCTGAGCACGCGGCTCACGTCCAGCATGGCCTGCATCATGCGCTTGCTGGCGGCGTCGTGCTGGAGAAGCATCTTCTGGCGCAGCGCCTCGGCGGTGCGAGCGTCCACGGTGGGCTGGGTGAAGAGCTCCATCGACTGCTCGCGCAGCGAGCGGCCGGCCTCGTGCTGGGCGCGCAGGTCGGCGCGCGCGCCGTCCATGATGCTCTTGACCTGGCTGCGCTGGTCGCTGGTGGCCCCCACCAGGTCGAGCATGTGGTCCACATGGCCGGGGCCCATCATCATGCCCATGGGCATGGGCATGGGGCCGCCGGCGGGCGGGCCGGCGTGCGCGCTGAGCGCGTAGCCGGCAGCCAGCGCCACCACCAGGGTGAACGCGGCCAGGCGGCCGGGGCGCAGGAAGTTCGGGCGGGGCAGGGTGCGGGTGATCGAGGTCATCTGGGCTCCTTCGTCGCGCTGCGTCGTCTCTTGCATCGCGTTGTCGACATGGTCCGCGCAGGGCATGAACTGGTCATGCGCCAGGGGTAAAGATCTGTGTCAGGGCGGTGCTTTCCACGCGCGACAGCCGGCGCTGCAGGTTGAAGCTCGGCCATGCCGCTGCGTGGTCCAGCCGCAGCAGCACGCCGCTGCTGCGGTCGACCGCGATGGCGCCTTCCAGGCGCGTGCTCAGGTCGCCGCGCTGGGCGTCGCCGAAGAGCTCGATCACGGCGACGTCGAAGTGGCGCCCGGCCAGCCACTGCGGCCCCACCGCCACCACCTGGCCGCGCACGCGGCCGCGCACCAGCGGGTCACCGACGAGGTCGATCTCGCCGGCCAGCACCTGGCCCAGTTCGGGTGCCTGGCGCAGCAGGTGGTGCCAGCGCAGCGCACCGGCGGGCGCGGTGGTCACGTTGCCCGCCGGGTCCTGGTGCCAGGGCGCGCTGCGGCCTTCGTGTTCAAGGTTGAACTCGAGTTCGTCGCGCCGCAGCGCCGCCACCTTGAGCACCCATTCGCCGGCATGACCGCCGGCCCGCTCTTCGTAGACCAGGCGGTCACCCACCGCCACCGGCAGGCGGGCGGCCCGTTCGGGCGGCAGGGTGCCTCCGGGCGGCGGGCAGCCGCGCTGGCGTGCCGCCGTCTGCAGGGCCTCGTCGCGGCCGCGCAGGCGGGCCAGTTCGGCGGCTTCGGGGCCGTCGGGTCGCATCGCCAGCAGCGCGGGCCAGAACAGCGCGGCGCCGATGCCCAGCGCGATGACGTTGTTGCCCACCCGCTCGTCCACCGACCAGGCCGTCTCGGCGGCGCGCTGCTGCACGCGGTCGGCCTCCTCGAAGATGCGGGCGCAGTCCCAGGCCGCGAACTCGGCCGGACTGGCGGGCAGCGGCTGCACATGGGCGCTGCGGGTGGCGCAGCCAGCCAGCGCCAGGCCGAAGCAGGCCAGGGCCAGGCGGTGCAGGGCGGCCGGGTTCAAGTGCGGCACCGCGCCGGCGCGCCCGCTCTCACTTCGCGGGCGCGGAGGCCGCGCCTTCCTTCTGCCTGTCGGCCATGCGGGCGGCGGCACGCGGGTGGCGTTCGGCGAAACGCTTCTTCGCGGCGGCCTGCTCCTCGGGAGTCATCGACTCCCACCGGGCCCTGGCCTTTTCCTTCGCGGCGGCCTTCTGCTCCGGGGTCATCGCGTCCCACCTCTCCTTCAGCGCGGCGGCGCGCTGCTCTTCGCTGGCGGCGCGCGCCAGCGGCGCGAAGGCCAAGCCGGCGGCCAGGGTCAGCAGCAGGGCGGAGACGGACTTCTTCATGGGGGGGCTCCAGGCGGTGTCGGTGGCAGGCGCAGGCCGGCATTGTCCGGTCGCTGCCATTGCCGCTTCAATGACCGGGCGCATCGCCACGTTGACCCTGCGGCGGCGGCGGCCGATGCAAAGTACTGTGAACCCCGGTCCTTCAACCGCCGCGCACCAGCGCGGCCATGCGGCGGCTGTCTTCGCTCTCGCCTTCGGCCAGGCCCTGCGCGACGCCTTCGCGGTCGGCTTGGTTGCGGTTCTGGCTGACCTTCCACTTGCCGACCAGGCGCTCGATGCGGATCTCGATGCCGACGATCGCCCGCAGCATCTGCTGCACGTAGTCTTCCGGCGCGTCGGTCACCGCCCAGGGCTGCGGCCGGGGCGCTTCGTGGTGGCCCGTGAGGCGGCTCACCAGCGCGTGCAGCCAGGGCGCTTCCTCGTGGGCCGTGAGCGTGCCGTGGGCGTGCACGACGGCGTAGTTCCAGGTCGGCACCACCTTGGGGTTGGCGGCCTTGCCGGGGTACCAGGACGGCGTGACGTAGGCCTGCGCGCCGCGGAAGATGGCCAGCACCGGCTGCCCGGCGGCTTCGCGCCACAGCGGGTTGGCACGCGCCACGTGGCCGCGCAGCACGCCGGTGGCGGCGTCGTGTTCGAGCGGCACGTGGTCGGCCGTGATGCCCTGAGGGCCCTGGTGCACCAGGGCCGCGAGCGGGTGCTCGCGCATCAGCGCCGCCAGCGCGGCGGGGTCCTTCTGCTCGAAATGGGTGGGCAGGTACATCAGGCGTCGAGGTTCGTCATGCCCGCGATTTTGCGGGAATGTCGAACACCAGGCAGGTGGTGCTGCCGTGGGCGTACAAGGTGCCGTCGGGGCCGACCAGGCGCGCGGTGGCGGTGGCCAGCTGGCGGCCGCAGTGCACCACCTCGCCGATGGCGCGCACGCGCGGCACCTGCGGCGTGATGGCACGCACCAGGTTCAGGCCCAGTTCGGCGGTGGTGTAGCCGCGGCCGGCCGGCAGCATGGTGTGCACGGCGCAGCCCAGGGCCGAATCGAGCAGGGTCGCGAACCAGCCGCCGTGCACGGTGCCCAGCGGGTTCAGGTGCTGCGGCCCCGGCCGGCCCTGGAAGACGGCGCGCCCGCGGCCCACCTCCACGAGCAGGAAGTCCATGGTCTCGCCGATGGGGGGGTGCGGCAGTTCGCCGCGCAGCAGGCCCTGCATGAGCGCCAGCCCGTCCAGACCGGCCGCCTGTTCGCGTGCCACCACGCCGGCGCCGGGTCCGGCGGCGAAGCGCTCCCTCTGCGCCGCTTCGGCGGCCATCCATTCTTCGAGCAGGGTCGATGCGTCCATGGGCGTTCCAGCATAAACTTGCATATGCAACTATAAACAGACGCGATGAACCCTGCCGCCCGCATTGCCAATGCCGCGCCGCCCCGCGGCTGCACCAACCTCAAGCTGCGCCAGGCCAGCCGGCTGGTCACGCGGCACTACGAAGCGCGGGTGCGCGCCAGCGGACTGAAGATCACGCAGTACTCGCTGCTGTCGCACGTGGTGAAGCTCGGGCCGCTGAGCGCCGGGGCCCTGGCGGCGGCGATGAAGCTCGACGCCTCGACCCTCACGCGCAACCTGCAGCCGCTGCTGGACCAGGGCTGGGTCTCGGTGCAGCCGGGCGACGACCTGCGTCGCCGCATCGTGCAGGCCACGCCCGCCGGGCAGGCCTTGCGCGGCGAGGCGCAGCGCGACTGGAAGCAGGCGCAGCAGGCGCTGAACCGCCGCCTGGGCGAGCCCCGGGTGGCGGCGCTGCACGCGCTGCTGGACGAATGCATCGCGCTGCTGGAGCGCGAAGACGAAGAGGCTGCCGATGAATGACACCACCTTTCGCCCCGCGTGGCGACCGCTGGCCCTGGTGCTGCTGGCCGCGGCCGGAGTGTTCGCGCTCACCATGGGGGCACGTCAGTCGATGGGGCTTTTCGTCGGCACGCTCAACAGCGCCACCGGCCTGGGGCTGGCCAGCGTGAGCCTGGCGTTCGCCTTCGGCCAGCTGTGGTGGGGCCTCACCCAGCCGGTGGCCGGCATCGTGACCGACCGCTACGGGCCGGGCCGCGTCATCGTCGTCGGCGTGCTGCTGGTGGCGCTGGGCACCGCGCTGATCCCGTTCATGAAGACCACCGCCGGCCTGGTGCTGGCGATCGGCATCCTGGCCGCCGGCGGCGCCGGCATGGCCGGGCCTTCCACGCTGATGGCGGCCACCATGCGCCTGGTGCCGCCCGAAAGGCGCGGCCTGGCCACCGGCGTGGTCAACGCCGGCGGTTCGTTCGGTCAGTTCGTGTTCGCGCCGCTGGCGCAGGCCATCACCGCGGCCGCCGGCTGGGCCGTGGCGCTGCAGAGCCTGGCGGCGATCACGCTGCTGGCGCTGCCCGGTGCCTGGGTGCTGCGGGCGCCGCCGAAGGTGGCGCCGCCGGCCGGTGCCGCACCGCGCGAAGGCACGCGCGCCGCCATCGCGCGCGCCTTCGCCGACCCCAGCTACCGGCTGCTCGCGGCGGGCTTCTTCGTCTGCGGCTTCCACGTCGCCTTCCTGGCCACGCACCTGCCGGGCGTGGTGGCGGCCTGCGGCCTGCCGCCGGCGGTGGGGGCCTGGTCGCTGGCGATGCTGGGCCTGTTCAACATCGTCGGCAGCGTGCTCATCGGGCTGGCGCTGTCGCGCGGGCCCTGGCGCATGAAGTCGCTGCTGGCGGCCCTCTACACGGCGCGTGGCATCGCGGTGCTGGCCTTCGTGCTGGCACCCAAGACGACGCCGGTGGTGCTGGCCTTCGCGGCGGTGATGGGGCTGACCTTCCTGTCCACCGTGCCGCCCACCGCCGGCCTGGTGGCGCGCTTCTTCGGCCCCGCGCACATGGCCACGCTGTTCGGCCTGGTGATGGTGACGCACCAGGTGGGCGGCTTCCTCGGCGCCTGGCTGGGCGGCAAGGCCTTCGAAGCCACCGGCAGCTACGACTGGATGTGGTACGCCGACATCGTGCTCGCCGCCGGCGCGGCGCTGCTGCACCTGCCGATCCGCGAAAGCCGGCCCGCGGCTCAGACCGGCATGGTGTAGTTCAGCGTCATGCGGCCGCCGTCGGCGACCACGATCTCGCCGGTGACGTAGCTGGAGGCGTCGGACAGCAGGTACGCCACCACGTCGGCGATCTCCGACGGCTCGCCCAGCCGCTTCATCGGCGTGCGGCTCATGATCTTCGCCTTCGCCTCCTCGCTGGTCAGCACCGCGGCGCGCGCCAGTTCGGTCGCGATGGTGCCCGGCGCCACCGCGTTCACGCGCACGCCCTTGTCGGCCAGCGAAAGCGCCATCACCCGCGTGAGCTGGTCGATCGCGCCCTTGCTGGCGTTGTAGCTGGCGATGGTGGGAATGGCCAGGCGGCCGTTGACCGAACTCATGTTGACGATGGCGCCGCGGCCGGCCTTGACCATCTCGCGAGCGACCGCCTGGCCGACCAGGAACGAACCCTTCAGGTTGACCGCGATCACCGCGTCCCAGTCGGCTTCGGTGACGTCCAGGAACTCCGCCGCCTTGAAGATGCCGGCGTTGTTGACGAGTCCGTCCACGTGCCCGAAGGCGGCCAGGGTGGCGCCGAGCGCCGTTTCCACGTCGGCCCTGGCGGCCACGTTGCAGCGGCAGAAGAGGGCGCGGGCGCCGGCGGCCTGCAGTTCAGCCGCCAGGCGGCGGCCGGCGTCTTCGGCCAGGTCCCAGAGCGCGACCGCGGCGCCGTCGGCCGCCACGCGCCGGGCGCAGGCTTCGCCGATGCCTTGCGCGCCGCCGGTGACGACGACCACGCGCCCTTCGAGCGCGAAATGAACGCGTGCTGCCATGGCGACCCTGCCTGCTGCCCACCCCCCGGCGGGCTGGGGCGGCAGTGTAGCTTCAGGCGGGCACGGCCTCGCCGCGCGCCGCGCGGCGCAGCGCCACCGCGTCGGGCAGCGGGTCGGCGTCGTGCGCGTCGAGGTGGAACACCGCCACCGATTCGGACACCGTCACCGCCTTCGCCTGCAGTTGCGCGGCCGCGGCAGCGATCTGTTCGACCAGCGCGGCGTTCTGCTGCGTGATGCCGTCGATCTGCGAGACGGCACTGTTCACCTGCGAGATGCCGTCGAGCTGTTCGCTCGCGCCATGGCTGATCTCGCCGACCACGGTGCCCACGCGCTGCACCGTGCTCACGGCGTCGGCCATCGTCGAGCGCGCCGACTCGGTGAGTCGGTTGCCGCGCTCCACCTTCTCGACCGAATCGACGATGAGCTGCTTGATCTCGCGCGCCGCGCTGCTGGAACGCTGCGCCAGCGCGCGCACCTCGCTGGCCACCACCGCGAAGCCGCGGCCCTGTTCGCCGGCACGCGCGGCTTCCACCGCGGCATTGAGCGCCAGGATGTTGGTCTGGAACGCGATCCCTTCAATGACCTGGATGATCTCGCCGATGCGGCCCGAGGACTCGGTGATGGTCTGCATGGTTTGGCTGAACTCGAGCACGGCCTCGCTGCCACGGCGCGTGACCTCGGTCGCCTCGCCGGCCAGACGGGCGGCCTGGGCCGCGGCATCGGCGCTCTGGCGCACGGTACCGGTGATCTGCTCCATCGAAGAGGCGGTCTGCTCCAGGTTGGAGGCCTGCGCCTCGGTGCGCGCCGAAAGGTCCTGGTTGCCGGCGGCGATCTCGCCGGTGGCGTCGCGCATGTGGTGCACCTGGTTGCGCGCGTCGCGCACGATCGAGCGCAGGTTCACGTTCAGCTGGTGGAGTGCCTTGGCCAGGCGTGCGGCGACGTCGGTGCCGCTGCTGTCCAGGCGTTGCGTCAGGTCGCCTGCGGCCATGCGGTTGGCGAAGATCAGCAGGTCTTCCAGCGGCCGCAGCACCCAGCGCGCGATGGCGATGCTCGTGAAGCCCCCCGTGAAGGCGGCACCCGCGAGCGCCCACCACCAGGCGGCACCGCCGGCCGCAGCGCAGGCGCCGGTGGCCAGCGCGACCACGGCGCCCAGGCGCGCGGGCAGGCTGGGCCGCAGCGCGCGCGCCAGCCGTGCCGTCGCGGTGTCGCGCTGCACGGCGCCCTGGCGCACGCGATGCACCAGCGTGCCGGCGGCCTTCTCGGCGCGCATGGTGGCGTACAAGGCCTCGGCGGCCTGCACGTCGGCGCGCGGCGCCTCCGTGCGCACCGACATGTAGCCGACCGGCCGCCCGTCCTTCATGAGCGGCGTGACGTTGGCCATCACCCAGTAGTAGCGGCCGTCCTTGCGCCGGTTCTTCACCGGCGCCGACCAGGGCTGCCCGCTGTCGATGGTCTCCCACAAGTCGCGGAAGGCCTCTTCCGGCATGTCGGGGTGGCGGATCAGGTTGTGCGGCTGACCCAGCAGCTCTTCCCGTTCATAGCCGCTGACGGCGATGAAGGCCGGGTTGCAGTAGAGGATTCGTCCCTTGAGGTCGGTGGTCGACACCAGGGTTTCGCCGCTCGGGAACGCGAACTCTTGGTCCAGGACCGGGTGATTCAGACGCATGAGAACTCTCGGTGGTTGCAGCTGTGCCTGCGAGCCGGATCCGTCCAAACTCGCCAATACCACATATTCGCAAACAGCTTAGCCCCGTTTTCGGCAGGCCGAAGTTCTGATTAAGGCGCCTATTCCGGTCTTGCTTGGCAACTTCGCTCAGTTCCGATCCAGCCAGACGGCCATGCCCTGCGCGTTCAGCTCGATGTCGATCGCCAGCAGCCGGGACACCTGCGCTTCGGTGTAGGTGCAACCGTGGGCGGCCACGCTTTCGACGTAGATCGCCAGCAGCCCCTTCTTCAGCTCCTCGTGGCGTGTCGGCCCCGCCGGGCCGGCTGCGCGGCCCAGCGCCACCATGCGGTCCAGCAGGGCCAGCTGCATGTCGGCCAGTCGCGCCACGCCTTCGACGCGGCCGAAGTGCGTGAGGTACATGCAGTCGGGCTGCTGCGCCTGCAGCCGCAGCACCGATTCGCGCAGCCGTTCGGGTTCGAACTGCACCGGCGTCGAGGTGGGCAGGATCCAGGGGCCGCGCTCGGTGTCGAACTCGCGGTAGCTGAGGCCGAAGGTGTCGCCCGTGAACCAGCCACGCGAGACGGTGTCCCAGATGCAGTGGTGGTGCTTGGCATGGCCGGGGGTGTCGGCGAAGCGCAGTTCGCGCCCGGCCAGGCTCAGGGCCATGCCGTCGGCGCTGGAGCGCACGCGCTCGGCCGGCACCGGCGTGAGGGTGCCGTAGGAGCGTTCCATCTCCGCGGCGCCGTAGACGGCCAGCGCGCCTTCCCAAAGCGCCTGGGGGTCGACCATGTGGCGCGCGCCGCGCGGGTGCACCACCACTTCGGCCGCGGGCAAGGCGGCGGCCAGCGTGCCCACGCCGCCGGCATGGTCCAGGTGGACGTGGGTGGGGATGATGAAGTCGACCGCCGAATGCGGCACGCCCAGCGCGTCCAGCGTGGCCAGCAGGCGCGGCACCGCGAAATGGGTGCCCGTGTCGACGAAGGCGGCGCGGCCGCCGTGCAGGATCAGGTAGCTGGCGTCGAAACGGTCGCGTTCGAAACCGGTGTCGATGGCGAAGACGCCATGCGGCAGCGCTTCGACGAAGGGGGGCAGGCGTTCAGGCATGCCCCGGATTGTCGGGCAGCCGCGAAGGGCCGCCGCGCCGGCTTCAGCCGCCGTTGCCCACCGCCAGCCACAGACGCGCGATCTCGGCCGCGCCGTCGTTGCCCTTCACGCTGCGCAGCGTCTGCGCGGCGGCGGCCTTGGCCTTGCCCGACTGCAGCTGGGCCATGCCCAGGCGAAGGCGTGCGTCCTCGGGGTGCTTCAGTCCGCCCTTGGCGATGCCCTTCTCGATGAAGCCGATGCCCTTGTCGGCGTCGCCCTGGGCCACCAGCGCGTAGCCCAGCTTGACCAGGTCGTCGCCGGTCTTCTGGCCTTCGGCGTCGGCCAGCTGGTTGGCGATGGCGCTCTTCTGCTCGGCTTCCTGCTTGAGGGCCAGGTCCTTCAGGCGCTGGTGGCGCGCCGCCTCGGCGCCGGTGCCCAGGGCGCCGGCCTTGTAGCCCTGGTCGATGATCTTGCGCGCCTCGGCCGGCACGCCGGCCTGCAGCGAGAGCTGCGCCATTTCCATGAAGTCCTCGGTCTTGCTCAGCGTGCCGCTGGCCAGGCGCAGGCGCATCACGTCCAGCAGCAGCCGGTCGCTGAAGCCGGCCTTGCGCGGCAGGCGGCCGAGGTAGGCGTTCCAGTAGTCCTTCTTCGGATAGTTGAAGAGCAGCTTCTCCAGCGTGCCGGCGTAGCCGTTGTTGTTGCCGATGCGCTGCTGGGCGTCGGCCAGGCGCAGCAGGTCGCCTTCCTCTGGGCGGCGGCCGGCCTGTTCGGCGGCGGCCACGGCGGCGGCGGCGTCCTTGGCGATGGCGTTGTAGTCGCCGCTGGCCGACTGCAGGTACTGCTGAAGCTGCTTCACGCTGGGGCCGTTGTTGCCGGCCTGCACCGCCTTGGCCAGCCATTCGCTGGCCCTGGCGTTGTTCTTCATCTGCGCGTACGCCGAAGCCAGCTGCTCGGCATAGCTGCCCAGTTCGGCGCCACTCACCTTGGCAGCCACCGCCTCCAGCGCCTGCACCGCGGTGGCGCTGTCGCCGGCGCGCTGGGCGGCGGCGGCCTTCATCTTGTCCAGCGTCAGTTGTTCGGCCGGCGTGCGGTTGGGCACCGCTTCGGCTTCGCGCACCTTGGCCAGCGCGTCCTTGGCCTTGCCGGCCTTCAGCAGTTCACCGGCCTGCTGCAGCGGCTTGCCCACTTCGGGCCGAAGGCCCTGGGCGCCGGCCGTGGCCAGCCAGACGGTGGCGACGAGGGTGAGGGTGAGGGCGCGCAAGGTGTTCATCGCGGTGGGTCCTGGCGTGGGGCTCTTGGCGAATGACCGGGCGCAGGCGCGCCGATCCCCACAGGGTGCTGCGGTGGGTCGGGTCAGGCGGTCCGACGATGCTGCCGCCGATCTTGGTGACGCCCAGGCGCTGGCGGGAAGCCATCACCATGGCCACGTACTTGTACGTCACCAGCTTGTTCGGACGCAGGTGCACCTCGGGCTGGTCGGCTTCACCGGCGACCTGCTGCAGAGCGTTGCTCCAGTTCGGCGCGGTCGGGCACGATCTCGCCGTTCCAGCCGATGGTGCCGTCGAAGTCGAGGTCGATACGCACGATGGTGGGTGGCTTTGCGGCGGCGCGCGTTGCGGCGTGGGCACCGGCATGTTCAGCTTCACCGCGTGCGTCTGGATCGGGATGGTGATGATGAACATGATCAGCAGCACCAGCATCACGTCGATCAGCGGCGTGGTGTTGATGTCCACCATCACGTCACCGGCTTCATCGCCCCCCGCGGAGCCGACATTCATTCCCATGTTCGTTGCTCTTGCGCGTTCATCCGGGCACCGGCGCCGGCGGGCGGCTCGGTGATGAAGCCGACCTTGAAGATGCCCGCGCGCTGACAGGCCACGACGACGCGGCCCACCGATTCGTAGCGCACGTCGGTGTCACCGCGGATGTGCACCTCCGGCTGCGGCTCCTTGACCGACTCCACCTTCAGCCGCGCCACCAGCGCGTCGTTGTCGGGGATGCGCTCCAGGCCCCAGTACACCTCGCCTTCGCGGTTGACCGCGATGACGATGTTCTCCGGCTTGGTCTGCAGCGGCAGGTTGCGCTCCTTGGGCAGCTCCAGCCGGATGGTCTGCGTGACCACGGGAATCGTGATCAGGAAGATGATCAGCAGCACCAGCATCACGTCCACCAGGGGCGTGGTGTTGATGGTGTTGTTGAGCTGGTCCTCGCCGGAGTCGTCGGCCGGACCCACCTGCATGGCCATGGTGCTTGCCCGCTTATCGCTTGCCCGCCAGCAGCACGCTGTGCAGGTCGGCGCTGAAGGCCTTGGTCTGGTCCATCACGGCCTTGTTGCGCCGGATCAGCCAGTTGTAGCCCATCACCGCGGGCACCGCCACCGCCAGGCCGATGGCCGTCATGATGAGCGCTTCGCCCACGGGGCCGGCCACCTTGTCGATGCTGGCCTGGCCGCTGATGCCGATCTTGACCAGCGCGTTGTAGATGCCCCAGACGGTGCCGAACAGGCCCACGAACGGCGCCGTGGAGCCCACCGTGGCCAGGAACGCCAGGCCGTCCTGCAGCCGGCTTTGCCCGCTGCCGGTGGCGCGGTCGACGCTCATGCTGATCCAGGTGTGCTTGTCGATGGTCTCGACCGTCGTGCCTTCGTGGTGGTCCGAAGCCTTGATGCCCTGCTCGGCGATGAAGCGGAAGGCCGAGCCTTCCTCCAGCGCCCCGAGGCCGGCCTTGACGGTGGCGGCCTTCCAGAAGGCGTCGGCGCCGGCTTGCGCGCTCTTCATCATCGAGCGCTGCTCAAACAGCTTGGTGAAGATGATGTACCAGCTGCCCATGCTCATGATGAGCATGATGATGAGGGTGCCCTTGGCGACGAAGTCACCCTGGTTCCACAGGGCCTTCAGGCCGTAGGGGTTGTCCACCGCCTCTTCGGCGATGGCGGGGCCGGAGGCCGCCGGCGGCGCGGCCGGCGGCGCGGCCGGGGCGGCGGCTTCGGGCGCAGAGGCGGCCGCACTGGCGGCCTGGGCGGCGGCGCCTTGCGCGAGCAGCGCGCCGGCGGCCAGCATCAGTGCGGCGGCGCACGCGCGCAGGTTCTGGGTCAGGGACATGGTTGTTCTAGCCTCCGGTCAGGGGGGTGGGTTCGCTTCGGGGCTTCGTGGGCCCGAACTGGGAAGTGGGGGACTCGGTGAGCGCGGTCTACTCGAGCTTCCAGACGTAGGACACGCGCGAGGTCAGCGTCTCGGCCTTGCCGTCCAGGGTGCCGGGGCGGCCCTTGCACGCGGTGACGGCTTCGAGCGTGAGGCGGTCCAGCGTCTTGTGTTCGCGCGACGGACCGGCGGACTTCTCGATCCTGGCGTCGCTGATGTTGCCCGAGGTGTCCATCGTGAAGACCACGACCACGGTGCCTTGCACCTCGGCGCGCCGCGCCGCGGTGGTGTACTCGGGCTTGGCGCACTTGTTGAAGTCCAGCTTGGGCTCCACGCGCACCGGCGGCGCCGGCGGCGCCGGCGGCGCGGCCACGGCCACGGGGCTGGGCGCCGGCGGCGGCGCGATCGTCACCGGCGCCGGCGGCGGCGGCACCGTCACCGTGGTGATGGTGGGCGCGGGCGCCGGCGGCGGGTTGACGTTGACCTCCGGCGGCGGCACGAACGACGGCGGCGGCGGCGCAAACTTCGGCGGCGGCGGCAGGTTCTCCGGCGGCGGCGGCGGCGGCGGCTTGGTCTCTTCGATGATCTTGGTCTCGATCGGCGCCTTGATCACCTCCACCATGCGCTGCGCCAGCCCCGTCACCAGCGCCCAACCCAGCGCCAGGTGCATCGCCAGCACCACGCCGATGCCCACCGCGTGCTTGCCCGGGTTGCGTTGTTGCTGGGCGAAATCCACTCGTGACCTCCAGGGCGTCATGCGCGTTTCGCGTTCGAAACGCACTGCGCACAGTGCATGTTCTTGAAGCAGCCTCGTGAGCCGCGAGCGGCCCGGTCGGCCGCGAAGGGCGCGACTATATCGCGAAAGAACCGTGCCCAGTTCCGGGGCATCACCCTAGGCTCAGGGGGCACTGTCGCAACGAAAAGTGTGCGCGGGAACCATGCAAGAACAAGACCAGCGGCATCATCGAAGGTCTTCCGAACCTGGATCGAAATCGCATGAAGGTCTGCATCATCGGCGCCGGCGCGATCGGCGGCTTCATCGGTGCCCGGCTGGCCGCCAGCGGCGTGGCCGAGGTGTCGGCCATCGCGCGAGGTGCCACGCTCGAGGCCCTGCGCTCGCAGGGCTGGCGCCTGCTCGAAGGCGATCGGCTGGTGCAGGCGCCGGCACGCGCCGCCGCCGATGCGCGCGAACTGGGCGCGCAGGACCTCGTGGTCATCGCCGTCAAGGGGCCCGCGCTCACCGAAGTGGCGCGCGGCATCGCCCCCTTGCTGGGCGAAGGCACGCTGGTGCTGCCGGCGATGAATGGCGTGCCGTGGTGGTTCGTCGAAGGCGCGCCGCTCTCCAGCGTGGACCCGGGCGGCGTGGTGGCCGAAGCGATCGCGCGGCGCCGCGTGCTGGGCTGCGTGGTGCACGCCAGCGCGGCGACGCCGGAACCCGGCCTGGTGCAGCACCGCAGCGGTCGCGGCCTCATCGTGGGCGAACCGGCGGGCGGCCGCAGCGAACGTGCGCAGCGTGTCGCGGACCTGCTGGCCGCCGCCGGTTTCGAGGCCACGCATTCGGACGAGGTGCGGCGCGACGTCTGGTACAAGCTCTGGGGCAACATGACGATGAACCCGGTGAGCGCGCTCACCGGTGCCACCGGCGACCGGATCCTGTCGGACCCGCTGGTGCGCGACTTCTGTTCCGCCGCCATGCGCGAGGCGGCGGCCATCGGCGCCCGCATCGGCTGTCCCATCCACCAGCCGCCGGAAGAAAGGCACGCGCTGACCGCGAAGCTGGGCGCGTTCCGCACCTCGATGCTGCAGGACGCCGAGGCCGGCCGCACCATCGAGCTGGACGCCATCGTCGGCGCGGTGCGCGAACTGGGCGAGAGGGTCGGCGTGCCGACGCCGACGATCGACGCGCTCTACGGCCTGACGCGGCTGTTCGGCCGCGTGCACCAGCTGTACCCGGAACAGGACCGCTAGGGCGCGTCGGCGATCGCCACGTGTCCGGCGCGTTCGCCCGGCGCGGCGTCGAAGAGCTTCTTCGTGTAGTCGTGCTGGGGCGCTGCGTACAGGTCTGCCGTGCGCCCCTGTTCGACGATGCGGCCCTGGTGCATGACGATCACGCGGTCGCACAGCTGCGCCGCGACGCGCAGGTCGTGCGTGATGAAGAGCATGCCCAGGCCGAACTCGGCCTGGATCTCGCGCAGCAGCTCCATGATCTTCGCCTGCACCGAGACGTCGAGCGCGCTCACCGCCTCGTCGGCCACCAGCACCTTGGGCTGGCAGGCCAGCGCACGGGCGATCGCCAGCCGTTGCCGCTGCCCCCCCGAGAACTGGCTCGGATAGCGCAGCAGGCCTTCGCGCGGCAGGTGCACCTTGTCCATGAGCTTGGCGGCCATCTCGCGCGCGCGCGGGCGCTCGATGCCGAAGTTCACCGCGCCTTCGACGAGCGAGTCGCCGACGCGCAGGCGCGGGTTGAGCGAGCGGTTGGGGTCCTGGAACACCACCTGCACGCGGTTGCGCAGCGGGCGCAGGCTGGACTCGGCCAGCTGCGCCACTTCGGCGTCGGCCCAGCGGATGCTGCCGCCGCTGGGGTCGATCAGGCGGATCAGGCAGCGCGCGAAGGTGCTCTTGCCGCTGCCCGATTCGCCGACGATGCCCACCGTCTCGCCGGCGCGCACCGCGACGCTGGCCTCCTGCAGCGCGTGCGTCAGCCGCGTGCGGCCCATCCAGTCGTGCGCCTTGTAGGTCTTGCTGACCGCGGCGCCTTCCAGCAGCGGCGCGCCCTGCGCCTCGGGCCGGGGCGGCGGCGGCTTGATGCTGGGCACCGCGGCCAGCAGCATCTTCGTGTAGGCCTCGCGCGGTCGGTGCAGCACGTCGTCGCGGCTGCCGATCTCGACCGCCTGGCCCTGGTTCATGACCAGCACGCTGTCGGCGATCTCGGCCACGACGCCCATGTCGTGGGTGATGAAGAGCACCGCCGAGCCCTGCTCGCGCTGCAGTTGCTCGATCAGGGCCAGGATCTCCTTCTGGGTGGTGACGTCGAGCGCGGTGGTCGGTTCGTCGCAGATCAGCAGGGCCGGCTTCAGGATCACCGCCATCGCGATGACGATGCGCTGGCGCTGACCGCCCGACAGCTGGTGCGGGAAGCTGCGGAAGATGCGCTCGGGCTCGGGCAGCTTGACGCGTTCGAACACGCGCAGGATCTCGGCGCGGCGCTGGGCGGCCGGCCAGTCGGTGTGGGTGCGCAGCAGTTCGTCGACCTGGTCGCCGCAGGACATGACCGGGTTCAGCGCGGTCATCGGTTCCTGGAACACCATGCCCATGGCCTGGCCGCGCAAGGCGCGCAGCCGGGCCGGGCTGGCTTCGAGCAGCGACTCGCCCTTCAGCCAGACGCCACCGCCGGAGACCCGCACTTCCTTGGGCAGCAGTCCCATCACGGTGGTGGCCATCACCGACTTGCCGGAGCCGGATTCGCCCACCACGCACAGCGTCTTGCCGGGCTCGATGGACAGCGTCACACCGTTGACGGCATGGCTGCGGTCGCCGCCGGTGGGCAGCGCCACCTGCAGCTTGTCGATGCGCAGGACCGGGTCGCTCATCGCTTGGCGAACTTCGGGTCCAGCACGTCGCGCAGCCCGTCGCCCAGCAGGTTGACGGCCAGCACCGTGGGCACCAGGAACAGCGCCGGCCACAGCACCGCGCCCGGGTACTGGCTGAACGCGATGCGGCCTTCGGCCATCACGTTGCCCCAGGTGGGCACGTCGGGCGGCAGGCCCAGGCCCAGGAAGCTGAGGATGGCCTCGGTGAGCACCGCGCTGGCGGCGATGAAGGTGCCCTGCACGATGAGCGGCGCCAGCGCGTTGGGCAGGATGTGGCGCCACAGGATCACCGGCGTCGGCGTCGCCAGCGCGCGCGCCGCCTCGACGAAGGGTTCCTCGCGCAGCGTGAGCACGAGCGAACGCACCAGCCGCGTGACGCGCGGCACCTCGGGAATGGCGATCGCCACCACCACGGTCCACACCTGCGCGCCGAGCGCGGCCACGAGCGCGATCGCCAGCAGGATGGCGGGAATCGCCATCAGCCCGTCCATCACGCGCATCAGCAGCGCGTCGATGCGCCGGAAGTAACCCGCCAGCATGCCCAGCAGCCCGCCCAGCAGCAGCGCGACCACGGCCGTGGCCAGGCCGACGATGAGCGACACGCGGGTGCCGTAGACCACGCGGCTCCAGATGTCGCGCCCCAGGCTGTCGCCGCCCATGCGCAGGTCGTGCTGCACGCTGGTGCCGTCGGCCAGCGCGAAAGGCCCCTGCGTGCCCGAAGGGGCGTAGATGTAGGTGGCGTCCATCTGCGCCGGGTCCACCGTGCCCAGCCAGGGTGCGGCCAGGGCGATGAGCACCAGCACCGACAGCACGGCGCCGCCGAAGCGCACAGCGCCGTTTCTGGCCAGTCGTTTCAGGGCCGGGCTCATCAGTAGCGGATCCGCGGATCGAGAAAGAGATAGCTCACGTCCACCATCAGGTTCACCAGCACGTAGAGCACGCTGAAGAACAGCACCACGCCCTGGATGACGGGAAAGTCGCGGTTCAGCACCGCCTCCACCGTGAGCGAGCCCAGGCCGGGGATCGAGTAGACGGTCTCGGTGACCACGACGCCGCCGATCAGCAGCGCGATGCCGATGCCGATGACGGTGGCGATGGGCACCGCCGCATTGGCCAGCGCATGCCGCATCAGCACCGCGCGTTCGGCGATGCCCTTGGCGCGCGCGGTGCGGATGTAGTCCTCGGTCAGCGCTTCCGAGACCGAAGCGCGCGTGATGCGCGCGATGAGCGCGATGTAGATCAGGCCCAGCGTCACCCAGGGCAGGATCAGGTGCGAAGCCCACGGCCGCAGGCCCTGGCTGTCGGAACCGAACAGGCGCTTGTAGCCCTGCACCGGCAGCCAGCCCAGCCAGACCGAGAAGACCCAGATCAGCAGGTAGCCGATCACGAACACCGGCACCGAAAAGCCCAGCACCGAGAAGCCCGACAGCAGCCGGTCCAGCCAGCCGCCCATGCGCCAGGCCGCCAGCGTGCCCAGCGGCACCGCCACCAGCACCGCCAGCACGATGGTGCCGAAGGCGAGCGACAGCGTGGGTTCGATGCGCTGCGCGATGAGCGCCGTCACGGGCTTGGTGAGGTAGTACGAGAAGCCCAGGTCGCCCTGCACCACCTTGCCCAGCCAGATGCCGTACTGCACCACCAGCGGCTTGGTCAGGCCCAGTTGTTCGCGCACCATCTCCACTTCCTGCGTGGTGGCGCTGTTGCCGGCGATCACGGCCGCCGGATCCCCTGGCGCCAGGCGCAGGATCAGGAAGACGACGATCGAGACGACCAGCAGCACCGGCAGCACGGCTGCCAGGCGCTGCAGCAGGAAGCGCAGCATGGGCGCGGGCGGGTCAGGGCTTCAGTTCTTCTTCACGTTCCACAGCACCGGCACGCCGGCGTTCACCGGCACCAGGCCGCTCACGTTCTTGCGCAGCACGCTCGGGCTCTGGTACTGGCCCAGCGGCGCGTGGGTGGCGGTCTCCAGCGCGATGAGCTGGATCTGCTCGGCCAGCTGCTTCTTTTCGGCGGTGGAGGTGGCGCGCGCGAACTTGTCCTTCAGCTGTTCGATGCGCGGCTCGTCCTGCCAGCCGAAGTAGCCGGTGGCGCCGCGCGCGTTCAGCATGGCCTGGCCGAGCGGGTTCTCCAGGTCGCCCGCGGTCCACGCGGTGAGGAACAGGTTCCAGCCGCCCTGCGACGGCGGGTCCTTCTTGGCGCGGCGCGCGATCAGCGAAGCCCAGTCCATCTGCTGGAAGTCGACCTTGAAGCCGGCCGCTTCCAGCTGCTGCTTGGCGACGAGCGGGATCTTGGCGATCGAAGCCAGGTCGGTGGGCCGCATCAGCACCACCGGGGTGCCGTCGTAGCCGGCCTCCTTCAGCATGGCCTGCGCCTTCTGCGGGTTGGCCACGCCGGTGAAGTAGCCGGTCTTGTCGCTCGAATAGGTGCCGCCGCACAGGTAGATGCTGGGGCAGTAGCGGTACAGGCCGGGCACGCCCACCTGGGTCTTCAGGAAGGCTTCCTGGCCCATGGCCACCATCGCGGCCTGCCGGATCTTCTGGTTGTCGAAGGGCTTGTGCAGGAAGTTGAACCGCATGATGAAGCCCAGGCCGCCGACGGCGAAGTCTTCCACCTTCAGGTCGGGGTTGGCCTTCAGTTGCGAGATCTGCTCGAAGGCGGGCTGCTCGACCCAGTCGACCTCGCCGGTCTTGATGGCGTTGAACTGGGTCTGCGTGTCGCGGATGATGACCCACTCCACGCGCTCGAAGTGGGCCACCTTGCCGCCGGTGAGGCCGTCCACCGGCTCGCTGCGCGGCTTGTACTTGGCGAACTTCGTGTAGACGACCTTCTCGCCCGGCTTGTACTCGTCGGCCTTGAACATGTAGGGGCCGGAGCCGATGCTTTCCTTGATCTGCTCGGTGCCCGGCGTGGCGGCGATGCGCGCCGGCATGATGAAGGGCACGTTCGACGAAGGCTTGCCCAGCGCGTCGAGCACGATGCCGCAGGGCTCGTTCAGGTTGAGCCTGAAGGTCTTCGCGTCCACCGCCTCCCAGCTGGCAACGAACTTGTTGAGCACGCCGCCCATCGCGTCGCGCGTGGACCAGCGCTTGATGGAGGCGATCACGTCCTCGCTCGTGACGGGCTTGCCGTCGTGGAACTCCAGGCCGTCGCGCAGCGTGAAGGTCCAGGTCTTGCCGTCCTTGCTGGTGGTCCACTTGTCCACCATCTGCGGCTTCACCTCGCCCTTCTGGTTCACCGCGAACAGGGTGTCGTAGATCATGTAGCCGTGGTTGCGCGTCACGTAGGCGGTGGTCCAGATCGGGTCCAGCACCGTCAGGTTGGCGTGCGGCACGAAGCGCAGCACGTTGTTCTGCGCGGCGGCGGGCAGCACGCTGCCCAGCAGCGTGGCGGCGGCCAGGGCGGTGGTGACGAAGGTTCTGCGGGCAACGCTCATGGTGTCCTTTCGACAGTCGGCCGGGTTTGCGCGGATTCTGTTGTGCGGCCGGGTCGGGCCCCCATAGGAGAAACGCCGAACATGCTGTCAGGTTTCGGCAAATGAACCCCCGGGGTTTCGCGGAGTGGCGGTGGTGCCGCGCCGGGTTTCGGAAGGCAGCTCGCCGAACTGCTGCCGGTATTCGCGCGCGAACTGGCCCAGGTGCCAGAAGCCCCAGCGGGTGGCCACGTCCTGCACCGCGGCGGCACCGGCGCGCAGTTCCCGCCGCACGCCGTTCAGGCGCACCGCGCGCAGGTACTTCACCGGGCTGCTGCCCAGCACTTCCTGGAAGCAGTAGTTCAGCTTGCGCCGGCTGGCGCCGACACGGCGGCACACCTCCAGCATGGACAGCGGCTCGTCGGGTTGCGACAGCATCAGCTCGCAGGCCTGGTCCACCAGTTTCTTGCGCGCCAGCACCGAAGGCAGGGCGCCGGCGTCCACCGATTCGGGCAGCGCCTCGAACCATTCGATGAGCAGCGCGTCGCGCAGCTGGCGCGCCGCGGTCTCGTCGGCCAGGCGGCCGGCGGCTTCTTCCAGGGCCTGCAGGTGGAAGGCGCGCAGCGTCTCGGCCACGGCGGGCCGCGCCGGCACCACCAGCTGCGACTGCATCCACGCCGAAGGCGGCTTGCCGTACAGGCGTTCCCACAACGGCACCAGCAGTTCGCCCTGCACCACCACCGCGATGAGCGCGTAGCCCGCAGGCGCGCACAGGTCCAGCTCGCCGTGGCGGCCGAGCATGATGCCGTCGGGGTCGACCCGCTGGCCGTTGAAGATGGCGGGCTCGCCGGCATGGAGCGCGAGCGCGAAGCCGTAGCTGTCATCCACGAAGCGGCCGCGCTGGCGCACCGCGACGTTGCAGCGTTCGTGCACCAGCCGGGTCAGCGGCAGCTGCACATGGTGCAGCAGGCCGCGGAAGCGGCCGGGCGAGAGCTGTTCGTAGCGCAGGTCCCATTCGGGCTGGGCCCGGGCGTGGGCGTCCAGGTCGTCGGTCTCCAGACGCAGCTGCCAGGGCGCGCCGGGGCGGGGCGCAAGGGTGCGGTCTGCAGAAGGGGCCACCATGGAGCCGGGCAGTGTAGGCCTGCCGACCCGGGACAAACCCCGGGCGCCGGTTTGCGCGAACGCGATAGTCGGGGCCATGCCCTCTGCCTAGCATGCTCCGTTCCCGCTTTCGCGCAATGGGATCCCGCCATGACCGACATCGCCTTCATGCCCGCCCACGAACAGGCGCTGCGCCTGCGCCGCCGCGAGGTGGGCGCGGTGGAACTGCTGCAGCACCATGTGGCGCGGGTGGAGCGGCTGGACAATCAGATCAACGCCGTCGTCGTGCGCGACTTCGAGCGCGCGCTCGAACGCGCCCGCGCCGCCGACGCCGCGCTGGCCCGGGGCGACTGCTGGGGCCCGCTGCACGGGCTGCCGATGACGGTGAAGGAGTCCTTCGACCTGCCCGGCCTGCCCACCACCTGGGGTTTCCCGTCGCTGCGCGACAACGTCGCGGCGAAGCCGGCGGTGGCGGTGCAGCGCCTGCTGGACGCCGGCGCCGTCATCTTCGGCAAGACCAACGTTCCGGTGGCGCTGGCCGACTGGCAGAGCTTCAACCCGGTGTACGGCACCACGAACAATCCCTGGCACACCGGCCGCACGCCGGGCGGGTCGTCGGGCGGCTCGGCGGCGGCGCTGGCCGCCGGGCTCACGGCGCTGGAACTGGGCAGCGACATCGGCGCTTCGATCCGCAACCCGGCGCACTACTGCGGCGTCTACGGCCACAAGCCCACCTGGGGCGTGGTGCCGATGGAAGGTCACCAGCTGCCCAGCGACGTGTGCATCGACGCACTGGACATCGCGGTCGCCGGCCCGCTGGCGCGCAGCGCCTTCGACCTGACGCTGGCGATGGACATCGTGGCGCAGCCGCTGCAGGCCTTCGGCCCGCTGGGCTGGAACCCGGTGAGCTGGCGCGACAAGGGTGTGCCGCCCACCCGCCTTCGCGTGGCCGTGGTGGCCGACGACCCCTGCGCCGAGACCGACGCCAGCGTGCGCGACGCCATCGGCACCCTGGCCGGATTCCTGCGCGCGCGCGGGCTGGTGGTCGACGAAGAGGCGCGTCCGGTCGACAGCGCCGAGCACTGGGAGGTCTACATGCACCTGCTGCGCGCGGCCACCGGCGCCCACCTGGACGACGCCGAATACGCCGCCGCGAGGGAGCAGGCCGCGCATTACCCCAAGGGCAGCCGCGAGTTCCCGGCCTGGCAGTGGCGCGGCATCACGCTCGACCACCGCGACTGGGTGCACTACGACGAACGCCGTGCCGCTCTGCGCCGCCAGTGGGCGGCATTCTTCGAGCGCTTCGACCTGCTGGTGTGCCCGGTGGCCTGCTCGCCCGCGTTCCCGCACATGCAGACCGGCTACCGCTGGGAACGCATGGTGTCGGTGAACGGCAGGCCGCAGCCTTCCACGCAGTCGCTCTTCTGGGCCGGCTACCCGGGCCTGTGCGGCCTGCCTTCCACGGTGGTGCCGCTGGCGCTGTCGGGCGAAGGGCTGCCGGTGGGCGCGCAGATCGTGGGGCCGGTGTTCAGCGACCCCGTGGGGCTGCGCTTCGCGCGCTGGTTGGAGATGGAATACCGGGCGTTTCAGGCGCCGCCGATGGCAGCCTAGCCGCCGGGCCGGCGACGGGCCCACTTCCGCGGGTTGTGCCGAACGCAAGCCTGCGCACCGCGGCCGTCTGAAGCGCGGCCGCGTGCGCTTCGTCGCGGCGCGCCGTCTACATCGCGTTCGGATCGTTCGGGATGATGTTCAGATGGGTGGCCAGGTCGATGCCGCGCTCGACCTTGATGCCGCCGTTGTCGCGGCACGAGACCGCGCCGGAGGCCGCTTCGGCACCGTGATGGATGAAGCAGAAGCGGGACGTCGCCGCGAGCTGCAGCATGAAGCCGCCCGCACTCATGTACGGCATCGGCATCGCCATCCCGGTCCAGTGGAAGTGGCTGTAGGCGCCGGGTTGCGGCATGTCGGCACGGCCGATCCAGAAGATCGGATGATCGTGCGGGGGCTGGAGCACCAGCTTCGCAGCGGCGGGCCGGCCGACGAGCCGCCATCCGACCATGCAGTCGGCGACCATGTTGCAATCCACATGGGTCGCGACGGGCAGCCCGTCCGAGGTCACCACCCCGGTCCGGGCGACATAGAGGAAACCGCTCAGGCTTCCGTCGGGCAACTGCCGGGTCTGCTGGTGCGTGTCGAGGTCGTTGCCGAACCGGAAGTCGTAGGGCGCGCGATGGTCACCCCAGGACAGGCCTCCATCGGCCTGGGCGGCGGATGCCGACAGGGCGGCCAGGGCCGCTCCGACAAGTGCCCGTTTCTTCATCCGATTCTCCTCGTGTGAAGGGGCCGGTCCGGCGTGTCGCCCGAGGACACGCCCACCGACGGGATGCCTATGCGCGATCGATGCACGCGCGAGCGCTGGTCGGGCCTCGGATCAATGGTACGCACTCGCCAGTGCTTCGTCGACCAGCGTGGCGAGCTGCTCGTAGCCGAAGCTCGGCATCGGCTTGCCGTTCACGAAGAACTCCGGCGTTGCCCTCACGTTCAGCGCTCTCGCATCAGCGATGTCCTGTTCAATCCGCTGCGCCACTTCGGGCGTGGCGGCATCGCGGCGGGCGCGGTCCATGTCCAGGCCCACACGCGACAGCTGTTGCCACGCCAGCTCGGGTTGCGGCGAGTGATTCGGCGCCCAGGTCTCCTGTGTCGAAAACAGGATCTCCAGCGCTTCCTTCCACTTGCCCTGGGCGCGCGCCGCCTCGAGCATCTTGACCACCTGGTCAGAGTTGGGGTGGAAAGGCGCGTAGCGCACCGTCAGGCGGATGCGACCCTCGTGCTGGGCCATCAGGCGGTGCACGAACGGGAAGAACTGACTGCAGGTGCCGCAGGCAGGATCCAGAAACTCGACGATGTTGACCTTTGCCGAACGCGGGCCTTCGACCGGCGAGTGCTGACGCACCAGCAGCGACTCGTCGACCCGGCCGCCCGCCCCGCCCTTCGCGTTGCCCAGGTACAGGACCGACCCCAGCACGAAGAGAGCCACCAGCGCGACGGCGGTGGCGATGAAGACCGATGAGCGTTTCACGTGCGTATCTCCCGTCGTGCGCCAACCAGCAGGGCCGTGATGCCGGCAAATGCCGCCAGAGACAGGTCCGGGATGCCCAGGAACCCGAACCACTCGATCGGGTTCTGGCTGCAGGGCACGCCTTGCCTGCACGGCTGGATGTTCTCAGGAATCCAGCCATGCACCAGCAGCACATGGAACAGCGCGACCATCAGTCCGGCCACGGCCAGGGGCAAGGTGTAGCGGACGACCCGCGGGTCGAGCGGAAACATCCCAAGCGGCAGCAGCAGGACCATCGGGAACATGCAGATGCGCTGGTACCAGCACAGCACGCAGGGTGGGACCTGCATCACCTCGCTGAAGAACAGCGCCGTCAGCGTCGCGATGGTGGCGATGAGCCAGCCCGCGAAGACCATCGACCAGGCGCGGTCGTGCGTGTGCTGCGGAAGCCCGCGTTCGTGAGGTGCCGGCGCTGACATCACGACGCATGCTAGCCTGAACCTGGCACAGGGCGTCCTGGTGCTGCCCTGCTCGCGGCCACCCGGCCGAACCGCGCGGTCCGGTGCCGGGGCCGTCACCGCCCCGGGCGTCGTGAGGGGCTCGGGGGAAACCCGTCGTCGACGCTGCTCAAACGCGATAACCGCCGCCGCGCGCGCTGCCTAGCATGCGCACGCGATGAGCCCACCCTACCCTGAACTCGCCCTCCACGTCGGCGGCCGCTGGATCGCCAGCGCCAGCGGTGGTACGCGCCCGGTGCTGAACCCGGCCACCGGCGAACCGATCGCCCAGCTGCCGCTGGCCGGCGCCGCCGAGATCGACGCCGCCGCCGCATCGGCCGCGCGCGGCTTCGCGGTCTGGCGCCGCAAGTCGGCGCTGGAGCGCAGTGCCGTGCTGCAGAAGGCGGCGGCGCTGATGCGCGAACGCGCCGGCGCCATGGCCGCCGTGCTGACCGCGGAGCAGGGCAAGCCCACGGCGGAGGCGAAGCGCGAGGTGCTGCTGTCGGCCGACATCGTCGACTTCCAGGCCGAGGAAGCGAAGCGCCTGTACGGCCGCCTGGTGCCACCGCGCGTGGACGGCATCCTTTCGCACGCCGTGTGGCGCCAGCCGGTGGGGCCGGTGGCGGCGTTCACGGCCTGGAACTTCCCGGTCAACCTGCCTTCGCGCAAGCTGGCCGCCGCGCTGGCCGCGGGCTGCAGCGTGGTGCTGAAGCCGGCCGAGGAAACGCCCGGCAGCGCGGTGCTGCTGGTGCAGTGCCTGCTGGACGCCGGCCTGCCGGCCGAAACGTTGCAGCTGGTCTGCGGCGACCCGCACGAGGTGTCTTCGCGCCTGATCGCCCACCCGGCCATCGCCAAGGTCTCGCTCACCGGCTCGGTGGCGGTGGGCCGGCTGCTGGCCGAGCAGTGCGCGCGCCACGACAAGCGCTTCGCTGGCGAACTCGGAGGGCATGCGCCGGTGATCGTGTGCGCCGATGCCGACGTCAACGCGGTGCTGAAGCTTGCGGTGCCGGCCAAGTTCCGCAACGCGGGGCAGGTGTGCGCGTCGCCGATCCGCTTCTTCGTCGCCCGCGCGCTCCACGACCGCTTCGTCGAAGGCTTCGTCGCCGGCGCGCAGGCGCTGCGGCTGGGGCCGGGCGCCGACCCGGCCACGCAGATGGGCCCGCTCACGCACGCGCGGCGCCTGAACGACATGCAGGACTTCGTCGACGACGCCGCCGAGCATGGCGCCGACATCGCCTGCGGCGGCCAGCGCGCCCCGCGCCCCGGCTTCTTCTTCGAGCCCACCGTCATCACCGACGCGCCTTCAGAGAGCCGCGTGATGCAGGTGGAACCCTTCGGCCCCATCGCCGTCATCGCGCCCTTCGACACGCTGGACGACGCTCTTGGGCAGGCGAACGCCTTGCCCTACGCGCTGGGCGCCTACGCCTTCACGCGCGACCTGGCCGTGGCGCACCGGCTGGGCGAGGAGCTCGACGCCGGCATGGTGGGCATCAACCATTTCGGCGTCAGCCAGCCCGAGCTGCCGTTCGGCGGCCGCAAGGCCAGTGGCGAAGGCGTCGAGATGGGCGCCGAAGGGATCCTCGCCTACACGACCCTCAAGACCGTGACGATCGGAACGCCATGAACAGCAAGACCGAAGCCCTGAAGCGCGACAACGCGCAGTTCCTCTGGCACCCGATGGCGCACCCGCGCGGGATGAAGGCGCAGCGCCCGGACATCATCGCCCGCGGCGAAGGCTGCTGGGTCTGGGACGTCGACGGCCACAAGCTGCTGGACGGCGTGGCCGGCCTGTGGAGCAGCAACCTGGGCCACAGCCGGCGCGAGGTGCGCGACGCCATCGTGGCGCAACTGGACGAGCTGCCCTTCTTCAACACCTTCCGCGGCACCACGCACCCGCGCGCGATCGAGCTTTCGGCCGCGCTGGTGGAGATGATGCGGCCCGACGGCGTGGCGGCAGTGATGTTCAGCAACGGCGGCAGCGACGCGGTGGAAGGCGCCTTGAAGCTGGCGCGCCAGTACCACAAGGTGCGCGGCGAGAAGGACCGCAGCAAGTTCATCGCCCTGCGCCAGGGCTACCACGGCGTGCACTTCGGCGGCATGAGCGTCAACGGCAACACCAACTTCCGCCGCGCCTACGAGCCGCTGCTGCCCGGCTGCTTCCACATCGACAGCCCCTGGCTCTACCGCAACGCCTACACGCAGGACGAGGCCGAGCTCGGCCGCCTCGTCGCCGCTCAGCTGGAGCGCGAGATCGTGTTCCAGGGCCCGGACACGGTGGCCGCGTTCATCGCCGAACCGATCCAGGGCGCGGGCGGCGTGATCGTGCCGCCGGCCAACTTCTGGCCGCTGGTGCGCGAGGTCTGCGACCGCCACGGCGTGCTGCTCATCGCCGACGAGGTGGTCACCGGCTTCGGCCGCGGCGGCGCGATGTTCGGCACCCGGCTGTGGAACGTGAAGGCCGACCTCTGGTGCCTGGCCAAGGGCATCAGCTCGGGCTACGTGCCGCTGGGCGCCACCGCGGTGGGCCAGAAGGTGGCGGCGGTGTTCGAAGGCGACGAATCGGGCGCGGCGCAGATCGCGCACGGCTACACCTACAGCGCGCACCCGGTGGCGGCGGCGGCGGCGCTGGCGTCGCTGAAGATCCTGGTCGAAGAGGACATCCCCGGCCACGTGGCCAGGGTGAGTCCGGCCTTCCAGCAGCGCCTGCGTGGCCTGGTGAAGCGGCACGACTTCGTGGGCGACGTGCGCGGCAGGGGGCTGATGCTGGGCATCGAGATGGTGGCCGACAAGGCGACGAAGGCCACGCTGCCGAAGAGCAACGATCTGCCGGCGCGCGTCGCGCGCGCGGCCTACCGGCGCGGGCTGATGGTGCGGGTGTCGGGCGCGAACCTGATCCTCTCGCCGCCGCTGGTCATCAGCGAGGGCGAGCTCGACTTCCTCTGCAGCACGCTGGAAGCGGCGTTCGACGAGGCGGCGCGCGCGTGAACGCGAAGACCATCCTGGTGATCGGCACCGCCGACACCAAGAGCGACGAGATCGCCTTCCTCCGCCAGCAGGTGCAGGCGCAGGGCGCGCAGGCGCTGGTGATGGACGTCGGCGTGCTCGCCGCCGGGCACGCGCCGGTGGACCTGGGCAACGCCGAAGTGGCGGCCGCGGCTGGCACCACGCTGCAGGCCGTGGTCGACAGCGGCGACGAGAACACGGCGATGACGCTGATGGCGCAGGGCGCTGCCGCGCTGGCCGTGAAGCTGCATGGCGAAGGCCGCATCGACGGACTGCTGGCGCTGGGCGGGTCGATGGGCACCGACCTCGCGTTCGACGTCGCCGCCGCGCTGCCGCTGGGCTTTCCGAAGGTGGTGGTGAGCACGGTGGCCTATTCGCACCTGATACCGCCCGAGCGCGTCACGCCCGACCTCATCATGGTGCTGTGGGCCGGCGGCCTGTACGGGCTGAACGGCCTGTGCATGAGCGCGCTGGCGCAGGGCGCCGGCGCGGTGGTCGGCGCCGCGCGCGCCGCGATGCCGCCGCGCAGCGACCGGCCGCTGGTGGGCATGACCTCGCTCGGCAAGAGCTGCCTGCGCTACATGGTCAGCCTGAAGCCCGCGCTCGAGGCACGCGGCTACGAAGTGGCGGTGTTCCACAGCTCCGGCATGGGCGGGCGCGCCTTCGAGGCCATGGCCGCCGCCGGCCGCTTCTGCGCGGTGATGGACTTCTGCCTGCAGGAACTGGCGAATCACCTGGGCGGCTCGGTCGTCACCTCGGGCGAGGGGCGGCTCACCGGCGCCGGCGCAAGTGGCACGCCGCAGATCGTGGCGCCGGGCGCCGTCGACATGGTCGACTTCCCGGCCTGGGCGCCGGTGCCGCGGCTGCTGGAAGGGCGGCCGGTGCACGTGCACAACCGGCTCATCGCCAGCGCCACCTCGGCGCCCGACCTGCGGCGGCGCATCGCGCAGGAGATCGGTTCGCGGCTCGGCGGCGCGAAGGGCCCCACCTGCCTGCTGCTGCCGCTGCAGGGCGTGGAGCAGTGGGACCGGCCGGACGAGCCGCTGCACGACGCCGAGGGCCTGGCGTCCTTCCTGCAGGCCATGCGCGGCGCGGTGCAGCCGGGTACGCGCTGCGAGGAACTCGACGCCCACATCAACGACGACGCGTTCTGCGACGCCGCGCTGCGAGTCTTCGACGACTGGATCGCGCAAGGCCTCGTGAAGCCCGGCCGGCCATGACCCGGGCGCTGATCCTCGACTTCGGCGGCGTCATCAGCCGCACGCTGTTCGAGACCCACGACATCACCGAACGCGCGCTCGGCCTGTCGCCAGGCACGCTGCACTGGCGCGGTCCGTTCGACCCCGCGGGCGACTCTCTCTGGCGCCGCATGCAAGCCGACGAGATCAGCGAGCGTGACTACTGGCTGCAGCGCACGCAGGAGGTCGGCCGCCTGCTCGGCGAGACCTGGACGAAGATGGAGACCTTCGTGCAGCGCGCGCGCGGCGCCGACCCGGCCGCGGTGATCCGCCCGCAGGCGGTGGCCGCCATCGAGGCGGCCCAGGCCGCGGGCTGCCGCCTCGTCGTGCTGTCGAACGAACTGGACCTCTTCTACGGCGCCGACTTCCGCCGCAAGCTGCCGCTGCTGGACCTGTTCGACGCCGTCGTCGACGCCACCTACAGCGGCATCCTCAAGCCCGACCCGCGCGCCTACGAAGCGGCGCTGGGGGTGGCCGGCGTGGCGGCGCCCGACGCCGTCTTCGTCGACGACCAGGCGCGCAACGTGGCCGGTGCGGTGAAGGCCGGCATTCCCACGGTGCACTTCGACGTCATGCGACCGGCGGCTTCGTACCGCCAGGCCTTGCAGCTGCTGGGCGTGGCGCTGCCGAAAGCGCTGGAGGAGGAAACGCGATGAACACGAACACCACGCCATCGCTCGGCTTCGCCGTGCTGTTCTCGGTCGCCATCGGCGTCATCGTCGCGCAGAGCACCATCGTCAGCCTGCTGCAGGCGGTGGGCATCGCCGGCTGGGGCTTCGTCGGCGCGCTCGCGGTCGGCTATGTCCTCATGCTCTGCAACTCCGCCACCTATGCCGAGCTGGCGCTGATGATGCCGCGCGCCACCGGCATCGGCACCTACGTGGCGGCCGGGCTGGGGCCGCTGCCGGCCATCTTCGCGGTCTTCGCAGGTTACGTGGTGCCGGCGCTCTTCGGCCCCGCGGCCGAGCTGCTGCTGGTGGACGCGGTGCTGGGCCAGGTGCTGCCCGGCACGCTGCCGGCCTTCGGCTGGGCCGCGCTGCTGCTGGCGGTGCTGGTGGTGCTGAACCTGCGCGGCACCGACGTCTTCGCGCGCGTGCAGACCGCGCTGACCTTCACGATGCTGGTGTTCCTGCTGCTCACCGGGCTGGTGGCGTTCACCGGCGGGGGAGCGGGGCCGACGGCGGGCTTCGGCGCCATGGGCGAAAACGTCACCGTGTTCGGCGTCGTCGCGCTGGTGATGTACTCGCTCATCGGCACCGAGTTCGTGACCCCGCTCACCGGCATGGCGCGCGACCCCGCGCGCAACGTGCCGCGCGCCATGTTCGTCGGCCTCACGGTCGTCGCGCTGGTGAACCTGCTGTTCTGCCTGGGCGCGGCCTGGGTGGTGGGCCGGCCGAAGCTGGCCGAAAGCCCGCTGCCGCACCTGGACCTGGTGAACGCGGTGTTCGGCGGCGGCTTCCGGCTCGTGTTCGCCGCCATTGCCATCACCGCCACCGCCAGCCTGCTGAACACCGTGCTGGCCGCGGTGCCGCGCATGCTGATGGAGATGGCGCACGCGGGCGAGGCCTTCCCGGTGTTCAAGCGCGTGAACCGCCACGGCGCGCCCTGGGTGGCGACGCTGTTCGTCGCCGCGCTGCCGCTGATCGGCCTGGCCTGGTCGGGCGGCGACGTGGCGCGCATCCTGCCGCTGCTGGTGGCCGCGGCCGGCGCCTGGCTGGTGTCGTACATGGTGGCGCATGGCTCGCTGCTGGTGCTGCGCCGGCGCGCGCCGAACGCGCCGCGTCCCTGGCGCGTGCCTTTCGCGCCGCTGCCGCAGGCGCTGGCGGTGCTGGGCATGGGCTACGTCATCGCCAACGCCGCGCCGGCACCCGAACTGGAGCGGCCGGTGTTCCTGGCGCTGGCGGGCGTGCTGGGGCTGGTTGCCGTCATCGGCGCGGCCTGGGTGGCGATCGTGATGCGGCGGCCGGCATTCGCCCCCGCGGGGGTGGACAGCTAGTCTTCAGTACAGGCGCACGGCATCCTGGAAGCTCCAGGTCCGGCGGATCTCGACGATGTCGTACTCGTTCGCCAGCGCCGCCGGGAACGCCGGGTAATGCGCGTGGCTCTCGACGATGCGCCGTACCGCCTCGTCGACTTCCGGAACGCCACTGGAGACCTCGAAGGTCACCTTCTCGACCGAGCCGTCGCTTCGGATGGCGACCGTCACCACGGGGTTGGCGTGAGGTCGTTTCGCGATTTCGCGCACCTGCTCGGGCAGCGTGTTGAGGTGGATCTTGCGTGCCCAGGTCTCGCCGTACTGGACCAGGTCGAGGTTGGCGTCTGCGCGACCCCAGAGCCGCGCCCGGCGCGCCGTGCTCAAGGACTCGGGCAGCTGCCGCGTGGCGTTGCGGGCCGTCGCCGCGGCCTCGCGCCGGGCCGCCGATTCGTCCAGCTCGCGGCCGATGGCCCGCAGCACGGCTTCCCGCTTCGCTGCCGCCTCGTCGCGTGCGGCCTGGGCGCGGGCGGCCTCCTGGCGTGCCGCTTCGAGCCGGGCGGTCTCCAGGCGTTGCGCCTCCTGCTGGGCGGCCGCGCGCCGCGCCGCTTCCTGCCGCTGGCTTCGAGTTGCGCCGCGGCGCGGCGCGCGGCTTCCTCGCGCTCGGCCTCCAGCCGCGCGGCCGCGACGCGCGCCGCCTCCAGGCGCTCCGCTTCCAGCCGGGCCTGCAGAACGCGCGCCGCTTCCAGGCGTTCGGCTTCCAGCCTGGTCGCGTCGCGCCGTGCGGCTTCCTGGGCTGCCGCCTGGACGGCGGCCCGCCGATCGGCTTCCTCGCGTTCGGCCTGCAGGCGCGCCTCGGCGAGACGTGCCGCCTCCTGGCGTTCCGCGTCCAGCCGCGCGGCTTCGCGCTGCGCTGCTGCCTGGGCGGCCGCCTGCGCAGCGGCGCGCTGGGCGGCTTCCTCGCGTTCGGCCTCCAGTCGTGCCGCGGCGACGCGCGCCGCCTCCTGGCGTTCCGCCTCCTGCCGGGCTTGCTCGACACGCAGCGCTTGCTGGCGTTCGGCGTCCAGCCTCGCGGCTTCACGTTGCGCCGCTTCCTGGGCGGCCGCCTGCAAGGCGGCGCGACGTGCAGCGTCCTCGCGCTCGGCCTCCAGCCTTGCCGCGGCGACACGGGCCGCCTCCAGGCGTTCCGCTTCGACCCGGGCCTGCAGCACGCGCTCCGCCTCCAGTCGCTCGGCTTCCCGTCGCGACGCTTCGCGCTGCGCCGCCTCCCGGGCGGCGACCTCCAGCCGCACCGCTTCCAGGCGCTGGGCTTCCAGCGCCGCCAGCGCGACGCGCTCGGATTCCAGCCGCTGCGCCGCCTGAAAGCGCGCCGTCTCGCGCGCGAGGTCCCCCGCGTCGGCACCTTCACGAAAAGCCGCCGTGGGCCGCGGGCTCGACGCGCTGGGCGCCACGGCCATCGCCACGAGGGGTTCGACGGCGCCCAGAGGGGCCACCGACGTCAGCGGTGTCGCATCGGCGGCGGCCGGTGCCGGCAACGGTGGCAGTGCCTCGAGCCGGCGTTCGGTGGCGACGACCGCCGCTTCGGGCGGCGCCACCACTTCGGCCGGAACCACCGCTTCGGCCGGGGCGGCCGGCTCGGCCGCAACCACCGGCTCGGGCGGCGCGATCTTCGCGACGGGGGGCGTGCTCTGGGCCGCCGGTGGCGCGGCCGGGGCCCGCGCCGCTTTCCGGGCGGGTGTCGGGCTGACGGACGGCAAGGGGTCAGGCTTGGCCGGTACCGGCGGGGCGGGCGGGGACGCCGCCAGCACGATCTGCAGGTCGGGCACCTCGACGCGTCGTTCGGCCCAGGGGAAGTTGAAGCTCGGCAGCCCGAGCCCGTGGCCGGCGAAGGTCAGGCCCATCAGCAAGCCGTGAATCGCCAGCGAGACCACGATCGCGATGGCCACGGGCCGGCGCTCGTACTCCACCAGGCGGTCCGGCTCCGCGTCGCCCCGCCGATCCGGCCCGGCCGCCGGGTCGGGCAAGGCCGCCGCGGTCCGGCGTGGCGCGGCAGGCCTTTCGGCAGGGTGCAATGGCAGGCCCACGGGCAGCGGGGCTGCCACTTCAGCGACGTCGGCGTAGCGCATGCGGGCCATGACGCCGATTCTGCGGGGTCCGGTCGTGCCGGCCCGTGCAGGTGGCCGGGGATCCCTAGTTGGAAAGAGCGTGGGTCCTAGGGGGGCGGCGCCCGCGGGTCCGGCGAGCGCCGGCGGTGCAGGACCCTTTCAGCTTTCGGCGATCAGATCGAAGCCGCCGAAGATCATGCGCTGGCCGTCGAAGGGCATGGGGTGGGCACCGGGCTTCATGCGCGGGTCGGCCATCGCCTTCTCGAAGCCGGCGTTGCGTGCCGCCTTCGAAGGCCAGACGATCCAGCCGAACACCACCGTCTCGTCGGGCTCGCACTTCACCGCCAGCGGAAACGAGGTGACCTTGCCCGGCGGCACGTCGTCGCCCCAGCAGTCCACCACCGAGAGCGCACCGCATTCCCTGAAGAGCCGGCCCACGGTGCGGGAGTAGGCGACATAGCTTTCCTTGTTCGCCGTCGGCACGGCGGCGACGAATCCATCGACGTAGGGCATGGGGCTTCTCCAGCGGGCGGACAGGCCCGCAGGGTACGACGAACGAACGCCTGGCGGATCGACGCCTACTTGACGGGCGTGCGCACGAAGGTGAGCGGCGCGCCCGGCAGTTCCTCCATCACCGGCAGGTCGTCCATCTCCAGTTCCTCGGCGGCGTCGGCCGGCAGCTTGCGCGCCAGCGCCGCCTTGTCGGAGACCTCGAGCTTGCGGTAGATCTCGCGCAGGTGGTGGCGCGCGGTGGTGGGCGCGATGCCCAGGTCGCGCGCGATCTCCTTGTAGCTCTGGCCGGCCGAGAAGCGGCGCGCGATCTCGCTTTCGCGCGGCGACAGGCGCGTCAGCTCGGTGAGCGGCCGTGTCTCCACCATCCACAGCTCGCCGATCGGGTGGAAGCGCACCGACAGGCGGTTGCCCGCGAACGCCGCGCCGGCGCGCAGGTGTTCCAGCAGCGGCGGTGGCAGCACGGGGCCGATCCAGTTGGGCCATTCGCGCCGCAGCTGTTCGCTCAAAGCCGGGTCGGCCACGCAGAGCACGCCCTTGCGGTCGACCACCGCCAGCGCGCCGGTGCCGGGCGCGGCGCGCGCGGCGCGCGTGCGCTCCAGGTGTAGCATCCAGTTGCTGGTGAGCGCGGCCGTCAGGTGCGGCATCAGCATCTGCATGTAGCGGCGCTCGTTCTCGGTGAATGGCGGCTTGCCTTCCAGCCGGTACAGCGACGCGAAGACCATGAGGTTGAGTTCCCACACCATGGTCACGGTGCACAGGCAGTTGGTGATGCCGAAGCGCGCCATCAGCGACGCCAGCCCGGGCGACGAGTAAAGCTGCTTGCGCGTGAAGTTCACCGTCGTGCCGGGCGCGGCCATCACGGCCTGGGCGATGATGTCTTCCTCGCGGATGGCCTCCCACAGCGTGGCGTAGGTCAGCGGCAGCCGGTAGGGCAGGGTGGCGTGCACGATGGGCGGCTCGCCCGGCACCTGCGAGGCGGTGCCCCACCAGCCGGTGTCGAACTCCAGCCGTTCGGAAAGCGCGTCGAAGGCGCGGCGCTGGAACTCGTGGATGGGCTCGGTGCGCGCCAGCCGGTACAGCTCGAGCAGGGCCTTGCTGAAGCTTTCGGTGTTCATCGCCAGAGCTTCTCCTCGCCGATGTACTCGCCGCCCGGCAAGGGGCCGGGTCTCACGAAGGCGTCGAGCACGTTCTTCATGATGCGCGAGACGTTGTTGTCGTACCCCTTGCACGGCAGCGCCTGGCCCCAGGCGATGCTGCTGGGCGAGAACACCGCGCCATGCTGCGGGGTGGTGAAGTAGACCATGTCGCAGCGCACGCCGGGGTGCTGCGTGCCGCCCAGGCCGGGGTGCATGTACATCACCTCTTCCTGCACCAGCGGGTAGTTGTCGCTGAACTGCTCGCTCGTGGCCAGGATGCGCGCGTGCGGCGGCGTGCCCAGCGTGAGGTCGTAGCGGTCGATCTCGACCCCCGCGGCGCCGTTGCCGGCCAGCCCGAAGTCGCCGATCACCTCGCCTTCCACGCCTTCGAAGATCCAGGCCACGCTCTTGTGCCAGGAGTCGGGCATGCGGCGGAAGGGCACGCTCTCGTCCATGCCTTCGCTGGCGAAGCCGGTGCCCACGATCTTCTGCGGCGGCCGGCCTCGGTGGCGCCACAGGCCGCTGCGTTCGCCGGTGCAGGCCAGGTAGTGCTCGCCCGGCCGCGCCTGCCAGGCGCGCGAGCCGGCTTCGAGCTTGCGCACCTCCATGAGCCAGGGCTCTTCCTCGCGCCAGCCGACCACCCAGTAGTAGCCGTTGCCGCTGAGGTACATGATGCGGCCGCCCTGGGCCAGGTAGTCCTCGCTGGCGTCGAGCATGCGCTCGCTGTAGTACTCGGCGTGGGTGCCGTTGATGACCACCCGGTAGGGCTTGAGCGCGGCCAGGCCTTCGACGTGCAGGTCGTCGTCGGTCAGCATGTCGTACTCGTAACCCATGTGTTCGAGCCACGCGATGATCGAAAGGTCGGCCGGGAACTGCCACGGCCAGGCCACGCCCGGCATGCGGCACTTCGGCCGCATGTTGATGATGGGGCGGCGCGCCGAGCTGTGGCAGACGCCCGCGCCGTCGCGGTGGTGGTCGTAGGTGGAGAGGCCGAACTCGAGGCCGTTCTTCTGGTAGTCGATCTCGGCGTCGGTGAAGACCGGCACCACGGCGGTGATGCTCTGCGCCATCGAAGTCTCGAAGGCCAGCTGCGCGTTCGCGTAGGCCAGGTAGCTGGCGGTGGGCATCAGCATGCAGATGGCGGCCTTGGGCTGCGCCGGGCGCACGAAGAAGACCACGTGTTCCTCGGCGCCGCCGGCGCGCAGGCGCACCGCGTGGCAGCCGCTCTTCAGGTCGGGCGGAATCGCCAGCTCGAAGGCCACAGGCCAGCGGCAGTCGGCGAGGGCGTCGTCGTGGAACTCGATGCCGCCGTAAACCTTCGGGTTCAGGCGGAAACAGTCGTCGCGCCCGTTCCAGTTCCAGCCGGTCTGGCCGCGCACCGGGCGGTTGAAGCCCAGCGCGTGCAGGCCGTGCGGGCCGATGTCGACGACGCGGTCGCCGATGCCGCGATCGGTGTAGCCCTCGCTGGTGTCCCAGAAGGCGCGCAGGGCGTCGCGCGGCGGTGCTTCGCCCTTCGCCAGCGCGTTCACCATGTCGCGGTCGGCCGCGCCTTCCAGCACGCCGGGGCGGTCGATCTTGCCGTTGAAGCATTGCGCGACGAAGGTGCCGCGCGCCGGGTTGGTCTCGTGCGCGCCACCGACGAGAAAGCCGCCTTCGCAGGCCGCAGGCTTCACGCGCAGCTTCATCTGCACGTGGCTTTCGGCCTGCAGCGGCACCACGTGGCCGAGCAGCGAGTTGTAGCGGTTGATCACCGGCACCTGGTGCAGCGTGGCCGTGCCGCTGGCGGGGTCGAAGCTGGCGGCCACGAAGTACCACAGTTGCGGCAGCAGCGGCAGTTCGGCCGCAACGGCGTCGGCGCGTTCGCCGTCGCCGACCCAGAACTCCAGCCGGCCCTGCGTGTCGATGCCCAGTGCCGCGCCGCGCTGCGCCGACAGGTCCCAGCGTCCCAGCAGCACCTGGCGGCCGGCCGTCAGCAGCGTGGGCCAGACGAAGGCGAAGAGCGTGAACGCGCCTCCGGACAGGTCGAGCCGGTTCGCCGGGTCGTCCACGGTGAGGAAGTTGCCCTGCTGCGTGTACTGCCGCTGCACCGGCCAGCGCCGGTTCACCGGCGAGTCGACCTCGCGCTCGATGAAGCCGGGGCCGAGGGGGTTCTCGTCGCCGTGCACCAGGCGCACGAGCCGGGCGTCGACTTCGGTCGTGCCCTCGGCGCTGACGTGGATCTTGAGCGTCTCGCCCGCCTTCGGGTTCAGGCGGTCGCAGTAGCCGTGGATGCGGATCTGGGCCATGGGTTCAAGAGTCCAAAAGGTCCTGGCAGCGTTTCAGGAAGACGGCGTGATACGCCTCGTCCAGCGAGCCGTAGGTCTTGTCGTCCACCACCCGCGGCGGCACCCCACGCACGCCGGAGAGCGCGATCAGGCGGTAGCGCTTGAAGGGTTCGTCGCAGCGCAGCGCGTACTTGTCGACCACGCTCTGGAAGCGGAAGTAGGCCAGCAGGCGCATCAGCGCCTCGCCGTGCTGGCCGTGCGTGCGCTGGCGATGCTCTTCCAGCACCTCGGGCGTGACCAGCGTCTTCAGGTGGTCGCGGCTGCGCTTGTCGTAGCGGCGCAGCGCGATGACGCCCTTGTCGGCGATCTCGGTGGCTTCCTCGGGCATGACTTCGCCTCCATGTTCGGTGCGTTCGGCACGGCGCTGGCTCTTGACCTTGTCGCGCCAGGCGCGGAACTGCGCGCGGATGCCGAACAGGCCGTTGCGCGTGAACAGCACCGTGCCCAGCATGAGCAGGCCGATCAGCACCAGCCGGATCGGCCCCAGGTCGATGAAGAGCTTGTCCAGCACCACCACCAGCAGCGTGCCGACGACGGCGCCTTCGGCCGTGCCGAGGCCGCCGATGACGATCATCGCCAGCATCAAGAGCAGGTTGTCGATGCCGAACAGCGAAGGGGAAGCGCCCTTGAAGTGCGCGGCGTAGAAGCCGCCGATCGCGCCCAGCGCGCAGGAAGAGATCAGGAACACCTGCAGCCGTGCGCGCCGGTAGTCGATGCCGCAGGCTTCGGCGAAGGCTTCGTGCTTTTCCGGTGCGCAGCGCAGCAGCCGGCCCAGGCGCTGGCCGTTGACGCCACGGTAGAGCGCCAGCGCCAATGCCATCACGAGCAGGCAGCACCAGTAGCCCAGCACGAGCGACCAGTTCTCGTCGAGCGAGTCGGGCAGGTAGCCGTCGGCGCCGAACAGGCCGCCGGTGGCCGAGCCCAGCGCGCGGCTCTGCACCACCGAGACGCGGCACAGTTCCACCAGGCCCATCGTGAGCAGCGCGTAGTAGAAGCCTTCCAGCCGCATCGCCGGGATCGCGATGACGATCCCGAACACCAGCCCCACCGCCGCACCGACCCCGACCATGCCCCACCAGGGCAGGCCGTATTCGATCGACAGCCAGGCGCCGCTGTACGCCGCCGCGCCCACGATGGCCAGGGTGGCGAGGCTGAAGATGCCGGCGGTGCCGATCACCAGCATCCACACCAGGTTGATCGCCGCGTAGAGCGCGAACACCGAGGCCGCGGCCAGCAGCGTGCTGCTCTCGAAGCCGATGCCGGCCAAGGGCGGCAGCACGAACAGCGCCGCCAGCCCGGCGGTCCAGTACAGCGGCCGCTTGTCGACGATCTTGCGTTCAGCGGCCAGGTCCTTCGGGTTGTACTGGCCGCGCACCAGCAGTAGCGTGCGGCGCGTGAAGGGCCAGCGCCAGCGCTGCCAGGTCTGCGCACCATGCGCGAACAGGCGCGGCAGCCAGCGCCTGCGGCCGACCAGGTACATGCGGGGCGTGGCCGTCATGCGCGCGTCACTCCCGCGTGTGGTCGAGCAGGCCGCCGATGCCGCGCGGGCGGATCAGCAGCACCAGGATGATGAAGCCGAACTGCGTCATCAGCACGTACTGGCCTCCGATGAGCGCGCCGGTGAGCGCTTCCACCAGCCCCACCAGCGCGGCCGCGATCAGCGCGCCCGGCACCGAGCCCAGCCCGCCGCACAGCGCGACGATGAGGCCCTTCACCAGCGGCGTGGTCCCCGCGAAAGGACTGACGAAGTAGGTCTGCGACAGCAGCACCGCCGCCAGCCCGGCGAGCGCGCCGGTGACGGCCATCACGGCCATCGCGGTGCCGCGCACGCCGATGCCCACCAGCGCCGCGCCTTCGGGGTTCTGCATCATCGCGCGGATGGCGAGGCCGGCGCGGCTCTTCGTCATCCACAGCAGCGTGGCCAGCATCAGCGCCAGCGAACAGGCAATGGCGCCCAGCTTGTCCGGCGGCAGCGAGAGGCCGGCCCACTCGATGTTGGCCTGGCCGAAGAAGGCCGGCAGGCTCTTCGCGTTCGGGCCGAAGCTCCACAGCAGCCCCTGCGAGCCGAGCAGGCTCAAGGCCAGCGTCGCGATCAGGCTGCGCACGATGAAGTTGGGCTTGTCGTGCAGCGGGATGAAGGCGATGGCGCCGATGAGCAACCCGCTGGCGGCGCCGGCGAGCACGCCGCAGGGAATGACGATCCAGGCGGCCGGGCCGACGTATTGAGCGGCCAGCCAGGCGCCGTAGCCGGCGAGCGCGAAGCTCAGGCCATGCGCCATGTTGATCATGCCCAGGCTGGAGAACACGATGGAGACACCCAGCGCCAGCAGGCCGTAGATGCAGGCCAGCGTGAGGGCGGAGATGGCGACGAAGGGCCAGTCCATGTCAGTGTTGTTGCGAATGTGTGCGGATGCGCGCGGAGAGTGGCGCGAGCAAAGGGCCACCCGGGCAGGCCGCAGCGCGCGATCCCGGCGGTCGGCGCCTGCGGCACCGACTGCCCTGCGCTTCTCGCAGTCGCGGCCCGTCGCAGAACTCGCTCCGTTCGCTTCGCTCTCTGCGCTCAAACAGCTGCGACGAGCATGTACACGAAGCGCGCGGGTACGCGCGCGGCCGCGCCTGCTGCGATGCTCGGCGCCTCCCGAGCGCGCTGCGGCCTGCCCGGACGGCCCTTTGCCGAGACGACTGCTGACGGCCGACCGAAGACAGCGAGCGCCTGCCGCGTCGCGCGCAATCGGTCGCCGTCATCAGGCATCCCCCTTCAGTTGCCCCGCGTGCATCCCCAGCGTGCGCTGGCAATGCCCCGCCAGCAGCGCAAGGTTCTGCTCGGCGATCACCATCGCGCCGTCGCGGAGGTCGATGCGCAGCAGCGCGTCCACCACCGCGCGGCTGACGATGGGCGCCAGTCCGAGCGAGGGTTCGTCGACGAGGTAGAGCTTGGCGTCGGCCATCAGCCCGCGCGCCAGCGACACCATGCGCCGTTCGCCGCCCGAGAGCGTGCCCACGGGCGACTTCAGCAGCTTCTTCAACGGCTCGAAGATCGCCAGCAGTTCTTCCTTGCGCTGGTGACGTCGCTTCCACGCCGTCTTCGTGTAGGCGCCGCAATCCAGGTGCTGTGCCACGGTGAGGCCGGGGAAGATGGCGTCGCCCTGCGGCATGTGGGCCATGCCCAGGCGCACGATCCTGTGCGTGTAGCGACCCGGGCCCGTGGTGCGCGTGCCGCCGATCTCCTGGCCCAGCAACTGGATCGACCCGCGCTGCCATCCGGTGAGGCCGCTGATCGCGCGCAACAGCGTGCTCTTGCCGTGGCCGTTCAGCCCGACGATGGCCACCCGCTCGCCCGGCTCGACGTGGAAGTCCAGGTCGTGCAGCACCGTCAGCGGCCCGTAGCCGGCCGACAGGCCCTTCACCGCGAGGATCGCACTCATGCCGCGGAAGCCTCGCCTTCGAAGTAGGCGGCGCGCACCAGCGGGTCGTCGAACACCGTCTCCGGCGAGCCTTGCGCGATCAGCTGCCCGGCGTCCAGCACCACCACGCGGTGGGCGATGGCGGCCAGCAGTTCCAGCCGGTGTTCCACCACCAGCACCGCCACGCCCAGCTCGCGCGCCATGTAGCGCAGGATGGCGTCGATCTCGTCGACCTCGGCGTTGATGAGGCCGGCCGCGGGCTCGTCCATCAGCAGCACGCGCGGCCTGCGCATCAGCAGGCAGGCCAGCAGCAGGCGGCGGCGGTCCAGCGTGCCCAGGCCGCCGGCCGGCATGGCGGGCGCGGCCTTCAGCCCCACCTGGTGCGCAGCCCATTCGGCGTGGTGCGCGGTCAGGTAAGGTCGCCAGGCCTGGCGCGCGGCCTTCAGCACTTCGCCCACGGTCAACGCTTCGGGCACCACCGGGCTCTGGTAGGTGCGCGCCAGGCCGAGCCGCGCGCGCTGGTGCAGCGGCAGCGCGGTGATGTCGCGCCCGTCCATGAACACGCGGCCGTGGGTGGGCGTCAGGCGGCCGGAGAGGATCTCGAACAGCGTGGTCTTGCCCGCGCCATTCGGCCCCACCACGCCCAGCACTTCGCCGGCCTTCGCTTCCAGCGTCACGCCTTCCAGGACGGGCCGGCCGCCGAAGGCCATTCCCACGTCCTGGCAGCCGAACAGGGATTGCGTCACTTCATCCAGGGCGGAGCCTTGAACGCGACTTCCTTCAAGGTGTCGGGTGAAATGATGCGGTGTGCCCCGCCCTGCACCTGGAAGAACAGGTGCGCGATGCCCTCTTCGAGCTTCTGCGTCTCCAGCGGGTAGTGCAGCGGCGCCTGGTAGGGGTTGTCGAAGCGGTAGAAGCCGTTCACGCCGCGGTAGGTCATCTTGCGGATCGTGTTGTTCACGTCGTCGAACTTGTCGGGGTCGGCCGTGCCCCAGGCCTTGGCCAGCAGCTGGATGGTGTCGTAGCCGCCGCCGGTGTAGACCATGCCCATGGTCTGGCCGGGCTTCACGTACTCGGCCTGGTAGGCCGTGCGGAAGGCCAGACCCTGCTTGTCGGCGTAGGCGCCGTACACCGTGCCCCAGATGAAGCCTTCGGCCGCCGGGCCGGCCAGGCCCAGGTATTCGGGCTGCGAAGGACCGTACTGCAGGTACACCAGCGCGCCCGGCAGCGGGTTGGCGGCGAAGGCCTTGCTGAAGGCGGCCAGCTCGGCGGCCACCCAGTGGTTGATCATCAGCACGCCGGCGCCGGTCTTCTTGATCTCCTGCAGCACCGGGCCCCAGTCCTGCACCGGGAACTGGATCTGCGTGACCTTGGCCACCTCGTACTTGCCGCGCTTCTTGAAGTTCTCTTCGGCGCTCTTGGTGATGGTCTGCGTGTAGGCCAGCTGCTCGGTGACGATGTGCACCTTGTTGTTCACCGGCTTCCACGCGCCGCTGGCCTGCAGCTGTTCCAGGAAGATCGGGAAGCCGGCGCCGTAGAAGGTCTCGGGCGGGTCCAGGTGGAAGATGTGGGCGAACTTCTTGTCGTTCTTCTTGCGGTGCTCCATCGCGGCGACCGAGGTGTTGCCGTTCAGGTAGGGCGCCTTGTAGTTGGCCACCGCCTCCATCGCCGGGATGGGGATGATGCAGAACGGCGACGCGATCGCCTGCACCTTGGCGTCGACCATCTTGCGGAAGGCGGCCTGCGTGCCTTCGGGCGTCATGATGTCGATGTCGAAGACCTTCAGCTCCAGCGGCCGGCCCTTCACGCCGCCGGCGGCGTTGATCTGCTTGGCCGCCAGCTTCGCGCCGTTCAGGTAGTCGGCATGGTCGGCCACGCCGGCCGGACCGCTCTGCGCGATGGGCAGGCCGATGACGATGGGCTTGGCCTGCGCCGCAGCCAGGCCCGGCAGCAGGGCAGCGCCGGCGGCGGCACCCAGGGACTTCAGCGCGCTGCGGCGCTTCGCTTCGAAACGGTCAGTCATGGTCGCTCCTCCAAAGGATCTTCTCAGTCTAGGCAGGCGGGCCATGGCGGCCCACCCTGCAAACGCACCACGGACTGCGGCTCCAGTGGTTCATTTGGACGACGGGGAAACCCGCGTCCCGATGCCGAAGGCGAACACGCCGGGGTCGCAGTGGTCGATGCAGCGCCCGCAACGCAGGCAGTCCATGTCGGTGATGGTGCGTTGCGCCGCCTGCGGATGCAGCACGGGCGCGATCACCTGCACTTCGGGGCAGATGACGAAGCAGTCGCCACAATGGGTGCAGGCTTCGGCCTTCACCGCCTTCACGTGCAGGCCGCCCCGGCGGCCGAGCCAGCCGTAGAAGGCGCCCACCGGGCACAGGTGGCCGCACCAGCCGTGGCGCAGCACCAGAAGGTCGAAGAGGAACACCGCGCCCAGCGCCAGCGCGCCGCCAGCCCAGAGGCCGAAGGCGACGGCACGCATCGTCCAGTTGATCGGGTTCACCATCTCCCAGACCACGGTGGAGGTGAAGGCACTCGCCAGCAGCACCAGCACCAGCACGCCGTGCCGCAGGCGGCGGTCGGCGCGCAGCAGCGCGCGATTGCCCAGGCCGAGGCCGCGGCGCGCGGCTTCGGCGGCGTCGCTGGCCAGGTTCACCGGGCAGACCCAGGCGCAGAACAGGCGCCCGGCCGTGAGCGCGTAGAACAGCGTCACCAGGCCCGTGCCCGCCAGGCCGGCGCGAACGAAGGGTGCGCCGGCCAGCCAGGCCTGCAGCGCCACCATCGGGTCGGTCAGCGGCACGCTGCCGAACCACAGGCTGGACGCCAGCGTGCCCTGCGCGATGCGGGTGCCCCACCAGGGCCCGCTGGTGAAGGCCAGCAGCACCGCGGCCTGCACGGCGCGCCGCGCCAGCAGCCAGCGGTGGCGCCGCCAGGCGCGGCGCAGGTCAGGCGCTGCCACGCCGGCCGTCGCGGAAGGCACTGACGGTGATGACGGGCTCGACCGCGATGCAGGCCTTCTCGCACTTGCCGCAGCCGGTGCAGGTGGCCGGGTCCACGGTGGGCGTGAAGCGGCCGCCCAGCCGGGTGGGGCCGGGCTTCATGACGATGGCGCGCTCGCCCAGCGGGCAGGCGCGCGCACAGCTGTTGCAACGCGCGGCGCCGACGAAGCTGTAGCAGCCTTCCGGCTTGGAAAGCGAGGCCAGCCCGATGCGCGCGTCCTCGATGCGCTTCAGGGCCGGCTGCAGCGCGCCGGTGGGGCACACCGGCACGCAGGGTACGTTCCGACACATCTCGCACGGCACTTCGCGGGCGCGGAAGAAGGGCGTGCCGGGCGCGAACGGGGCTTCGTCGCCGGCCAGGCGCAGCGTGCCGTAGGGGCAGGCCTGCACGCACAGCCCGCAGCGCACGCAGGCGGCCATGAAGTCGTGCTCGGCCACCGCCCCCGGTGGGCGCAGGGCGCGGTCGTCGGGCGGCGGGCGCCGTTCGGCCCCGCTGCGGCGGGCGGTGAGGGCGGCCACGCCGGCCAGACCCAGCGCGCTGCCCAGCAGCCTGCGGCGGCCGATCCGGCGGCCCCCGGTGGTGCGTTTCGCGTTCATGCTGGTGCCGTCACGCTCTCAGGTTGTGCGCGGGCGACAAGATGGGTTTACCCGCGCGGAACCTTGCCAATTCTTGATAGTCGCGCGGCGGCCAGCTTCGCAGAATCGCCGCGTCGAGGTCAAGGCTGACCTCCAGGAGCGCGAGCATGGAACTGACCAACGCCGACAAGCGGCGCCGGATCGACGCCGCCGCCCGGCGCGGCGCGGCCAGCCTGATGGCGGCACTGTCCGTTGTGGCGGCCCAGGCCGCCAGCAGCCCGCCGCCCGAACTGCCGGCCGAGACGCTCACCACCGCCACCCTGGCGGGCAAGAGCACCGAACGCGTGTACGTGGCCGATGTCGCCATCGCCCACATCGCCGACGGCCGCCTGCGCGTGTTCGACGCCCGTGCCGGCAAGCTCCTTGGCATGATCAACACCGGCTTCGCAGGCAACTTCGCGCTCAGCGGCAAGGCCGACGAGATCTACATCGCGACCACCTACAACAGCCGCGGCGGCCGCGGCGACCGCGCCGACGTGCTGGAGGTGTGGGACGCCAACACGCTGGGCTTCAAGTACGAAGTGCTGCTGCCGCCCAAGCGGGCGCAGACGCTCAACTACCGCGGCATGGTGCGCACCACCGCGAACGGCCGATTCGTGCTGGTGCAGAACGCGACGCCGGCCACCTCCATCACCGTGGTCGACCTGGAACAGAAGAAGGTGGCCACCGAGATCCAGACCCCGGGCTGCTGGGGCACGCTGCCGGCGGCCAGCCACCCGACGCGCTTCGCCATGCTGTGCGGCGACGGCAAGCTGGCCAGCGTGACGCTGGACGACAACGGCCAGGTCGCCGACCGCCAGCTCAGCGAGAAGGTCTTCGACGTCGAGAAGGACCCCTGGTTCCACACCGCCGAGCAGGTGGGCGACCGCTACTTCTTCGCCAGCTTCCACGGCATGCTGACCGAGGTGGACGTGTCCGGCGCCACGGCGACCGTGAAGTCCAGCAAGTCCATCGTCAGCGCGGCCGACGCCAAGGCCGGCTGGCGCCCGGGCGGCTACCAGGCCTTCACCGTGCACCCCTCGGGCCGCTGGGCCGTGGTGGCCATGCACGACAAGGGCCGCGAAGGCTCGCACAAGAACCCGGCCAAGCAGCTCTGGGTGGTCGACGTGGCCAGCGGCAAGAAGGTCGCCACCGCGCCCGGCCTGGGCACCGCGTCGATCACCTTCAGCAAGAGCGGCAAGCGCCTGCAGGCGCTGGACGGGCTGACCGGCGCGCTGCGCGTGTGGGACTGGTCCGACAACGGCAAGCTGAAGCTGGTGGCCACCGTGAAGCCCGCCGGCGAAGCCGCGGTCCAGCTGGAAAGCCATGACTGACGCCGCCTTCGACCCGCTGCTGGTGTGGATTGCCGTCGCCTGCCTGGCGACGCTGTTCGCGCACGCGGCGGTGACCAAGTTCGCCGACGCGATGCTGGTGGAGCAGCACCTGGCCGCCTACGGTGTGCCGTCCGGCCTGCTGACGCCGGCCGCGAGAGCGCTGCCCGCGGCCGAGGCGCTGGCGCCGGCGCTGCTGCTCACGCCCTGGCGCGTGGCGGGTGCCGCGCTGGCGGCGCTGCTGCTGCTGGCCTACGCCGCGGCCATGGGCTGGCAGCGCCTGCAGGGCCGCAGCCTCGACTGCGGCTGCGGCGGCGCGCCGCTGCCGGTGTCGTGGGCGCTGGTGGCGCGCAACGTGCTGCTCGCCGCCTTGGCCTGGCTGGCCGGCGCGCCGATGCTGCCGCGCCCGATGGCGCTGGGCGACTTCGCCGTCGTCGCCGCCGCCGTGCTGCTGGGCACCTTGTTGTTCGCCGCGCTGCACCAGGTGCTGCGCCACCGCGCGGGTGAGCCCGCGCGCACCGTCTTCCGCAGGAGTTGAATCCATGGACGCCTTGACCGTCTCCGTCGTGCTGCTCTGGGTTGCGGTGATCGCGCTCGGCGTGCTGCTGTGGGCGCTGTCGCGCCAGGTGGGCGTGCTGTTCGAGCGCGTCGCGCCGATGGGCGCGCTCGTCACCGACGCCGGCCCCGCGGTGGGTGCGGCCTCGCCTTCGTTCAACCTGCGCGGCATCCAGAGCGAGCCGGTGGCCATCGGCGGCGCGACCGAGAAGCCCACGCTGGTGTTCTTCCTGTCGCCCACCTGCCCGGTGTGCAAGAAGCTCATCCCGGTGCTGAAGGCGCTGGTGCGCGACGAGAAGCGCCGCCTCTCGGTGGTGCTGGCCAGCGACGGCGAACAGGCCGACCATCTGCGCTTCGTGCGCGAGCAGGGGCTGGAGTCCATGCCCTACGTGCTGTCCACCGAACTGGGCATGAGCTACCGCGTCTCGCGCCTGCCCTACGCCGTGCTGCTGGACCCCCAGGGCAACGTGGCTTCCAAGGGCCTGGTCAATTCGCGCGAGCAGCTCGACAGCCTGCTCAACGCCCACGAGATGGGTTCGCCCACGATCCAGCAATACCTGGGCGGCGGTGCCGCCGAAGCCCACTGAATGCCGCAGGAGTGACGACGATGCGCTGGTTCACCGACCTGATCGACAAGCACACCGAACGCGCCGTGCGCAAGGTGGCCCACAACCATGGCCGCCGCAGCCTGATCACGCGCCTGGGCGTGGCGCTGGTGGGCGGCGCCGCGCTGCCCATGCTGCCCTTCGACCGCAGCGGCCAGTTCGGCACCGCGCAGGCCGCGGGCGCCGCCAAGCCGAAGGCCAACCCGGCCGCCGAGGACCCCACCAAGTGCGAGTACTGGCGCTATTGCGCCTTCGACGGCTACCTGTGCACCTGCTGCGGCGGCAGCCTCACGCAATGCCCGCCGGGCACCGAGGCCAGCAAGGTCAGCTGGGTGGGCACCTGCATGAACCCCACCGACGGCCGCCAGTACCTGGTCAGCTACAACGACTGCTGCGGCAAGGGCGCCTGCGGCGAATGCCTCTGCAACAACAACGAGCGCGAGCGTCCCGGCTACCGCCTGGGCGTGCACAACGACATCAACTGGTGCATGGCGAACACGAGCTCGATGTTCCATTGCACGACCTCCGTGATCGTCGGGGTGGCATGAAGCTGGCAGCCTTGCTGCTCGCGATGTCGGCGCTGCCGGCGTACGCGCAGGACGGCGCCGCCGTCTTCGCGCAGACCTGCGCCCCCTGCCACCAGCCCGACGGCGCCGGCACCGTGGGGCTGGCGCCTTCGCTCAAGGGCGAGCACTGGGCGAAGCTGGGCGCGGAGCGCAGCTACCTGCCCACGGTGCTGGTGCACGGCATGGCCGGCATGATCAAGGTCAACGGCCAGCCTTTCGTGGGCAGCATGCCGGCGTTCGGCGCCCAGTTCGACGACGCCACGCTGGCCGCGCTGGCCAACCACGTGCGCAAGCTGCAGGGCGCCACCGACGCGAAGCCCTTCGCGGCCGAAGACATCAAGGCCGCGCGCGACAAGCCCGGCAGCCCGCCGCAGACGCGCGCGCTGCGCGTGCAGATCGTCGGCAACTGAACGGCGCCATGGCCCGCCTCGCGCCGCTGCCCCTGCTGCTGCTGTGTGCCGCCGCGCCGGTGGCGCTGGCCGCGGGCGCGCAGGACATGGTGCTGGGCCGCATGGTGCCGGCGCGGGCCGACGCGCCTTCGGTGGCGCAGACCACGCACGCACGTTCCAACTACGTGCTGCACTGCGCGGGCTGCCACGGCGTGGCCGGGGCCGGCGCGCCGGAGAAGTACGTGCCCGGCCTGCAGCAGCTGGGCCGCTTCCTGAACGTGCCGGGCGGGCGCGAGTTCGTCATCAGCGTTCCCGGCGTCATGGGTTCGGGTCTGGACGACCGGCAGGTGGCCGAGGTCACCAACTGGCTGCTGGCCACGATGGCGCGCGACTCGGTGCCCGCCGGCCACAAGCCCTACGAGACGGCCGAGGTCACCCAGGCACGCGCGAAGCCGCTGGTGGACGTGGCCGCCGAACGCCGCCGGGTGGTGGAGCGCGCACGCGCCGCCGGCATCGAGATCGATTGACTGGGGAAGGCCGCGCCCCGACCGCGCGGCTTTTGAGGAAGGCAAGGAGAAGCACATGAAGCAATGGACCCGCATCGCGGCCGCCGTGGCGCTGCTGGCCGGCGGCATCGCCGCCCAGCCCTTTGCGCTGGCCGCCACCGAAGCGCAGGCGCAGGCGCTGGGCAAGGACCTCACGCCGCTGGGCGCCGAGAAGGGCGCCAACAAGGACGGGTCCATCCCGGCCTGGACCGGCGGCGACACCAAGGCACCGGCCGGCTGGAAGCCGGGCCAGGCGCGGCCGGACCCCTATGGCTCGGAGAAGCCGCTCTTCAGCATCGACGCTTCGAATGCCGACAAGTACAAGGACCGCCTGACCGAAGGCCAGATGGCCATGCTCAAGCAGCTCAAGGGCTACCGCATGGACGTCTACCCGACGCACCGCTCCTGCGGCTATCCGCAGCAGGTCTACGACAACACGCGCAAGAACGCCACCGGCGCCAAGCTGGCCGCCAACGGCCACGACCTGGGCGGCGGCATCACCGGCGGCGTGCCGTTCCCCATTCCGGCCAACGGCGCCGAGGCGATGTGGAACTACAAGATGCACTGGGTCGGCGAAGGCCGCATCGAGCGCTATTCCACCGTCTTCTCCAGTGCCGACGGCAAGTTCGTGCCGCTGGTGCAGGACCAGTGGACGTCCACCCCGCTGGGCAACCTGGCCGGCAAGCCGGTGACGGACAACGACGGCCTCGAATGGCTGGTGCTCAACGAGGTGGTGACCCCGGCCGCGCGCACCGGCGAAGTCATCCTCATCCACTACTACCAGGCCAAGGACAACGACGCCTGGCTGTACTTCCCCGGCCAGCGCCGCGTGCGCCGCGCGCCCACCTTCGCCTACGACAACCCGGTGCCGGGCTACGAGAACCTGCTCGCGGTGGACCAGTACCCCATGTTCGGCGGCCGCCTGGACCGCTACGACTGGAAGCTGGCGGGCAAGCAGGAACTCATCATTCCGTACAACACCTTCAGGTTCAACAACCAGGACGCCAAGCTGGCCGACGTGTTCGGCCCCGACTACCCGAAGCGCGACCTCGTGCGCTACGAAGCGCACCGCGTCTGGAAGATCGAAGCCACCGTGAAGGCGGGCCAGCGCCACCAGTTCCCCAAGCGGACCATCTACCTCGACGAGGACAGCTGGATGATGGTGGCGGTGGACAACTACGACGCCCAGGGCAAGGTCTGGCGCGTGCAGGAAAGCTACCCCTACGTGGCCTGGGAACTGCCGGCCTGCGTGTACCAGGGCTACATCGTCTACGACCTCAACGTCGGCCGCTACATGGCCGACAACCAGCCGCAGGAAGGCAAGGTCGACTGGCTGGCCGGCAAGGAAGGCCGCATCGACGTCAAGAAGTTCTCCGCCGACGAACTGCGCCGCGCGGGTTCCCGCTGAGCCGAGGAGACACCACACCATGATGAAGACCACCCTCACCGCCGTTGGCGCGGCGGTGCTGCTGGCCTGCGGGCCCGCACACGCCGTGCGCACCACCACCGAAGGCGGCACCGAGATCGACTTCAGCTCGATCGTCTCCTTCGGCGTGCAGGTGCGCACGCAGAAGCCCAAGACCGAGACCGTGGGCAACGACAACGGCGGCAGCGTGCCCACCAGCGCACCGCTGGGTTCGCAGATGAACGGCGACGGCAACGACGCCGCCGCCAACCCCGACTTCAACTTCCTCAACGGCGACGACGGCAACCTCAACTACAAGAAGGGCGACATCGTCTCGGCGGCGCTGAAGGGCACGCACGAACTGGGCCTGAAGACCACCGACGGCTGGCGCGGCCTGGCACGCGCCACCTGGGTGGGCGACTTCAAGGCCGGCGACACGCGCCGCACCGAGCTGTCGTCGGAGGCGAAGGCGATCGCGGTCCACAACTTCACGCTGCTGGACGCCTGGGTCTCGAAGGACTTCAAGATCGGTGGCAACAACACGACGGTGCGTCTGGGCAACCAGGTGCTGTCGTGGGGCGAGGACATCTTCATCATCGGCGGCATCAACTCGATCAACGCCTTCGACCTGCGCAAGCTGCACACCCCCGGCACGCAGGTGAAGGAGATCCTGCGCCCGGCGCCGATGCTGAGCGTGAACGCCGGCATCGTCGACGGCCTCAGCGCCGAGGCCTACTACCAGTTCCGCTGGAACGCGTTCCGCTTCGACCCCGTCGGCACCTTCTTCAGCGGCGCCGACGTGGTGGGCGCGGGCCAGCGGCCGGCCTACATCCCCAGCTCGGTGCTCGGCGAGGCGGCCGGTACCTTCGGCGACAACGGCGCGGGCATCCAGAACGGCGTCAACGTCGTGCCCTTCGAAGGCGACAAGACGCCGCCCAAGGGTGGCCAGTTCGGCCTCGCGGCGCGCTTCAAGCCCAGGAGCCTGGACACCGAGTTCGCGCTCTACTACGAGCGCTACCACGACAAGCTGCCCTTCACGACGCTGTTCACCGACCCCAACTACCTGCAGTACAACGTGGCCTCGATCGGCTACTACAACGAGTACGGCAAGGACAAGAATCTCTTCGGCGCCTCGTTCAACACCAAGGCGGGGCCGGTGGCGGTGGGCGGCGAGTTCTCGTACCGGCCGAAGGACTCGGTCGCGATCGACGGCAGCGTGCCTTTCGCAGGCCAGTACTCCATCTTCGAGGCCGCCAACGCCGACCCCAACGGCCGCATCACGGTGCGCGGCTACGTCGAGGAGAAGAAGTACCAGGCGCACCTGACCGCGCTCTACTTCACCGAGGTGAACTCGTGGACCGGCGCGCTGGTGAAGGCGCTGGGCGCCGCCGAGGGCACCTTCCTCGCCGAGGTGGCGGTGACGCGCTATCCCGACCTGCAGGTCGACAAGATCCCTTACCTGATCTTCCCGTCGTACAAGAACCCCACCAAGACCAGCTGGGGCTACGCGATGGAGCTCGACCTGAGCTACCCGCATGTGTTCGGCAGCGGCTGGAACATGACGCAGAGCACGGTGTTCACGCACGACGTGCACGGCATCAGCCCGAACACGCTGCCCTTCGTGCAGGGCCGCAAGTCGCTGTTCCTGGGCCTGTTGTTCGACCACGACGCGGTCTGGAAGGTGCAGGCGGGCTACACGGCGTTCTTCGGCGGCGGCCTCTCCAACATCGTGCGCGACCGCGACAACTTCTCGCTCAGCCTGCTGTACGCGTTCTGAAGAAGCGTCCGGGATGCTCGCGCGACTCGTCGCTGCCGCCGAGCGGCTGATCTTCGGCCACCGGCTGGCGGTGCTGGCCGTGCTGGCGCTCGTCACCGCCGGCGCGGCCGTGTTCGCGGCCCGGCTGCACATGAGCGCCGGCTTCGGCAAGCAGCTGCCGCTGGGGCACGAGTACACCGAGACCTTCGTCAAGTACCGCGACGTGCTGTTCGGCGCCAACCGGCTGATCGTCGTCGTCCACGCGAAGCAGGGCGACATCTGGAAGCCCGAGACGCTGAAGAAGCTCAACGAGGTGACGCAGGCGCTGCTGTACCTGCCCGGCGTGGACCGCCGCTCGGTCACCAGCCTGTGGACGCCGAACACGCGCGTGATGCAGGTGACGGAAGAAGGCTACGAGGCGCGCGACGTCATCGGCGGCGACATCACGCCCGAGAAGCTGGACACCGCCACGGTGGCCAAGATCCGCGACAACGTGGTGCAGGGCGGCTACATGGGCTCGCTGGTGGCGGCCGACTCCAGCGGTGCGATGGTCACCGCCGACCTGCTGGACGCCGACCCTCGCACGAAGGAAGCCACCGACTACATCGCGCTCGGTCCGAAGATCGAAGCCGCGCTGCGCGCGAAGTTCGAGGACGCGGGCCACGAAATCCAGATCATCGGCTTCGCCAAGCAGATCAGCGACATCGCCGAAGGCGCGCAGGGCGTCGTCGTCTTCTTCGCGCTCGCCTTCGTGCTCACCGCGCTGGCGGTGTGGTGGTACTGCCGCAGCGTGGCCTTCACGGCGGCCGCGCTGGTGTGTTCGCTGGTCTCGCTGGTGTGGCAGTTCGCTTCGCTGCAGCTGCTGGGCTACGGGCTGGACCCGCTGGCGGTGCTGGTGCCCTTCCTGGTGTTCGCCATCGGCGTGAGCCATGGCGTGCAGCAGATCAACACCATCGTGCGCGAGATCGGCGCCGGCGTCGCGCCGCTGGAGGCGGCACGCCACAGCTTCGGCGCGCTGCTGGTGCCCGGCACCATGGCGCTGATCACCGCCTTCGTGGGCTTCGCCACGCTGATGCTGATTCCGATCCCGATGATCCGCGAGCTGGCCATCACCGCCAGCCTGGGCGTGGCGTACAAGATCGTCACCAACCTGGTCATGCTGCCGGTGGTGGCCAGCTTCGTGAAGCTGCCCGAAGGCTACGGCGAGCGCATGCACAAGGTGCGCGAGGTGCGCGCGCTCGCCATCGCCGGGCTCGCGCGGCTGGCCGAACCGGCGAACGCGCGCAAGGTGGTCATCGTCGGCGCCGCGCTGTTCGCGCTGGCGGTGTGGGGCAGCCGCGACCGCCACATCGGCTACGTGCAGCCGGGCGCGCCCGAACTGCGAGACAGCGCGCGCTACAACCGCGACGCCGTGTCCATCGCCGACAAGTTCTCGGTCGGCCTGGACGTGCTGACGGTGGTGCACGAGACCGTGCCCGACAGCTGCTACGACCGCACGAAGATGGTCTTCATCGACGATCTGGCGTGGGAGCTGTCCAACACCGAAGGCGTGATCGGCACCGCCAGCCTGCCGGCGCTGGTGAAGCTGGGCGCCGCCGGCTTCAACGAAGGCAACCCCAAGTGGGGCGACATGCCGCGCGACAAGCGCAGCATGGCCAGCTTCATCGGCCTGGTGGGCGAAGGCTCCGGCCTCTACGACCCGCGCTGCACGGTGCTGCCGATCAACGTGTACCTCACCGACCACAAGGCGCAGACCATCAAGCGCGCGGTGCAGGTGGTGAAGCAGTACCGGGCCGAGAACCAGCTCGAAGGCGTGACGGTGCGCCTGGCCAGCGGCAACGCCGGCGTGCAGGCGGCGACGAACGAGGTGCTGGAAGCCACCGAGCTGCCGATGATGCTGTACGTCTACGCCACCATCGTGGTGCTGGTGTTCCTGACCTACCGCGACTGGCGTGCCGTGATCGCCTGCTGCCTGCCGCTGACGCTGGCCACCTTCATCGGCTACTGGTTCATGAAGGTGCTGGACATCGGCCTCACCGTGGCCACGCTGCCGGTCATGGTGCTGGCGGTGGGCATCGGCGTGGACTACGCGTTCTACATCTACAACCGGCTGCAGCTGTACCTGGCCGACGGGCTGGACATCGTCTCGGCGTTCCGGCGCGCGCTCTCGGAAACCGGGATCGCCACCGTGTTCACCGCGCTCACGCTTTCGGTGGGCGTGGCCACCTGGGTCTTCAGCCCGCTGAAGTTCCAGGCCGACATGGGGCTGCTGCTGGCCTTCATGTTCATGCTCAACATGCTGATGGCCATCACCGTGCTGCCGGCGCTGGCGGTGACGATCGACACGCTGATTCCGCGGCGCGGGCCGGTGCACCGGCCGTTCATGGCGCATTGAGATGGAACGCGCTGGACGTTCGGCTCTCTTCGGCCCTTGGCGGTCCCTCGGTGGCACACGCGTGCGTTGCTGTTTGCGTGGCCGGGGGTCCGGGGGTGCGCTCTCCGGGATCACGCTCCCGGGGCGCTGCTCGCTGTGCGCCACTTGCTCTGCATCAACCCCTTCTTCTCGTGCCACCCGTGGGGGCGACCGGGAATGGACCCTGCGATCGCACCCCCGGACCCCGGCCCTGCCACCGTCGGGGTTGCAGGGGGAGGGTGGCACCCGCGGGCGCAGGGTCCATTCCCGGTGGCCTCCCATGCCTGCAAGGCAGAGCGAGGTTGAAGAGATGGCGTCCGTGACCAGCGAGCAGGGCCCCGGGAGCGTGATCCCGGAGCACGCGGGTGCCGCCCTCCCCCTGCCGCAGCGGCGGTGGCACGCGTGGAGCACGCAGACAACCGCTCCGGCTCGGAGGCCGACATGCTGACCCGTCGTCAACTCCTCGTGTCCGCGATGCTGGCCCCCGCTTCACCCGCCTTCGCCGCCTTCAGCGCCGATGGCCCCGCGCGCGTGCGCGCCGGCGCCGCGAAAAGCACGCTGCTGGACGTCACGCTCGCCGGCACGCGGCTGGTGGCGGTGGGCGAACGCGGCCACGTGCTGCTGTCGGACGACCAGGGCAAGGCCTGGCGGCAGGCGAAGGCGGTGCCCACGCGCACCACGCTCACCTGCGTGCACGCCACCAGCGACAAGCTGCTGTGGGCGGCGGGCCACGGCGGCGTGATCCTGAACTCCGCCGACGGCGGCGAGAACTGGACCGTCGCTGCCGGCAAGGCCGACGGCCCCGATGTGCTGCTGTCCATCCGCGTCGAAGCCGACGGCCGCGGCCTGGCGGTGGGCGGCTTCGGCATCGCCCAGGCCAGCGCCGACGGCGGCAAGAGCTGGAAGCCGCTCACGCTGCTGGAAGGCGAAGCGGGCGAGAAGCACCTGAACCGCATCCTCGTCACCAAGGCCGGCAGCTGGCTGGTGGCGGCCGAAGGCGGCAACGTGCTGCGCAGCAATGGTCAGGGGTCGGTGGCCGAGATGAAGTGGGCGGCCGTGAAGACCCCCTACGCCGGCTCGCTGTGGAGCGGCGTGCAACTGCCCGCCGGCGCGCTGGTGGTGGGCGGCATGCGCGGCAACCTGGTGCGCAGCACCGACGACGGCGCCAGCTGGACCCACCAGCCTGTGCCCGAAGCCGGTTCCTTCACCGGCGCCACGCTGCTGGCCGACGGTCGGCCGCTGCTGGTGGGGGTGGACGGCACCGTGGTGCTGGGCGACGCGGCGGGGGAGAAGTTCCGATTGCAGCGGCTGGAAGACCGCGCCACGCTCACGGCGGCCGTGGTGCTGCCCGGAGGCGGCATCATGGCGGCCAGTGGCGCCGGCATGCGGGCGCTGGAGATCCCGAAATGAACCCCCGAGCCGCACCCTTCCTGGCCGCACGCGACTTCCTGCTGAAGCACCGCACCGACGCCGCGGCTGCGGTGCAGGGCTTCCGCTGGCCCGAGCTTCAGTCCTTCAACTGGGCGCTGGATCACTTCGACGAACTGGCGCGCGGCAACCACGCGCCGGCGCTGTGGATCGTGGCCGAAGGCAGCGGCAACGAGCAGCGCTTCAGCTTCGACCAGCTGCGCCGCCAGTCGAACGCGGTCGCCAACCACCTGCGTGCCCTGGGCGTGAAGCGCGGCCAGGTGGTGCTGCTGATGATGGGCAACGAACCCGCGCTGTGGCTGTCCATGCTGGCCTGCATGAAGGTGGGCGCGGTGGTGGTGCCGGCCACCACGCTGCTGGCCAAGGCCGACCTGGAAGACCGCTTCGAACGCGGCGGCGTGCGCCACGTCATCGTCGACGGCACGCTCGCGAACCGCTTCGACGAACTGCCGGGCGACTACACGCGCATCGCCACCGGGGCCGCCGTGCCCGCGGGCTGGCACCGCTTCGAAGACGCGCTCAAGGCGCCCGAGGAGTTCAGCCCGGAAGGCGCCACGCTCGCCACCGACCCGCTGCTGCTGTACTTCACGAGCGGCACCACGGCCAAGCCCAAGCTGGTGATGCACACGCACCAGAGCTATCCGGTGGGCCACCTGTCCACCATGTACTGGCTGGGGCTGAAGCCCGGCGACGTGCACCTGAACATCTCGTCTCCCGGCTGGGCCAAGCATGCCTGGAGCTGCTTCTTCGCGCCCTGGAATGCGGCCGCCTGCGTGTTCATCTTCAACCAGCCGCGCTTCAACGCCGCCACGCTGATCGAGACGCTGGCCACGCACCCGGTCACCTCGCTGTGCGCGCCGCCCACGGTGTGGCGCATGCTCATCCAGCAGGACCTGGCGGCGGCGCGGCCGCGCCTTTCGCTGCGCGAGCTGATCGGCGCCGGCGAGCCGCTGAACCCCGAGGTGATCGAACAGGTGAAGGCCGGCTGGGGCCTCGTCATCCGCGACGGCTTCGGCCAGACCGAGACCACGGCGCAGGTCGGCAACGCGCCCGGACAACCGGTGGTGCCGGGCTCCATGGGGCGCCCGCTGCCCGGCTACACGATCGACCTGCTCGACCCCGAGGACAAGCCCGCCGACGAAGGCGAGATCTCGATCCGGCTCGACCCCCGGCCCGTGGGCCTGATGCCCGGCTACCACGGCGACCCCGAGAAGACCGCAGAGGTCATGCGCGAAGGCCACTACCGCACCGGCGACGTGGCACGGCGCGACGCCAACGGCTACATCACCTACGTCGGTCGCGCCGACGACGTGTTCAAGGCCTCCGACTACCGCATCAGCCCCTTCGAGCTGGAGAGCGTGCTCATCGAGCACCCCGCGGTGGCCGAAGCGGCGGTCGTGCCCAGCCCCGACCCGCTGCGGCTGGCGGTGCCCAAGGCCTTCGTGGTGCTGCGCGCCGGCTTCGCGCCGGACGCGGCCACCGCGCGCAGCATCTTCGCCTTCCTGCGCGAGAAGCTGGCGCCGTACAAGCGCATCCGCCGGCTGGAGTTCGCCGAACTGCCCAAGACCATCTCGGGCAAGATCCGGCGCGTGCAGCTGCGCCAGCAGGAAGCGGCGGCGCGCGCCGAGGGGCGCGCCAGCCCGGCCGAGTTCCTGGAAGACGCGCGCGGCTGAAGGAGAAACGGCATGGCCACCGTGGTGACGCACCGGTCGCAGGACGTCGACGACCAGGCGAAGGCGCTCGAAGGCTGGGAGCAGAGTTACGAGCAGCTGGGCTGCGGCCGCTTCCAGGGCTCGGCGTGGCAGCTGGTGATGGAAGACGGCGTGCTGCTGCGCGAGACCACCAACCGCCAGCTGCGCGAGCAGGTGGTGTCGCCGCGCGGCCACGTGGTCTTCGCGCTGCCGCTGGCGGTGGAGCCGGGTTCGGTGTTCGCCGGGCGGCCGCTCGAGCGCGAATCGCTGATGGTGCTGTCCGGCCAGGCGCAGCACGACGTCATCTCCGCCGGTGAGCTCGATCTCATCGGCCTGTCGGTCGACCGCAGGCTGCTCGAGGCGACCGTGGCCCCGGACAAGCTGGACTGGCTGGAACGCAAGGCGCAGGAACGCAACGTCGTGCTGCCGCCGGAGACGGCCGCCGCCATCCGCCAGATGCTGCTGGCCGTGTGCCGCGACGCCGAAGACCGCGTGGAGCAGTTCGCCGCCGGCACGGCCGAACGCGCGCTGCTGTCGTCCACCTTCAGCCACGCGGTGGCGCTGGCGATGGCCGCCGAAGGCGAGGGCGGGCCTTCGGCCATCCCGCGACGTGCCGACACGCGGCAGAAGGTCGTGAAGCGCGCGATCGACTTCATGCGCGCGCACCTGCACGAAGACATCGGCGTGCCCGAGATCTGCGGCGCCGCCTGCGCCAGCCGGCGCACGCTGCAGTACTGCTTCGAGGAGTTCATGCACACCACGCCGCAGGCCTACCTGCGCGCGCTGCGCCTGAACGAGGCCCGGCGCGCGCTGAAGGCGAGCCAGCCGCGCCCCATCACCGAACTGGCCAGCACGCTGGGCTTCGCCAGCGCCAGCCATTTCACCCGCCACTACAAGCTGATGTTCGACGAGCTGCCGTCGGAGACGCTGAAGATGAACTGTTTCGGGCCGCGGCCACTCTGAAGAAGGCCCCGCCCGCCGGGAGACGACGCAACATGACCGAAGACACCCCTGACCCGCGCCGGCCGCAAGGCGGCCTGTCGCACGTGCGCGGCCTCACCGACGAGCCGCTGTCCGAACTCACCGTGCACCGCTTGCTGGAAGCCGCAGTGCGCCGCTGGCCCGGCCGCGACGCGGTGGTGTTCACCGAACAGGGCGTGCGCCACAGCTGGCAGGGCTTCGCCGACCAGGTGGAGACGGCGGCCGCCGGCCTGTGGGCGCTGGGCGTGCGCCAGGGCGACCGCGTGGGCATCTGGTCGCCGAATCGCTTCGAATGGCTGCTCACGCAGTTCGCGACCGCGCGCATCGGCGCCATCCTGGTCAACATCAACCCGGCGTACCGGCTGTCGGAACTGGAGTACGCGCTCGACAAGTCCGGCGTCTCGCTGCTGGTCACGGCGGCGGCGTTCAAGAGCAGCAACTACGTGGGCATGCTGCAGAACCTGGGCGTGGGCAGCGCCGAACGCAGCAAGCTGCCGGCGCTGAAGACCGTGGTGCGCATGGGCGACGAACCCACCGCCGGCATGCGCCCCTGGGCCGAGCTGATGGCGCTGGGCGCCGGCTCGCGCGCCGCGCTGCCGCCGGAAAGCGTGCTCGACTGCCGCGACCCGATCAACATCCAGTTCACCAGCGGCACCACCGGCGCGCCCAAGGGCGCCACGCTGACGCACCACAACATCGTCAACAACGCGATCGCAGTGGCGCGCTGCATGCGCTTCACCGAAGCCGACGCGCTGGCGATTCCCGTGCCGCTGTACCACTGCTTCGGCATGGTGCTGGCGGTGCTGGCCTGCGTGGCCACCGGCGCCAAGATGGTCTTCCCGGGCGAAGGCTTCGAGCCGCGCGCCACGCTGGCGGCGGTGGAAGCCGAACGCTGCACCGCACTGCACGGCGTGCCCACCATGTTCATTGCCGAACTCGACCACCCCGAGTTCGCGCTCTTCGACCTGGCCACGCTGCGCACCGGCATCATGGCCGGCGCCCCCTGCCCGGTGGAGGTGATGAAGCGCGTGCAGCGCGACATGCACATGCACGAGGTGACCATCGCCTACGGCATGACCGAGACCAGCCCGGTCTCGTTCCAGAGCGCCACCGACGACCCGCTGGACAAGCGCGTGGCCACCGTGGGCCGCATCCTGCCGCACCTGGAAGTGAAGATCGTCGGCGCCGACGGCAGGACCGTGCCGGTGGGCGAAAAGGGTGAGCTCTGCACGCGCGGCTATTCGGTGATGCAGGGCTACTGGAACGACCCCGAGCGCACGGCCGATTCGGTGCGCGAAGGTTGGATGTACACCGGCGACCTGGCGACGCTGGACGAGCAGGGCTACTGCAACATCGTCGGCCGCGTGAAGGACATGGTCATCCGCGGCGGCGAGAACGTCTACCCGCGCGAGGTGGAGGAATTCCTCTTCCGCCACCCCAAGATCGCCGCCGTGCAGGTGTTCGGCGTGCCCGACCAGCGTTACGGCGAAGAGCTGTGCGCCTGGATCATCACCAAGCCCGGCCAGGCCTGCACCGAAGACGAGATCCGCGCCTACTGCCGCGAGCAGATCGCCCACTACAAGGTGCCGCGCTACATCCGCTTCGTCGACGACCTGCCCGTCACCGTGACCGGCAAGCCGCAGAAGTTCCTGATGCGCGAGGCGATGATGCGCGAACTGGGCGTGCAGAAGGTGGCCACGGCCTGAACGTTCCGGGCAGGTCCACAATCGCAGCGGCATGGACCCTCTGCTCAAGCGCTACCGCAAGCGCCCCGGCCGTCCCGTGGTGGCGGTGCGGCTGGCGCTGGACACCGAAGGCCTGCGCTACCGCAAGTGGGGCGGCCTGCAGCATGCGAAGGCGGGCGACTGGCTGGTCGACAACGACGGCGACGTCTACACGGTGGACGCCGATTCCTTCGCCGCCACCTACCAGGCCGTGGCGCCCGGCCAGTACGTGAAGGTGGCGCCGGTGTGGGCACGCCTGGCCGACACGGCCGGCGCCGTGCCCACCAAGGAAGGCCTGTCGCACTACCGTGCCGGCGACGTCATCGTGGCCAACCGGCCCGACGGCGGCGACGCCTGGTGCATGACCGCCGGGCAGTTCGAGGCGCTGTACGAGCCTTTCGATTGAGCCTGCGCCACGGCCTTCTGGTGGTGGCCCTGGTCGCGGCCGCCGTGCGGGCTGCCGTGCCTGCCACCCCGGCCGACCTGGCCGCCCGCTTCGAGACCCAGGTGCACCCGCGGCTGGCCCTGCCGCCCGAGGAACAGACCGCCTACGAAAGACGCCTGCGCGAAACGCTGGCCGCCGCCGGCGTGGTGCTCGACCGGCCGCAGTTCGTGCTGCAGGTGGACCGCAGCGCGCAGGTGCAGGCGCTCCTGCTGTGGTGGCTGTCGCCGGCCGGTGAAGCGCTGCTGGTCGGCGCCACGCCTGTGTCCACCGGCCGCCCTTCGGGCTTCGAGCACTTCGAGACCCCGCTGGGCGTGTTCGCCCACACGCTGGACAACCCCGACTTCCGCGCCGAAGGCACGAAGAACGAATTCGGCATCCGCGGCTATGGTGCGAAGGGGATGCGGGTGTTCGACTTCGGCTGGGTGGTGGCCGCACGCGGCTGGACCCGCGGCGAACAGGCAATGCGGCTGCAGATGCACGCGACCGACCCCGACCGACTGGAGCCGCGGCTGGGCCGGCGCGAATCGAAGGGCTGCATCCGCATCCCGGCCACGCTGAACCGGCTGCTGGACCACTACGGCGTGCTCGACGCCGACTACGAAGCGGCGCAGGCGGCCGGCCGCAGGATGTGGGTGCTGAAGCCCGACCGCGAGGCCACGCCCTGGTCCGGGCGCTGGCTGGTGGTGATCGACAGCGCCAGGACCGAACGGCCCGACTGGGCACGGCCGCTGGCGCGCACCCCGGAAGGGCCGACGGTGCGTGAAGCGGCGGCGCAGGGAACCTGCGCCACGCCCGGGTGAAGCGCCGTGACACGCCGCCGTCCAAGCCGCATGCGACACACGCACCTCTGGTGGCTGCTGCTGGCAACGTCGCCGGCCTGGGGTGCCGGTGCCATCGACAGCCCGGCCTGCCGCGGCGCGATGGCGAAGCTGCAGGCGCAGGAAGACCGCGTGCTGGCCGCCTCGGCGCCCGTGCGCGGCGCCGTGCCGCCGGCCTTGACCGCGGCGCGCCGTCAGGCGGCCAAGGCCTGCCTGGGCAGTGCAGACGGCGAGCCGGTTCCTGCAGGCCGGATGGCGCAGCCACCCGCGACCGTGCCGCCGGTCAGCCTTCCGCGACCTGCGGCGCCGCCCGTGGCGGCCTCACCGGCACCGTCTCCGAGGGCGCAGCCCATCGGGCCTTCCGTCATCACAAGTTGCGACCTCACCGGCTGCTGGACGAACGATGGCACGCGACTCCACCGCGCCGGGCCCCTGCTGGTGGGCCCGAACGGACCTTGCAGCACCAGCGGCAACGCGCTGAGCTGTCCTTGACGTGATTCAGCGCGCCGCGCTGTCTTCGGCTTCGGGGGCGCGGAGCTGGTGGCGCAGGCCGATGGCCACCCGGCCGGTCCAGAAGATCAGCTGCCCGCTGCCGGGCAGGCGTGCCGGCCCCACGTAGCCGCGCGGCAGGTCCACGGGGGGTGCCGCGTGGGGCAGCAACGGAGCGGGCGGTCGACCGGGGTTCGCTGAAGGCATGGGGCTCTCCGGATGACGCTGCAGATGACCTGCATGATCGGCATCTGGGGCCGGATCGGCATCCCCAAACCTCGGCACCCCGATTCGCGGGGGGTGCAGGCTGCTGCCTGATCAGATCTTGCGCAAGGCCTGCGCGAGCAGCGGCACCACGGTGATGGCGTTCGTCGCGTGTGGCACGCAGTCGGTGCTCCACACGCGGCCGATGCCGGCTTCGCGCAGCGAATCGAGCGCGTCGCCGACGAACAGGCCGTGCGTGACTGCGGCGTCGACCGAACGCGCGCCGGCCTGCAGCGCCAGCTGCGCCGCCACCGCCAGCGTGCGGCCGGTGCTGGCCACGTCGTCCACCAGCACCACGGCGCGGTCGCGGCAGTCCAGGCCCGGCGGCAGCACCACCTGCACGTCGCGGTCGCCGCGGCGCTGCTTGGTGCAGGTGGCATGGTCGGCCGCCGGCGCCAGGGCCTGTGCCGCCTGCGCCACCCAGGGCGCGGACTCCTCGTCCGGGCCCAGCAGCAGCGGCCGGTCGACGTGGCGCGCCACCCATTCGCCCACCGCACCGGCAGCGGTGAGCGACACCGCACGGCAGTGCGGCATGACCTCGTCCAGGCTGGCGATGCGGTGCAGGTGCGGGTCCACCGTGACCACGCCGTCGAAACGGCTGCCCAGCAGCGCGGCGATGTGACGCTGGCTCACCGCTTCGCCCGGCGTGAAGGCGATGTCCTGCCGCATGTAGGCCAGGTAGGGGCAGGCCAGCTGCAGGTGACGCGCACCCAGCTCGCGCGCGGCCGGTGCGGCGATCAGCAGTTCCACCAGCTTCTCGTTGGGCTGGTACAGGCTGCGCAGCAGCACCAGGCCGGCGGGCAGGGTGGCGGGCAGGCGCAGCTTGACTTCGCCGTCCGGAAAGCGGTGGCGTTCGATGAAGAGCGCCGGCACGCCGAGTTCGTGCGCCAGCGCCTGCGCCATGGCGCTTTCGTCTTCGAAGGCGAGCACGCCACCGGGGGCAACGAAGGGGTTCATCGGGCCTTTCAGGCTGCGGCGAGAAGGTAGCCGTTATCGCGCGCCGCCATGTCGCGTGCGAATCCCAGGTCTGCGGGATAGGCGGCGTGGATCCGGTACAAGGTCGCACCCGCGGCCACCGCGTCGCCGGCCTTGTGCAGCAGGTCGACGCCGGCGCCACGCACCTGCGGCGCGCCGGCCAGGCGGGCGATGCGCGCCAGCCGCAGGTTGTCGATGGCGGCCACGCGGCCGGCCTGCGCGGCCTGCACCTCGTGGGTGAGCGCCCCCAGCGCGGGCGCCTCGCGGCGGCGGCCCTGGGCTTCGATCAGCGCTTCCATCTGCGCCAGCGCACGGCCCGATTCCAGGATGTCGCGCGCGATGCGCCAGCCGTCGCCGCCGCGCACGTCGGGGTCGAACTCGATCACGCGGCCGGCCAGGCGCAGCGCCTTCTCGCGCAGGTCGGCCGGGCCTGCGGGGTCGTTGCGCAGCACCTGCATCACGTCGCGCGCCTCCAGCACCGGACCGATGCCGCGGCCGATGGGCTGGCTGCCGTCGGTGATCATCACGTCCAGCTGCAGGCCCAGGTGGGCGGCGACGAACTCGAACAGCTTGCGCAGCCGCTGCGCTGCGGGCATCGAGCGCACCTTGGCGGTCGGCCCCACGGGAATGTCCAGCACCAGGTGGGTGGAGCCGGCGGCGATCTTCTTCGACAGGATGGAGGCCACCATCTGCCCCGGCGAGTCGATCGCCAGCGGGCGTTCCACCGAAATGAGGATGTCGTCGGCCGGCGAGAGCTGCGCCTTGCCGCCCGAAGCCAGGCAGCCGTTGGTGCTGCGCACGATCTCCTGCAGGCGTTCGAACGGGATCTCCACCTCGGCCAGCACCTCCATCGTGTCGGCGGTACCGGCCGGCGAGGTGATGGCGCGCGAACTGGTCTTCGGGCACAGCATGCCGTGCGCGGTGACGATGGGCACCACCAGCATCGACGTGCGGTTGCCCGGAATGCCGCCGATGCAGTGCTTGTCCACCACCGGGCCGCCGCGCACCGAGCGCTGCCAGTCCAGCCGGCGGCCGGCGTCGATCATCGCCTCGGTGAGGAACACCACCTCCTCGCGTTCGAGGTCGTTGCCGTTGGTGGCGACGACGAAGGCCGCCAGTTCGATCTTCGAATAGCGCGCCGCCGCGATGTCGCCCACGATGGCGCGGAAGTCCTCTTGCGAAAGCCGTTCGCCGGCGATCTTGCGGTGCAGCGCCGGCAACGAAGGCGCGGGCTCGGCCGGCGCCACGCGCCCGGCGTGGCCGCCTTCCACGCCCAGCCGCGCGAACGCGTCTTCGGACAGTCCCAGTTCGCCCGCGGCGACGATCGTGGCGTCGTCCACCACGTTGAGCACCGCGCTGATGGTGCAGCCGTTGGCCGCCACCATCACCTTCGACAGCGCCTGGAAGCCGGCGGCGCGCACCACTTCGTCGCGGTGCAGGTAGGCCACGTTTTCGCGCCAGGTGTCGATGGCGACGCGGCGGATGCGGCAGCTCGGGCAGGTCCATCGGATGCACTCTAACGCCGCTTGCCGCGTCGTCCGATGGCCTTCGTCAACGGGACCTGTCATTGGGGGGAGAGGCCCGCGTCGGCATTGACAAGCGGCCGGATGCAGCGGATGGTCGGCCAACGGCCGGGATCGCGGGCGGGGCTGGGGCCCAGGGGCTGGGCCTCGGGCCGCGCCGAGGGACCACATCGAGCGAGGGAACCCGACATGGCAGTCGATCCGACAATGACCTCGGCTTCGGCCTACAAGCTGCTCGGGGACGGGCGCATGCTGTGCGCTCCTGGCAACCCCAGCTTCGTGGCGCAGACCAGGCTGGTGGCGCAGGTTTCGCAGCCGCTGATCACGCTGTACGGCGAGTGCCTGCGCCTGAGGAAGGGTTCGCTACCGTACCAGACGGGGGCCCTCGTCGGCCTGAACTTCGGCTTGCAGGAGGTCTTCCGCTACTCCTGGCGCCAGGCCGCCGTCGAACAGATCCAGGTACCGGCCGCCGACCTCGGTTCCAGCAAGGTGATGGCCTTCAAGGCGCGGCTCAGCCTGCCCGGCATCGTGCTGGGCGACCTGCCACGGGGTGCCGCGCCCGCGTCCACCGTTCCGGTGCCGCTGCCCCAGGAGTCACCGGTGTATGCGTTCCTGTTCCGACTGCGGATCACGGGGCTCGAGGACGCCAGTCGACTGGTCACGGAGGTCGGCCCGTTCAACGTCGGCCTGGACGCCCCCGGCGACGTGAGCTTCACGATCCCGCACGACGGGTCGTCCGGCCCGTTCAGGGATTGGCTCCAGAGCGGGAACGGTGCGCGGTCCGCGACGCTGGAGTTCCTTGCGACCAACCTGGCCAGTGTCGTCCTGAAGTTTCAGTTCCTGGGGTTGCGCATCCGCAGCATCGATCCGGCTTACTCCACCTTCTCGATGAATCCGGCCAGGCTGAACATGAATTTCCAGAGCGTAACCATCGTCCCGGTCTGACGCGCCGCGTCGCGGGTCTGGCCGGCCTTCGGATGCCTAGGCACCCAGCGTCGACAGGAAACGGATCACTTCGCGTTCGGCGTCCACCGCGTCTTCCGGCCGGGCGCCGGCGAATCCGTGGCCGGTGCCGGGCAGCGACAGGAACCGGTGCCGCACGCCGGCGCGCTGCAGCGCCGCCGCCAGCTGGGCCGACTGCTCGTGCGGTACGTCGGTGTCGTCCTGCCCGTGCACCAGCACCGTGGGCGGAAAGTCGGCGCTCAGGTGGTGCAGCGGGCACCAGGCTTCCAGCACGGCAGCGTCGCGCTGCGCGTCCAGCCCGGTCACTTCGGGCACCCACAGACCCTGCTGGCGGCAATACAGGTAGAAGACGGACCGGTCGGGACCGAGCCTGGGGTCCTGCACCGGCGGCGCGGCCAGCGAAGCCAGCGCCTGTTCGCGCGTGACCAGGTCGCCTTGGCGGTAGTGCGCGCTGGGCTCGGTCTCCCAGGGCGCGAGGATGTCGCCGTAGCCCCAGAACGACGCTACCGCCCGCGGCCGCGGCGTGGCACGCGTGGCGGCCAGCAGCGCCAGGTAGGCCCCGGCCGACGCGCCGGCGATCAGGCAGCGGGCGGGGTCGGCGCCGAAGCGCCGCACGCCTTCGCCGTGCAGCCAGCGCCAGGCCTGCAGCACGTCTTCGAAGATCTCCGGCAGCTTCGCCTCCGGCGCCAGCCGGTGGTCGATGGAGAAGACCACGAAGCCGCGCTCCAGCAGCTGTTGCAGGAAGGCCGGGCGCGGCGAGATGCGGCGCGAACCGAAGATGAGCCCGCCGCCGTGGATCCACAGCAGCGCCGGCCGCACTTCGCCCGGCGCGGCGCCGATGACGTCCAGTTCCAGCGCGCGACCGCCCGCATGGCCATAGACCTGGGTGTCGCGTGGCGGGGGCAAGGGCATGTCCATGGCACCGCATCATGCGCCAGCGCCGAAGTCCTTGACCTGGGCCAGACCGCTGCGCCGGCGCTGCCGCCACACTGCCGCACCCCGCAAGACCGCCCCGAGGCACGAGTTCCGTGAACCTGACCGCTTCCCTTTTGCGCGCGCTGCAAGCGCGCGGCGCCACCGAAATCTTCGGCATCCCCGGCGACTTCGCGCTGCCGCTGTTCCGCCAGTTCGAGCAGCTGGAGATCCTGCCCGTCCACACGCTGTCCCACGAGCCGGGTGTGGGCTTCGCCGCCGACGCCGCGGCGCGTTCGCGCGGCGGCCTGGGCGTGGCCGCGGTGACCTACGGCGCCGGCGCGCTGAACCTGGTGAACGCGGTCGCCGCCGCCTATGCCGAACGGGTGCCCGTGGTGGTGCTCTCGGGCGCCCCGGCCGCGCATGAAGCGGCCAGCGGCTTCCTGCTGCACCACCAGGTGAAGACGCTGGACACGCAGTGGCGCGTGTTCGGCGAACTCACCGCCGACCGCGCGCGCCTGGACGACGCGCGCGAAGCGCCTGCGCAGATCGCGCGCGTGCTGGACACCGCGCTGGAGCGTTCGCGCCCGGTGTACCTGGAGATCCCGCGCGACATGCCGGCCGTGCCCTGCGCCGAAGTGCCGCCGCGCCGCACCCAGGCCTTCGACCCCGACCGCCTGGCCGCCTGCGCCGACGAGATGCTGGCCCGCCTGCGCGCCGCCGCGCGGCCGATGCTGATGCTGGGCGTGGAAGTGCGCCGCTACGGCCTGGAAGCGCGCGTGGCCGAACTGGCGCGCCGGCTGGCCATCCCGGTGGTCACCAACGTCATGGGGGCCGGTCTCATGGCCGAGGAAGACGTGCCCTGGGCCGGCCGCTACCTCGGCCTGGCCGGCGACCCGCAGGTGAGCGAACGGGTCGAAGGCTCGGACGGCCTGCTGCTGCTGGGCGTGATCGTCTCCGACACCGACTTCGCGGTCTCGGCGCGCCGCATCGACGTGCGCCACGCGATCCACGTGTTCGACGGCGACGTCACGATGGGCCACCACGTCTACCACGGCATGCCGCTGGCGGCGCTGGTCGAAGCGCTGCTGCAGCGCGTGCCCGCGGCACCGCCGGGCGCGCCCGAGTGCGCGCCGCGCGCGGCACCCGCGTGGCCGAAGGCCGACGGCGCGGCCGTCGCGCCGGGCGACATCGCCACCGCGCTGCAGGCGCTGATGGCCGAGCACGGCTCCATGCCCATCGCCTGCGACGTGGGCGACTGCCTGTTCACTTCGCTGGACATCGAACGCACGCCGCTGGTGGCGCCGGGCTACTACGCCGGCATGGGCTACGGCGTGCCGGCCGGCCTGGGCCTGCAGGTGGCCACCGGGCGCCGGCCCATCGTGCTGGTGGGCGACGGCGCCTTCGCGATGACGGGCTGGGAACTGGGCAACGCCGCGCGCTGCGGCTGCGACCCCATCGTCGTGCTCTTCAACAACGCCAGCTGGGAGATGCTGCGCGCCTTCCAGCCCGAGTCGCGCTTCAACGACATCGGCCGCTGGGACTTCGCCGCCATGGCCGCCGGCATGGGGGGCGACGGCCATGCGGTGCGCACGCGCGCCGAACTGCAGGCCGCGCTGCGGCGCGCGCTGGCCACGCGCGGCCGCTTCCAGCTGCTGGACGTGCGCATCGAACCCGGCGTGCTGTCGCCCACGCTCAGCCGCTTCGTGGCGGCGGTGAAGCGGCTGTCGATGCCGGGCTGACAGGGATCACGGCCGTCACACGGCCCGTGCGCACGGCAGTGCCACTGGCAGATCGAGTCGGCATCTTCAAGCCGCGGTCGACTCGTCGCCGGGCGGCCCACCGCTCCACAGAAGGTAGTCCGCCAGCGCCCGCCGGAACGCCGCCGGGTCTTCCTGCAGGCCGTTGAGCAGGTGCACGCGCGTGGCCAGAACGCGCAGCAGGTCGCCCCGCGTGGCGCCGCGTTCATGAAGCCAGCGATCGACCGCCTGCCCATCCGCCAGGCCATGGCGCTGGCAGAACTCGCGTGAAGCGGCCAGCAGTTGCACCGCCTCCACTTCGCGTGCGGCGGCCTGCGCGCCGGCGCGCGCCTGCCACCACCCGAAGGCCGCGCTCAGCGCGGGATCGCCCGGGGCAGCGTCGGCCAGGGTTTCGCTGCCTGCAGGGTCGGCGCGCTGGTGGGCGAGGCCGAGCGACCCTTCCAGGAAGAAGTGGCCGGGCGGCCGGCCCGGCGCGGTCTGCCGCAGTGTGTGCAGCGCGTCCAGCAGGTCCAGCGCGTCGGCGCGCTTCTGCTCGACCCGCCCTTGCGGCAACCAGGCGCGCAGGCGTTCCACGGCATCGCGTTCCATGCCCGCGGCTTCGGCCTGCCGCAGCAGGCGCGCGTAGTCGCGATCGGCATAGAACAGCGACTTCGCCTGCGCTTCCAGGTCCCGGGCCTGGGCCGGCTGCAGCACGCCGGCCGCGGCGGCCGCCTGCAGCGTGGGGCGGATGTCCACCATCGCCTCCGAAGCGGCGACGAAGCCCAGTTCCGCCGGGCCGTGCGTCACGGCCACCTCGTCGTCGTCCTCGAGCGCGCCGCTTTCGAACTGCTGGAACACCCGGCCCACGCCCACCATGCCGAAAGGCGCCAGCTCGGCCGCCCGCAGCGCCCCCATGCTGGCACCGCCCAGCACGTGGATGCCTTCGTTCAGGGCCCAGAGGATCTCCTTGTGCCAGACCGCCGGCTGGCTGCGGAAGACGCCGTCGACGATGCCGATCGCGAACGGCTGTTCCAGCGCCGCCCGGTAGACGTCGCCGCGGCCGACGGGCGGCCGGTAGTCGGCGTCCAGGCGGGCCCGGGCCTGCGCCAGCGGCAGCGTCGGGCCCAGGAAGACGATGATCTTCATGCGCCCCCGGGCGCGGCGTGCCGGGCCGGCAGGCCGTGGTCCGGCTGCGCCGCGCCGGGCACCACGACGCGCACCACGGCGGCATCGATGCCGGGCAGCGACAGGTCGAGCGCCACCGCGCTGTCGAGGCCCGCGCGCGACAGCGACGCCAGTTCGAACGCCACGTCCTCCTCGAAACCGCAGTTCAGGCCAGCGGGCACGTCCTGGAACCGGCGGTGTCCTGCGCCCGGAGGGGGTGCGAAGGGCAGGGGGTCGTAGGCCTCGTGCAGGATGTCGTCGCGCGAGCCCGCGATGGCCGTGAGCCGGCTCTGCGTGGCTTCGGTCAGCGCACGCAGCAGCGCCACCGCGCGCGCCGGGTGGCACCCGTAGCCGCCTGCAGGTGCGTGGTGCCAGCCGGGGTCCGGGGCCGCGTCGGCGATCTGGCAGCGGAACACCGGCAGGCCTGCCGGGCCGCTGGTGTCCCACACCGCGACCGCCACGCCCGCCCGGCGAAAGCGCGCCAGCAGCCCGCGTGCGTCTTCGTCGTCGATGCTGTCCAGGTCGAGCAGGCGGCGCTGCTGCTCCACCGGCGGCAGCGCCAGGAACTGGTGGCAGCTGTGGCGTTCGACGATCTCGCACAGCGCATGCGACAAGGCTTCCAGGCGGTGGTTGCCGGAAGCCAGGCCGTTTGTCGACATCAGGAAGCTGGTGGCTTCGATGCGCAGGGGACCGGTGCCGTGGAAGTTGGTGTGCACCAGCTGGAAGGGCACCCAGGCCGGTTCGTCGCGCAGCAGGTCCAGGCCTTCCACCCACAGCAGCGGCAGGTTCGAGTGGTAGGCACTGCCCGGCGGCCGCGGCAGCCGGTCGACGTCGACCAGGGGCAGCCGGCGCTGCATCTCGCGCTGGCTGCCCAGCTGCAGCGGCAGGCGGACATTCTCGGCGTGGAAGCCCTCGACACTTTCCATCAGGGCCGAGGCCTTCGCCGATGCGAGGTCGAGCCCCTTGCCCTGGGCCACCGAAAGCGAGCGCGAATTCGGCCGGCAGGCCATGCACACCGGAATGCCGATGCGGTCCAGCCCGGTCACGTTGGCGACCCGGGTGATGCCCATCGCCTGCAGCGATGGCTGCAGCGCGCGCAGCGTTTCCAGGGGCGAACGCGAACGGTGGGTGCCGCGTGTGTGCGCCTTCGCCTGCGCCCCCGCTGCGAACGCCCGGGGTACCTGCATCGACTGGCCTCAGCCGACCGTGATCTGGCCGCCGCCCGAGGACTTCAGGGCCGCCGCCAGGTCGTTGAATCCGGAGCTCATGACCAGGGCGAACAGGCCCGGGATCGGATGGTCGCTGATCACGAAGCTGCCGCTGGGCACCGTAGGCCGGGTGACGGACGAGACCATCACGTTCTTGATCTCGTAGCTCAGCCCGATGCCGGTGCGGACGGTGGCCGCCGGCAGTGCCGTCACGACCGTGCCGAACACGGGGTCGCTGAACGGGGGCGTCAGGTCGTAAAGGCCACCGGTCACCGCCACCGGGCCGGCGGCGCCGATGCGCCCGACGATGGACCGCCCTTGAACGCTGCCGGATACCTGCAGCCCCTTCAGATCGAGCATGGTGTGCCGCCTTCCTGCGCGCCCGGGTGGCGCGTGACGGCACTTATAACCATGGCGTGCCGGCCTCAGGGCCGGCGGGCGAGTGCTTCCGGTGGCCTTTCCTAGGGGGCGCCGCGATGTCCGGAATCGGGCGCCGATCTCGTCAGGAAGGCGGGCTTCAGGTGCCGCGCACGAAGGGGTTGTGCCGGCGTTCGCGGCCGAAGCTGCTTTCGGGGCCGTGGCCGGGGATGAAGACGGTGTCGTCGCCCATCGGCCACAGGCGGCCCCTGATGCTGTCGACCAGCGTGTCGTGGTCGCCGCCGGGCAGGTCGGAACGGCCCACGCTGCCAGCGAACAGCACGTCGCCCACGAAGGCGCGCTTCGCCTCGGCGTTGTGGAACACCACGTGGCCGGGCGTGTGGCCGGGGCAGTGGCGCACGTTCAGCGTGCAGCGGCCCACCTGCACCGTGTCGCCGTCTTCCAGCCAGCGCGTGGGCACGAAGGGCTCGGCCTCGGCGAAGCCGAACATCTGCGCCTGCTGCTTCAGCCCGTCGATCCAGAACTGGTCGTCGCGATGCGGCCCCACGATGGGCAGCCCCAGCCGGCGCGCCAGCACGGCGGTGCCGCCGGCATGGTCGATGTGGGCGTGGGTCAGCAGGATCTGCTTGAGCGTGACGCCCAGCTTCTGCGCCGCCGCTTCGATGCGTGCCAGGTCGCCACCGGGGTCGATGACGGCGCCTTCCATGGTCTCGCTGCACCAGAGGATGCTGCAGTTCTGCTGGAAGGGGGTGACGGGGAGGGTGTGGTACTGGAGCACGGTGGGCGTTCGGGTTCAGGCGAAGGCATGTCGACTTCTCGGTCAAGCCGGCCGAAGGACAGCGCTTCAGGGCGGAAATGTCCGTGCAGTTCGCCTTCAGTCGGGTCTCGGTCTCTTGAGGTCGATGGGCGCGGCGACTGCAACGGCCAACACCTGCCTTCGAAAGGCGATGAATCCTACGACAGCTTCACCCTCCAGACGGCCACCCTGCCATGGCGCCCAGCTCTCGTGCGACTGGTTCGGTGCTCGTTGGAGGGGCGCTTCCGACCCACTGCGTTCCTATAGATCGCGCGATTCAGGACCGCAAGCCGCCCTGCACCCGCGCCCGCAGTCAAGACCAGAGCGCGGGAGTGGTCGTTCGCGCGCACCGAGTCGCGGCAGATCTCAATGAGTTCGGATGAGGGCCATGTCGACCGCAATCCAATGGCTGCACGACAATGCCACCAGCCACCGTCAAGGAGAACCGAATGACCTCATCGAGACTTCGTGTGCCGCAGCTCGATGGGGGCTGGTTTCTTACCGACGGCGGCATCGAAACCGTGCTCATCTACCAAGATGACGTCGATCTGCCGGAGTTCGCGGCGTTCGTGCTGGTGGAGATGGCGGACGGTCGCGACATCCTGCGCCGCTACTACCGGCGCTACCTCGACATTGCGGTCGCCGCGCCCGGCGCCGGCTTCATCTTGGAGAGCCCTACCTGGCGTCCGGGCATCGACTGGGGCGCCAAGCTCGGATTCGATGCCGATGCCATGCAGCGCATCAACGGCGAGGCCGTGGCACTGATGAACGAGTTGCGCACCGAGTACGCCTCGCGCATCGAAGGAGCGATCGTTGTCAGTGGCTGCGTGGGTCCGCGCGGCGATGGCTACGCGCCGGGTGCGCCGATGGATCCGGAGGACGCGCGCAGCGCGCACCAGCGTCAGGCCGACGCGTTGGCTGTTGCGGGCGTGGACCAGATCACCGCAATCACGATGACCAGCAGCGCGGAGGCCATGGGTGTGGCACGCGCTGCCGCTCGTGCCGGCCGCACCAGCGCAATTTCCTTCACCGTGGAAACCGACGGCACGCTGCCGAGCGGCGAGCCCTTGCGCGCAGCGATCCAAGCGGTTGATGGGGACGCGCAAGCGTCCGGCCACGACGTGCCCGCCTACTACATGATCAACTGCGCTCACCCCACTCACTTCGAGTCGGTCGTGTCGGACGCTGGCAGTTGGCGCGAGCGCATACAAGGACTGCGCGCCAACGCCTCAACGCTCAGTCACGCCGAACTGGACGCCATGACCCAGCTCGACAGCGGCAACCCGCAAGACCTTGCCGACTGCTACCGCCGTCTGCGCACACCACTGTCTCGCTTGAATGTGCTGGGCGGCTGCTGTGGGACCGACCATCGGCATGTCGCAGCGATGTGTGAGGCGTGGTCAAGCCCTCGATCGGGGGCCTGCTGAGGACTGCAGGCGCAGGAGGTCGTCTTTTGCGGAAGGTAGGGGGCCTCAGATGGTCGGACCCAGAGTTGTCGTCCGCAGTCGACCACCTATGACCGGGACTGCAAGTAGCGATCTCATCTCGACAGCGGCCGCCGGCCCAGCGGGCTTCTTGAACGACCGGTCCCGCAGGTCGTGGCCGGCCCGACTCGACCCTCAGGCGACTTCTACCCTCTCGAACTCATCGCCAACCAGCAGTCATTCCGACGACGAAAGGGCAATGAGTCCGGATCCAAGTCGCCAGAACACGACCGTCGGACCCACGCTGGCATCCCGCAACGGCGCTTGACTGAGTAGCTTCCAATCGCACGGACGCCGCTCCGAGCACGATCCACGAAGTCCGGAGCCTGGCCCGTTCTCAGGCCGCGGCAGTGGCGTTCTACCCAGCCTCCTACTGATCGGTCACGCCCGTCCGACTGATCTCCAACCTCTGCGCTACCTCAGCCCATCGGCAGCAGCAGCGACAGGCTCGTGCCTCTGGGCGTGGGTTCGATCTTCAGCTCGGCGCCGATGCGGCGAGCCCTCTCGAGCATGTTCGACAGGCCATGCCCGCGCCCGCCGCCGCGCTCGAAGCCCTGGCCGTCGTCGGCCACAGTGATCGCGACGTGGCCGTGTTCGATGGCCGTGGCCACCAGGATGCTCGAGGCCTGCGCGTGCTTGAGCACATTGGCGAACGCCTCCTGCAGGATGCGCAGCACGTGCAGCACGTTCTGGGGTGTCAGGCAGGGCAGCTTCGGCACGTCCTTCACCTGCCAGTCGAGTGCGATGCGCTGCTGGCGCAACCGCGGCTCGAGCCGGTAGCGTAGATTGCCCAGCAGCGGCAGCAACTCCTGCTCGGCCGGTTCGAGTGAGTCGATGGTCAGCCGTAGGTCGTCGATGCACTCGCGCAGCGCCGCGGCGACGTCGGCCGGCGCGGCCTGGCCGTGCTCGACCAGCCCGAGCGTCGAGATCAACTGGCCGCCGATGCCGTCGTGCATGTCGCTCATGATGCGGCGCCGTTCGTCGGCCACGGCGGCCTCGCGCGTCAGCTGCTGCATGCGGACGAAGTTGCGCTCGAGCTCGCCGGCCTTCTCGGCGACGCGCTGCTCGAGTTCGACGTTGAGCTGTTCGGCAGCACCGAGTGCGCGCGCATGGCGCGTCACCAGCATCCAGACGATCAGCAGGTGCATCGGCAGGAAAGCGTAGCAGTGCGGGTCGATGGCGTCGGGCGGTGCTTGGCCGCTGCCCAGCCACAGGCTCACCGCCAGGCAGCCGGGCGAGCTCAGGAACAGCAGCAGGCTTTCGAGGCTGCGCCGCCGCCACGCAGCGAAGCCGAAGGCCGCGATGTACATCAGCGGCGCCCACTGCCAGAAGATGCGGAACACCGGCGCGCCCCACCACCGGAAGTCGGCGTACACGTGGTAGACCGCCAGCGGGATCATCGCCCACAGAAGCCACTCCAGGCGCGGCCAGCGCAGCCCGCCGTAGCGCATCGCGGTCAGCGTGCCGGTGATGTTGATCGCCATCGCAGCCCCACCCCCGATCAGCATCCAGTCGCGCAGCGGCATCGGCGGCTGCACGAAGAGCCAGTCGGCGGCGTAGATGGCAAAGGCCAGCGACGACAGGCCGAAGAAGCCCAGCATCTGCTCGGAGCGGCGCTTGAGCCACAGCAGCAGCACGAAGGCCGAGATCGTTAGCGACAGCGGCGGCATCAGCTGCGTGCCGCCGACCGCCAGCCACCAGCGCGCGCGCTCGCGCGGCAGCAGCACCGCTTGCGGCCCGACCTCAAGCGCGCCAACCATCGGCCACATGAAGCGCCGGGCCTCGACGCGCAGGTCGACGCGATTCTCGCCGGCTACCAGCAGCGCCGGCGGGATGTCGAAACGCTGCGGCACCGTCAACATCAGCGGCCGCTCGATGCTGCCGACCCGGCCCACCAGCGTGCCGTTCACGTGCACTTGGAGCACGCAGCAGACCGAGGGCCAGTACACCGACTGCAGAGCGGCCGGCACCGTGTCCAGCCGGAAGCGGAAGCGGTACCAGCCAGCACCTGTCTTCTGCCCGTGGGCGGGCACCCACGCCTGCGGCAGGGAGGCAGGCCGCCATGCCGCGCTTTCCGGCGGCGGCTCGGTGGCCCCGTCAAGCAAGAACTCGGCCGTGGTCAGCCGCTGCAACCCTTCGACTGCGTCGTCGCTCGCGCGTCCGGCCGCCGGCAGCAGCGCCAGCAGGAACCCCAGCACGCCGGCCACGCCGCTACAGAAGACCCATCCGTGTCGCTTCATAGACCGCCTCTCCCCGCGAGTGCACCGCGAGCTTCTCGTAGATCTTCTTCACGTGCGCAGTGACCGTGTGCGGCGACACCTCTAGCAACCGCGCCACCTCGGCGAAGTTGAATCCTTTGGCGATAAGCGCCAGCACCTCCGCCTCGCGCGGCGTCAGCTCGCTGGGGGCGGGCGCGGGCGGGGTGGGACGCAGGCGCCTCAGAAGGTGGCGTGCGATCAACGGGCTGATCGGCGAGCCGCCCGCACGCAGCTGATGGATCAACGCCACAAACTCCTGCGGCAGGCTGTCTTTGAGGATGTACCCGGTGGCGCCGGCCTCGATGCTAGCCACCACGTGCTGCTCGTCGCCAAAGACCGAGATCACCATGATGTCGGTCTCGGGGTGTTGCAGCGCGGTCTCGCGGATCAGTTCGATGCCGCTGCCGTCGGGCAGCCCGAGGTCGGTGAGCAGCACGTCGGGCACCTTTGCCGCCAACGCCTGGCGCGCCGCGCCCAGGTTCGCCACCGCCGCCGTGAGCGTGAGTCCAGGGGCTCCGGCGACTATGCCGCAGAAGCGGGTCAGGAAGGCGGGGTCGTCCTCCACCACCATCACCGTCGTCATCATCCCTCCAGGTCGTGCGCGAGCGGAGGCCATGATAGGGCGCACACCCCAGCAGCGGGTCACGTGAACACGTGATGCCGCGATCCCGGGCGCCTGGCCCTGGACTGGCGCGTTCGCGCGGGCCGCTGACGTGTTCACGCGATTCAGTTGGGCCGCCGCCGCTGCCAAGCTGGAGTCATCCGCCGGCCCATCAAGTCTCTTCGCGCATTGGCGGTAACTGACCTCGGGAGTTGGCATGGCCACGAAACGCAGCCAGGAGAGCCGCCGGATCCGCCCGCAAGGGCTTGCGCTCGCGCTCGCACTGTCGGCGGCCGGCGCCGCAGGCGCCGTTCAGGTGGACTTCGAGGACGTCGGACCGATCTGCGACGCGCGCGACACCGCCACGAGCCGCGGCTTCGTGCTCGATGCGGGTCTGGTCTACATCTGCCCCTCCAACGCGGCCTGGAGCACGAACGGCAGCACCTCGGTCCACATCGCCTACGAGGTGCGGGCGGACTTCGCACAGGCCAGCGGCGGCAGCTTCTCGCTGCGGTCGTTCGACGCTGCCGAGGTCTGGGTGGATGGCCACATCCAGAACGCCGGCGCGATTCGGGTCGTGGGACGGCCGGCCTCAGGCGGCCCGGACCTGGAGGCACTGTTCGTGCTCGACGGTCTGCTCGACGGGTCGGGCGGGGTCGATGACTTCCAGTCCTTCATGCTGCCGCCCACATTCACGAGCCTGACCAGCGTGACCTTCTACGCCCAGGACTTCACCGGCCCTGCGCTCGGTACCGGCGGCTTCGCGCTCGACAACATAGTGGCCATCCCGTCGGACGTTGCCGAGCCTCCGGCATGGTGGCTGACCGGCCTGGGGTTGTTCGCGCTCGCGAGCACGACGCGGCGGCGTGAATCGTCTCGCACGGAGCCGCGCCATGCACGCTGAAGCCGTTGGCCCCAGCCGTCGCAGCGCACTGGTCCGCATGGCGCTTGCCGGTGCCGGCATCATGACGGCGCTGCCCGCCCGGGCCCGCAGGAAGCGCTCCCTCCGCCCGCCGCCGGGCCCGAGCGTGCATGTGGATGTCGGCGGCACCCGCGCCCGCGGCCCATTCGGCGAGCTTCGCTGCTGGCAACTCGGCGGGCAGTTGCTGCCGGTGTACGTGACCGCAGCGGCGGGCGCGGCGGTGATGGATTGCCGGGGCCCGACGCCCATCATCCGCTTCGACGACGGTGCCGCCAGGATCACGCTCACGCCCGAGGGCCTGCGTTTCGGGCGCGCGCCGATCCGGCCGTGGAGCAGGGCCGAACTGATCAGCCTGGCCGCACGTCTGCGCGCCTCGAAGCGGGGGCTGCAAGGCGCGCTGCATCTGCGCGCCGCGCTGCACACCTTGCTGCCTGCGGCGCTGCGCGCCTCGAAGCTGAGCGGTGCCCAGCGGGTGGGCCGCGGTCTGGCCCAGCGCACCGCCGGCCTTGGCAGCACGTCGATGATGTGCACCACCCGCACCGTCACTGAAACCGTGGAGCGGGAGGTCACGCAACTTGTCGACCAGGTGCTGACCGCCCAGCAGCAGGTACAGGCGTGCTACGCGCGTGAGCTGTCGCGCGCGCCGTGCCGCGACGCGTGGCCGCTGCGCGAGCTCTGCGCGGCCGGCCTCTGCGCGCAGGAGAGCTTCGTCGATCTGGTGGTCGGCGTGGTGGCAATCGTCGATACGGTGGTCGAAGAGGTGGTTCGCGAGGTCGTGACCTGCGCGCTGCCGAAGCCTGGCGAGTGGCCCAACCCATGGACGATCATTGCCGGCGGGCCGGCCGACTTTCTCCCCGGGACGGCCACCGCTGCGGCCGCTCCCACGCCGGCATCGCTGGGCGATGCGCTCGCGCTGCTGCGCTCGTCGATCGACTTTCTCGGGCCGTTCGCGAACTGCTTGCTCGCCGGCACCTGGACGCTGGCTGCCTTGCCGACGCCGCTGGCGCTCGGCGGCGAGCAGGTCACGGTGCCGTACGGCGTGCGTGTGTGCATCGATGCCGCATGCGCCGAGCAGTTGGCACTCGACAACACGTTCGGCATTACGGGCTCCGCTTGGAGCGGTGCCCTGGCCGCACTGGCGGCGCTGAGCCCGGCGTTCGCGGCCGATATGGGCGTCGCGCCGAGCGCGGCGATGCTCTCGCTGCTGGCCACGCTGGCGCCCGCAGTGGCGGCAGTGGTGGTGCCGCTGATGGCGATCATCCTGGCGTTCGTGGTGCTCGCCCTTATCTACGCCTCCGCCCTCTCGGCGCAATTCTGGTTGCACCAGTCGTTCACCGACCACTTCGCCGACGGCGTGGTCTGCATCGAGCACCCCACCTTCGCTCTCGCGCTCATCAAGGTGGCCACCTGGTCACTCGCGCCGGCGGAACTGATCCCGCCGATGGTCGTGGGCTGATCGCACACATTGGCAGGAAAACCTGCGATGGCGACCCACCCCAGCGGCTCGGCGGCGCGGCTGCTTCGGCTCGGCGTCGCGGCGGCCATACAGTACGCCGGCGCGCGAACACGGCGGCAGTATGTGCAGGCCTTGCTGCTGCTCGCCGCGCTGGGCCCGGGTGCGCGCAAGGCCCTGGACGACGAACTCGGCGGCCGCGACCCCGACGTTCCCAAGCTGGCCGCCGACGCGAGTTCGCTCCTCGTGCCCAAGAGCCTGCAAGCCTTGATCGAAACGCTGTCCGACCTGGCGATCGCCGTGGGGGGCTGGCTGCTCACGTTGTTCAGCGCCGCGTGGGCCGTCTTCGGCCTGCTGGCCGAGGCCCTTCTCGGCACCGTGGCGAGCGCGCTCCGCGAGGGCGAGCGCTTCACCTTCTCGACACACCTGGCGGAGTTCCAGCGCCAATGGGAGGGAGTGAGGAACCGCATTGCGGGCGCCTTCGACGCACAGAAGGGCTGGCGGATGCTGCCCGCGCGGGATGCGGACACGCCGGAAGCGATCGGCGTCCGATCGAGCGGCACGGTCGTGACCTTCTCGTTTTGCGCGCAGCAGCGCCCGTACCGGGACAGCGGCCGCCGGGTCGAGTACCGGCTTGCTGCGGGCGGCGTGCTGGAGTCTCGCCGGCAGCAAGGGGCGCTGCACGGCGAGGCCGGCATGTCGAGGTGGGAGCACTTCTCGCACGCAGTGTCCTACCACGTAAAGCGCGGCGGAGAGCCGGCGCGGGTGGACTTCGACATGTTGGCCGCCAGCAACGACCGCGTGTTCGTGAAGGCACGTGGACGCGCCGACTTCTACTTCGGCGTGCCCGATCACCTCTTCGCCGGCACCGGGTCTGGCGACATCGAACGGGTTCCGTCGATCTACTTCAAGCTCGACCCTGAGCCAGACGAGGACAACACCGGCCTCGTGGCGCAGATCTCGAAGGGAGGCGGCGGCCTGCGCGACTACCCGCCCGATCACCCCCAGGCCGAGCGGCTGCCGTTCCTGCATGCCGCCTTCGGCATGGGGGCGATGCCGGCGATGCTGGTGTCGGTGGAGCGCGACGTGCTCTACCGTCTCGACACCCGGCCGCCGCGCCTGGGCAGCGGCACGATCCCGAAGACGCTGCACGATCCCGATGATCCCACCACCCTTGCGGTACAACCCGGCAACCGCTACGAGTACCGGTTGCTGCCGACACTGCCGCCCGCGGAGGTGTCGATTCCGGAGTTCGCCTTCGACCGCGTGCTGTCGATCGGGGTCGGCAACTACCACTTCTACGAGTCGTGGAGCGAAGACCACGGCGGCGAGATCCAGTGGCTGCGCAAGCTCGGATGGCACAACCTGCCGCTCGACAGCGCGATGTACGCTACTCTCAACGGCCCCATCACCGATGGCGACGGTGCGATTGACGGCACCTGCAACTTCTACGTGCTTGCGCGCCTGAAGCGCCAGAACGGCACGCCGCGCTACGGGATCCTGTGGTGCGACGAGCAGACCTTTTTCACCAAGCGCTGGCGGCTGCTGGACCCGCGTGACATCGAGCCCTGGCGCATGGACCCGCCGCACGACATCAATCTCTCGGTCCACGCGATGCTGCGCAACGACCGCCAGGGCGGGTTGTTCGGCGGCCAGTACGCCTTCGACGAACAGGCGTTTCTGGACAGCGATCCTTTCGAGCAGGGCTGGGTCGATGACTCGAGCCGGATGGCGGTGTCGCGGCAAGTCGTCGCGGTCAGCGGCAGCCGGGGAGGCCGCCCGCAGCTGTTCTCGATCAACTACAGCTACGGCAGCGTCGACCGGCGCTGGCGCACACGTGCGCTGCCGGGCGAGGCAAAGGGGGCCGCGCCGGCAAACGCCGCCGATCTGAAGCTGCTGCTCGAATCCCTGCAGATCCGGGAAGACATGACTGTCTCGATCGCGGGGCGGAGCGGCGTGGCGCCCGGGGCTGTCGCGGGCCGCTGGTTCCAGCGCTACCTACCGTGCCACCGGCGGCATCCTGTCGAGCGCTTCGACCACGCTTGGCGCTTCCTGCCGCAGGCGGCCTGGGATCGGGTGGCGCAATTCAGTCACCTCGGCGTGCTCGCGGACGTGGCCGGCCGCACGCAGTACTACGGGGTGGACCTGCTTGCCGCCGACGGCAGCCCGCTCGACGCAGAACTGCATGTTGCGCTCGACGGGGCGCTCGTCGAGGACCGGAACGATTCGCTCTTCATCCGGGCGCGCAAGTTCAAGTGGGGGCTGTTCGCGCGCCCCGGTGAGGTCGAGCGGTATCTCGAGAGCGATCTGCCGCAGGCCATTCGTGAGGATCGCGAGATCGAGTCGCTGCTCGACACCTTCTTCTTCGACTGGAGCAAGCCACCGCAGGTTGGCGAGTACCGCCGCTCGCGAACCTCGATGTTCCACGAACACGCGCGCTTCCGGCTGCTCCACCGCGGCAGCCTCGGCTGGATCCTGGTCTGGGACGACAAGCGTGACGACGACCTGATCGCCATCAGCGAGCTGCCCCGCCGGGCGGCGCTGAGCGTCGTGCTCGAAGCGCCGCGGGTTTCGCCTGGGGCCATGGCGGCCATCGACCCCGGTGCGGCCGTGCCCGGGCACGGGGTGGCTGTGCGCGAGCTGTCCAGGCGCCCGGGCCTCATCGAGGTTGGCATCGCACGCCACGTGCGCGTGACGATGCCGCCGTGCGTGGAGGCGGTCTTCTTTCATCCGTTGGACGCCGCCGCAGGTTGGGTCGAGCTATCGATTGAGACGCCGCTTCCAGCCCTGGACGCGCGCGCCAACCTCTGGAAGTGCCACGTCGCCTGCTATCCGGCTGGGGCATTGGAGCCGCTGGTGCTGTCGGGCAAGGGGCTGCTCATCGACGACTGCCGACACGAGGCCATCGCGGGGGGCACCCGCTTCACCTGGAGTACCCCGATCTTCGCGCCGACCGGTCGCAGGGACATCTTCACGGAGGGCGGCGCCGCCACGCAGGCCTTGTGCGTGTGGTTCGAGAACGCGATCGGCCAGGTCTCGACGCCGGACCGCTGGGTGTTCGACTGAGGGCGGCGGCCGTTGACGCGCCGGACGCCTACCGCTGCACAGCCGCCGCTAAGCGTGGCTTTCGCGAGCGTCCAATATGCTCCGCCGGCACGGCTTCACGCCCAAAGTCAGCGTACGTCCCCGCTGCCCGAATCAGCGCCACCCACTTGTCATTCACCGGCTTCAGCCAGACTGCGCAGCCGCTCCGGCGTCCGCTTGGCCTCGGGCACGATCTCGGCGCCGAGCTTGGCCATGCGCCGCACCACGGTCGGGTCGTTCAGGGCCGCGCGCTGCGCGGCGCCGAAGCGGTCAATAGCCGCGGCCGGCGTGCCCTTGGGTGCATCGATGCCGTGCCACACCTTCACCTCGAAGCCCTTGAGCCCGGCCCCTTCCAGCGTGGCCACGTTGCGCAGTGACTTGATGCGTTCGCGCGTGGTCGCGCCGAATAGCTTCACGTTGCCGGCCTTGATGTGCGGCAGCCTCTGCGTGGGCTTCTCGCAGAGAATGTCCAATTGGCCGCCCAGCAGCGCGTTAACAGCTGGCGCCGTGCCCAGGTAGGGGGATGGTGCCCATCTCCATGCCCACGGCCAGCTGGAACAGCATGCCGCACAGCTGCAACACGGCACCCAGCCCTGTACGCGCAAGGTTGGCCTTGTTGCCCTGCGCCTTCACCCACGCAAAGAACTCGGCAGCGGTGTTGGCGGGCAGGTCCTTGCGGCCCAGTAGCGTCGTCGCCACCTCGATGATCTGGCCCACATACTCGAAGTCGGAGAGCGGGTTGTAGGCCAGCTTGCGGTACAGCCCTGGCGCGGTGGCCATGCCATTGTGGTGGATGAGGAAGGTGTAGCCGTCGGGCGTGCCCCTGGCCACCCCGGCCGCGGCCAGCGTGCCTCCGGCGCGAGTCTTGTTTTCGATGACCACCGACGGAACGACCCACTTGGTGATGGGCCCGCTGGAGTTCATGCAGCGCCTGGCCGCGCTGTTCCCTCGGCCAAGGTTGCACATGATCAGGTTCCACGGCGTTTTGGCGCCAAGCTGCGGGCGTTGTGGTGACACATGGGCCGCTCGAGCAAGAGGGTCCTGCCACCGAGTGTGCGGTCGACGCCTGGTGCGAAGTCGAGCCTGTCCTGGCCCGGCTCCTGGGTCGGGGCTGTGGGACCAGCGCCAGGTACGTGAGGATCTTCTCGACCACTGGCCGCTCGAGGATGGCCGTAATGATCGTCAGCTCCCGTGCGCCGCAGTTTGGGCAGTGCCGCATGTCGATGTCGAGCACGCGCCAAAGCAATCGGGTAAAGCTAAAGAACCGGCCTGCTCCAGACGGGTCGCTCGCCAACGCCTGCTCCTGGCCGATACCTGCCGCACGGAACGCCCCGTCGTCGCCCGCGGCCACGCTCGAGCGGACAGCCTGCTGGCTGCCGTTCAGCGTGCGCGCCAGATCGTGGTGCTCAACGAGAGGCTGCTCGAGTCGATGGGCGACGACGCGACCCAGGAGCAGGCCTTCGCGCACGCCAATGACGTGCTGAAGAACGAAGTGGGCGGGATCATTGACATCATCCACATCCGCGGCCTGGAGAACGGCAACTTCGAGGTCGTGATGACGGTGTCGACCGTGCCGGGCCTTTTGCGTGATGGGCGCCCCGACCGCCTGCGGCCCGGGACCACGCGGTCAAGGGGGCCGAAGCGGCGGCGGTGACGTGCCCACTTCGGGAAGACATCAACCTGCGCGGCGCGCACGGGCCGGCAGGGCCGTGAGCTGGTGCTCCATGCGACCGGCAAGAGCACCTTCAAGCAGGCCGGGAGGCGCAGCGCGACGAACACGATCCGGCGCTACGAATCGGAAGACGCGCACGGGATCCACGACACCGCGTACGACAACAGCCCGAGCGATCGGCTGCGCGTGACGGCCATCGCCACGGGGCTGTCCACCGCGTGCCAGAGGGGGGGGTGCCCGCAAGCCAATGGCGGGCTCCCGCCGCCGCAGGTGGCGTTGCACACGCCGTCGGTGCGCAGCCGGAGAAGATGAGGCCGGGGTCGCCCGGGTCCGATTCGGCCCACAATCCGCCATGCGTCGGCCGCACCCCGCTTGCCGAAGACCTTCCGGGCTGCGGCGTCGGCTGGCGCTGACCTGGCTCCTGGCGCTGGCCTGGGCGTTGGCCTGGGTACTGGTCGCGCCGCAGGCTTGCGCCGACGAAGGCGCGGGCCGGGTGGTCAGCCAGGCGATGTTCGTGATCGAGGGCGGCGCGCCACACGAGGTGGCGCTGCCGCATACCTGGGCCCGCGCCGGCCTGCCGAACGGCGGCAAGGGCCGCTACCGGATCGACTTCGATCTGGCTCGCGTGCCCGAAACCACCTGGTCGCTCGGCGGCGACCGCGTGTCCTCGCGCTGCGCGGTGACCGTCAACGGGTCGCTGGTGCACGACACGCTGCCCCTTCGCGACACCGGCCATCGGGCCGCGCCGGTGCCCACCTACGTCGACCTGCCGGCGGCGCTGTTGCGCGACGGGCGCAACACGATCGAGATCGAGGTCGAGCTCGACGCCCGTGCCGGCCTGTCGCCGCTGCGCGTCGGGCCCAGCGACTGGGTGCGGACGGCCTACCTGCGCGCCGGGACCTTCGGCTTCACGGTGCCGCAGGCGCTCAACGTCGGCGCCGCGATGCACGACTACCTGTTCCTGCGCGGGCTGACCTCGGTGATGGACCGGTACTGGATGCCCTTCACCTCGCCGCTGGCCCTGCTGGTCTGCGCCTGGGCGATGGTGCTGCGTTTCGTCGGCGCCCTTGGTGCGATGGAGACGCAGGCCGGCGATTTAGAGCGCAAGGTGGCCGAGCGCACCCATGAACTGGAGCTGGCCAACGCAGCGTAGACGCGCTTCCTGGCCGCCGCCAGCCACGACCTGCGCCAGCCCGTGGTCAGCATCGGCCTGTTGTCGGAACTGCTTCGCGATCAGCGCCTGCCCGACGGCACCGGCATCGAAGTCGCCGGCCTGCTGCGTCGGGCTGCCGGCACGCTGCAGGTGCTGGTCGTCACCGGCGACACCGCGCCGGCGGACATCGCGCGCCTGCGCGAAAGCGGCCTGCCGGTGCTGCACAAGCCCTTCTCGTCGGACGAACTGCTGGCCAGCCTGCGGGCGCTCTGAGCGTCGGCGCTGGCGCCCGGGGTGCCGGCGGAACGCCACCCTCACCGCCGCCGGCGCGCACCGCCTCATCCGCCATCCATCCGATGGGCAACGCCAGCCGCAGGTCCGATACTGGCCCTGGCCGATGGACGTGACCTGGACGCAGCCGTCTTCAAATGCTTGGAACCCCGGGAGACCACGCGATGAACCCGTCTCGAACCCTGCACCTGCGCACCCGGGCCGGATCGTGGGTGGCTTCTCTCCTGGTCGTCGCTTGCGGCGGCGGCCCGGGCTTCGTTTCGGGCGACTGCCCGCAGAACATGAACTGCAACGGCCCGGTCCAGCTCGTGCCCATCGTGCAGCCGGCCTATGTCACGGCCCAGGCCGGGACGGCGGTGACCTTCACGGCAACGGACCCGCAACTGGCCTCGGGCCTCGTCACCTTCCAGTGGTACCGGTCGACCGACGGGGGCCAGCACTATGTCGCCATTGCCGGCGCCACCCAGGACACGCTGACCCTGTCCGCCGTCTCGCTGGCGGACGACGGCGCCCTGATCCAGGTCACCGCAAGTGCCAGCGGCCAGATCTCCGGCAGCGCGGTGGCCCACCTGGCCGTGTCCGCGTTCCCGGGCATCACCTTTGCCGACGGCGAGTTCCAGCCCGCCGACTGGACCGCGACCGCGCTGCCCGACGGCAGTTCGCCGGCGGCGACGCATGCAGAGACGCAGGTGGCGACTGGCGGTCACCCCGGGTCCTACCGGCAGATGGACGTTCAACTGCCCGCCCCGTCGGGGGTGGCCACGGTGGCCCACACCTCGCAGGTGGCGGTCTACGACCCTGCCACGCAGGGTGCGGTCTACGTCATCGACTATGCCGAGGAAGGCCTGGCGCCGTCGAAGGTCTACCCCAAGCGGACGAGCTCCGCGCTTCTGCTCGAACAAGGCGGTCGTCGCTACGTCGCGACGCCGCCCGAGTCCTACCCGGCCGTCTCACCCATCTGGTCGACGTCCCAGAACACCGCCAGCCTGCATGCCACGGACTTCAGTCTTCGCGACGGCCCCGCGTGCTCCGCCGGCGAGTCCTGCCCCGATTTCTCCGCGCTCGGCGCGCCGATGCGGTTCGGCTACTGGCGCGACACCATCGACTCGCCAGGTGCCGTGGTCAGCCACTCGATCGACAACTGGAAGGTGACCGTCTGGAAGCGGTGACGCCTGCCGGGACAACGGCGTGCGCGCGCTCCCGGCGGCCTAAGATGGTTGCATGCTCACCCGCCGACGCTTCGCCGCAGCCCTGCTGACCACGCCGACGCTCGGGCATGCAGCGCCGGTTCGAAACGCCAACGGCACCGGCCGCATGCGCGCCGTGCCTGGAGGCATTGCCTACATACCGGTGGGACCGGCGGGCGGGCCTCGTCCGGATGTGCGCTACGAAGGCCGCCCCGTGCTGGTGTTGCGCGACCGGGCCGGGTGGATGGCCGCCGTGGGCATCGCGCTCGCCACCGACCCGGCGCAGCCGCAGGCGCTGCAAGTCGCCGGCGCCGCCGGCACGGCGCAGACCGTGCACTTTGCGCTCCAGCGCAAGGCCTACCCCGTGCAGCGCCTGCGCGTGCCGCCGCGCCACGTGGACCTGTCGCCCGAAGATGCGGCCCGCGTGGCGCGCGAGCGCGAGCACCTGGGCGAGGTGCTCGGCCGCTTCACGACCGCGTTCGAGCCTTCAGCGCTGCGCCTGCAGCCGCCGGTGGACGGGCCGCGCTCGTCCAGCTTCGGCCTGCGGCGCGTGTTCAACGGTCAGCCGCGCAGCCCGCACAGCGGCATGGACATCGGCGCGCCCACCGGCACGCCGGTGCGCAGCGCGGCGGCGGGCGAGGTGGTCGACGTCGGCGACTACTTCTTCAGCGGCGGCAGCGTCGTCGTGGACCACGGGCGTGGCTTCATGAGCCTGTACGCGCACCTCTCGGCCTTCGACACCGAGCCGGGCCGCACGGTGCAGGCCGGCACCCCCATCGCCCGGGTGGGGGCCACCGGCCGCGTGACCGGGCCGCACCTGCACTTCGGCGTCATCCTCAACGGCCATTCGGTCGACCCGGCGCTGCTGTTGCCTCGCCCTTGAGCGCGCGCCCGCGAGAGTGGAGCCGGTCCGCTAGTCGTCGTGCGACTGCCCGGAGGCACCCCCGCAGCTGGCCGGACCGCGCCCGTGCTGGCGGCGGCAGGCGGCGGTGGCGATCAGCTCGTGGAACTGCGCGGTCGGGTGCAGGCCGTCCCAGAACACGTACTGGCTGCAGTCGGCGCCCGCCTGGGCGCCGCAGGCCGCGGACGCGTTGACGAAGCCGTAGTCCGCCGGGTGCTTCACCACGCGGGTCAGGAAGGCGAAGGTGTCGAAGATGCGAACGCCCGCCTCCTCCTCGAGCCGGTCGAACAGCGCCTGGTTCATGCCCGAGGTCACCGCGGTGGCCAGCGCCGAGGCAGCCGTGCCTTGTGCCAGGACCGCCGGCACCAGGCCCAGATTGACGTTGTCGAACACCAGGAAATGGCGCGCCCCGGCCTGGCGCAGCGCAGCGATGATGTTGCCCACGTTGCCGGCATACGTCGCCGCCGCGGCGCGAATCGTTTCGCCGGGGTCTGCACCGGCGGCGATGGCCGCCAGCGCGTCGCGCGCGTCGTTGCCGACCTCGGCCACCACGTACAACGCATCCGGCGGCGCGGTGCCGTGCATCGCGGCGAGCAGCTGCGCGGCCTGGGTCGTCAGGGTCGGCACCGGCACGTCGGCGCCGCCGGTGCGGGCGCCGGCCCAGGCGAAGTCCGTTCCGCCCGCCAGCGAAGGGAAGGCCGCGAGCCCGAGCTTTTCCGCATAGGCCTCGGCCCAGACGCGGCCATTGCTGAACCGGCCCGAAGGGTAGTACGGGTAGTCCGGGATGTAGGTGTTGCCGGACACGACCTGCGGCGCCCCCGAAGGGAAGCCGATGGCCAGCCCGACGTTCCCGCTGTCGGACACGCTGTCGCCGAGGAAGTACACGGCGCTGAACGAACCGGCCTGCGCCGGCATGGTCGCGATTGCGGCGCCCGCCAGCGCCACGGCGAGCAGGCGGCGGGCAAGAAGTTGCAGCTTCATCGAGAGCTCCAGGAGTTGAAGGAAGAGTCGCCGGGCGCACTGGCAACGACGCCGCCGCTGCGCCCGCGAAGCGGCGGCCTCTTCAATGCAGGGACTTCGAGACGGGTCTGGCACGGGTCCGGACGAATGGCGCGCCGCAGGGCCATCAGAACCGGACCCGCAGCCCGGCGGTCACGGCGCGCGCCAGCGCGCTGCCGATGTGCTCGCTGCCGCCGGTGGAGGTGGTGATGTCCCAGCCGATCTCCAAAGCCAGCTGGGGGTCGACGCTGTAGGCCAGGCCGAGGCCGAAGCTGCCTTCGACGCGCCTGAAGCTCTCGGCGCTGCGGGTCTGGCGCACGTCGGCGAAACCGGCGCGCAGCACGCCTTCGCCCGCGCTGCCGAAGTGCGCGCGCCAGGCGCCGCCGACGCCCAGGCTGCGCAGGCGGACGAAGTCGTTGCCGTAGTAGTCGATCACCGTACCGCGACCCCAGTCGATGTGCCAGACCTCGAGCGCGAAGACGCCGAAGCGGTAGCCGCCACCCAGCTTCAGCACGCCGGCGCGGGCGCTGTCGCAGCTGTAGTAGCCGCAGTCGAAGTCGTAGGTCGTGCGTCCGGCGGCCAGCTGCAGATAGGGCCCGGCGTCGTCGGCGATCGCAGGTGCCAGCACGCATCCCAGCATGAGGGCCGCGATGGCACGGTGCATGGAAGTCGGGTTCATGGTGGTGGTCTCCCGGGATCGAGCGTCGGTGGCAGTGTCGGGATCGGCGCCGCCCTTGCCCATCGGCCGGATGACCGAAGCGTGCACGCGGCGCACAATCGCCTCCCCATGAAGTGCCTGCTCGTCGACGACCATGCGCTCATCCGCGACGCGCTGGTGCTTCTGATCGGGCTCGACCATCCGCAGGTCGATCTGCGGCACGCGGCCAGCCTGGCGCAGGCCAGCGCGCTGCTCGCCGCCGAGCCCGACATCCGGCTCGTGCTGCTCGACCTGGCCCTGCCGGACAGCCAGGGCCTCGCCACCCTGCAGGCGCTGCGCGAGGCCGCGCCTTCGGTGCGCGTGGTCGTGGTCTCGGCCGACGAGCGGCCCGAGACGGTGCTGTCCGTGCTGGACGCCGGCGCCGCGGGCTTCATCCCGAAGACGTCGGAGTCGAACCTGATGCGCAGCGCCATCGCGACCGTGATCCACGGCGGCGTCCACGTGCCGCTGGTGACCGGCCCCGCCCCCGCCGCACCGATGGAAGTCGACCGGCTCGGCCTCACGCCGCGCCAGGTCGACGTGCTGCGGATGCTGGTCGACGGCCGCTCGAACAAGTCGATCGCGCGCGCGCTCGACCTGTCGCCTTCGACGGTGAAGACGCACCTGGAGGCCATCTTCCAGCGCCTGCAGGTGACTTCGCGCACGCAGGCGGTGGTGGCGGCGGCCCGCCTGGGCCTCAGGCTCTAGCGGCGCCTTCGGCCTTCGGGTCCTGCGACACGGGCGCCGCCCCGCGCGGCGCGGTGTCCAGCGCCTGCAGCGCCGCCAGCAACGCTTCGGACGTGAAAGGCTTGTGCAGCACCGGCAGGCCGCTGGTGTGCACGAGCGCGATGTCCCCCGGCGCCGTGTCGCCCGTGACCACCAGCACCGGCAGCGTGGCGTCGGCCTTGCGCAGCAGCGCGACGACGTCGAGGCCGGTGCCGTCGGGCAGCCGCAGATCGGTCAGCAGCAGCTGCGGCAGCACGGGCGCCGGCTGCGCCAGCGCGCGGCGCACCGAGCCGACGTCGCCGAAGTCGCGCACCCGCGCGCCCCAGCCGGCCAGGCGCAGGCACAGGGCCTCGCGCCCGCCGGGGTCGTCCTCGACGATCCAGATGCTGCGCCCCTGCAGGCCGGTCCCCGCGTCGGCCGCCGCGTCGCCCGCGTCGGCCTGCAGGCCCGCCGAGGGCAGCTCGATCGAAAAGCAGCTGCCGTGGCCGACGACCGAACGCAGCTGCAGCGGCGCGCCCAGCACGTCGGCGGCGCGCCGCACCAGGGCCAGCCCGAGCCCGAGCCCGCCGCCGCGGCCGGCGCCTTCGGTCTGCAGCTGGACGAATTCCTCGAAGACGCGCGAACGGCTCTGCTCCGGAATGCCCGGGCCGGTGTCCCAGACCTGTACCCGCACGCGGCCGGGTCCGCAGCGGCGGGCGCTGAGCAGCACGCCGCCGCGCCGGGTGTAGCGCACCGCGTTGCCCACCAGGTTGCGCAGCACCTGTTCCACCAGCATGCGGTCGGAACGGACCGAGAACGGCGCCGCATGCAGGCGCAGCACCAGGCCCTTGCGGCGCGCCGACTCGGCTTCGTCGCCGAGCACGCGCTGCAGCAGGGGGCGCAAGGCGAACACCGACTCCTGGGCCCGGACCACCCCGGCCTCGAAGCGGCTGAGGTCGAGCAGGCCCTTGAGCAGGTCGTTCAAGGCGCGCACCGACTCGCCGATGCGCTCGACCAGCGGCACCGCCGTGGCCGGCAGCGGCTGCTCGCGCAGCAATTCGGTCAGCAGGCTGACGCTCACCACTGGCTGGCGCAGATCGTGGCTGGCGGCCGCCAGCAGCCGGGTCTTGGCCAGTCCGGCGACTTCGAGCTCGTGGTTGCGTTCGCCGAGCATCGATGCCCTCGTCAGCACCAGCGCAATGGCGAGCATCGCGATGCCGGCCACCAGTTCCAAGAAGAAGTCCGTGCTGATGCCCACACTCAAAACTTGCTGGCCCGGCGGCATCCTTGCCGAAAACACAATGCTGAGCAGGGATCCCGAAACGGGCTGCATGAAGGCTGTCCCCAACAACGCCCAGGCAAAGCCGCGCAGATGTCGTTGGGTGGAGGTGGCAAAGAAGCGACTGGCTTGGTACTCGCCGAACAGCCGCCACAGATGCCACGACCCCCAGACGGTGAGGGCGAGGGCTGGCAGCCATGTACAGAAGCCGAGCCACTGTGCGCGTTCATCGATCACGATCGAGGATTCGCGCAGGCCGGAAATTTGCGGTGCCATGAGCGTGACGAGGTCCTTTGACGACCAGAACAGTGGTGCCAAGACCAGCGAGAACAGGGCAGCCACGACGCAGCCCGCCCGAACGACGCGCGTAAGCCACTTCAACGAGCGGGGCAGATCGTTCATGTCGGCTCCCTGGCGCCGGGCGGGAACAGGAAGCGAACCGGACCCGGGTCGCTCGCAGCGCCGTCGACGCGACCCTTGCCGAGGGATTGTGCGACCCCACGGCGGTTCAGGGGGTCGGCCAGATGGCCGATTCCGGGTGCGGGCCCGTTGGCCGTCGTCTTCGGGGCCCGGTAGCGATGCGAGCCGGTGTCGCAGGCGGGGTCAGCCGAAGCCGGGGCGCCCGTGCAAGGAACGGTGATCCCGGTCCCGGCGGCCGACGTGCCGCCGGCCCGGCCACTTCCTCAGGTGTGCGCGCTGCCCGGCAGCCCCAGCCTCCGCGCCAGGAAGTCCAGCCGGTCCTGCCCCCAGAAGATCTCGCCATCGACCACGTAGCTCGGCGCACCGAAGACGCCGGCGTCGATGGCGGCCTGCGTCTGCGCGTCGTAGCGCGCCTGCACCGCCGGCGACTGCGAATCGGCCAGGCGCTGCGCCGGCAGGCCGCATTCGGCCAGCAGGGCCTGCAGCACCGCCGGCGCGGCGATGTCGCGCTGCTCGGCCCAGACACCGCGCATCACGGCGCCGGTGATGCGCATCGCCGCTTCGGTGCCGTCGGCGCCGGCGACGGCGATGATCAGCCTGGCGGCGGGATCGGCATCGACCGGAAAGAACTTCGGTTGCAGCACCAGCGGCAGCTTCAGGTGTTCGCTGAAACGCTTCAGCTCGACCAGCCGGTAGGCCTGCCGCTGCGGGGCGCGCTTGCCCAGCGGCAGGCCGCCCGAGGCCGGGAACACGCGGCCGAAGTCGACCGGCAGCACGCGGATGCCGGCGCCGGCCGCCTGGGCGACGGCGGCAAAGCGTTCGTGGCCCAGGTAGGCCCAGGGCGATTGCGGCGCGAAGTAGTAGTCGATCGTGGTGGCCATCGTTGCCTTCTCTTTCTGGGGTGGGTCGGTCGTGCAGGGCCTCGGCGTCTGCCCTCGATCATCGAAGTATGCAGGGCATGCGTCGTCTTCCATGCGGTCGTGCTGCATCGACGATGCGGCAGGCAGCCGGATCCACAGGCGCCCCTCAGGGTGCGGTGGCGTCGTGGCAGACCGCCTCGATGTTGTGGCCGTCCGGGTCCAGCACATAGGCGCCGTAGTAGTTCGGGTGGTATTGCGGGCGCAGGCCCGGCCGGCCGTTGTCGCGGCCGCCCGCGGCCAGCGCTGCCGCATGGAAGGCGTCGACCGCGGCGCGTGAACCGGCACGGAAGGCCACGTGGAGGGGCCGGGTCGGTTCGCCCTGGCTGATCCAGAGGTCCGAGCCGTCCTCGTGGCTGAAGCCCGCGCTCGGCCTGCGCCCGCCGTCGAGCATGACCTCCACGACTTTTGAATGACCGATCGGCGCCAGCGCTGCGGCGTAGAAGACCTTGCTCTTCGCGAAATCGCTGACCGTGACCCCGACGTGATCGAACATGCGGACTCCTGTGAGTGGGCCTGTGCCGCCTGCCCCCAAAGGAAAAGGCATCGTGCGCCACAGGAGCGCACGATGCCTGAAAGTTGCCTTCGTCTCGCAGGTGCCGCGCATTCCCCTCCCTGCGCGCGGCCCGCGGAGCGTTGCCTTCAATCGTCTCTGACAGCGATCTCCCGGGAATCCTAGGCAGTCCACAGTCCAAAATGAGGGCATCTCTTGGACAAAGTGCGCAAAGGGTAAGAATGGCCAGGCGCCGCGCATCCCTCCCGAGTGCCAGCGTTCCCGCCGTGGACGTGGTGCGCGACCCCGCCGCCGCCGCGCTGCTGGTGGACAGCCGCCGCAACCGCTTTCTGCGCCCCTTCCTGGCGCGTGAATGTGGCGTCGCCGAAGCCGCGCGCGAACTGGGCGTGGGCCGCAGCCTGGTGAGCTACTGGGTGGGCCGCTTCTGTGCGGTGGGCCTGCTGGCCGCGCAGGACAGCGGCGGCGAGCGCCACCGGCGCTACCGCACCACGGCCGACAGCTTCACGGTGTCGCTCGACGACGTGCCCTTGTCGTCCGACGCCGCCCTCCTGAGCGCGAACATGGACGGCTTCTTCGAACGCCTGAAGCTCGCGCTGGTGCAGACCGCGCGCCGCAATGCGCCGGCCTGGGAGTTCCGCTACCTGCGCACGCCGCAGGGCGTGCGCGAGACCATCGCCCCGCGCGCCGGCGAGGTGCGCGACGCCCGCCTCGTCAACGAACGCGCGGCGCTGCACCTGGGCGAGTCCGAGGCGGCCGCCCTGCGCGCCGAACTGGAGGGCGTGATGCGGCGCTACACCGCGCTTTCGCGCCCGGGCGGCGGGCGCAAGCGTGTGCTGGCGTGGATGGCCTGTGTGGACGACCTCTGAGCTCAGCCCCCGCTCAGCGCCAGCACGATGGCCACGAAGTCCTCGGGCTTCAGTGCATGGCCCAGGTCGCGCACGCCCAGGCCGTTGACGAAGATGCGCATGTTCGGCCGCAGCTGCTGCCTTTCGTCGACGACGCGGAAGCTCAGGCCGGGGTAGCGCCGGTCCAGGTCGGCGAACAGTGCGAGCAAGGTGTCGCCCGCCGCGTCCACCTGCGCGGCGCCGGTGTAGGAGCGCAAGGCTCCCGGCACCAGCACCTTCAAGCCAGCTCCGCCACTTCGACGGCGTAGATTTCCGGCAGGTGGCGCGCGATGTTGTCCCAGCGCGCGCCGCCTTCGTGCCCGACCCACAGCTCGCCGCAGGTGGTGCCCAGGTACAGCGCCGGCGCGGGCTGGGTGTCGACCGTCATCGCCTGCCGCTTCACGGTCCACCAGGCCTGCTGCAGCGGCAGGCCCTGGTCCAGCCGCTGCCAGGTGTTGCCGCCGTCGCGGGTGACGTAGGCCGCCGGGCGGCCGGCCGGGCTGGTGCGCGGCCAGACGTTGGTGCCGTCCATCGGGAAGACCCAGGCGGTGTCGGCGTCGCGCGGGTGCACCACCATCGGGAAGCCGATGTCGCCCACCTCGGCTGGCATGGTGCGCCCGATGCGCCGCCAGGCCGTGCCCGGCCGGTCCAGCCGGTAGATGCCGCAGTGGTTCTGCTGGTACAGGCGGTCGGGGTTGCCGGGGCACAGGCGCACGCAGTGCGGGTCGTGGAAGGTCACGGTGGCGGCGTCGAAGCCTTCCACCACTTCCATGCCCTGGATCAGCGGGGTCCAGGTGCGCCCGGCGTCGCGCGATTCGTGCACGCCGCCGCCGGACATGCCGAACAGCAGGTGCGCCGGATCGCGCGGGTCGACGATGATGGAGTGCAGCTTCGGCCCGTCGGGCGTGCCGTCCTGCACCGTGCCCATCCATTCCCGGAACTTCGGGTCGTCGTTGACGGCGGGCAGCGGCAGCCAGCTGACGCCGCCGTCGTCGGACCGGAACAGGCCCTGCGGCGAGGTGCCGGCGTACCAGCTGCCGCGTTCGCTGGCGTGGCCCGGCGTCAGCCAGAAGGTGTGGTCCACCGCGCGCGCCGGCAGGCCGTTCGTGGGCTTGTCGAAGGCCGGCGGGCGGGTCGCTTCCTTCCAGGTCTTGCCCAGGTCGGCAGAGCGGAACACGGTGGGCCCCAGGTGGCCGGTCTTCGCCGCCGCCAGCAGCGTGCGGCCGTCGCGCGGGTCCAGCTTCACGTGGCTGATGTTGTGGCCCAGGAAATGGGGGCCTTCCACCGACCAGGCGCTTCGCCGCGCGTCCGAATGGAACAGCCAGGCGCCCTTGCGCGTGGCCACGAGCAGCACCAGACGGGAAGGCGATGAATTCATGGGCTTGTCACTCCGTGAGAGCTGCCATCGTGCAGCACGGCAGGACGGCGGGTACCGTCGCGACGATACGACGAGCGGTCACGGCAGGAATCGACAGGGGCAAGGCGACGACCGATCTGCCCGACTCGCTGGCAGGGCTTTCCGGGGGGCGCCCTGCAGTCCCCGGCCGGCGTTGCCGGACTCACGCGCCGCGTGCCAGCGCCCGTGCAATGCGCCCGCGCGGCACCGTCGGCCGCGGCACCGGCAGGTCGAACCAGCGGCGCACGTCCTGCTCCAGCCCGACGCCGTGCATGAAGTTGTAGATGGCCTTCTTCAGGCCGGCGCCCAGCGCGTCGTGGTCGGTGCCGGTGGGGTCGACGAAGCCGACGTCGTTCTTCGCGAAGCTTCCCGGCGGCAGCGGCTCGAGCGTCACGCCGTAGGCCGCCGGGTCGCGCCCCACCGGCGAATGCACGGTGCAGGTGAAGCGGTGGAAGAAGCCCGACTGGAGGCAGCCGTTCTCGAACAGCTGGCGCACGTACTCCAGCGCGTCGACCGTGTCCTGCACGGTCTGGGTGGGGAAGCCGTACATCAGGTAGGCGTGCACCAGGATGCCGGCGTCGGCGAAGGCGCGCGTCACGCGCGCCACCTGCTCGACCGAGACGCCCTTCTTCATCAGCGCCAGCAGCCGGTCGGAAGCCACCTCCAGGCCGCCGCTGATGGCGATGCAGCCGCTGTCGGCCAGCTGGCGGCACAGCGCGGGGGTGAAGCTCTTCTCGAAGCGGATGTTGCCCCACCAGGAGATCTCCACGCGGCGGCGCTGCAGCTCGGCGGCCAGCGCTTTCAGCGACTTCGGCGGCGCCGCTTCGTCCACGAAATGGAAGCCGGTCTGCCCCGTCTCCGCGACGATGGCCTCGATGCGGTCGACCAGGGTCTGCGCGCTGGCGGCTTCGTAGCGCGAGATGTAGTCCAGGCTCACGTCGCAGAAGCTGCACTTCTTCCAGTAGCAGCCATGCGCCACCGTCAGCTTGTTCCAGCGGCCGTCGCTCCACAGCCGGTGCATGGGGTTCAGCATGTCCAGCAGCGACAGGTAGCGCGCAAGCGGCAGGCCGTCCCAGGTGGGCGTGCCGACCTCTTCGAAAGGCACGTCGGCTTCGCCCAGGTCGACGTAGCGCACCGCGCCCGCAGCGTCGCGCACGAAGGTGCGCACCAGGCGCTGCGCCGAGCGCGCGCCAGCCCAGTGTTCCAGCAGCGCCAGCAGCGGGCGTTCGCCGGCGTCCAGCGTGACGGCGTCGACGAAGTCGAAGACGCGCGGCTCGGCCAGCTCGCGCAGTTCGGTGTTGACGAAGCCGCCGCCGAGCACGATGCGCACTTCGGGCCGCGCCGCCTTCACCGCCTGCGCGATGCGCAACGCACCGTACACCGCGCCGGGGAAGGGCACGCTGAGCAGCAGCACTTCGGGCCGGTGCTCTTGCAGGGCCTGCAGCGCCAGCCGCTGCAGCAGGCGGTCCAGCAGCGTGGGCGGCGCCGCCAGTGCCTGCGCCAGCGGGTCGAAGCTGGGCTGGCTGGCGGCCAGCTGTTCGGCATATCGCACGAACTCGAAACGCGGATCGACGGCGTCGCGCACCACGTCGGCCAGGTCGTTCAGGTACAGCGTGGCCAGGTGGCGTGCACGGTCCTGCGTGCCCAGGGCGCCGAAGGCCCAGGCCAGCGGGTCGCCGCCTTCGGGGTCGTCGGGGTCGACGTAGACGTCCAGCGACGCGAAGCGCTCGCCTTCGGGCAGAAAGGTGCGGCCGGCGATGCGGTGCGCCAGTGTCGCGTCGCCGCCCTGCAGGAAACGGATCGTGGGGCCGATGGTGGCGGCGTAGCGCTCGAACGCCGCCTCGAAGGCGGCCAGGCGGGGCGTGTGCCGCGCGCGCGGCAGGGCGGCGATGCCTTCGCGCACGGCCTGCAGGCCGGCGGGCGTGAACAGTTCCAGCACCAGCGCCAGCGCCAGGTCGACCTGCTGCGCGGGAATCCCGCGCGAACGCAGGAAACCCGTGAGGTAGGCGGTGGAAGGGTAGGGCGTGTTCAGCTGCGTCATCGGCGGGATGACGGCGAGCACGCGCAGGTTCGGCGGGCTGGGGCGCATCGGCGGCGCCATTCTGTCAGCCGACCTTGGCCGCTGCGGCTTCGCGCAGCTTGTCCTTGCGGCTCTTGCGCCGGCCCTTGACGCCGCCTTCGGGCGACGACGGCGGTGGCGTGGTCTCGCGCGGTTCGAAGCCGGGCACACGCTCGCGCGGCACGCGCAGGCCCTGGCGTTTCTCGATCAGCCGGAAGTGCGCCTCGGTCGCCGCCGTCACGAAGCTCACCGCCAGCCCGTGGGCCCCGGCGCGCGCCGTGCGGCCGATGCGGTGCACGTAGTCCACGGCCGAACGCGGCAGGTCGTAGTTCACCACCACCGGCAGCGCCGGCAGGTGCAGTCCGCGCGCCGCCAGGTCGGTGGCCAGCACCACGCGCAATGCGCTGCTGTTCAGGTCGGCCAGCACGCGCTGGCGCGCCCCTTGGCTCAGGTCGCCATGCAGCGCGGCGGCGGCCAGGCCGCCTCGGCGCAGCTTCTCGGCCACGTGTTCGCTGGCGTAGCGCGTGGCCACGAAGACCAGCACGCGCTGCCAGCGGCCCTGCTCGATCAGGTGGCGCAGCAGCGGGGTGCGCTGCGCGGTGTCGACCTCCACCGCGTGCTGCTCGATGGCGGGCGCGACGTTCCCGGCGCCGGTGGAAACGTCCACGCGCAGCGGGTGGCGCAACATCGCCGCCGCCAGCGCCTGCACGGCCGGCGGGAAGGTGGCCGAAAACAGCAGGTTCTGCCGCCGCACCGGCAGCATCGCCTTCAGGCGCGCCAGTTCGTCGGCAAAGCCTTCGTCGAGCAGGCGGTCGGCTTCGTCCAGCACCAGCAGGCTCACGTCGGCCAGGTCGATGGCGTTGCGTTCGGCCAGGTCGATCAGCCGGCCCGGTGTGGCGACCACGACCTCGGCGCCGCCGCGCAGCGCCATCATCTGCGGGTTGACCGCGACGCCGCCGAAGACCACCGCGACCTTGATCGGCAGGTCCGCGTGGCGCGCCAGTGCGCCGATCGTCTCGCCCACCTGCACGGCCAGCTCGCGCGTGGGCACCAGCACCAGCGCTTGCGTGGGCCTGCGGCCGGGGCCGGCGCGGGCGCCCAGGCGCTGCAGCAGCGCCAGCCCGAAGGCCGCGGTCTTGCCCGAACCGGTGGGCGCGCAGCCCGTCAAATCTCGTCCCTGCAGTGCGGGCGGTATCGCCGCGGCCTGGATCGGCGTCGGCGCTTCGAAGCCCAGCGCGGCCACGGCCCGCAGCAGTGCCGGCGACAGGCCGAGGGCGGCGAACGTGGCGCTCACAGCCGCCTCACCTTGACCGAACGACCCTTCACCTTGCCAGCGTTCAGCCCGCGCAAGGCCTTGTCGGCGATGTCGCGCTGCACGGCCACGTAGGTGGAGAAGTCGTTGACGTCGATCTTGCCGACGGCGGCGGCCTCGAAGCCCAGGTCCTTGGTCAGCGCTCCCAGCACGTCGCCGGGGCGGATCTTCTCCTTGCGCCCGCCCAGGATCTGCAGCGTCACCATGGGCGGCCGCAGCGGCTCGTGCGGCGCGCCGGCTTCGGCGGCCTGCAGTTCCGACAGCGGGTGCCAGACGCTTTCGCTGCCATGCATCTCGTCGATGCGGCCGACGCGGCCCATCTCGTCCAGGCTGGCCAGGTTGAACACCAGCCCCGACGCCCCGGCACGCCCGGTGCGGCCGACGCGGTGCGTGTGCACCTGCGCTTCGGGCGAGATGTCGACGTTGATCACCGCGTCCAGCCCCGCGATGTCCAGCCCGCGCGCCGCCACGTCGGTGGCCACCAGCACGCTGCAGCTGCGATTCGCGAAGCGCACCAGCACCTGGTCGCGTTCGCGCTGGTCCAGGTCGCCATGCAGTTCCAGCGCCACGAGGCCCTGGGCCTGCAGCACCGCCACCAGGTCGCGGCACTGCTGCTTGGTGTTGCAGAAGGCGAGCGTGCTTTCGGGGCGGAAATGGTTCAGCAGCAGGCCCACGGCGTGCAGCCTTTCCTCTTCCTTCACCTCGTAGAAGCGCTGGCGGATCTGGCTTGCACCGTGGCGTTCCGCGAGCCGCACTTCCTGCGGGTCGCGCAGGTAGCGCGCCGCGAGGCGGGCCACGTCTTCGGGATAGGTGGCCGAGAACAGCAGCGTCTGGCGTCCGGAAGTCGGCGGGCAGCGCTGCACGATGGCGGCGATGTCCTCGGCGAAGCCCATGTCGAGCATGCGGTCGGCCTCGTCCAGCACCAGCGTGTTGAGCGCGTCCAGCGCGAGCGATTCGCGCGCCAGGTGGTCCAGGATGCGCCCCGGCGTGCCCACCACCACGTGCGCACCATGCGCCAGGCTGGCCAGCTGCGGCCGCATGGTGGCGCCGCCGCACAGCGTGAGCACCTTCACGTTGTCCTCGGCGCGGGCGATGCGGCGGATCTCCTGCGTCACCTGCTCGGCGAGTTCGCGCGTGGGGCACAGCACCAGGGCCTGCACGGCGAAGCGGCGCGGATTCAGGCTGGCCAGCAGCGGCAGCGCGAAGGCGGCGGTCTTGCCGCTGCCGGTCTTGGCCTGCGCGATCAGGTCCTTGCCGGCCAGCGCCAGCGGCAGGCTGGCGGCCTGGATGGGTGTCATGCGCTCGTAGCCCAGCTTCTGGAGGTTCTCCAGCACGTGGGGCGGCAGGGGCAGGGTCGAGAAGGCGGGGCCGGTGTGCGGCGTGCCGTCGGAAGAAGCGGTCATGGCCGATTGTCGGCTGGCGCCGGGGCCGGCCTTGCGGTCGCGCCAGGCGGTTACGCTTGCGCCATGTACACCGCCACCTTCACCTTCGCAAAGCGCGCGTTCGACGAGGCCTTCCACAGGCCGGTCACCGCCATCGCCCGGGTCGTGGGCAGCCACGGCGACGGCGGCATGCCGCACCCCATGACCGGCGTGATTCACTCGTCCCCCGGCGGCCATGCCGCCCACCCCTGAAGTCCGGCCATGTCGTTCGTCGCATTCCTCTTCGCCGCCGTCGTGCTGGCCATCACCCCGGGCCCGGGCATCGCCTACGTGGTGGCGCGCACCGTCGCCGGGGGCCGCGCCGAAGGGCTGGCGTCGTGCATCGGCACCGGCGTGGGCGGGCTGCTGCACGTGCTGGCGGCGGCGGTGGGCCTGTCGCTGCTGGTGGCGCAGTCGGCCTTCGCCTTCAGCCTGGTGAAGTACCTGGGCGCGGCCTACCTGGTCTACCTGGGCATTCGCATGCTGATGCGCAAGGACACGGCCTTCGAAGTGGAGGCGCTGGCTTCGCAAGGCGCACGGCGTGCCCTTTTCGAAGGCGTGCTGGTCGAGGCGCTGAACGTCAAGACCGCGCTCTTCTTCCTGGCCTTCCTGCCGCAGTTCACCGACGCCGCTTCGCCGCTGGTGCCGCAGCTGGTGCTGCTGGGCGGCATCTGCGTCGTGCTGAACACGGGGGTCGACGTGGTGGCCGTGTTCGCCGCCCACCGGCTGCTGCGTTCCGCCGCCGCGCGCGCGGCGCGGGCGCGGCTGATGACGCGCGTCTCGGGCGTCACGATGCTGGGGCTGGGCGCCTTCCTCGCACTGGCAAGGCGCGAAACCTAGCGTCGGCTTGCGCCACACTCACGGCAGCACACCTGCCGCGCGAGGACAGACGTTCATGGAAAGCTCCCTGCACAAGCTGGAAGACCTGAAGGCCTGGGTCGGCCGCAGCGAGACGGCGCTCGACCAGATCGGCGCCACCCCCGTCAAGGCGCTCAATGCCACGCTCGACCACCCGGCCATGGATGTCGAGCCCGGCCTGCCTTTGCCGCCGCTGTGGCACTGGCTGTACTTCCTGCCGCTGCACCGCCAGAGCGAACTGGGACCCGACGGCCACGCGAAGCGCGGCGGCTTCCTGCCGCCGGTGCCGCTGCCGCGCCGCATGTGGGCCGGCAGCCAGTTCGAATTCCGTTCCCCGGTGCGCGTGGGCGACGCGGTGGAGCGCCGCTCCACCATCGCCGACGTCTCGGTGAAGGAAGGCCGCAGCGGCACGCTGGTGTTCGTGAAGGTGCGCCACGATCTCTTCTGCAACGGCGCCGCAGCGCCGGCGATCGTGGAGTTCCACGACATCGTCTACCGCGAAGCGAAGAAACCGGGCGACGCGGAACCCCCGCCGCAGCCCGCCGCCACCGGCGCTGCCTGGCAGCGCGAGGTGGTGCCCGACGACGTGCTGCTGTTCCGCTACTCGGCGCTCACCTTCAACGGCCACCGCATCCACTACGACCGCCGCTACGTGACCGGGGTGGAAGGCTATCCCGGCCTGATCGTGCACGGCCCGCTGATCGCCACCCTGCTCATGGACCTGGTGCGCCGCCACGCGCCCGCGGCCACGGTGCGGTCGTTCCGCTTCAAGGCCGTTCGCCCCACCTTCGACCTGCACCCGTTCCGCGTGAACGGCCGGCCGCAGCCCGACGGCAGCGTGGCCCTGTGGGCGCAGGACCACGAAGGCTGGCTCACGATGGACGCCACGGCCACGCTGGCCTGAACCCGAAACCGAGGCAGGAGACACCGCATGGCCGCATCCATCATCGACAGCCGCATCTTCCAGGGCATCTTCTCCAGCGACGAGATGCGCCAGGTCTGGAGCGACGAGAACCGCACCCGGAAGTACCTGGACGTCGAACGCGCGCTCGCCGTCGTGCAGGGCCGGCTGGGCCTGATCCCGCAGGAGGCGGCCGACGAGATCGTCAGCCATTGCCATCTGGACCAGATCGACCTGGCCAGGCTGCGCCTGCAGACCGAACGCATCGGCTACCCCATCCTGGGCGTGGTCTCGCAGCTCAATGCGCTGTGCCGCGACAAGCTGGGCGAGTACTGCCACTGGGGTGCCACCACGCAGGACATCACCGACACCGCCACCGTGCTGCAGATCCGCGAGGCGCTGGTCATCGTCGAACGCGAGCTCGCCGCCATCTCCGCCGCGATGGCGAAGCTGGCGAAGGAACACCGCGACACGCCGGTCATCGGCCGCAGCAACCTGCAGCAGGCCATTCCCGTGACCTTCGGCTACAAGATGGCCGGGCTGCTGAGCGCCGTGGAACGCCACCGCGAACGCCTCGCGCAGCTGAAGGAACGCGTGCTGGTGGGCGAATTCGCCGGCGCCGCCGGCACCCTGGCATCGCTGGAGACCGGCGCGATGGAAACCCAGGCCGGCCTGTGCGCCGAACTGGGGCTGAAGCAGCCGCTCATCGCCTGGCACACCATCCGCGACAACATCGCCGAGGTCGGCGCGTTCCTGGGGCTGGTCGGCGGCACGCTCGGCAAGCTGAGCATGGACGTCAAGCTGATGATGCAGACCGAGGTGGCCGAGGTCTTCGAGCCATACCACCACGGCCGCGGCAGCAGCAGCACCATGCCGCAGAAGCGCAACCCCATCAGCAGCTGCTACATCCATGCCGCCATCAGCGTCGTGCGCCAGCATGCCGCGGCGCTGATGGACGCGATGGTGGCCGACCACGAGCGCAGCACCGGCCCGTGGGAGATCGAATGGATCGTGCTGCCCGAAGCCTTCTGCCTGATGGCCGGGGCCTTGAAGCAGAGCCGCGCGGTGCTGGAAGGCCTTCAGGTGGACGCGCAGGCGATGCGGCGCAACATCGACATCACCGAAGGCCTGGTGATGAGCGAGGCGGTGATGATGGGCCTGGGCCCCTACATCGGCCGCGAGTACGCGCACGACCTGGTGTACGACCTCTGCCGCGAGGCGGTGGTGCAGAAGAAGCCGCTGCTGGACCTGCTGGCCGCCCACCCGGAGATCCACCGCCACGTGGACCGCGCGGCGCTGCAGCGCATGCTGGACCCCGCCAACTACCTGGGCCAGTCGGGCCCCATGGTCGACCGGGTCCTGGCTTCGCTGGGCTGAGCGCCGGCGCTAGACCGCCTTCGGGCCCCGGGCCGCGCGGTTGGCCTTGCCGGCCAGCGCCTTGAAGTCGAGCACCGGGGCGCGCTTCTTCACCGACAGCACGTGCCACAGTTCGCCGGTGGAAGGCTGGGCGGTGGGTTTCACGGCCCAGATCGACACGCAGTCGTTGTCGGGCACCGTGACCAGCCCGAAGACCGTGAAGCCGTGAGGGGCGCCGATCATGCCGGCCTGCATCAGCTTGCCGATCAGCACGAGCTGGGTCTCCGCGTCGCGCGCTTCGACGAAGGGCTGGAAGTAGTGCACCAGCTCGTGGTCGGGCTTGGCGTGGCGGGCCTTGTCCTCGCCCTTGAGCGTGGAGTGCGCCGCGAAGAAGTCCCTGAACTCGCCGATGCAGTCGTTGTCGATCGAGTTCGACTTCGGCACGTGTGCCACGCGGCGCAGGTGCGCCGCTTCGTAGACGGCCATCAGGCAGCCGGAGTACTCCGAGCTCAGCACCGCTTCGTTGCCTTCGTGGTAGACGATGCGGCCGTCGCGGTAGGGCACGTAGGCCACGCTGAAGGTGTTCGACTGCATGCGGTCGGGCCGCTTCGCTTCGCCCAGCAGCTTCTGCAGCGTTTCCCAGTCGGCCGGCGGCGTGGGCACGATGGTGCCCGAGACCGGGAACGACTTTTCGAACTCGCCGCATTCGACGTTGCCCGAGCCCTTGGCGAGCGGGGCGTCGAAGTACAGGCTGGTGCCGATCATCAGGTCGGTGTATCGCATGGGGGCTCCTGGTTCGCGGGGACGAAGGGGTTTCAGCGGCGCGGCGCCGGAAGCTCCACCGCGCCGCCGCCGCGCGCGCTGGCCGCGATGGCGTCGATCGTGGCCGCGATGTCCAGGCTGGCCTGCGCCGCGCGTTCAATGGCCGCGAAGTCGCGCCGCGCCACCACGCCGGCAAAGGCTTCGGCGGCGAAGCGGAAGCCGCTGCCGGTGGGGCTGCGCACCGTCTCCATCGGCCCGTTGCCGGCGCCGCGGCGCACCCGCAGCAGGCTGGGCTGGTAAGCCCACGGGTGCGGGCGGCCGCCTTCGGCCGTGTGGTTCAGGAACTCGGTGCTGATGCAGCCTTCGGTGCCCACGATCAGGCCGTGGCGGTGCAGCGCCATGTCCATGGCACAGTGCAGCTGCGCGACGGCGCCGTCGGCGTATTCCATCGTCGCCAGGGTCGCGATGTCCACGCCGGTGGGGCCGGGGCGCTGCTGCGCGCGCACGCGCGTGGGCGCGGCACCGGTGGCCAGGCGGATCAGGCTCAGGCAGTAGCAGCCCACGTCCATCAGCGCCCCGCCGCCCAGGTCGGGCCGCGACCGGATGTTGCGACCCGTGGGGTCGTGCAGCGCGAAGCCGAAGCTGGCCTGCACCGCGCGCACGCGGCCGATGGCGCCGCTGTGCAGCAGGTCCACCATCGCCCCGGTCTGCGGCTGGAACCACCACGGGTAGCCTTCGAGCAGCATCACGCCGTGCTCGCGCGCCGCCGCGAACATGCGTTCGGCTTCGGCCAGGCTGATCGCCAGTGGCTTTTCGCATAGCACGTGCTTGCCGGCGCGCGCGCAGGCCACGGTCCATTCGGCGTGCAGGGTGTTGGGCAGCGGGATGTAGATCGCGTCGACGGTGTCGTCGGCGAGCAGCGCTTCGTAGCTGGCGTGCGCACGGCCGATGCCGAAGTCGGTGGCGAAGGCCTGCGCCCTGGCCGCCTCGCGGCTGGCCACGGCCTGCACGCGCACCAGGGGACTGCCGGCGACGTCGCGCACGAACTGGCGCGCGATGTTGGCGCAGCCGAGGATGCCGAAGCGAAGCGGGGCAGGGCGGGCCATGGCGGAAGCGTCCGTGCGGCAAAGGGGCTGCGATCGTACGCCCCGGCGCGGCAGCCGCTTCCGGCAGAATCGCCGCGACCCCCTTTCTGCCGGAGACCGCCATGCCCCTGGAGCCTGCCCGACGGCCGCTCCCCGGATTGCGCCAGATGGCCGCGGACTCCGGCGGGCTGTACCTGGCGAACGCGCTCATCGGCTTCATCTTCGCCGCTTCGGGTCCGGTGGCCATCATCCTGGCCGTGGGGGCGAAGGGGGGCCTGAGCGAAGCGGACCTGGCTTCCTGGATCTTCGGATCGTTCTTCATCAACGGTCTGGTCACGCTGCTGTTCTGCACGCTGTACCGGCAGCCGCTGGTCTTCTTCTGGACCATCCCCGGCACCGTGCTGGTGGGCCCGGCGCTCGGCCACCTGCGCTGGCCCGAGGTGGTGGGCGCCTTCGTGGCCACCGGCGCGCTGATGGCGGCGCTGGGGCTTTCGGGCTGGGTGCGGCGCGCGATGCAGGCGGTGCCCATGCCCATCGTGATGGGCATGGTGGCGGGCGTCTTCCTGCGCTTCGGCCTCGGCCTGGTGTACGCGGTGCGCGACGACGTCTGGATCGCCGCGCCGATGGTGGCCGCCTTCGTCGCGCTCAGCACCTCGGCCGCGGCGTCGCGCCGCCTGCCGCCGCTGATCGGCGCGCTCGGGGTGGGCGCGCTGGCGGTGGCGCTGACGGGCCGCTTCCAGGCGGGCGGCGGCGTGGCGCAGGTGCTGGCGCACCCCATCCTGACGGTGCCCGAGTTCTCCTGGCGCGCGATGGTGGAACTGGTGGTGCCGCTGGCCATCACCGTGCTGGTGGTGCAGAACGGGCAGGGCTTCGCGGTGCTCAACGCCGCGGGGCACCAGCCGCCCATCAACGCCATCACGCTGGCCTGCGGCGTGGGGTCCGTGCTGGCGGCGCTGGTGGGCACGGTGTCCACCTGCCTCACCGGGCCGGTGAACGCGCTGATCTCGGCTTCGGGCGAACGCCCGCGGCACTACACCGCGGGGCTGGCCGTGGGGCTGCTGGCGCTGGCCTTCGGGCTCTTCTCGCCGGTGTTCACGCGCCTCATGCTGGCCACGCCGCCGGCCTTCGTGGCCGCGCTCGCCGGGCTGGCGATGCTGCGCGTGCTGCAGACGGCCTTCGGGGTGGCGTTCCGCGAACGCTTCACGCTGGGCGCGCTGGTCACCTTCCTGGTCACGGTGGCCGACGTGCCCATCTTCAGCGTGGGCGCGCCGTTCTGGGGCCTGGTGATCGGCTACGCGGTGTCGCGGCTGCTGGAGCGCAAGGACTTCGGCGGCGCCGCGGCCTGAGGCCTGGCGCCCGGGCTCACTGTCCGGCCGGCGGCTGCCAGAGTTCGACCTTGTTGCCTTCGGGGTCGATGACCCAGGCGAACTTGCCGTATTCCGAGTCTTCCGTCTTGTCCAGCACCTTGCAGCCTTCGGCCTTCAGCGCGGCCACGAGCGCGGCCACGTCGTCGACGCGGTAGTTGATCATGAAGGGCGCGCTGCTCGGCGCGAACGCGTCGCCGTCCTGCGGGCCGATGGACCAGACCGTCATGCCGCCGCTGGGCTTGCCGTCGGCGTCGGACCAGTTGAAGGCGGTGCCGCCCCAGGCCTGGACGTCGATGCCCAGGTGGCGCTGGTACCAGGCCCGCAGCGCGGGCGCGTCCTTGGCCTTGAAGAAGATGCCGCCGATGCCCGTGACGCGCTTCATGGGGTCCTCCTTTGCACTGCCGGCCCGAGTGCGTGGCCCGCATGATCCCGATCCGGCCCATGTCGCGCAAGTGCCGGGCGGCGACCTGGCGGCCCGGCCCGCGACCCTATCGGACGCCGTGCCGCGAAGCGACCTGGCATTCCGACCATCGCCACAGGTTGATCGGCAGCAGCAGCGCATGCAGCACCAGCACGGGCGCCAGCGACGCCGCCACGCCATAGGCGAAGAACGCGATGTTGGTGGCCACGGCCAGCGACCGCATGGTCCTGGCTTCGCGCACGGCGAAGGTCAAGACCATCAGCGTGGCCGCCAGCCAGCCCAGCGCTTCCGCATTGCAGGCGCCGGCCATCCAGGCCAGTGCGTTGTCCAGGTGTTCCATGCGCAGTTCCTCGCCGTTCCAGCGCCGGTCTTTCGCCGACCGGCTTGCTGCAAAGAACGGCGCGCGGCGGCGCGACCGGACAGCGATTCTGGGGATGCGCCGGCGCCCACCCCCCAATGACGCAGCCGTCGCGCGGACCTTTCAGTCCGCCGGGTCCTCGCTCATCACGCGGTTGCGGCCGGCCGCCTTGGCGCCAGCGCGCTCAGGCGCCGGCCGCCCGCGCGTAGCGCTGGTGCATGGTGCGTGCGATGCGCTCCTCGAGCCCGACCTGGAAACCGCGGCCCGGCAGTTGCCGGCGCAGCCATTCGGAGGCGAGTCCCGCGTTGACTTCGTCACCGGAACGTGGTGCCTCGTGCGGAAACCCGCCGCGGGGCGGCATCGGCAGGGCGGGCCTGGCAGCGGGGAGCGACTGCGACGGCAACAGGCATGCCGCTGCGAAGATCGCGAGCGCCAGGCAGTCTTCGGCCGCTGCCGGGCCCCGCAGGAACTGCGCGGGCGCGGCGCAGAATGCGTTGAGCAGGTGAAAGAGCGAGGCCCGGTGTCCCAGGTCCGGGGGCAGCCCTTTCGCCACCGGCCAGGGCAGCGGCCACCGGCGCAGCGCCTGCACGGGTTCGACCGTCGTTCCGTTCCGTCCCAGCCCGTCCAGCGGAGAGAGCCAGCCTCGCTCCAGGGCCTCGAGCACTTCGTAGGGCGACACCGGACGGCGCAGGGCCCGCTGCCACCACCACGCGTCGGGCAGGGCCTCGAAGCCAGGGCTGCGACCGCGGGTGGCGGCTTGCTGCAGCAGGTCCTGGTGCGATGCGTCCCAGAAACCGCGCTGGTGGGCCATGCAGACCAGCGCCCACAGGTCGGTCGCCCAGCGTTCGGTGGTGGCGCCACGGGCCCGCGGTGCGCGCTCCAGCAGGACCTGCAGCAGCAGGTGAACGGCAGCCCGCGCCAGTTCGGCGGCATCGCCGGGGGCCATGGGCTTCCATTCGAAGCTGAAGCTGCTGCCCTGCGGCGTGATCCTGGAGATCGACTCGAACTCGTGCACGAGCGACACCCAGGTCGATCCGGGTCGCGGTGCGACCGGGCGCTCGCCCTGGCCCTGGGGGCCGTTGTCGAGGGGTGGTACCGGTTCGTCGGGGCCTGGTGCGCCGTCCGCACCGTCGCCGCCGCCGCTGGCCAGGTAGGCGCGGCGCACGAAGGCGGCCACCTCCTCGACGCTGCCGAAGCCCGCCTCGACGCCGTCGACGAGCAGCAGTCCTTCGCTGCTGCCGTGCTGTGCCGCCAGCGCGGCCGCGATGCTGGACACCGGCTCGGGCGCGAACGTGGGCGGTGCGATGAAGAAGCAGGGCCACTCGTCCACCGCCGTGCGGTCCCCCTGGGGCGCCCGGAAGGTGGTGAAGACCAGTCCGGCGCGCAGGTCGAAGGATTCGAGGCGCCAGCGAGGCTTGCGGTCCGTCGGCATGCGGGAGCTCAGTCGCGCGTGCGGCCGGCGGTCGTGACCACGCGCGTCGGCACGCCGGCGGCGCGCAGCGCGGCGTCGGCGTCGCACCGGCGCGCCTGCCACAGCAGCGCGGCCTGGTCGGGGCCGGGCAGTTGGCCGGCGCGCGTGCTCACCAGGGCGTCGACGGCTGCCTCGGCGGCCGCGAAGCGGGCCTCCTGCAGGTCCGCCGTGCCGAACGAACCCGGCAGCAGCACTTCGATGTAGTCCTCGTCATGGCGGACGGCTTCGCCGATCATCGCCGCGGTCCAGCGCCGGTTGCGGTGGGCCAGCGTCTGCAGCGCCTTGATGGCGGCGATCGTGCCCAGGTCGACGCTCCAGGTGCCGCTCCATTCGCGCAGCACGCGCCGGCGCCGCTGGTGCAGCCGGGCCTGTGAAAGGCCCGCCAGCGCCGACCGCACGGGTTCTCGCAGCACGTCGTAGGAGTTGCGGTCCAGCACCGGGGGCTGGCGCTCTTCGGCCACCCGCGGCGCAAGCACCAGGCACACGTCGCCGAAGTAGCGCATGCCGGTACCGCCGATCTCGACCGCCGCGTAGGTCAGTTTTTCCGGCGTGCCATGGGCCGGGTCCAGCGGCAGTGCGCGGTCGACGGCGACGCGCTTGGGTGACAGCGTGGCCCGGCCCTGCGCCGCCAGGTCGTAGCAGTTCAGGTAGGGACGGGGGGCGCCCCGGCGCGAGGCCTCGCAGAACGCGGGCACGTGGGCCGAGGAGAGGTTGACCACCACCCGCGCGCCGGCGGCGCCTTCGACCCGTTCGCTGTCGGGACCCAGGCCCTGCAGCGTGCGGCGCACGGACTCGCAGTTGGCGCGCGCGTAGCTGGCTTCGGTCGCGCTGCGGCGCTGCACGGCGGCCAGCAGGCGCGCCAGCCGGACGCGCCAGGCCACGCCCCGCACGCGGGCGCCGGCGTTCATGGCTTCGGCGCCGGCGCCGCGCCGGCGTTGCAGTTCGCCAGCAGGCGCTCGACCAGCTTGTCCCGTTTCTCCTCGGCATAGGGGACGCGGGCCTGCGCGGCGGCGACGGCGGTGCAGATCTGCGCGCGTTCGGCGGCGCCGGCGACGGCCTGGCGCGACAGCAGCGCGCTGGCTGCCTGGTAGCCGACGAAGGCCGGTTCCTGCCACAGGCGTTCGGCAAGCCAGCCGATCCAGCGGGGGTCGAACTGCATCTGCAGGATCATCACCGCGGCCAGGCGATCGCCGGGGGAGTTGCTGTTGGCGAACCGGTCCAGGTACGGTGCCGCCGCCAGCGCGAAAGGCTTCATGCGGCTGGCGATCTCCGTCATGCGGCGGGTGCGCTCGGTGCTGAAGGGCAGGTCCTGGCGCGCCTTCAGGTATTCGCTGCCCAGCGCCTGCAAGGGTGCCAGCGCGACGTCGGGCCGGTCCTCCGGCAGCGCGCGCGCCACGCGCTCCGCGGCCGTGCGCTCGGTCGCCGAAGGCACCGAAGGTTCTCCCGGAGAAGGCGCCGCCGCGGTGACGGCCGAGCTGCGGGTCAGCTCTTCCAGCACGACGGCGTTGAAGCGGTCGAGTTCGTCGTCCGAACGGCGGATCGCGCCCTGCAGGAACAGGCGCGTGTAGAGGTAGCTGCACAGGAACCCGAGCACCGCAAAGGCGACCAGAAGCGCATGGGCGACGGAGACCTCGGCGTCCGTGGGCTGCGCGCGCAGCGCCGCGGCCGCGTGGGTGGCGATGGCACGCAGCTCGCGCTGGATCTCGCCCAGGTTCACCAAGGTCAGGCCGACGAGGATCTTGGTCAGCCAGTCGGACACTTCCTCGAGGTTGGTGTTCGGCCGGAAGCTCGAGGCGGGCGGGGCCGCGTCGGCCGCTGCCTCGGGCCGGTCCTTGCCGGCTGCGCCGGCCGCCAGGCGCTGGCGCGGAGCACCGCCGCTGCGCGGGATGCCGAAGAGGAAGCCCGCCAGCGCGCCCACCGACATCGAGGCCACGGCCCACAGCACGATGGGGCCGACCGCGCCCGCCTGCAGGCCGATCCAGACGGTCGCCAGCATCGCCAGGCCCAGCAAGGGCAACAGCGCGGCGTTGACGCGCGCGATGTCCCGCAGGTCCTGCCCCGTCGCCGCCGGCCGGGGTCCGGACCGCGGCATGCCCAGCATCGCGCGCGCCTTGTCGAGCAGCCCTTCGGTTTCGTGCGTTGCCTTCACGTGGGCCTCCGTCACCGCATGCCGCGGTCGAGAGGTGGCCAGTGTCGGTCCGGGCGAGGGCGGCTGCATCCACAGAACTTGGGGGGCGTGGCGGCCGGGGACCGGGCCGCCGCCCGTTGCGACCCGCGGGCGGGGGCGCGGATACTTGCGCCGCATGCAGATCGAGCCGCCAGCCTTCGACCGCCCGCACCGCCGCCCCGGGGTCGCGTTCCAGCACGGCGCGGACGGGCCCGGGCTGCGCACGCCGCTTCGCGGTTCGCGGCGGCCGCGCATGGATGGCAGGCCGCACGGGTGACGTTCGAGGTGACCGAAGCCACCCTGGCCACCGGCGCGCGGGCCGCGCCGGCCGGTGCGCAGCGCCTGGCCGCCGCGCTGTGGGCCACCCGGGTGCAATTCGCGGCGCTGGGCATGCTGGGCGGCGCCTGGGGCGTGCACGTGCCTTCGGTCAAGTCGCACTACGGCCTGAACGAGGCCCTGCTGGCGGCCGTGCTGCTGGCCGCGGCCACCGGCGCCGTGGCGTCGCTGTTCGGCGCCGGGCGCCTGATCGCGCGCCTCGGCGCGCGCCTCGCCTGCGCGGTCGCGGCCGCCGTGATGGGGCTGATGCTGGCGCTGGTGCTGGTGTGGGGCTCGCTCTGGCTGCTGCTGCCGGCGATGCTGCTGTTCGGCATGGCGATGAGCCTGTTCGACGTGGCGGTCAACACCGAAGGCACGGCGCTGGAAAGCCTCTCGGGGCGCACGGTGATGAGCAACCTGCACGCCATGTTCAGCGTCGGCGCCATGGCCGGCGCCGCGCTCGGCGCCGCGCTGCTGCGCGCGGGGGTGGACGCGCGGCAGCAGCTGGCGGCCTTCGGCGTCGCCACCTCGCTGGTGGCGGTGGCGGCCGCGCGCGGCATGCTGCCGGTCCATCCGGCGCCGCCAGAAGACGGCCCGCAGCAGCACTTCGCGTGGCCGCGCGGCCTGCTGCTGGTGATCGGTCTCATGATCTTCGCCGGCATGAGCGCCGAAGGCGTGATGTACGACTGGTGCGTGCTCTACCTGAAGCAGGAACTGGGGCTCGGGCAGGACGTGGCCGCGCTGGGCTACGCCGCCTTCACCGGCGCCATGGCGGCGGCGCGCTTCGGGGGCGACGCGCTGCGCTCACGTTTCAGCGAAGGCGGCCTGCTGCGCGCCTGCGCCGGCCTGGCGGCGCTGGCGATGGCGGTGGTGCTGATCAGCGGCCACGCGTGGGTGTCGATCGCGGGCTACGCACTGGTCGGCGCCGGCCTGGCGCCGGTGGTGCCGATCCTGTTCAACGCCGCCACGCGCGTGCCCGGCACCAGCCGTGCCGCGGCCATCGCGGCGGTGTCCTCGGTCGGCTACCTGGGCTTCATGGTGGGGCCGCCGCTCATCGGCGGCATCGCGCAGGGCGTTTCGCTGAAGGCGGCGCTGTGGGTGGTGGTGCTGGCGGCCGCGCTGCTGGCGCTGGGGGCGCGCAGGGTGGGGCACGAAGGGCGCTAGCTGCGCTCGAAGCCGTTCGTGGAAGGCAGCTGCGGCCGCAGCGAAGTGGGCTCGATGCCGAACATGCGCTTGTGCGTGCGCGCCAGGTGCGCCGAATCGGCGAAGCCGGCCTCGTGCGCGGCGGCGGTCCAGGAAGCGCCGGCCATCACCGCCTCGATCGCCAGGTTGATGCGCAGCCACAGCAGGTAGGCGCGGAACGAGGAACCCGTCTGCGCCATGAACAGGTGGCGGAAGCGGCTCTCGGACAGCGCCACGTGGCCGGCCACGTCGGCCAGCGCCAGCGGGTGGCGGATGTGCGCGCGGATGTAGTCCAGTGCGCGCCCAAGCCGCGAATCGAGCGCGGCGTCCGCCTCGGTGCCGGCGCCGCACAGGCGGGCCACCGCCGCTTCGGCGGCCGGCAGCATGGCTTCGCGGTCCGGACGCGCGTGAAAGCTTTCGAAGAGCGAGCGCGCGACGGACTTCGCCAGCGCCGGCTCGAGCGCGACCACCGCGCCGCGGCCGTGGCGCGCGGCAAGTGCGCGGCCGGCGCGGCTCTCGGGTTCCACGAAGAGGTGGATCACCGGCTTGCCGTCGGCTTCGAACTGGTGGTCGCCATGGCTGGGCACGACGGCGCCGTCGAAGTCGGTCCAGCGGCCGGCCGCGCCGGAGCGGAAGCGCATGCCGCCCTGCGGCGCCAGCGCCAGCTGGTGCGCGTGGTGCTGGTGCCATTCGGTGCGGCCCCGGGCTTCGCCGATCCAGAGGCTGCCGCCCTGCCACAGGTAGACGCGCCCGCGCGAGGCGTTGTGCGCCACGGGCCGCAGGTTAGCCGTTTCGTTCAAGCCCGGGTGGGCGCCGGTCTGAAGAATCGCGCTCATTCCGAACCCCCTTCCAGGAGAAGCCGATGAACCGTTCCCTTCGCTTCGCACGCCGCATCAGACCCGTCGTGCGGGCCGAGCTGGACGCCGCCGCGGCGCGCGAAGCGCATGGCGAACCGGCTGCGGCCTTCGCCCACCTGGAGCGGGCCCATGTGCTGGGCCAGTTCTCGACGCGCGAACACCTGCGCGTGCACTTGGCCATGCTGCGCTGGGCGCTGCGCCAGCGCGACAGGCGCGAAGCCTTCGGCCAGGCCTGGCGTCTGCTGGGCGCCGCGACGAAGACCTGGCTCGGCTGGCTGCCGCACGGCAACACCGGCGGTGCGCGCGTCAGCGGCTTGCGCCCGATGCCGGTGGCGCCGGACCTGCAGCGCCTGATCGACGCCGCACGCCGCTAGCGCCGCAGCCGCAACCCCTTCCACCCCCGTCCCGGGTGCGCGGATCGAGGCGCACCCGCGGGCGAACTCGACTTCTCGATCCTGCAATGGAGATTCCCTCATGTTCGGACGACAGCTCTCATCGGCCCTTCTGGCCACCGCCCTCGCCTTCGCGGGCGCCGCCTGCAGCACGCCGCCGGCGGACCTGGACACCAGCCTTCGCCATGCCAGCGTGCAGGGCCGCTTCGTGGTGGCGCTGGATCCACCGGCGCAAGGCCCGGCCGTGAACCAGATGCATGCCTGGCAGGTGCGGCTGGCCACGCCCGACGGCGCGCCAGTGTCGCAGGCGCAGTTCGGTTTCCAGGGCGGGATGCCCCAGCACGGTCATGGCTTTCCGACGCGGCCGCGCGTCACGCGCGAACTGGCGCCCGGCGTCTATGCGCTCGAAGGCATGAAGTTCAGCATGACCGGCTGGTGGGACATGCGACTGGACATCCGGGCCGGCGACGTGGCCGACACGGCGGTGTTCAACGTCGTGGTCGGCCACGACGGCCTCAAGCGCTGAGGAGCCACGCCATGTCACCCGTTTGCAGCGCCGCGGGGCGCAGTGCCTTCACGGCGGTGCTGTCGCTGGCGGCCTGGGTCGTGCTCACCTTCGGCGGCCTGGGTCTCGATCCGGCGCAGGCCGGGACCCTGCAAGACCGCTGGACCGTGGAGGAGAAGGCGGTCCTGCAGTCGATGTCGTTGTCGCGGCTGCCACCCGCGCCGGCCGACCCATCGAACGAATACGAAGCCCACCCGCAGGCGGTGGCGCTGGGGCGGCAGCTGTTCTTCGACCCGCGGCTGTCGAAGAACGGCCAGGTGGCCTGCGCCACCTGCCACCTGCCCGAACGCCATTTCCAGGACGGCCGGGCGGTGGGGCAGGGCATCGGCACCGGCAGCCGCCGCACCATGCCGGTGGTGGCGGCGGCCTGGAGCCCCTGGCTGTTCTGGGACGGTCGCAAGGACAGCCTGTGGTCGCAGGCCCTCGGGCCGCTGGAAGACGCCGCCGAGCACGGCGCCAACCGGGTGCAACTGGTCCGGCTGCTGCAGGCCCGCTACCGGGCCGACTACGAATCGGTGTTCGGACCGCTGCCGGCACCGGACACACTGCCGGCCGATGCGGGCCCGCTGGGCAGCGCCGAGGAACAGCGCGCGTGGGCGGCGTTGACGCCGGGGCAGCGCGAAGGCGTGAACCGCGCCTTCGCCAACCTGGGCAAGGCGATCGCCGCCTACGAACGCACGCTGCGGCCGGGCGAAGCTCGCTTCGACCGCTACGTGAAGGCCGTGGCCACCGGCGACGCGGCGCTGCTGCCGGCGCTGACCGCGCAGGAGGTGCGCGGCCTGCGACTGTTCATCGGCAAGGGCCAGTGCGCCACCTGCCACAACGGCCCGCTGCTCACCGATTTCCAGTTCCACAACACCGGCGTGCCGCCGCGCGACGCACCGCGGCCCGACCGCGGCCGCGCCGCGGCCGTCGCGCGCGTGCAGGCCGACGAGTTCAACTGCGCCGGCCGCTACAGCGATGCACCGGCCGACGGCTGCGCCGAACTGCGCTTCATCGCCACCGACGACCCGGCGCTGGAAGGTGCCTTCCGCACGCCCGGTCTGCGCAACGTGGCGCTGCGGGCGCCCTACATGCACGCCGGCCAGTTCGCCAGCCTGGAGCAGGTCGTCGGCCACTACGTGCGCTCACCCACGGCCGCGCTGGGCCGTTCGGAACTGGCCTACCGCGGCCCCGGCGCGGCGGCGCGCGCGCCGATCCGGCTTTCTGACGCGGAGGCGAAGGACCTGGTCGCCTTCCTGCGGAGCCTGTCGGAAGAAGCGCCGCCGCCAGACTCCCAGCCTCAGCCCGTGCGCAGCCGCGGCAGGATGCGCAGCGCGTTCTCGCGTTCGATGGCGCGCAGGTCGGCGCCGCTGAAGATCTTCGCCAGCCCCTGCGTGTGTTCGGCCGCCGAACGGTAGGGGTAGTCGGTGCCGTAGACGATCTGCGACACCGGCACCAGCCTGGTGAGCGCGGCCATCGCCACCGGGTTGGAGGTCTGCGCCGTGTCGTAGTGGAAGCGGCGCAGTTCGCCCAGCACGCGTTCGGCGGTGAAGCCCTGCTTCGCGTAGGGCGGGCGCATCATCTGCACCAGGAAGCGTTCGGTCACCGAACCCAGCGTGCCGCCGGCGTGCGAGAAGATGAAGTTGACGTCCGGGCAGCGCTGCGCGGTGCCGCTGAACACCAGGCTGGCGATGGTGCGCGTGGTGTCGGTGCCGTATTCGATGATCACCGGCGGCACGCTGCTGGCGATGTTCAGGCAGCACGAAGGGTCGTTCGGGTGCGTGTAGGCGGTGGCCTTGCGCCGGTTCAGTTCGTCCATCACCGGCGCGAAGGCCTTGTCGCCCAGGTACTGGTTGCCGTAGCTGGTCATGAAGGCCACGCCCTCGGCCTTCAGCACGTCGAGCGCGTACTCGATCTCCTTCAGCGTGGCGTCCACGTGGGGCATCGGCAGCAGCGCGAACATGCGGAAGCGGCCGCGCGAGTCGTCGGCCAGCTTGCGCGCGAATTCATTGCTGGCGCGCGCCACCGCGGCGGCGTCGGCGGCGTTCAGGAAGCCCACCGCGGGCAGCGTGGGCGAGGTGACGGCGGTGGCCACGCCGCCGGCGTCCATGTCGTCGATGGACTTCTGCGCCGTCCAGTTGTTGACCGGCGGCGAGTCCAGCTTCGCCGCCTTCAGCGCCGTCACCCAGGGCGGCGGCGAGATGTGGTGGTGCACGTCGATGCGGTGCGGCCCCGAAGGCGCCGCGGTGGAGGCGCAGCCCCCCGCGGCCGCCAGCGCGCCGAAGGACAGCGCCCCCTTCAGCAGCCCGCGCCGGCTTGGCCCCGCCGGGTCCGCGGGCCCGCAACAAAGGCATTGCAGCCGTCCCTCACCGGTCGCTCCGATCATCGCTGTCTCCTGTCTTGTGGTGGATGCCGGCGGGGCCGGTCGGCAGCGATTCTGCTTCGGGAACGGCCGCCTTGCTCAGGCAGGTTCGAACATCACCAGCCGGCAGTCGGCACTGCCCGTGTTTTCCAGGACATGGGCCGCAATGGGCTGCTGCACCAGCGCCATGCCGGCCTTGGGCTGCCCGTCGCGCGTGCTGCCGTCGGGCAGGTGGATGCGCAGGCTGCAGTCGGTGAGGTAGTACACCGCCGAAGCCGGGTGAGAGTGCAGCACGTCCTTCTGGCCCGGCTTCCAGGTCACCGTGATCACCTTGAACTGCTCGTTCTGGGCCAGGACCTTGTAGATGTCGGGCGAGGCCGCAAAGGACCGGGGTGGCGTCTGGGCCGCCGTGCCCGCCGCGAAGCACAAGGCCGCCAATGCGGCACCGAAGAGACCGACCAGGCGCGTGGACATGACGCGGCCCTCCTGTGGCGTAGCCATGCGGGCTACGCCACCAGACTAGGCCGAAGCGCCGGGGCCATGTTGCGTGGGCGCAAGGGGCAAGCGGGTCGCGGCTATGCTTGAGCGCCCGCTCCATGTACCGCGAACCCGACGCCCACCAGCCGCTGCGCGACGCCGTGCGCCAGCTGTGCCGGCAGTTTCCGGACGAGTACTTCCGCAAGGTGGACGCCGAGCGCGGCTACCCCGAGGCCTTCGTCGACGCGCTCACCCGGGCCGGCTGGCTGGCCGCGTTGATCCCGCAGGACTACGGCGGCCCGGGGCTTTCGATGGCCGAGGCCTCGGTCATCATGGAAGAGGTGAACCGCTGCGGCGGCAATGCCGGCGCCTGCCATGGCCAGATGTACGTGATGAACGCGATCACGCGCAGCGGGACCGAGCAGCAGAAGCAGCGCTACCTGCCGAAGATCGCCGCCGGCGAATTGCGCGTGCAGAGCATGGGCGTCACCGAGCCCGGCACCGGCAGCGACACCACGAAGCTCAAGACCAGCGCGGTGAAGAAGCAGGGCCGCTGGGTCATCAGCGGCCAGAAGGTCTGGATCTCGCGCGTGCAGCACAGCGACCTGATGATCCTGCTGGCCCGCACCACCCCGCTGGCCGAGGTGGCGAGAAAGAGCGCCGGTCTCTCGTGCTTCATCGTGGACCTGCACCAGGCGCTGGGCCGCGGGCTGTCGGTGCGTCCGATCGCCAACATGGTCAACCACGAGACCAGCGAACTCTTCTTCGACCAGCTGGAGATTCCGGAAGAGAACCTGCTGGGCCCCGAAGGCGAAGGGCTGAAGGTCATCTTCGAGGGGCTGAACGCCGAACGCACGCTGATCGCCGCCGAATGCATCGGCGACGGCTACTGGTTCGTCGAGCGCGCCACCCGCTACGCCAGCGAACGCCAGGTGTTCGGCCGGCCGATCGGCCAGAACCAGGGCGTGCAGTTCCCGCTGGCCGAGGCGCTGATCGAGGTGGAAGCCGCCAGCCTGATGCGCTGGCGCGCCTGCGAGAAGATCGACGCCCGCCAGGACGCCGGCGCGGAGGCCAACATGGCCAAGTACCTGGCGGCCAAGGCCAGCTGGGAGGCCGCCAACGCCTGCCTGCAGACGCATGGCGGCTTCGGCTTCGCCTGCGAATACGATGTCGAGCGAAAGTTCCGCGAGACGCGGCTGTACCAGGTGGCGCCGGTGTCGACCAACATGATCCTGTCCTACGTGGCCGAGCGCGTGCTCGGGCTGCCACGTTCCTTCTGATGCCTTCGAAAGGTGCCGCCTTGAACGACCGCTACACCTGCTTCTGCCAGCTGGCCGACCTGGGCGCCGACGCCGGCTTCCTGATGAAGGCGCGCCGCCACATCCACCAGCACCCGGAGCTCTCGTACCACGAAGCCGGCACCGCGGCCTTCGTGGCGCGCCACCTGAAGGAATGGGGCTGGGACGTCGCCACCCACGTGGGCGGGCACGGCGTGGTGGGCACGCTGCGCGCCGGCACCGGCAGCCGCAGCGTGGCGCTGCGTGCCGACATGGACGCGCTGCCCATCGCCGAAGCCACCGGCAAGCCCTACGCCAGCACGAGCGCCGGCGTCATGCACGCCTGCGGCCACGACGGCCACACCACCATGCTGCTGGGCGCGGCGCAGCACCTGGCGCGCACGCGCAACTTCGACGGCACCGTGCAGCTGGTGTTCCAGCCGGCCGAGGAAGCGGGCGGCCACAGCGGCGCCGCGCGCATGATCGAGGACGGCCTCTTCGAGCGCTTCCCCTGCGACGCCATCTTCGGCCTGCACAACACGCCGGGGCTGGCGGCGGGCCACTTCGGCTTCGGCAGCGGGCCCTTCATGGCCGCGTCGGACGCGGTGCACATCACCATCCACGGCCGTGGCGGCCACGCGGCCCGGCCGCACCAGACGGTGGACCCGGTGCTCATCGCCGGCAGCCTGGTGGTGGCGCTGCAGAGCATCGTCTCGCGCAACATCGACCCGCGGCAGATGGCCATCGTCACCATCGGGGCGCTGCACGCGGGTTCCGCTTCCAACGTGATCCCCGACACGGCCACGATGGCGCTGAGCGTGCGTTCGTTCGACGCCGGCGTGCGCGACCAGCTGGAGCAGCGCATCCGCCAGCTGGTGGGTGCGCACGTTCAGGGCTACGGCGGCGAGGTGACGATCGACTACCAGCGCGGCTACCCGGTGGTGGTGAACGCCGAAGCCGAGACCGCCTTCGCGCGCCAGGTGGCCGAGGAACTGGTCGGTGCCGAGAACGTGGTGGCGCCGTATCCGCCGCTGGCCGGCAGCGAGGACTTCGCGTACTACCTGCAGCGCAAGCCCGGCTGCTTCCTGCGCCTGGGCAACGGCACCGAAGGCGCGATGCTGCACAACCCGAAGTACGATTTCAACGACGAGATCCTGACCACCGGCGCCGCCTACTGGGTGCGGCTGGCCGAACGGTTCCTCGGCGCCGAAGCCTGAGCGCCACGGTGCCAAGGCCTTGCGACCATGCCGTACTCGCTGGACTGGGAGCCTCGCGGTGTGCTCCGCCGCTACCTCGGATACTCCACGATCGCCGAACGGCGCGAGTCCTTCGATGCGATCTGCGCCGATCCGCGCTTCGACACCCTGCGCTACTCGATCACCGACTACCTGGACGTCACCGGCTACGAGCTGTCGGCTGACGCCACCGCCGAGATCGCGGCGCTGCACACCGGCCCGCTGATCACCAACCCGCGCATCGTCATCGCCGCGGTCGCGGTGCGGCCGGACGTGGTGGCCGCGATCCGCGAGTTCATCCAGCACGGCTTCACGCCGGCGCCCTATCGCGTCTTCGCCACCCTGGAACAGGCGCGCCGGTGGGTGGCGGACAGCCTCGGCAGGGTCTAGGGCGCGGGCTTCTCCAGCACCGCCACGTCGACCTCGCAGCGCAGCACGAAGCCCAGCGATTCGTAGAGCCGGATCGCCGCCACGTTGGTCTGCCAGGCGTGCAGGAAGGCCTGCTCGCCGCGCGCCTGGATGCGTGCCGTGACCGAAGCCGACAGGGCCCGCGCCAGCCCGCGGCCGCGTGCGTCCGGGTGGGTGCAGACGCCGCTCACTTCGGTCCAGCCGTTCGGGCGGAAGCGTTCGCCGGCCATCGCCAGCAGGCGGCCGCCTTCGCGCATGCCGATGAAGCGGCCCATGGCGTGCGTGCGCGCGAGGAAGGGGCCGGGCTCGGTGAGCGTGGCCAGCGCCAGCATCTCGGGCGCGTCGGCGTCGCCCAGCGCCTGCGCAGCCGCGCACTCGTCGGCCAGCGCGCGCGTGGCCACCATCTGCACGCCGCGCGCGCGTTTCAACGCCACCAGGCCGGGCGGCACCACGACGGCCGGCACCTGCAGAACGAAGACCCGATCGCCCGGCCGCAGCAGGGCGGCCAGCGCGGCCAGCGCTTCGGCGCCGTCGTCGCGCGCCGAAGCGAACAGGTTCACGTCGCGCGCGTAGCGGCGCGCCAGTTCATTGCCTTCGGCCAGGGCCCGGTGCGGGCCGGCCAGGGTGTCCCACACGGGGCGGTCGAGCGCGTGCATGCGCGCATGATGCCCGGCCTTCAGCCGGCCATCAGCATCACCCCCACCGCCAGCGCCATCACCCCGGTCGCGGCCCAGCCGAAGAAACGGTGGCGCCGGCTGATGGTGTGCTCGCCCATGAGACGGCGCGACTGGCCGATGACCATCATCACCACCATGATGGGCACCGAGATCACGCCGTTGACGATGGCGCTCCACACCAGCGCCTTCATCGGGTCGAGCTCGAACACGCTCATCAGGGTGCCCACGCCGGTGGCGGTGGCGATGATGGCGTAGAAGCCGCGCGCTTCGTGGAAGCCGTGCGAGAGACCGGCCTTCCAGCCCAGCACCTCGCTCACCGCATAGGCGGCCGAACCCGCCAGCACCGGCACCGCCAGCAGCCCGGTGCCGACGATGCCGAGCGCGAACACCGCGAACGCGAATTCGCCCGCCACCGGACGCAATGCCTCGGCCGCCTGCGCGGCGGTCTGGATGCTGGTGATGCCCTGCTGGTTCAGCGTCACCGCGGTGGCGATGACGATGCACAGCGCGATCGCGTTCGAGAACAGCATGCCGACCCAGGTGTCCTGCTTGATGCGCAGCAGGTGCTCGGCCGCGTACGCCGGGTGGCCGCGCAGCTGCGCGGCTTCGGGCCGGCGGTGGTTGTCTTCCACCTCCTGCGCGGCCTGCCAGAAGAAGAGGTAGGGGCTGATGGTGGTGCCCAGCACCGCCACCACCATGGCCGCGTAGTCGTCGGGCGCCAGGCCTGGCGGCACGAACTGCCAGGGCCGCAGCGATTCGTGGAAGGCCTGCTTCCACGGCACCTGCACCGACAGCAGCACCGCGAAGTACGAGAACAGCGCCAGCGTCAGCCACTTCAGCACGCGCACCGTGCGCTCGTACGAGAAGAACACCTGCCCCAGGATGGACAGCGCGCCGAAGCCCAGCAGGTACAGCGTGTGGTGGCCGCCGGCCAGCAGGCGCAGGGCCTCGGCCATGGCGCCGATGTCGGCCGCGATGTTGATGGTGTTGGCCACCACCAGCAGGCCCACCAGCGTGAGCGTGAGCCCCCTCGGGCACAGCTTGGCAATGTTGGCGGCCAGGCCTTCGCCCGTGACCCAGCCGATGCGGGCCGAGAGCATCTGGATGCCGATCATCAGCGGCGTGGTCAGCAGCAGCGTCCACACCAGGCCGAAGCGGAACTGCGCGCCGGCCTGCGAGTAGGTGGCGATGCCGCTGGGGTCGTCGTCGGCGGCGCCGGTGATGAGGCCGGGGCCCAGGCGCTGCGCGAAGCCGTTGAGGCGTTGGGTGTTCATGGGTCGCTTCCCTCCCGCCGGCGGCGCAGGCGGAGGATCTCCGGAAGGTGGATGGGTGTGTGCCGGGCCCCCACCGACCGGCTGCGACCTGTGGCGCTAGGTGCGAAGCTCGGACGGCGAAGGCCAGCGCCTGGGCGCGGGTGTCATCGCAGGGCCGTCGAAAGGCGAAGCTGCGGATTATCCCGGCCCGCGGCAAGCGGGGTCAAACCGGCGACAGGCCTGCGACAAGCCCGCTCAACCGGGGTCGAACTGGTCTGCATTGCGTCCGCGGATGGGTGCATAGAAGGCGCGGATGGCCGCGATGTCGGCTTCCACGTCATCACCCGGCTCCACCAGCGGGCCCAGGCCGCAGACGCGGTGGCCCCAGTCCAGATACGACAGCTGGATGGGCAGCCCGGCACCGCGAGCGATGTGGTGGAAGCCGAGCTTCCATTCCTTCGTGCGGCTTCGCGTGCCTTCGGGCGCCACCACCAGCTGCATCGGCCCGGGGGCGTTCTTCAGCGCCTGCACCGAACCACCCACCAGCTTGTTGGCGCGGTCGCGGTCGACCGGGATGCCGCCCAGCCAGCGCATCAGGCCGCCGAAAGGGGCACGGAACAGCGAGGCCTTGCCCAGCCAGCGGATGCGCATGCCCAGCGCGAAGGCACCCAGCAGCGTGTACGGGAAGTCCCAGTTGCTGGTGTGTGGCGCGGCCACCACCACGCATCGTTCGGCGCGTGGCGAGAGTTCGCCTTCCACGCGCCAGCCCAGCAGGCGCAGCACGCGGCGCGAGAAGGCGCGCAGCACCGGTTGCAGGCGCGGGCTGTCGAAGATCGTGCGTGACATGGGACTGAAGCATAGGGCCGGCCGACACCGCCCCTACACTCGGTGCCCCACATGAGCGCCCCGCCCGCCGCCCCGACCGATCCGCGCGACGACATGGCCCGGCGGCGCCTGGCGCTGCTGGGCGCGGCCATCACCGCCGGCTTCGAGGCCGGAGCCGTGGGCTACGTGCTGCCGGCCATGCGCACGGCCACCGGCGCTTCGGCGCTGCAGGCGTCCTGGCTGCTGTCGGCCTTCGTGGCGGCGACGCTGGTCTCGGTGCCGCTCGCTGCGCTGGCTGCGCGCCGGCGCAGCCCGGCGCGCCTGCTGCGCGGCTGCCTGTTGCTGGCCGCACTGGCGGGCGGCCTGGCCTGCGTGCTGCCGGCCCCTGCGGGCGTGCTGGTCGCGCGTGTGCTGCAGGGCCTGGCGCACGGCCCGCTGCTGCCGCTGGCGGCCGCGGTGGTGGTGATGCACTGGCCGGGCGATCAGCATGGCCGGCTGCTGGGGCAGTTGTCGATGGCCTATGGCCTGACCTACATGGCCGCCACCCTGGGCACACCCTGGTTGCTGCAACTGGGATGGCGCAGCGCGTTCGCCTTCGGTGCGGCGCTGGCGCTGCTGTCCCTGCTGGCGCCGCTGCCCGCGGCACCGGCCACCGGCCGCGCCGGTCCGCCGCGCCCCTGGCAGCTGGCCTTCGGCCGCCGCATGCGGCCGGTGGTGCTGCTGGCGCTGGGCACCGGCATCGGTCAGTCGGCCCTGGTGTGGATGCCCACGCTGGCCGCGACCCGGCTGGGCCTGGACCTGAAGCAGACCGCGCCCTTGATGGTGCCGCTGCTGCTGGGCGGGCTGGCGGCCACGGCGGCGGTGATCCGCTGGCTGGACGGCCAGGGCGCGCGCCGCCTGGCGCTGCTGGGGCTGGCGCTGGGCCTGGGCGGGCTGCTGCTCGCCGCACTGGCGCCGGCCGGGCGACTGGGCTTCGCGGCGGGCGGCGCGGCGCTGGGCTTCGGCGTCGGCATGCTGTCCGGCGGGCCGCTGCGTTATGCCGCGGCGCGCGCGCTGCCGCGCGACGCCCAGGGCCTGGCGCAAGGGGCGGTGGCGTGGATCACCGACGTCGGCCTGCTCGGCGGCAGCCTGCTGGTGGGCCACCTGGCCGGCGGCGCGGGCGCACCCGCCGACGCGCGCGCCGCGCTGGAGCGTGCGCTGGCCGTGGCGGCCGGGCTGATGCTGCTGAGCGCGCCGGCCCTGCTGCGCCTGCCACGCCATGCCGTGAGTACCGCCTGACCACCATGGCCGATTCGCCCCACCCCGACCCCGAAGCCTGCGCGCTGCTGCGCCGCTGCCCCATCTTCAGCCGCTGCGACGAAGGCGATCTGGCGGCGCTGGCCGGCCACAGTGTCTGGCGCGACCATGCCGACGGCGAAGATCTGGTGCGCGAAGGCGAGCCGCCGCACGACCTGCTGGTGCTGGAGCGCGGCCGCGCGCGCGTGCTCAAGCGCGGCGACAGCGGCGAGCAGCACCTCATCAACCAGTCGACCGCGTGCCGCGTTCGGCCACCGTGCGCGCCGAAGGGCCGGTGCGTTGCCTGGTGCTGCCGCTGGCGCACATCGTGAGCCAGGCCGAGGCGCGGCCTTCGCTGGTGCCGGTGCTGGTGGACATCGGCGCGCTGGTGGCCGAACGGCTGCGCACCTCGAGTGCCGCCGCCGCGGCCGCCGCCGACCGCGCGCTGGCCGAGGAACGCACGCGCGCCGTGATGGGCCGCTTCACGCTGCTGCTGATGCTGGCCTACACGCTCTACACGTGGGTGCTGGGCACGGCGATCCAGGTGAAGCAGGCGCTGGGCCACAGCGAGTTCGTCACCGTGCCGGCCATCGTGGTGTGCTGCGCCATCATGGCCGTCTTCGTTCGCGTCTCGGGCTACCCGGCGCGCTTCTTCGGCCTCACCACCGCGAACGCGGGGCGCCACCTGCGCGAGTCGCTGCTGTTCACGCTGCCGCTGATGGCGGGCACGCTGCTCTTGAAGTGGGCGCTCGTGACCTGGGTGCCGGCGATGCACGGCCTGCCGCTGATCCAGATGTTCAGCCCGCCGCCGCCGGGCCTGCCGGCCAGCGGCTTCGATCCGGCGCTGGCGCTGGCCTACGTGGTGTTCGCGCCGCTGCAGGAGCTGATCTACCGCGGCGGCGTCCAGGGCTCGCTGTCGCACTTCCTCACCGGGCGCTGGCGGCAGGTGCTGGCCGTGGTGGGCGCCAACGTCATCTTCTCGGCCGCCCACCTGTACGTCTCGCCCGGGCTGGCGGTCACGGCCTTCGTGGCCGGCCTGTTCTGGGGCTGGATGTACGCCCGCCAGGGCAGCCTGGCGGGCGTGGCCCTGTCCCACGTGCTGCTGGGCTTCTGGGCCTTCGAGGTGGTGGACCTGGGCGTGCTGGAGTAGGGCTCAGGGGAAGGGCGGGTTCGCGTCGCCGCCCTGGATCATGATCAGGTTGTGGTTCTCGGCCGTGTTCTCCACCTGCGGGTCGGCCGTGTCCTTGATCTTGGTGTACCAGGTGCGCACCTCGTTGCGGTGCGGGCAGCTGATGGAGACCGAATCGCGCGACTGGCCCGCCTGGTAGCTGTAGTTGCGCACCTTGATGCAGTTGCTGAACGACCCTGCCGGCACGCTGGCGCTCAGCGCTTCGGCGGTGAAGCTGATGGCGCCGGTGGTCGCGACCAGCTCGCCGGTGGTCTGGTTGCGCACGCCGCCCTTGTAGACCACGGCGTCGCCGACGGCCACCTTGCGCGCGAAGGTCAAGGCCGGCTCAAACAGCCAGGTCGCGCTGCCGTCGTCGAAGCCCAGGTAGCTGACGCGGCGCGCGCTGACGCTGAAGAGCTCGGCCGAGTCGAAGACCCAGGAGCTGCCGTCGTAGCGGTACCAGGTCTGGGCCAGCTGGCCGGCGGCGTTGACGCTGACGACGTAGCCGCTGAGCTGCCCACTGGCGGTGTCCTGCAGCACGCCCCAGTTGCCCGGGCCGAGCGCCAGGTAGGGCACGATGTCGAAGGTGGCGCTCCAGGCGGCCGGGGCGGCGGCGGCCAGGGCGGTGGCAATCAGGCGACGAAGCGGTGCGTGCATGGGCAGGGTCCTCCTTCAGGCCGGATGCGGCCCGTGGAAGGCTCTGTACCACCGGCGGCGGCCGCGGTGGCGACCGTTCGCGCTATTCCCCGTTTCTGCCGCGTTTGCGCCCCGTTTCGTCCGGTTGAAGGCCGGCTTTCGATGCCGACACCTCCGGTCCGGGAGTGAACCGGCGGGCGTCCGGTGGCCTCAGGCTAGCGTGTCCAGGCGCGCGCCAGCGCGCGCGCCATCGCCGGCGTGCAGCGCAGGCCGTGTGGCAGGCGGGCGTTCATCGCGAAGCCGTCGAAGGCCATCAGCGCCACGCTGGCCACCTTGCTGGCGTCGGCGTCGGAAGGCAGCGCCTGCGCCAGCCAGCCGGCGACGCGGCGTTCGAACATGTGTCGCAGCGCGGGGTCGTAGTCGCCGCTGGCGCCTGTCGTGGAGAGCGCCTGCATCACGTTGTTGGCGAAGCCATTGCTGGCCTGCGGCAGGTCGCGCCACAGCGCCAGCAGCAGGCGTTCGATGCGGCGCGCGGGGTCCTCGATGCGGGCCAGCGCGGCTTCGATACGGTCCAGCTGTTCCGCCAGCCATGGCCCGTAGAGCGTGAACAGGATGTCCAGCTTGCCGCGGAAGTAGACGTACACGTTGGCGCTGGAGATGCCGGCTTGGCGCGCGATCTGCGGCAGCGTGGTCTCGCTGTAGCCGCGTTCGCTGAACAGGCGGAAGGCGGCTTCCAGGATGGCCGCGCGCACGTCGGCCTTCTTGCTCTGGGTCATGCGGGTTTTCGCGTGTCCGTCGGGTCGGTGCCCACATTAACGAATGGCATTCACTATTGACATGGATCAAACCCGAACCTAGAGTGATTTGCAATACGTGAAGGAGTCCCCGCGCATGGAAGCAGCGATCCGATCGCAGGAACTGAACCCGGCGCGCCTGACGGCGCTGTTCCGCAAGCAGTTCGCACTGTGCAAGGTGGGCCCGGGGCAGACGGTGGCCATCGTCAGCGACCTCGGCACGCGGCGTGAATACATCCAGGCCGCCTTCGCCGCCGCCGAGGAGTCCGGCTTCGAGATCTACGAGATGTGCGTCAACGCCATCCCGGGCTGGACCAAGGTGGGCGTGCCCACCATCGGCAAGTGCAAGGGCACGCTGGAAGCGCTGTCGCTGTGCGACATGATCCTGATCTTCCACGTGCCGCTGTTCGCCAGGTGGCTGCGCGAGGTGCAGGCCAAGGGCGTGCGGGTGCAGATGATCATCGACGCGCCGGACGACCTGTTCCAGCTGCAGAGCCCGCCGGGCCTGAAGGAAGCGGTACTGCACGCGCACGCGGTCTACGCGAAGACGAAGGAGGTGCGTGTCACCAGCAAGGCGGGCACCGACCTCACGTACCGCTGCGGCGAATACCCGGTGATGAGCCAGTACGGCATGGCCGACGAACCGGGTCGGTTCGACCACTGGGGCGTCGGCCTGCTGCACACCTTCCCGAACGAAGGCAGCGCGAACGGCCGCGTCGTCTTCATGCCGGGCGACATCGTCATCCTCCCGTATTGCCGCTACATCCAGGACCGGGTGGACCTGGAAGTGCGCGAAGGCCACATCACGAAGATCGAAGGCGGGCTGGACGCCACCCTCATGCGCGACTGGCTGGCCGAAGGCAAGGAACACGCCGACGACCGCGACCCCTACGCGGTGTCGCACCTGGGCTGGGGCCTGAACCCGCAGTGCCGCTGGGATTCGCTGGCGCTGCACGGCGATTCGCCGGAACGCTCGCGTGCCGCGGCGCGCAGCTTCCCCGGCAACTTCCTGTTCAGCACTGGCCCGAACAGCCAGGGCGGCGGCAAGCGCACCACGCGCGGCCACTACGACGTGCCGATGCGCAACTGCACCATCGCGCTCGACGGCCAGGTGGTGGTGGAAGAGGGCCGCATCGTCGACCCGAAGATGGTGGTCGCGCGCGAGCGCCGCTGACGGACCCCCGATGCTGATCGAAGGGCAGTTCCCGGTGGCGGCACCGCCGCAGGCGCTGATGAAGCACCTGTTCGACGTGCGGCTGGTCGCTTCCTGCCTGCCGGGCTGCGAGACGCTGGAACCGATCGACGACAAGCGCTATCGCGCCCTGGTGGCGGTGGGCTTGGCCGGGATCAACGCCCGCTTCGACCTGCAGGTGGAAGTCACGCACCGCAGCGACAGCGAAGTGCGCGCCACCACCCGCGGCGAAGAAGGCGGCCAGGCCAGCACGCTGCAGGCCGAGACCACGGTGACGCTGCAGCCGGCCGAAGGCAACGGCACGCTGGTGGCCTACCGCTCCGACGTGGCCGTCACCGGCCGCCTGGGCCGCTTCGCGCTGGGCATGATGAAGAAGAAGGCGCAGAGCCTGGGCGACGAGTTCGCGGCGAACCTGCAGAAGAAGCTGCAGGAAGCCGAGGCGCTGATGCCACCGCCGGCCCCGCCGGTGGTGGCGCGGCTGTCCTGGTGGCAGGCGCTGCTGGGCTGGCTGCGCGGCCTGCTGCGGCCGGCCGCCAACGGGGGGCACTGACGATGGCCGCGCTCGAAGGCCTTTACCGCCCGGCCACGCTCGCCGAGGCGACCGCATTGCTGGCGCAGGACCCCGATGCCAAGCCCATCGCCGGCGGCGCCACGCTGGTGTCGATGATGAACGCGCGCGTCGTCGAGCCGAAGGCGCTGGTCAGCCTGGCCGGCATCGCCGAACTGCAGGGCATCAGTCCCGCTCCCGACGGCGGGGTTCGCATCGGCGCCTTCACGCGCCACCGCGAGACCGCGGCCTCGGCCGCGCTGACGGGCGCGAACGCGGTGCTGCGTTCTGCGGCGGGCCAGATCGCCAACGCCACGGTGCGCAACATGGGCACGATCGGCGGCTCGATCGCCTTTGCCGACCCCGGACTGGACTACCCGCCGGCGCTGGTGGCGGCCGGAGCGCGGGTGGAGATCGCCTCCGCCGCTGGCCGGCGCACGGTGAGCGCGCGCGAGTTCTTTGTCGACTGGTACGTCACGGCGCTGGCGCCGGGCGAGATCGTCGCCGCCGTGCTGCTGCCCGCTGCCGCGCCGGGCGGTGCCGGCGTCTACGTGAAGCATGCGCGCGTGGCGGGCGACTACGCCACGGCTTCGGTCGCCGCCTCGCTCGCCGCCGACGGCCGCCTCGGCGTGGCGGTCGGCGCCTGCGGGCCGACTCCGCTGGCTTCCGACGACGCCAACGCGCTGCTGACGAAGGACCGCAGCGACGCCGCCATCGCCCGTGCCGCCGAAGCCTTGCAGGCGCAGGCCGACCCGCTGGACGACGTGCGCGGCAGCGCCGACTACCGTCGCCGCCTGATCCCCGGCCTGCTCAAGCGCGCCGTGCGCGCCGCGGAAGCCGCCGCGAAGGAGGCCGCATGAACCTGACGCTGCAGGTCAACGGCGAAGCGCGTCCGGTCGACGCGGCGCTGCCCGACACGCTGCTCACCGTGCTGCGCGAACGCCTGGGCCTCACCGCGGCCAAGCGCGGCTGCAACCAGGGCGTGTGCGGCGCCTGCACGGTGAGCATCGACGGCCGGCCCATGCGCGCCTGCCTGAGCCTGGCTCAAGGATGCGCCGGCGCCGAGGTGCGCACGCTGGAAGGCCTGAACGACGAGCCGCGCATGCAGGCGCTGCAGCGTGCGTTCGCGGCCAGTGGTGCCTTCCAGTGCGGCTTCTGCACCCCGGGCATGCTGGTCGCGGCCGACGCCCTGCTGGCGGCGAACCCGCAGCCCGACGAAGCGGCGGTGCGGCAGGCACTGTCGGGCAACCTGTGCCGCTGCACCGGCTACGCGAAGATCGTGCAGGCGGTGCAGCAGGCCGCCGCGGCCTTGTCGGGAGCGCGCGCATGAGCGACCTCAACGCCGTCGGTGCCAGCATCGCGCAGCTCGAATCCGACGAGAAGCTCACCGGCCGCGCGCAGTTCATCGCCGACCTGCAGCGCCCCGGGCTGCTGCACGGCGCCATCGTGCAGAGCCCGCATGCCCATGCCCGCATCAAGGGCTACGACCTGAAGGCGGCGCTCGCACTGCCCGGCGTGCGGGCCATCGTCACCGGCGACGACCTGGACCCGGCGCACCGCATGGGCGCCTTCATCAAGGACGAGCCCGCCCTGGCCCAGGGCAAGGTGCGCTACGTCGGCGAGATCGTCGCCGCCGTGGCGGCCGACACCGAAGAGATCGCGCGCCGCGCCGCCCGCCTGGTGCGTGTCGACTACGACCCGCTGTCCGCGGTGCTGGAACCGGCGGCGGCGCTGGAGCCCGGCGCGCCGCTGGTGCACGACGACGCGGCCAGCTACATCAAGGTGTTCGACGCCGGCACCGGCGGCAACCTGTGCTCGCGCACCTCGCTGCGCGAAGGCGACCCCGACAGCGCCTGGGCGCAGTGCGACGTGGTCGTCGAAGGCACCTTCCGCACCCAGGCGCAGGCGCACCTGTCGCTGGAGCCCTGCGGCGCGCTGGCCGAGGTCGACGCGCAGGGCCGCGTCACGCTGTGGTCGGCCAACCAGTCGGTCTTCCGCGTCCAGGCCAACGTGTGCGAAGCGCTGGGCCTGCCGATGACGCGCCTGCGCTGCCAGACGCCGCGCGTGGGCGCCGGCTTCGGCAACAAGATGGAAGCGCACGTGCAGCCGGCGCTGGTGAAGCTGGCGCTGAAGGCCCGGCGCAGCGTGAAGCTGATCCTCTCGCGCGAGGAAGACTTCGAGACCGTGCGCGCGCGCCACCCGATGGTGATCCGCATGCGCACCGGCGCCAGGCGCGACGGCACATTGGTGGCGCGCGAGGTGGAGCTGCTGCTCGACGGTGGCGCCTACGGCGACGACAGCCCCGGCGTGCTGGGCTACGCGCTGCTGATGAACGCCGGGCCCTACGAGATCCCGCACGTGCACGCGCACGGCCGCGTGGCCTACACGCACCGCATGCGCTTCGGTGCCTTCCGCGGCTTCGGCGTGCCGCAGGTCACCTTCGCTTCCGAACAGCAGATCGACGAGATCGCCGCGCAGCTGGGGCTGGACCCGGTGGTCATGCGGCGGAACAACCTGAAAGGCGAAGGCGCACGCTGGTTCTGCGGCCAGCCCATCGCCAGCAACGGCATCGCGCAATGCCTGGACGCGGTGGAACGCGAATCGGGCTGGGCCGCGGCGCGCGGCGCCGCGCCCACCGGCGAGCTGCGGCGCGGCCTGGGCGTGGCCGTCACGGCGCACATCAGCGGCCTGCTGGCTTCGGGCGCCATCGTGCGCGTGCTCGAAGACGGCAGCGTGCTCTTGAACACCGGCGCGGTCGACATCGGCCAGGGCAGCAACACCGTGCTGACGCAGATCTGCGCCGAAGCGCTGAAGGTGCCGGTGGCGAACGTGGCCATCGCCAGCCCCGACACCGACGGATCGCCCTACAACTGGGGCACCACCGCCAGCCGCGTGACCTACGTGACCGGCACCTCGGTGGTGGGCGCCGCGGCCGAGGTGGAGAAGAAGTTGAAGGCGCAGGCCGGCGAGATGCTGGAATGCGCCGTCGACGACCTGGAACTGCGCCCCGGCGGCGTGGTGGGCGTGAAGGGCGTGCCCGACATGGCGGTCAGCTTCGCCGCCATTTCCGGCCGTGCGCACTGGGCGGCCGGCGGGCCCATCATCGGATCGCACACCTGGGTGTTCGACCAGAAGACGCTGGACCCCAAGCGCGCCGCGGCCACCGGGCTGCCGTTCCAGCAGATCGGCATCTTCAGCTTCAACGCCACGGTGGCCGAGGTCGAGGTCGACATGCTCACCGGCAAGACACGCGTCACGCGCGCCTGGTCGGCCTGCGACGTGGGCCGCGCGATCAACCCGACCATGGTGAGCGGGCAGATCGAAGGCGCCTTCGTGCAGGGCATGGGCTACGCGCTCACCGAAGAGATGGTGTGGGACGGCGGGCGCCTGGCCAACCCGACGCTGATGGACTACAAGATCCCCACCTTCGCCGAACTGCCGGAGACGCTGAAGTCCATCATCGTCGAGACGCACGAGCCTTCGGGCCCCTTCGGCGCCAAGAGCGTGGGCGAGATCGGCATCAACGCGGTGGCGGCGGCGATCGCGAACGCGGTGACGCATGCCACCGGCGTGCGAATGCGGCAACTGCCGCTCACCGGCGAACGGGTGCTGGACGCGATCGGGTCCAGGGGCGCATGAACATCGAGCAGTACCCGCCGCAGGAGCCGCTGTCGCCGCTGGGCGCGAAGTACCACGACCGGGTGCTGACGCTGGGGCGCGGACTCCATGGCGAGGAAGCCGCGTACGGGGCGGACCCTTGCCAGTCGCTGGCGATCTTCCGCGCGGCGAAGCCGGCCGGCATCACGCTCGTGTTCTTCCACGGGGGCGGCTGGACCAACGGCTACAAGGAGTGGATGGCCTTCATGGCCCCGGCGTTCGTCGAGCAGGGCGTCACGCTGGTCAACGCCGGCTACCGGCTGGCGCCGCAGCACCTGTTCCCGACCGGCTTCGAAGACTGCGCCGACGCGGTGGCCTGGGTGCTGAAGCACACCGGCGACCGGGTCTGCGTCGGCGGTCACTCGGCCGGCGGCCACTATGCGGCACTGCTGGCCGTGAACGGCGAGTGGCGCCGCGCACGCGGCCTGCCTGCCGACGCCCTGGCCGGCTGCCTGCCGGTGAGCGGCGTCTACCGCTTCGGCGAAGGCAGCGGCCTGTCCCAGCGCCCGCGCTTCCTGGGCACGGCCGCGGATGAAGCCGCCAGCCCGCTGCGCCAGTTGCAGCCCGCGGCCTGCCCGCCGTTCTACCTGACCTGGGGCGAGAAGGACTTCCCGCACCTGCAGACGCAGGCCGCCGAGTTCGCGCAGGCGCTGCGCGCCGCGAACGTGCCCGTGCAGACCGACGTTCTGCCGGGCGCGGACCATTTCGACGCCAGTGTCGCCTGCGGCGAAGCAGGCGGCTGGCCGGCGCGCGTGGCGCGCTGGATGCATCAACCGGGCACGCTTTCGCCCACCACCGGAGGAGCAGCATGAGCACAGGAGAGGGATTCACCCGTCGCACCGTCACGGTGGCCGCGGCGCTGGCGCTGGCCGGCGGCGCGGCTTTCGCGCAGGCCGACAAGCCGCTGCGCATAGGCTTCTCGATGGCGCGCACCGGCATGCTGGCCAACGCCACGCCTTCGCAGCTGAACACCTACGAGCTGTGGCGCGAGCAGGTCAACGCACGCGGCGGCATGAACGTGGGCGGCACGAAGCGCAAGGTCGAGTTCGTCACCTACGACGACCAGAGCAAGCCCGATCAGGCGGTGCGCATCTACGAGAAGCTGATCACCGACGACAAGGTCGACCTGCTGCTGGCGCCCTGGGGCACGCCGTTCCACATCGCCATCGCGCCGGTGCTGGAGAAGTACAAGTTCCCGGTCGTCGGCAACACCGCCGCTTCGGTGGCGCTGCGGCAGGTGAAGCCGGGCTACATCTGGTTCCCCACCTCGGCCATTCCGGACCGCATCGGCGCCGAGCTCACCGCGATGCTGAAGGCGCAGGGCGTGAAGTCGGTGGTGGTGCTGGCCAACGTGCTGCCCTTCACCAAGGAGATCAAGAACTTCCTCGAGCCCGAGCTGAAGAAGGCCGGCATCGAGATCAAGCTCTCCACCGAGTACCCGCCCGACGTGAAGGACATGACCGCCACCCTCACGCAGGCCAAGCAGGCCAACGTGGACGCGGTGCTGGCGCTGGCCTACCCGGGCGATTCGGTGCTCTACGCCAAGCAGGCGAAGGAGCTGGGGCTGAACTCGCCGTTCCAGTTCGTCGCCATCGGCCCCAGCGACGCCTTCTTCCCGAAGGCGGTGGGCGCGGCCTCGGCCGAAGGCGTGGTCACCATCGCCCACTGGTCGCCGCGCGCCGACTGGAAGGGCAGCCAGGCCTTCTACGACAGCTACGTGAAGAAGTTCGGCGAGGACCCCGACTACCTGAACTCGGCGCTGGCCTGGATGTCGCTGGAAATCCTGGAAGCCGCGGTGGCCAAGAACGGGCTGGACAAGGAGAAGATCCGCGCCACCATCTCCAGCGAGACCTTCGACACCATCAACGGCAAGGTCAAGTTCGAAGGGGTGCAGAACACGATCACGCCAACCGCCTTCGTGCAGTACCAGAAGGGCAAGCTGCAGATCGTGTGGCCGGCCTCCATCGCCACCGGCAAGTACGAGGCGAAGAAGGGCTGGTAAACACCGGATGCAGCTGATCGAGACCCTGCTGTCGGGCCAGCTGCTGTTCGCGGCGCTCGTCACGGGGTCGCTCTACGCGCTGGTGGCGCTGGGGCTGAACCTCGTCTACGGCACGATGCGCATGCTCGACGTCGCCCATGGCGACGTCGTCATGCTGGGCGCCTACGGCGGCTTCTGGGCCTTCACGCTGGCCGGCGTTTCGCCGCTGGTGGCCGCGCCCGTGGTGGCGGCCGCCGGCGCCGCGCTGGGCGTGGCGCTGTACCGTGGCGTGTTCCGCCGCCTGCTGGCGGGGGTGACGCTGGCCAATGCGGGGCGCGTGGAAGGCAACTCGCTGCTGCTGTTCTTCGGCCTGTCGATCGTGATGCAGAACGCCGCCGCGCTGGCCTTCACGCCGAACAACCGCGCCTATTCGTACCTGGGCGAGGTGTGGCACCTGGGCGCCATCTCGATGACGGGCAATCGGCTGGCGGCGCTGCTGGTGGCCGGCGCCTGCTGCGTGGGTGCGGCGCTGTACCTGTCGCGCAGCGTGGCGGGGCTGGCGATGCGAGCGGTGATCGAAAGGCGCGAGGCGGCGCTCATCGTCGGCGTCGACGTCGACCGCGTGCAGTGGCTGGCCTTCGCGGCCGGCTTCGGCAGCGCGGCGCTGGCCGGCGTGCTGGTGTCGATGCTGGAGCAGTTCTCGCCCTTCTCGGGCTTCCCGTTCACGATCGCCGGCTTCATCGTCATCATCCTCGGCGGCCTGGGCAACGTGATGGGCGGGCTGGTGGCGGCGCTGCTGCTGGGCGCGATCGAGACCTACGGCGTCGCGCTCACTTCGGCCAACTGGCGTTCGGTGCTGCTGTACGGCACCTTCGTCGGCGCGCTGCTGCTGTTCCCGAACGGCCTGCTCGCGCGTCGCGCCGGAGCGCGTTGACGTGAAGCCCTTGCATGCGCTGCCCTGGGCGCTGGGCGCCGCCGCTTTCGCAGCGCTGCCCTTCGTCGGCAACGAGTACACGCTGGGCGTCGGCCTCACGCTGCTGATGTGGCTGGCGCTCACGCCCAGCTGGTGCGTGCTGTCCAAGCTGACCGGCTACGTCTCGCTCGGCCACGTGGTGTTCTACGGCCTGGGCGCCTACCTGGTGGTGGCCAGCTGGGGCGTGATCCCCCTCTGGGCCTCGATCCCTCTGGCCGGCGTGGCGGCGGCACTGTTCGCCGCGCTGGTGGGCGGGCCGGTGCTGCGCGTGAAGGGACCGTACTTCGTGATCCTGACCTTCGGGCTCGCCGAGCTGGTGCGCTACCTGATCATCGCCGCCGAGTCGGCCATGGGCATGGCGGCGCGCATCCTCTTCGGCGCGCCCGACCTGATCGTCATCTACACGCTGATGGCGGCGCTGGCGGCGGCGGCGCTGGGGCTGCTGGGCTATGTCTCGAACAGCCGCTTCGGCCACGGCCTGCGCTCGGTGCGCGAGAACGAGGAAGCCGCCGAGACGCTGGGCGTGCCGGTCACGCGCTACAAGCTCGCGGCCTTCGTGCTCTCGGCGGCCATCCCGGGCATGGTGGGGGCGGTGATGGCGCTTCGCTCCACCTACTTCGTTGTCGGCCAGGTGTTCGACCCGATGATCTCGGTGACCGTGATCGCGATGGCGCTGCTGGGCGGCGGCGACGACACGCGCGGCCCGGTGCTGGGCGTGCTGTTCCTGGGCCTGCTGTCCGAACTGCTGTGGGCGCATGCGCCGCTGCTGTACATGATCATCCTGGGCACGGTGCTGTTCTTCTTCGTGCTGTTCGTGCCTGGCGGCGTGCTGGGGCTGGCGCAGCAGTTGCGCCGCCGCGGCGGGGCGGCGCCGTGACGCTGCTGAAGGTGGAAGGCCTGGGCAAGCGCTTCGGCGGCCTCACGGCGCTGGAAGCCGTGGGCTTCGAGGTGGCCGCCGGTGCCATCGTCGGCGTGATGGGCGCCAACGGCGCCGGCAAGACCACCCTCTTCAGCCTGATCGCCGGCAACGCGAAGCCGGACGCGGGCGACATCCGCTTCGAAGGCCGCTCGATCGTCGGCCTGCGGCCCGACCAGGTGTGCCGGCTGGGCGTGGCGCGCACCTTCCAGATCGTCAAGCCCTTCCCGGCGATGACCGTGCGCGAGAACCTGCGCACGGCGGCGATGTTCGGCCACGCGATGTGCCGCGACGCGGCAGCGGCCGACGCGGCCACGCAGTCGGTGCTGGAGGAGACGGGCCTCGAGGCGCAGGCCGACCAACCCGCTTCCACGCTGACGCTGTCGGGCCAGAAACGGCTGGAGATCGCCCGCGCCGTGGCCACCGGCGCGCGCCTGGTGATGCTGGACGAGGTGATGGCCGGCCTCACGCCCACCGAAGTGGCGCAGATGCTGGACACGGTGCGCGCGCTGCACGCGAAGCGCGGCCTCACGCTGCTGGTCATCGAGCACGTGATGCGGGCCCTGATGGACCTGTGCGAGCGCATCGTGGTGCTGCACCACGGGCAGAAGATCGCCGAAGGCACGCCGTCGCAGATCGGCGAAGACGCGCAGGTGGCGGCGGTCTACTTCGGGCATGCGCCATGAGCGGCGCCATGCTCGAAGCGCAAGGCCTGGTCGGCGGCTACGGCGCCACGCAGATCCTGCACGGCCTGAGCCTGGCGGTGGCGCCGGGCGGCGTGACGGCGCTGCTGGGCAGCAACGGCGCCGGCAAGACCACGCTGATGAAGACCCTGGCCGGGCTGTTGCCGCTGCGCGAAGGGCGGCTGTCCTTCCTGGGGCAGGACATCACCACGATGCCGCCGCACGAGCGGGTGCTGGCCGGCCTGGTGCTGGTGCCCGAAGGCCGCATGGTGTTCCCGTCGCTCACGGTGCGCGAGAACCTGCGCCTGGGCGCGATCAACCCCCGGGCGCGGCCCGAGCGGCAGCGTTCGCTGGACCATGTGTTCCACGTCTTCCCGCGGCTGGAGGAACGCGCCGGCCAGGCGGCTTCGACGCTTTCGGGTGGCGAACAGCAGATGCTGGCCATCGGCCGCGGGCTGATGTCGCAGCCGAAGCTGATGCTGCTGGACGAGCCGACGCTGGGCCTGTCGCCGCTGATGTCGGCCACCATCTTCCAGCTGGTGCGCCGGCTGGTGGGCGAAGGGCTGACGCTGCTGCTGGCCGAGCAGGACGTGCGGCAGTCGCTCGCCGCGTCGACCCAGGCCTATGTGGTGGAGAACGGCCGCGTCGCCGCCGAAGGCCCGGCCGAGGAGCTGATGCACGATCCGCGCATCCGCAAGGCCTACCTGGGGCTTTGAGCCCGCTGCAAGGAGCCCGCACGATGGAACCCCTGAGCTATCGGATCCCCGGGACGCCCGGCCTGGCCGTGGACCTTGCGGGCGCCGGGCCGCTGCTGCTGTTCATGCACGGCATCGGCGGCAACCGGACCAACTGGCGCGCCAACCTGCCGGCGCTGGCGCCGCACTTCGCCTGCGTGGCCTGGGACGCGCGCGGCTACGGCGGCAGCGACGACTACGAAGGCCCGCTCGCCTTCGACGACTTCGTCGCCGACGTGCTGCGTGTGCTGGACCACTTCGGCGTGCAGCGTGCGCACCTGCTGGGGCTGTCGATGGGCGGTCGCATCGCGATGCGCACCGCGCTGCTGCACCCGCAGCGCATCGCGACGCTGTCGCTGGTGGACACGCACGAGGGCTTCGAGTCGTTCAGCGCGGAACAGCGCCAGGCCTTCGTCGACAGCCGGCGCGCGCCGCTGCTGGCCGGCCAGGAGCCGAAGGACATCGCCGGGCCGGTGGCACGCTCGTTGGCCGGGCCGAAGGCGAAGCCGGAACATGTGCAGCAACTGGTGGACAGCATCGCTTCGCTGCACAAGTTCAGCTACATCAAGTCGCTCGAGGCCACCGTGGGGCAGGTGACGGTGGGCGACATCTCGCGCATCACGGCACCGGCGCACTTCATCGTCGGCGCCGACGACCCGCTGACGCCAGTGGCGATGCACCACGAGATGGCGGCCAGGATGGGCGGCGCGCCGGTGAGCGTGGTCCCCGACGCGGGGCACCTGAGCAACATCGAGAACGCGGCCGCGTTCAACGCCGCCGCGCTGGCCTGGTTGCGCCAGCGCAGCGCGCTGGGCGACCGGCCGCGGCATTGGCCGCTGGCGGCTTAGCATCGGCTGCATGAGCTTCCCTGCTGCGTGCCGCCGCCGGCGTGCCCTGGCCGTCCTGGCGGCGCCACTGGCCCTTTCGGCCTGCGTCTTCGTGCCGCGCACCACCACCGTCTACGACCACGACTGCCAGGTGCATGCGCGCCAGATGGAACTGGCGCCGGTGCAGATCGCGGTGCTGGGCGGCTGCCACAACAACGAATGCTCAGTCCTGCTGGTGGCGGCCGGCGCCACGGCGGCGGCTTCGGCGGTGATCTCGGGCAGCATCGTCGTCGTCGGCAACATCGTCTACTGGTTCGAGAAGCAGGGACGCTGCAACCGGCGCGAATGAGCCGGCCCGGCTGCGCGGCCCCTGCCTGGGCCGGGAAGACCCTGTGCCGTTGCCGTCGAACGCCAACGGGTCCAGTCGTCGTGGAGAAGTGAGCCATAGGGGCTCTGAAAATGGAGACCGCACATGTCAGACCGTACCGTCCGCCTGCATCGCGTGCTGCGCACCACGCCCGAGAAGCTGTACCGCGCCTTCCTGGAAGCCGACGCGCTGGCCAAGTGGCTGCCGCCCCACGGATTCACCTGCACCGTGCACCACATGGACGCGCGCGTGGGCGGGGGCTTCCGGATGTCGTTCCGCAATTTCGGCAGCGGCAACGGCCATTCGTTCGGCGGCGAATACGTGGAACTGGTGCCGCACACGCTGATCCGCTACACCGACAAGTTCGACGACCCCAACCTGCCGGGCGTGCTGCAGGTGAGGGTGTCGCTGAAGGCCGTGAGCTGCGGCACCGAGCTGAGCGTGGAGCAGTCGGGCATCCCCGAGATGATCCCGCTGGAGATGTGCTACCTGGGCTGGCAGGACTCGCTCGCGCAGTTGGCGGCGCTGGTGGAGCCCGAAATCCCGGGCTAGTTCGGGGCGGCGGGGCCTAACGCCCCGGTCAACGGGAAGCCCATTCCAGAGCGCCTACAATGCGCAGGCGTCGCCCCTGCGGCGGGCTCAACCTGCCCGCCATGCAGTCCGGCACGGCTCGAAAGCGTGGTGCCGCAGAATGCGCCCGCCGAGTCAGGGAGTGCCCCCCGACCCAGACCAGAGATCCATGAAGACCCGAAACGTCACCATCGCATCAGGCCAGTCCTTCACCGTTCCCCAGAACATCCAGCGCATCGACTCTCGTTCCACCCACGGGTGGCAGGTCCGCTACGGCGGCACCAAGTTCTTCTCCGACGGCTCTGCAGACGGCACCGGCGCCGACACTTCGCTGCAGCTGGCCACCAAGGAACTGATGCGGCGCATCGCCACCCTGCCCGCGCCGGTGCGCGTGAAGGAGCGCGTGAACATGTCGAACAAGGGCAGCGCGCTGCCGCCCGGCATTTCAGGGCCCATCGTCAAGGCGCGCGAAGGCGAGCAGTTCCGCAGCGCGGTGCTCTCGGTGGTGCTGCCGCGCTTCGGCGAGACGCCGATGATCCGTTCCATCTACATCGGCACCGAGAACACCTACACCGCCAAGCGCTTCCGCGCCGCGCTGGCGCGTGCCGTGGAAATGCGCAACGAAGCGGTGGAGCGCTATCGCAAGGACGCCACGCGCGCCAAGCGGCGCGGTGCGCGCGAGATGCTGGCCGAACTGGCGGCCTGAAGACCCTGCCTGCGCGATGCGAAGCCCTGCAAGCCGCCTGCTGACGCTGGCGCTGGCGGCGCTGTCCTGCACGCCGCTGGCCGGCCGCGCACAGGGCGTGACCGGTGCCGTGCTGCTGGAAGCCTGCCAGGCGCGCCTGACGGGCCGCCCGGGCTTCGACAGCGGCTTGTGCCTGGGCACCCTTGCCGGCGCGCTGCAGGCGCACGACCAGCTGCTGCCCAGGGAAGAGGCGCTGTACTGCCTGGGCCGCAGGACCATGGACAACGACCAGGTCGTGCGGCTGGTGGTGAAGTGGCTGAAGGCCCACCCGGAACGGCATGAACGCCCGGGCGGCGGGGCCGTGATCTTCGCGCTGCGCGAGGAATTCCCTTGCAGTGCCGCCGAAGCCGCGAGCACGCCTTCCAGGTAGACCCGCTCAGGGCACATGGGGTTCGACGCGCTGGCCGTTGACGTAGACCGCGCCTTCCACCACTTCGATCAGCATGGCGCCGAAGCGGCCCTGCCACACCCAGCGCTGGACGCCTTCGCTGGCCAGCGGCAGCGAAGCCTGCGGCTCTTCGGCAGCGCCGACGACGACTTCAGGGGCGGGACGAGGGTCCACGGCAAGGGGCGGCTGAGATGGGCGATGAAGCGGCTCACGTACGGCGGCTGCGGCGGCTGAAGGGCTTCAGAGCCAGACCCACAGGCGGTGCAGCCAGCGCGGCACGCGGTCGCGCTGCGGGCGGTAGACGTATCGGAGTTCGGCGTAGCGCATGGTGTTCTCCAGGGCAGGAGAGGTACTGTATGAAAATACAGTTCCCGACGCAAGCCCTTCGGCGCCCGACCCGGGCGCCAGCGGGGGCAGGCGAAGGCCGGCACACTGTCGGCCTTCGAATCGCACCCCGCCCCCGATGCCCGCCTTCGGTTTCGACAACACCTACGCGCGCCAGCTGCCCGGCTTCTACGCAGCGTGGAAGCCGGCCGCCGTGCCGGCGCCGCGCCTGCTGTACCTGAACGAGGACCTGGTGGCCGAGCTGGGCCTGGACCCGGCCGCGCTGGGCGGTGAAACCGGCGCGGCGCTGTTCGCTGGCAACGTGCTGCCCGACGATGCCGAGCCCATCGCCCAGGCCTACGCCGGCCACCAGTTCGGCGGCTTCTCGCCGCAGCTGGGCGACGGCCGCGCGCTGCTGCTGGGCGAACGGGTGGACCGCCTGGGCCGGCGCCGCGACATCGCGCTGAAGGGCTCCGGCCGCACGCCCTTTTCGCGCGGC